>CAZZDQ010000014.1:0-17039 GCA_964652845.1 uncultured Chitinophaga sp.
TGTGAAATCGAATAATAACATGTACAAGCAGATCCAAAGTAAGGCCTTTTTTACTTCTATTGCAATTTTGAGGAATAGGATTTTCATTACAAATTCAGCAGTTCTTCAGCTCTAAAAAATAATAAATTCAATACTACTAAATGGAATGAAGCGTATGTAAACAACGGGATAGACGAATTGAATGAGGCATTAAAATATGATTGTACCATCGTGAATGCAAGCGGTTGTCTCTTCAAAAGGTCCCTCGCCATGGAGTGGATGCAGCAACTTGAAAGTTTTAAAGTGAACGGTGACTGGTTTTTGTACATCCAAATGGCTGCCCGGGCAACTATTTGCTACTGCCCTGAAAGGTTAAATCACTATCGCCTGCATGGCGCCAGCACCATGCATGCTGGTGACTATGATAAATTTTTTTATACCGACAGCCTTACAATACTGGATGCTCTTTTAAAAATGGATGCGATCACCGGTAAGAAACAGCTCCGGAAACATTTTATATTCGCCTGCCTCAACATAGCCTTCCTGAAACAAAGTATCGGCAAGAGCATCCGGATCGCATCCAGCCTGCTGAAACAAAATTTCCGCCTGGCATTTGCCTGCCTTGCAAAAATGATCTATTATAAAATGACCCGAAAAAAATACCGGTTCCTTAATTTTGGAAAATAATGCCATTAACGGAACATGTATGTTTTATAAGTACCGAACTGGATAAGCCGATGGGGGGCGCCCGCATGACCATCCATTTCGCCAACCTGCTGATCCGAAAGGGACATGCAGTTTCGATGGTAATACTTGGCAACGCTAAAGGCTGTTTTTTCCCCGCCGATAAAAAGATCAATTTTCATTACAGGGACCTGCACTTTGGTATTACAGAGAAAGGGAATATGCTGAGCAGAAAATTCTTTTTCTATCAGCATATCCGGGTTTTAAAAAGACTGATCCACTCCATCGGGCCCGATATCATCATCGCGACCGAGTACCCTATCGCTATCGCTGCAGTGAAAGCGGGGTTGACAAGATCAAGCAAGGTCATTTCCTGGGAGCACACCCATTTTGTTACGTTCAAAAAGAATTCCTTCTGGCAATGGCAAATGAAGAAGGCCTACCCGCGGTTGCAGGCCCTTGTTTGCCTGAATAGTGATGAAGGAAAATATTTTGAGAATTACAATCATCATATTGCCATCATACCCTATTTTGTTACCCTGCCGGAAAAACCTCCCCTTGTAAATAAGGAAAATATCATTTTATCTATCGGCCACCTGAACAGGGTGAAAGGGATCGACCTCCTGCTCCAAGCGGCTAAAATCGTTTTTCACAAACATCCGGAATGGAAATGGAAGATCATAGGAGAAATTGAACAAAGAGATCATGTGGGAGAAATGCTGGAGGATCATGGACTAAAAAGCAACCTGGTCATTCAAAAACCTGTAAGCGATGATCTGCATAACGACTATGAGCAAGCTTCTATTTTTGCACATACGGCAAGAACAGAAAGTTTTGGCATGGTGTTGCTCGAGGCCATGAGCCATGGTTTACCCTGCGTGGCATTTGATTGTGAAACGGGTCCGAGGCATATTATTCAAGACGGGGTGACCGGTGTGCTGATCGAACCCGGGAACACGGAAAAATTTGCGGAAGCGATCATACACCTTATTGAAAATACTGAATGGAGAAGGCGTTTATCAGCGGCGTCCCTGGCTGGGTTGGAAAAATTCAGTCCCGAAAATATCTATAACGAATGGAGAACATTATTTAACAACCTGGATAGTAACGGGGCTATTCCTGCTTCTTATTGATCCGGTTTGAGATTTTCCAGTATTTCATTGATCCAGGATTGTGCGAACCAGCCACTGGAAATTTTTTCAGAAAAGGACCTTGCCTGAACGAGCATTTCCCGGTACATTTCTTCACTCATATCTTCTATGATCTGACCAGCCTCATATAAAGAGGAAACGCAAAAGCCGATCTTATTCTCAGCTACAAAAGTTGCCTGTGCAGCATCCTTATGAATGATCACAGGCATTCCATGCAAGAGGTAATTTGAAAGCTTCATCGGGCTTATATATTTCAGGTAGCTTCCCCGGAAGTTGGAAATATTTTCTATACTGTCTCCTTCCCACACTAACCCAAAAGACCCTTCCAGGGATCGTTTATCACTTACTTCATCCTGCAGGAAAACATGTTTTACATTTTCAAATTCCGGCAAATAATGTGCAGAATATACTCTCCATTTGATTTCTTTCACTTTGTTCAGGTCACTGATAAAGGGGCATTTCGCCGTATTGCCTGCAAAGACCACTTCATTTGATTTTATTCGCTCGGGGATACTGGATTCAAATAACAGGTCGAATTGCTGTGCGGTTACCGATATCTTTTGGCCGTATTTTTTTTCGACCAGTTCTCTCATCCTGTCATTCTGAAAAACAAAATACCGGATCCTTTTCCAATAAGCCGTTTCTTTTTCAAATGTGATGGTTTTATCCCGCAAACTGTTTATGTCACTTACGACACAAACGGCCTTGCAATTCCGGCGTAGAAGTGCTTTTAAAAGCAACCTGTTTGTTTTTGCATAAAGAGGGTGAATAAAAAAAACAACTGCACCCTTCGGGATTGATCTTATCTTTTGGGAAAGGGAAAAAAGTCTCGAAAAATAATTCGTCCTGGGGTATATAAGCGGTATAAAACCCCTGTTTTCGAAAATACTTTCAATTTGTGCCTGGAAAAGGTCTTTTGCTTCCGGGGCGCCAAATTCTTTTATGAAATAAACAGCCACGATCCTGATTGATTTATTTCTTCTAAATTATTCAACACAGCGTTATTGAGTTTGGGAGGATCACAGAGTATCGGGGAAATGAACGCTGCTGAATATTGATCTCAATACTATTATCTATTCATCCAGCTTCAGCACGGCCAGGAATGCTTCCTGCGGCACTTCCACGCTGCCGATCTGCCGCATCCTTTTCTTGCCCTCTTTCTGTTTTTCCAGTAGTTTTCTTTTACGGGTAATATCCCCGCCATAACATTTGGCTGTAACGTCCTTGCGGAGTGCAGACAAGGTTTCCCTTGCAATGATCTTGGCGCCGATCGCTGCCTGTATGGCTATCTGGAACTGCTGCCGCGGCAATAATTCCTTCAGTTTTTCACAAAGCCTTCTTCCGAATTCCTGCGACCGGCTCCGGTGTATCAGGGCTGATAACGCATCCACTTTATCTCCGTTCAGCAATATATCCATCTTCACAATATCACTGTCGCGGTAACCGATAGGATGATAATCAAAAGAAGCATAACCCCGGGTCTGGGATTTCAGTTTATCATAAAAATCGAAAACGATCTCGGTCAGGGGCATTTCAAAGATGAGTTCCACACGGGTCTGCGTGAGGTAACTCTGGTTGATCAGGGTCCCCCTTTTCCCCAGGCAGAGGGTCATGATATTGCCGATATATTCAGGCTTGGAAATGATCTGTGCCTTGATAAATGGTTCTTCGATCCTTTCCGTCTTGACCACATCGGGAAATTCAGCTGGGTTATTAATGGTGATCTTTTCCCCGTTGGTCAGCCAGGCTGCAAAACTGACGTTGGGCACTGTAGTGATGACGGTCTGGCCGAATTCCCTTTCCAGCCTTTCCTGGATGATCTCCATGTGCAGCATGCCAAGGAATCCGCAACGGAATCCAAATCCCAGGGCCTGCGAGGTTTCCAGCTCAAAAGTGAGCGAAGCATCATTGAGCTGCAGTTTCTCCATACAATCACGGAGTTCCTCAAAATCATCTGTATCGACCGGGAAAATACCGGCGAATACCATCGGCTTAACGTCTTCAAACCCTTTAATGGCCGCCGGGTTCTCATTGGAAGCCAGCGTTATGGTATCTCCCACCTTTACTTCTTTGGCATTCTTGATACCGGTGATGATATAGCCTACATCGCCGCAATGAACAGCGGGCCGTTCACTCAATTTCAATTTTAAAATACCTACTTCATCGGCTTCATATTCCTGTCCGGTTGATACGAATTTCACTTTATCCCCTTTTTCCAGGTTGCCGTTCATAATACGATAATACACGATGATACCGCGGAAGGAATTGAATACCGAATCAAAGATCAGGGCCTGCAGGGGCGCACCAGGGTTTCCTACCGGCGGAGGGACCTTCTTTACAATGGCTTCCAGGATCGCTTCCACGCCCTCTCCGGTCCTGCCGCTGGCCAATAATATTTCTTCGGGTTTGCAACCAGTGAGTTCCAGGATCTGGTCCTTCACTTCATCGATCATGGCCCCGTCCATATCTATTTTATTGATGACCGGGATGATCTGAAGGTCATTGTCGATAGCCAGGTACAGGTTGGAAATGGTCTGCGCCTGTATGCCCTGTGTAGCATCCACCAGCAACAATGCCCCTTCACAGGCTGCCAGGGCACGGTTCACTTCATAGCTGAAATCCACATGCCCGGGAGTATCGATAAGGTTCAATACATATTCCTGCCCGTCGGTATGCTTATAATCGATCTGGATGGCATGGCTCTTGATCGTGATTCCCTTTTCCCGCTCCAGTTCCATATCATCCAGCACCTGGTCCATCATGTCCCTGTCGCTCACTGTTCCGGTGATCTGTAAAAGCCGGTCGGCCAGGGTAGATTTGCCGTGGTCAATATGTGCGATGATGCAGAAGTTGCGGATGTTTTTCATACCCCTATCCCCTAAAGGGGAATTGAAATTCAGAATTAAAAATTGCGGGCAAAGGTAACGAAAAAGGATGAGCTTTTAATTGCGAGGATAACCTAAAGATGCATTGTTAATGGCATTATCTACTTTTGAAATATCCCACTGCATCCGAAGAAGCATTTAATATGAAGATCATAACCTGGAATTGCAATATGGCATTCAGAAAAAAAGCCGGGCCCATCCTGGCTCATTCGCCGGATATCCTGGTAGTCCAGGAATGCGAGCATCCCAGTAAAATAAATTTCCCGGACAATGAGGTTCAGCCCACTGATATATTATGGTTTGGTAAAAATTTACATAAGGGATTAGCCATATTTTCATTCTCGCACTACAGGTTCAGGCTCCTTCCCATACATAAAAAAGATTTTAAAACGATCGTACCGGTGGCTGTTACCGGCGGAAAGACCGATTTCAATTTATTTGCGATCTGGGCCAATAACCCTTTGGATCCTGAGGGTCATTATGTCACACAGATTTGGAAAGCTGTTCATTATTATGAAGCTTTATTCAAAAAGCCGGCTATTTTGACCGGTGATTTTAACAGTAATACGATCTGGGATCATAAGAACGGGAGGCCAGGGGATCATTCGGGGCTGGTCCGTTTCCTTGCAGCAAAGAATATTTTCAGTACCTATCATTCGTATCACAGGCATGCCCATGGTAAGGAAGCACATCCCACCCTGTATATGTACCGGCACCGGAGCAAACCTTATCATATAGATTATTGTTTTGCTTCCGCAAGTATTCTTAAAAAACTCCGCTCTGTCGAGGTCGGTGCGTACAGGGAGTGGTCAAAATATAGTGATCATGCGCCCCTGATCGTAACATTCGATCTTCCTGATAAACAGAAAAAGAAAAGCAGGAAAATAAATCACGGTTAAATTTGTTATAACTCTGAACCCATGATATAAAATATGTTCAGAGAACTTACTTCAAATCCAACAATTATGGCTGATATTTTCCACACCTTTACTATCAATAGTTCTCCTGAAAAAATATTTGAATGCTTCTGCACGCCCGGGGGACTTGATAACTGGTGGACCAAAAAATCAGAAGGAAAACCGGGAAAAGGTTCGATCTATACACTCGATTTCGGGCCGGGATACCTCTGGAAAGCAAAGGTCACAATCTGTGAACCGGGCAAAGCATTCGAATGGGTGATGACGGAGGCTGAATCAGACTGGGTGGGAACCAGGATCGGTTTTGTACTGGAAAATATGGGTGAAAATAAAACCAGTGTCAGTTTTTACCATACTGGCTGGCCTTCCCTTACAGAAAATTTTCGTGTCTCGAATTATTGCTGGGCCATGTACCTGCGTATATTAAAACGATATGCTGAATATGGGGAACAGGTGACTTATGAAAAAAGGCTTTCCGTATAATTATGCTAAAATAACTTTCTTTGTATCACATCATGTGAAGAATTTCAACAGACCTCCTGTTGGCAAATTTTTAACTTAACCGCCCTTAATGTTCATTAACCTTAAATAACATTGCCCGGAATGCTGGACTGTCAATGATTCCCGGCTTTTCACCGTTTACCGTCTTTCCTGCTTAACATTCCCTTTACCCTTCTTTGGCATGCTGGCACCTGCTTTGAAATACTCTACTTAACCGGGCAATTAAAATAATCGGTACTGCTCCCCCGGTTGGTGCAGTGCCATCAATTAAAACTGAATTATATGAAAAAGATCTTTACATTCTTAACAGGATCACTGATGACCTTAACCGTAATGGCTGCTGACCGTCAGCCGTCCATCACGATCACCAGTGAAAAAAATTTCCGCATTATTGTTGACGGCAGGTCCTATGCCGGCAGCAATATCACGATCAGTCCCTGGGAATTGTATGGCGCAAACCACATCATCCAGGTATATGACATGCAGAAAAGTTTCTTTGGCAATTTTGGCTTCGGCCGTCGTGACCGCGATGCCAGGGCAAGGATGATATCCTCCTCTTCTTTTTGGGTCGGCAGGAATGATGTGATGATCCATATTGACTGTTTCGGGCGTATCACTGTAAGCCAGGTGCCCATCTTTAACCAGTTTGACCGTGATGGTAGTCACCAGTATGACCACCGCTACATGGATCAAAAGAATGGTTATGACCAGAAAAATATGGATAACAGGAATGGCTATGATCACCGGGACATGAATACCCGGAGCGGGTCCGGTCAACCGGGACAGGGCTTTGGACACAGGTTCTGAACCAGGAATCATAATCTCCATCAGCCGCCCTCATGGGGCGGCTTTTATTTTGCAAACTGCGAATAGTGTAATTTTAAATAATACAGTATCTTCTAAACATGAATACTTATATCTCCATCATCCGTGGTATCAATGTAGTGGGCAAAAAGCTTATCAAAATGGAAGCCCTGCGCCGCATGTATGAAGGCCTCGAATTTAAAAATGTGAAAACCTATATCCAGAGCGGGAATGTGATCTTCAGGGCAAATCAAACAAATGAAAAAGAACTGGAAGCGCAGATCGCAAAACAAGTATTGAAAAAATTTGGATACGATGTAAAAGTGCTGGTGATGACCATTGATCATCTTAAAAAGATCATTAAAGGAAACCTGCTCGCGGCAGATAAAACCAGGGATATCACTTTCCTGCACGTCACCTTCCTGTCATCCGTACCCGGGGGATTCGACAAGAATGAAATCACCGCCAAAAAAATTCCCGGTGAAGAGATCCTATTCAGTAAATATGCCGTTTACCTCTATTGCCCTCACGGATATGGGAATACCAAACTCGGAAATAATTTCCTGGAGTCAAGATTAAAAACCCCGGCAACGACCAGGAACTGGAGATCAACCAATGAGTTATTAAGAATAGCTGAAGAAATGGGTGAAAAATGATGCAGAATCCCGATTTGATTATCTTCATTCTAAAATCCCATGAACATACGGATACGGGAAGCAAAAATGGATGATGGCCCTGCACTGACCCGGTTGAGCAACCAGCTCGGTTATCCCATTGATCTGGCAAACATTGAAAAAAATATTGACGCCATTCAAAAAGAGAAAGAGGGGATCGTCTTGGTGGCGGACAGTCATGAAACCGTGGCCGGCTGGATCTATGTGAGCAGGAAAATCAGTCTCGAATCCGGATGGATCTGGGAAATATACGGAATGGTGGTGGATGAAGCTTACCGCAATAAAGGCATTGGCCATCAATTATTGCAGGCAGCCATTGCCTGGTGCCGCAAAAAAGGTGCGAAATCGCTGAGGGTCCGCAGCAATATAAAACGAAAAGATGCTCACCGTTTTTATGAAGAACAGGGCTTTCAGCTGAAAAAAGAACAAAAAGTTTTTGAACTGCGATTCCACAGCTGATCAGCACGGCCGCGATCATGATATGTCTTCATACAAAAACCCGTGCAGCTCGTTCTTGTTTAAAGTATCCGTAGAAATCATGATGAAGAAAACATACTACCTGCCATTTCTCCTTCTTCTGTCAGTTCATTGTAATCAGCCCGATCATTCAAAACACCAGGAAGCCAACAGCACTGCGATCCTGTTTGAGCCGGCCAATGAAAAAACAGCCTGCCTTCTTTCGCAGATCAGTTATTGCACGCATACAGATTCCGTCTTATCCGCCATGCTGCCGGGCTGGAAAATTGACTGGGAAGGGAAGGAAGCAGGCGGTAACGAAGCGTTTGTTGCGGGAAATGGAAGGATCTGTTTCCTGGTGATCCGGGGCTCCCTGGTCAATTTCAGCTGGGCTGCTTTTCAAAACTGGATCTACCAGGATCTCAACGTGGCCAGCCAGGAAAAATGGGTTTATACCGAAGATTCTTTACCGGCACATATCGCTTCCGGTGCTTATTCCGGCTGGCAAAATCTCTGTGCCATGAAGGATAAGAACAGCGGGGAGACCCTGCTGCAATTCCTGGAGAACAAAATGAAAAATGTCCCGCTCCTGGTAACGGGGCATAGCCTCGGAGGTAACCTGGCAACGGTCTTTGCTTCTTACTTGTTCAATATTCGGAAAAAAGAAAATAAAACCGTTCCCCTGATCAATGTGATCACATTTGCTGCCCCGGCCGCAGGAGATCTGTCATTTGCCTCCGATTTTGACCAAAAATTCCCAGCCTCACTGCGGGTAGAGAACAGTAATGATATTGTACCCAAATTCCCGTCCCCGGCCGGTATCGCCTCTTTAGGAAATTTATTTAATGATTCCCTCTCAGCAGGGAAAATAATGGTGGGTTATAAAAACCTTGATGTTTCCCTGAAAAGGGTCTTTGGTTTTTTCAGGACTGCTTTAGATGTGCTGGCATTCACGAATGTCATTTCACCCTACGCTCAAACGAATGGCAGCGGCAAACAATTGTCTGTTCCATTCTCCGGACTGAACAGGGGCAATGATGTTATGAATTGGTTAAAGGAAGCAGGCTACCAGCACAGCATGGCGCAATATGCTCGGGGGGAAGGGATTGCAGTCATTCATTGTACAGAATGAAATGATATGTACATTTGATAGTGCATGCATCTTTTATATTCAAATGGATACAATGAAGACTAAATACTTTTTTGTCCTGTTGCTGTCATGCTTTTTCACCTTCTTTGCATGCGGGCAATTGAAGTGGACAAAGGATATTTCCATCACCGCTCAGAATGACGGCGGGATGAGACCCCAAAGCAATTATATTCAAATCACCGATACGAATTGTGTTTATATCTATTCCCGCTATCCGAAAAGGGACACTTTTCAGTTCAGCTTATCAAAAACCGATAAGGACAGCCTGTTGAAAAACATGAACAAAGCAGGGCTACAGAATATGCATTCACAAAAAAGAAAGGGCATTATTTATGATTACCCGGGAACATCAATCTCCTTGTCTGCAAGAGGAAAAACGCACAGTGCCAGTGTGAGCGCAACCGAAGAGCTTTCAGAAAACATGAGTGATAAATTCTTTGCCCTTTATGATTATATCCTGGAACTCGCCGTTCGCAAAACCAAAATGTCAGCCAACTAAAGTAAAAATCCCCGGCAACTGATATACCTCTGCAACGGGGCCCCGCTTCCCTGTTAAAGAACTGCAAAGATTTAGGTTTTGCAAAAATAATTTCTACTTTTGAGCCCGTGTTGACACGTTACCTGTCCATAGCCCTGCTCATGTATCTCCACCTGAACTATTTCATGTTCATCCCACAGGTGGATGAACAGACCATTTATGACAAAAACGGCGTGGCGGTGAATGATATCAATTCACTTTCTGAATTCTTTTCAGATGTCATCCTTCATAAAAAAGAACACCGCAAGGATGAGGACGATAACAATGCCCGTTATTTTCACGGCATCAAATCTTCCTGTAACAGGGTACCCCAGCTCAGTCCGGTAAAACCGGTGGGCTGTGATCCGGATTCACATATTTGCCCCTATGGATTCAGTGCCAAACCGCTTTCTCCCTACCATGAAGTGATCAAGCCGCCTCCCAAAGCCTGATCGGTTCCTGCCTAACAGGCAGTTTATAGTGTTCCCCCATTGTTCATTTTAAAATTCAGTGATGAAAAATATCATTGGCCTCCTGGCCATGTTGGTATTTACAACATACCATGATCCTGTAAAGGCACAGGATACCCTGCGGCTCAGTTTCCCGCAGGCGGAAAAACTATTCCTCCAAAATAACCTGTTGCTGATCGCTGCACATTATAATGTGGACGCCAGCAAGGCCCTGATCAAACAGGCAAAATTGTGGGATAATCCGCTCCTGGTGACAGACCAGAATATTTATGACGGAAAATTCTTCCGGCATACTGCCAATAACGGCCAGGTCTTCCTGCAGGTGCAACAGCTAATCCGTACGGCCGGTAAGATCAAAAAACAAACACAGTTGGCTGCAGATAATGCACTCCTGGCGCAATACCAGTTGGATGACCTGATGCGATTGCTGCGGTATGCCCTGCAGAATGACCTGATCGCAACAAATAAGCTGATGCAACAAAAGAAGATCTATGACCTGGAGATCGAACAGGTGACCAAACTGGTGACCGGCATGGGGGAAGTGTATAAAGCAGGCAATATCGCCCTCAAGGACCTGCTTCGACTAAAAGCTCTGCTCTTCGGTCTGCAAAATGAATTGCATGGTGTGCAGGCCGGGTTTTTGCCGGTGCAGGCGGAGCTGAAAATACTGCTTCAATCCAATGATACCGTGTTTATACTTCCCGATAAAAATTATGACTGGAAGACAAGCAGCTCAATGCCCATACCGGGAACCGATAGCCTGGTCAAACTGGCTCAGCAAAACCGTCCCGATGCAGCCATTGCCCAAGCGTCCCTCGATTTTCAGAATCATAATCTCGTTTACCAGAAAGCCCTTGCAAAACCGGATATCACGATCGGTCCTGAATATGACAGGCTGAGCAATTACACACCCAATTATGTCGGTCTTAGTGTCTTCCTTCCGCTGAATATTTTCAATCATAACCAGGGCAATATCGAGGCGGCGAAATTCCAGGTCAAACAACAGCAAACCCAATGGAAGTGGCAGCAGGATAAGATCCGGAACGAGGTCACTGCTTCAATTGAAAGATATTTTTACTGGCAAAAGGTCAACGATAGTCAACAGGAACTCTTTTCCTGGGGTTATGAGAACATGTTGATCAATATGCTGCAGGCCTATCAACAAAGGAAGATCAGTTTGCTGGACTTCACTGATTTCATGGACAGTTATAAAGAAAACAAATTAAAGCTGGAGGAGCAGCATTATAACCTGCTTCAGGCCATGGCGGATCTGAATTACACGATCAATACACCCTTATTCACTTTCTAAACTTCATATATGAAAAAGTTCATGTACTTGTTTTATTTCTCCCTTATCGGCACGATCCCTTCCAGCTGCAAGAATGATAAAAAAGGGAATGGCGATGCGGCAGGGGCAAGGATCTGCGTCAGCGATTCCATGCAACGGTTGATCAGGATCGATACGGTTCATCTCAAAGGAGTGAATGACGAAGTAATCCTGGCCGGTGAAGTGAGTTTTGATGACAGCAAAGTGGTGAAGGTCTTCCCCTTCAGCAGCGGCCAGGTACAGAAAGTATATGTGTCCCTGGGTGATAAGATCGGGAAAGGGCAGACCCTGGCCATTATCCGGAGCGCCGATGTATCGGGGAACTATAATGATCTCGTGTCGGCAAACAATGATATTTCAATAGCGAAAAGGGAGCTGGACAATACCGAATCATTATTTAAAAACGGGATTGCGAGCGAAAAAGAATACATGGAGGCGAAGGAGAATTACAATAAAGCGCTTAATGCGGCTTCCAAGATCAAAACCCAGATCGCTATTAACGGCGGCGGCCATACGGCTGCCAGCGGTGAATACGTCGTCAAGTCACCCATCAACGGGTATATCGTTGAAAAAAATACTGAGGCAGGCAGTTTCATCCGCAGCGATAACGGACAGAACATCTTCACAGTCGGCGATATTGACCGGGTATGGATCTGGGCCAATGTATATGAAACGGATGTAGCAAAAGTGAAGGAAGGCTTTGCTGTGGAGATCACAACGCTTGCTTATCCCGGAAAGGTTTTTACCGGCACCATTGATAAACTGAACCAGCAACTTGATCCGCAGGCCAAGGTGATGAAAGTGCGTATCTCGGTAAATAATCCGGGCCATGAACTGAAACCGGAGATGTTCGCCAATGTGACGGTAAAAAATACGGAGGAAAATGAAATGGCAGTTATCCCCTCCTCTTCTATCATTACGGAGAACGGAAAGAATTTCGTTGTCCTGTATCATGACCGCTGCAACCTGGAGATCAAAGAAGTAACCCCTGTAAAAACAATGGGCAACAATACCTATATCAGCGGCGGGCTGAAGGATGGTGACCGGGTCATCACAGAGCAGCAGATCCTTTATTTCCGCCAGTTGCTGAATGATTTTTAATAAACGTCCATTCTTTCAACTCATTTTTTATGAAAAGATTCATCAAGAATATCATCCAGTTCTCGCTGCGGCATAGGTATTTTGTTTTTTTCATGACAGGCGTTCTGGCGGCAGTGGGGATCTGGGCCTATAAGGAAACCCCGATTGAAACATTCCCCGATATTACGAACACGCAGATCATCATCATTGCGCAATGGCCGGGCAGGAGCGCTGAAGAAGTGGAAAAATTCGTGACCATTCCCCTGGAGACCGAACTGAATTCCATACAGCGGAAATCAAACCTGCGGACGACCTCTGCATTCGGCCTTTGCTATATCCGGATCATTTTCGACGATGGTGTAGATGATGCATTTGCCCGGCAGCAGGTACAGAGCCGGATCGGCGGGGCTGATCTGCCCGAAGGGGTAAAACCCGATATACAACCCCCTTACGGACCAACCGGGGAAATTTACCGCTATACGCTGAAAAGCAAGATCTACAATATCCGTGACCTGACCGCACTGCAGGAATGGGTGCTGGACAGGCAATTCAAATCCGTGCCCGGGGTGGCAGATGTGAATAGTTTTGGCGGCGAAGAGAAGATCTATGAAGTGAGTGTGGACCCGCAATTTCTCACCAAGTACAATCTTTCTTCACTGGATGTATTCAATGCGATCAGCAAGAGTAATGTGAATGTGGGCGGTGATGTGATCGAAAGGAACGGGCAGGCATACGTGGTAAGGGGGATCGGCTTGCTGACAAATATCAATGATATACAGAATATCCTCATCAATAAGATAAACGGCGTTCCATTGCTGGTGAAAAATGTAGCAGAAGTGAAAGAAGCGGGCAAACCAAGGCTGGGTTGGGTGACCCGGGATAAAGCGGGTAACAGGGAAGACGATGTTATTGAAGGCATCGTCGTTATGCGAAAGGGAGAAAACCCGGGAGAAGTGCTGAAAAGAGTGGAAGCAAAAGTGAGTGAATTGAATACTTCCATTTTACCCAAGGGGGTAAGACTGGACACATTTTACGACAGGACCGTACTGATGGATTATGCACAGCATACGGTCATCCGTAACCTCATTGAAGGGATTATTTTTGTCACGATGATCGTTCTGATCTTCATGGCCGACTGGCGCACCACTTTAACAGTCAGTATCATCATCCCACTCTCCCTTTTATTCGCATTCATATGCATGCGTTTGAAAGGGATGACGGCTAACCTCCTGAGCATGGGGGCCGTTGACTTTGGGATCATCATCGATGGTGCCGTGGTGATGGTGGAAGGGATGTTCGTAGCCATGGACCACCGGGCCAGGGAAGTGGGTATGGCCAAATTCAATAAACTGGCCAAACTGGGGTTGTTCAAAACCACCGGGGTGGAAATGGGTAAGGCCATTTTTTTCAGCAAGGTCATCATCCTCACCTGTCTTGTGCCCATCTTTTCTTTTCAGAAAGTGGAAGGCAAGATGTTCTCTCCATTGGCCTACACCCTTGGTTTTGCACTGCTGGGCGCCCTGCTCTTCACGCTGACCCTTGTGCCCGCACTGTCAAGCATTTTGCTGAGAAAGAATGTAAGGGAGAAACGCAATGTCGTTGTTTCCTTCTTTGAGCAATCTGTCAGGCGGTTACTGGATATCGTTTATAAAAATAAAAGGAAGAGCGTATTCATGGCAGTTGCTTTCATGTTGGTCACGTTTTTCTCCGCGAAATTCCTGGGTACGGAATTCTTGCCAGCCCTGAATGAGGGTGCTTTGTGGGTGGAGGCAGAATTGCCGATGAGTGTTTCCCTGAGCGAGGCAAAATCAGTGAGCGATGAGATGATCAGCATCATTTCAAAATTCCCGGAAGTGGAAAAATCGCTGTCTCAGATCGGGAGGACAAACGATGGTACCGACCCAAAAGGTTTTTTCAATATCCAGATCCAGGTTGACCTGAAACAGAAAGAAAAATGGAGAAAAGGTCTGTCGGAAGATGAACTGATCAATGAAATGGACGTTCAATTGAACAAGATACCGGGTCTCGTACTCAACTATTCCCAGCCCATACGGGATAATGTGGAAGAAGCGGTGGCCGGGATCAATGCTTCCCTTGCATTGAAGATATTCGGAAAGGATTTTAAGATCCTCGATTCATTGGCCAAAGCGGCAGAAGCGCAGATGAGGACCGTGAAAGGGATCGAAGACCTGGGTATTGAAAAGAACCTGGGTCAACCAGAGTTCCGTATCCGCCTGGACCAACAAAAGATGGCCTTGTACGGCATCAATGCAGCCGATGCGAATTCAGTGATCGAAATGGCGATCGGAGGCAAAGCAGCTACCGCTTTATATGAAGGAGAAAGAAAATTCGATATACGGGTACGATACCAGAAGGAATACCGCGCCACACAGGAAGCCATTGAACAACTGAAGGTGCCGACCAATGACGGAGGAAAGATCCCGTTGAAGGAGATCGCTGATATCAATACCCTGACCGGTCCCGCCTTCATATACCGCGATAACAACACAAGGTATATTGCCATTAAATTCTCCAACCGGGAAAGAGACCTGGGCAGCACGATCAGGGAAGCGCAACAGAAAGTAAAAACTGCAGTGCACCTGCCCGACGGTTATTTTACCACCTGGAATGGTGAATTCGAGAACCAGCAAAGAGCCAGCCGGACCCTGTCGGGGATCGTTCCTATCTGCCTCCTGCTGATCTTTATCATACTGTTCATTACTTATGGAACTGTAAAGGATGCATTACTCACTTTGTTCAATGTACCCTTTGCCCTGATCGGCGGCATCCTCGCCCTGCATATACGCCATATGAACTTCAGTATCTCCGCCGGAATCGGATTCATTGCGCTCTTCGGCGTTTGTATCCAGAACGGAGTGATCCTGATCTCTGTCTTCCGGAAAAACCTGGAATCCAAAATGAATATTGATGATGCTATCAAAAAAGGGGTCGCTTCCCGTGTCAGGCCGGTCATCATGACGGCTTTAATGGCAATGATCGGGTTACTGCCTGCAGCCTTGTCGACTGGTATCGGCAGCGAATCACAGAAACCGCTTGCTACGGTAGTGATCGGGGGTTTGGTCACTGCCACTATCCTGACCTTACTGATCCTGCCCGTCATTTATGCCATGGAATATAAGTTCATGCATGACCGCAAGACCAGGAAACTCCTGCGGAAAGCCGGTCTCGTAAGCAGGTTGCCGGAAGAAAATAAAGGGAACCGGGGGAGTTGACAGGTTAATCAATTTCTGTCGGCAAGCGTTTGCCGTGGATCCTTGATCCGGATCTCTCCCCGCATGAAAAAAACACAGCTTCCGCCGATGATCACTCTTTTATCATTAACCTGTTCGCAATAGATCATTCCGCCCCGTTTTGAAAGTTGAAGGGCATTCATCGAGGCTTTGTGCAGTTTCTCGCTCCAGAAAGGGATCAACTGGGAATGTGCTGAACCGGTTACCGGGTCCTCATCCACGCCTGCGGAAGGAGCAAAGAACCTCGACACAAAATCAACCTCCTTGCCAGGGGCGGTGATGATGATCTTTTCCCCCAGGTTTTTGATCGCGGTGAAATCAGGCCTTGCAGCCTCCACCTCTTCCTGTGATTTCAATTCAACCAGGTAGTCCCTGCTTTTATTCAACGAGACGATCTCATTCACCCTCAGCATTTCTTTGAGCCGCGAAGGGTCCTCATTCAATCGGGCAGGTTTCCATGAAGGGAAATCCATCAATCCCCGGAATGTCTTGGATGGTTTATCTTTTTTTATGGTCAATAACCCGCTTTGTGAACTGAACACCACTTTATTTTTCCTGGCTTCCAGGATCTCAAAGATCACATAGGCGGAACCAAGGGTGGCATGTCCGCAAAGATTGATCTCCAGTGCAGGCGTGAACCAGCGGATATCATAATCCGCGGCCTTGCCCGACGAGGGTACAAAAAAAACAGTCTCACTGAGGTTGTTCTCCATAGCCAGGTCCTGCATTGTTTTTTCCGGCAACCATTTTTTCAGCGGTATCACAGCCGCAGGGTTTCCGCCGAATAATGTTTGGGTAAATGCATCAACCTGGTATAGGGTTAGTTTCATATTGATTGATTAAAGCATCATTATCTAAATCCACTTTCGTTCTCTCCAGACTAATATACTGTTATTTATTGTTTGTTTGGGAAAGAATTGACAGGCGGCAGGTTTAACCACAGAGGACACAAAGTATTCTTCTGTATCTAATGTGCTTATTCATTTGCTTTGTGATCTTTGAGTATTTTTTTGTGGACTTTGGGGTTAAAAAAATCAACTGATCAACATAAAACTATTCCAAATTGCTTATTGCTAATTGTCTATTGCATATCGACAACTACTCCGCCATCATCTCACGGATGACCGTGATGATCTCCTCAGCATTGGGTTTGCTGAAATAATCTCCGTCGCTGCCATAGGCCGGGCGGTGAT
>CAZZDQ010000014.1:17139-59936 GCA_964652845.1 uncultured Chitinophaga sp.
TCAGCATTGGGTTTGCTGAAATAATCTCCGTCGCTGCCATAGGCCGGGCGGTGATCCTTGCCGGTGATCGTTCGGGGAGCTACATCGAGGAAGCGATAACCGCCCTGTTCTTCCATTACTTTATTGAACATATAGGCAGCTGCTCCGCCGGGTACATCCTCATCAATGAAAACAATACGATTTGTTTTTTTGAGCGAGCTTAGAATGGTATGATGAATATCAAAGGGAAGCAGGGTCTGTATATCAATTATTTCACAACTGATGCCTGCCTGCCCTGATAAAGGATCTGTATTTTCGAGTGAATTGACAGCATCCTGGATGATCCTGAGTGTTGAACCATATGAAACAATGGTCACATCACTCCCCTCTTTAATAATTTCAGGTACACCCAAGGGGGTCCTCATTTCCAGCAGGTTAGAGGGTAATTTTTCCTTGAGTCGGTAACCGTTCAGACATTCTACGATCAATCCGGGGTCATTAGCATTCATTATTGTATTATACATTCCGGCTGCCTGCACCATATTCCTCGGCACACACACATGTATCCCGCGGAGGGAGTGAATGATCATGCCCATGGGAGAACCGCTGTGCCAGATCCCTTCCAGCCGGTGGCCTCTTGTCCGCACGATCAGCGGGGCACTTTGTTTACCGCCTGTTCTGTAGTGCAGCGTTGACACATCATCGCTCAATGTTTGCAATCCGAATAAAAAATAATCGATATACTGAATTTCCGCGATGGGACGCAAGCCACGTAGTGCCAGCCCCATTCCCTGTCCCATGATGCTTAGTTCCCGTATGCCGGTATCAAAGATCCTGTTCAGGCCATATTTCTGCTGCAAACCAGCAAAGCCCTGGTTCACGTCCCCGATAAATCCAAGGTCTTCCCCGAATGCAAGGACCCTGGTATCGTGCTCAAACAGGGTATCGAAGTATTTATTAAGGATCTCAAATCCATTCACCAATGGGGCATCCGTTACATACTCTGGCTTCACTTCATTCACCCGGAGGGCGCTTTTCGGGCCTTCATTATATAAATAAGTGTTGAACAGTTTTTTATTCTCATACAGCAATTCCTGATAATAATCTTTTGCATTGCGCTCAACCCCCGATGCCCCGGAAATGCCTATCGCTGTATGAAGTGTTCTCAGCACATCCCGGCGAAGCGGTTCCCTGTTGGCAAGGAGTTCATCTGCTGATTTTTTAAGAAGGCCTGACTGCCCGGGCAGGCTTTCAGCCATTTCCCGGATAATACTCACCGTTTTTTCCACTTGTTTCCGGATCGGGGCCAGAAAATTTTCCCAGGCAGATTGTCTTTCACGCCTTACATGATCCCTTGCTTCAGTGACGATCTGATCCAGTTCCTCTTCACTGGCCAGGGAATGTGCCAGGATCCACTCCCGCATTTTTTTGATCCCATCCCAGTCCCTTTCCCATTCCAGTCTTTCAGGAGATTTATAACGTTCATGACTGCCTGAAGTAGAATGTCCCTGTGGTTGTGTCAATTCATCCACATGAAATAAAACAGGAATATGGGATCGCCTGGCCAAACCAATACCCTCTTCAAACGCCTCACACATGCCGGCATAATCCCATCCGTTCACTTTATATATTTTTATACCTGTTTCCCGGTCGTTCATTTCAAAACCTTTCATGGCTTCCGAGACTGAAGCCTTCACTGTTTGTATCTTTTTAGGTACAGAGATGCCGTAACCATCATCCCAGACAAATACTGCCAGCGGCACTTGCATGACTGCTGCTGCATTCATCGCTTCCCAAAATCCTCCTTCGCTGGTGGCAGCGTCGCCGATGGTGGCAAAGCAAACCTCGTTACCATTATTTGAGAGATCACCGAACCCCTGGAATGATTTTTCATTCCGAAAAAGTTTGGATGCCAGTGCCAGGCCGAGGCTATGCGGCATCTGGCCGGAAGTAGGCGCCAGGTCAGCCACCTGGTTTTTTATGTGAGCAAGCGGAAGCCAGTTCCCGTTTTCATCCACCATTCTGGATGCAAAATGGCTGTTCATTTGCCGGCCGTTACTGTTGGGTTCATTTTCAGGTATAGGATCGGCATATAGTTGAGCAAAAAATTGTTCTACGGTTACCAGTCCCGCGGCAAAGCAAAAGGTCTGGTCGCGGTAATAACCGCTGCGAAAATCACCGGGCAAAAAGAATTTGGCCATCGCTACCTGGGCAATTTCTTTGCCGTCGCCGAATATGCCGAATTTGGCTTTGCCGCCCAGCACTTCCTTACGGCCCAGCAGGCTGGCTTCCCGGCTGATGGTGGCCATACGGAAATCTCCGAGTACTTCGGTCCTGAATGTGTCAAAGGAGAGTTTTTCTTTATCTGTTTGTATCTCAGCCTGCAGCTCCATCGGTGCAAAATTAAGGATAATGTGATGGGTGTTTTTTTCTCTGAAAAATCTGCGTATTTACTGCAACCTTTCTGGCAAATATCACATCTTTGACTTAACTTTGCCCTTCATTTTATGTTCAGAAAAACAACTCTTTTACTGGTTTCCCTGGTCGCTGTTTTCAGTTTGTATTCACAGAACCAGCAAAATAACGTCGACAAAGAAGTATTACAGCTGAAGGAAACAGAACACGATTTCGGTCAGATCGCACAGGGCAAACCGGTCTATTACAATTTTGAAGTAAAGAATACCGGTGATAAACCCCTCAAACTGGATGATGTGCACCCCAGTTGCGGATGTACCACTCCGGAATGGAACCGCGAACCGATCGCGCCGGGCGCCTCTGCCACGATCAAAGTAGGCTATAATGCATCGGCAGAAAATTATTTTGAGAAATATATTACGATCACGTATAATACCAGCCAGACCAAACAACTTAAAATAAAGGGCTTCGTATGGAAAGCGCCGGCGGGGTCCGCTCCTGTGAATGCCTCCATTGATCTGTTAAAAAAACAAACCTTTTAAAACAAAAATTTCTACACATGAAAAAATTTCTCCTGGCAGCTTTTGTATGCATCGTAGCCGGTGCGATCAATGCCCAGACCAAGGCCGACTCTGTCCTGAAAGTAAATGAGGACACACACAATTTCGGAAAGATAAAACAGGGTACTCCCGTTGCAACCTATTTCGAACTGACCAATACGTCGAACGCAGCCCTGACCGTGGTGAATACATACGGAAGCTGCGGCTGTACAACACCTGATAAGATCACGGAACCGATCCTGCCCGGCAAGACCACCAAACTGAAAGTTCAGTACAATGCCGCTGCAGTCGGACCCTTTACAAAAGATGTGACTATTCAGGTGGCCGGGTTTGACATTCCAAAAGTGATCCATATCACGGGAGAAGTGCTGACCTCCGATAGCACGACTCCAAATCCAACACCCCAACCCGTGAAGAATGTGAGCACGCCTACAAATGAAAATAAGAATACACCTGCGCTGACCCCCGTCATCAGGAATTGATCAGTTCATAAATCTATTCTGCGATCCCTCCGGTTTCCGGGGGGATCTTTTTTTTAACATATCATAACGGAAGGTCTTCTTACATTAGTATTCATCCGGACCTTACCGTTCGTCATGCTGCCCTGCACTGTCCTGATTCTGGTACTGTATTTGCCCTGAAAAAGCGATTATTTACTTTTGCAAATCAATACGCTGTCCCTGAAAAGGCTAAAAAAAATAGTGCTGTGGTTCTTCATTATCCTGGCCCTGCTCCTGGCGGGGACTTACCTGTTCTTGCAGTCCAGGTGGGGTCAGAATATCATTGCAAGGGAAGTTACAGACAGGCTGTCCCGGAAGCTGCATACAAAGGTTAGCGTTCAGCACGTGGATTTTTCACTCTTCAACAGGATGCACCTGCATGGATTGCTGGTACTGGACCGGCAAAATGATACATTATTATTCGCGGGTGATGCCAGGGTGCGCATTACGGACTGGTTCTTCCTGAAAAAAAATGCGGACCTGAAATATATCGGGTTGGATGATACCTATATCAAAACGGGCCGGACAGATTCAACCTGGAATTACCAGTTCCTTCTCGATTATTTCTCATCGGGCCGGCAGTCGGATGATTCATCGGGAATTCATTTCAATATCCGGCAAATCGAAGTGAACCGCCTGGTTATGATGCAACAGGATCGCTGGAAGGGGCAAGATCTCAGCGTCGGCCTCCATTCACTGAAACTGGATGCTCAAAATTTCAACCTGAATACCAGGAGTGCCTATATAACATCCATAGATATTGATGCACCATCTCTTTGGATAAACAATTACGATGGCAGGGAACCGCCCATGCCGGATCAGAACAATAAAGCCGACAGTTCCTACGAATGGAACAGGAATGGGTGGGATATACAGGTAGGACAGATCAATCTGCATAACGGCGCGTTCAGGAATGACAAACAGGTCAGCGAACCGCTTCTTTCCTATTTCGATGGTCATCATATCGTATTTTCCGATATCCAGGGAAAGATCACGGGTGTCAGGTTCCTGCATGACACCATTACGGGTCATGTGCAGATATCCACGCAGGAGCGCAGCGGGCTGGCAGTAAAGAATTGCACCCTGGATGCAAAATTCACCCCCCATGAAATGGCATTCAACAACCTCGATATCATAACCAACAGGAGCCGCATCCGCCATTTCTTTAAGATGAGTTATGAGGATTTCAGCCAAATGGATGATTTCATCCATTCCGTGATCATGCAGGGAGATTTTGACAATACTGAGATCGACAGTGATGATCTCGCTTTCTTCGCACCTTCTTTGAAAAGCTGGAAAAAAAAATTCATCCTGAAAGGCTCGGCCCGTGGCACTGTGGATGACTTACATGGTAAAGGCTTGTTTGTGAAAGCCAATGATCACACGATGCTGAACGGGGATATCAGCCTGATCGGTTTACCGCAGATCGACAAAACATTCATGGACATAAAAGCCAGTGAATTCAAAACAACATACAATGACCTCGCAACTGTTTTCAGCGGGATAAGAACGGTCACTACGCCGGCTTTGTCCCGTATCGATTACCTGGATTTCAGCGGGAACTTCACGGGGTTCACAAGAGATTTCGTAATGTTTGGAACCCTTCATACCAACCTGGGCACCCTGCGATCTGACCTGAATATGAAGTTGCCTGCTGGCAGGGAGCCGGTCTACTCGGGAAAACTTTCCACTGATGATTTCGCCCTCGGTGAGATCTTACAGGATAACAAAATTGGACATGCGGCCTTTAACCTCTCCGTGAAAGGAAGCGGTTTCAGTGAAGAGAACCGGAATACCCTGATGAATGGAAGTTTTTCCTTCCTGGACTGGCAAGGGTACCGCTATAAGAATATCAATGTGAACGGGCAGCTGGACAAAGACCTTTTTAAGGGACAGGCATCCATGAATGATGACAATGCCGTGCTTCAACTGAATGGTACCATTGATTATAACGGGGGTATGCCCGCATTCAACCTCAAAGCCGACATTTCAAAAGCTAACCTGCGCCCTTTGAACCTGTCACAGGACAATATCACTTTTAGCGGGAAACTGCAAGCAGATTTTACCGGGAATAACATAGATAATTTTTCAGGCAAGGCCACCGTTTATTCGGCTACGGTCAGGCATAACCACCAGGAATTGCCTTTCGACTCACTGACCATGATCACCACGACGGAGAACGGCATTAAAAAAATGGACCTGCGATCCAATGCATTCAATGCTTCCATCACAGGGAATTTTTCATTGAAAGACCTGCCTGCTTCCTTCGCCTACCTGCTCAATAAATACTATCCTTCCTATGTAAAAGCGCCGCTGAGAATGCCGGTTGACCAGGACATTCATTTTGATATCATCACTCAGAATGCCGACAGTATATTCCGCCTTGTAGACTCCTCACTGGCCGGATTCGACAACAGTCATATCTCCGGCAGTATCAATACCCAAAACAACCAGTTACATGTAGAAGCTGAGATCCCCCAGTTCAGTTTCCGTCAATTCGTTTTTGATGATGTGCGGCTCGTGGCGAACGGGAATGCGGACAGTCTTTCAGTTAAAGGCCGTTCGGGGAACATAAAGATCAACGACAGCCTGCATATCCCCATGGCCGATCTGTCCATCCGTGCACAGCATGATTCATCGGAGATCAATATTCTCACAGGCGCCAATGAGGGCATTGAAAAAGCAAGTATTTCCGCCCTGGTGGAAACATTCGGCGATGGTGTGAAAATAACTTTCAAGCCTTCCCTGTTCACGATCAACGGTAAAGTCTGGACGATCGATAAGAACGGCCAGCTGGAATTCAGGAAAAATTCACCTGCTGTCGGACACCTGTTACTCACCGAGCAGGACCAATCCATCGCTTTGAATACATTGCCTTCGGGTTCCGGCGACTGGAACGACCTGAAGATCACCCTGCAGAAAATAAACCTGGGAGATATTGCACCTTATTTTGTTCCGCATAACAGGCTGGAAGGCCTGGCATCAGGCGATATTATTGTGGAAAATCCTACAGGCAACCTGAAAATCCATTCTGATAACCTTCAGACAAAATACCTGCGCCTGGATAATGATTCGCTGGGTGAAGTGAATGCCAAACTGGATTATGATGACCAGACCAGGGAACTGAAGTTTTCAGGAGGGACGGCCAACCAGCAGAATTACCTGGGCTTTGACGGCCATTTATTCATTAACGCTCCGAAGCTTGTAGCAAAGAATAATATCGCCCTAACAGCCCGGAGTTTCCAGTTGAAGGTTTTGGAACGTTTCCTGGGTACATTGTTTTCCGATATCAGCGGGTACCTGACAGGCGATATCACACTGGCAGGCAATATGCAAAGCCCGGCCGTGACAGGGAAGGGCAGGATCAGTTCGGCAGGACTCAAGGTAAATTTCACCCAGTGTTATTATAAAATAAATGATACGGATGTTCAGATAACACCGCAGTTGATCAACCTGGACGGGCTGGTATTAAAAGATACGGCAACCGGTAATCCCCTGTATGTATCGGGAGGCATTACCCATGAGTCATTCAGAAATATGTTCTATAATGTCAGTGTATCCACCCAACGACCCAATACGACCGGACAACAATTCAACAAACCTGTCCTGCTCCTGAATACAACATCAAAGAACAATAAACAGTTTTACGGCAAGGCATTTGGCACAGGTTCATTTTCCCTGATCGGCCCGCAATCAGATATGTTTATGGACATCAATGCCCTGGCATCGGACAGGGACAGCAGCTCCATTGTGATCCCCAATAGTAACAGCCGTGTGACGGGCGACGCAGATTTCCTGGTGGAAAGAAAATACGGCCATGAAATGATCGACAGTGGTGCGGGAAGCGGCGAAATGAATATCGTCTATAATGTAAAGGTCACGGCCACGCCCAGGGTCACGGCGACCGTTTTGCTGGATGAACTGACGGGTGATAAGATAACGGGAAGAGGAACCGGAACGCTCGATATTGTTTCAGGTACTGCAGAGCCGCTTTCCATCCGGGGCCGGTTTGATATTGATGAAGGGAATTACCTCTATACCTTCCAGTCATTTCTTAAAAAACCTTTTGAACTAAGGAAGGGCGCGGGCAATTATATCGAATGGAATGGGGATCCCTATGATGCCAATATAAATGTTACAGCCGTATATACGGCGAGCAATGTAAGCTTCTACCCGCTCAGTTCCGGCAGCAGGAATATCGATCCCAAAGTAGCCAATTCAAGAGGTGATGTTTACGTGGTAGCCCGGTTGACTGATAAATTATTCAATCCGCAGATCGCCTTCAGCCTGGATTTCCCGCCAGCCAGCCTGGCGGTGACGGATCCCTCTCTTTCATTTGCCTTGCAACAACTGCAGAAGAACCCGAATGAAATGAATACGCAGGCTACCTTCCTGGTTGTCTTCGGAGTTTTTTCTCCTTCTGCAGATAACCTGGCTGCGGGCAACAACTCCACCTTCCAGGACATTGCCGCCAACAGCATCTCGGCGATTTTTTTCAATGAGATCAGCAATAAGATAAAAGACGCCGTCTCCAATATCTTCAAAACACAAAAGCTGAATTTCAATTTCAGCAGTTCGATCTACAACAGGAATGTTCTGGACGCAACAGGCAAACTGAACCTGGGGAGCAATATCAATGCCTCCCTGGGCAGGTCATTGTTCAAAGACCGCCTGATCGTATCCATCAGCGGCAGCGTGGAAGGTCTTCTGCAAAGCGGCTCGATACAACAGAACGTTCAACTCTTGCCCAACCTGAATATAGAGATCTTGCTCAACCAGTCCGGAACCTTCCGTGCCAACCTGTTTTATCGTCAGAGCCTGGATTATCTCACAGGAAGCGCTTCAGGACCAGGACGACAGAACAGGGCCGGCATGGGTGTTTCTTATAAAAAAGAAGCCGACCGGTTTTGGGATCTGTTCAGGAAAAAAAACAAGGTTTCCAGATAACCTTTTCCACGTTTTCTTCGATAAATAAGTATCGGGCAGATTGCTGAAAAAATATCATTTTAAAGCCTTATTTTCATGCCCGATTTGTGAATATTTATCTATATTTAATTTTGAAATATTCCTTTTCTTTGCACAGAAAACCAAAATTTATGCTTAAGAGACTACTCTTTACTCTCGCTTTGACCTTAACTGTCAGTGCAGTTTTGTTTGCGCAGATCACCACCTCATCATTAACCGGTACGGTGAAAAGCACGACTGACGAGAATTTAGTGGGCGCCACTGTTGTGGCCACTCACATGCCATCAGGTACCCGGTATGCGACGACAAGCCGGAGCGGCGGGGTATTCAGCCTTGCCAATATGAAACCTGGCGGCCCTTATCATATCGAAGTCAGTTTTGTAGGGTATGACCTTGAAAAATATGACGATATATACCTGCAGTTGGCAGAGTCCTTTATCCTCACCCCTGCTCTGAAAAAAACAAATGCAACCCTGGAAAACGTGGTGGTAACCACTTCCGGGAGAAGAAATGTTTTCAACCCCGACAGGATGAGCGCTGTGACGAACCTGAACCTGCGAACCATCAGCACCTCTCCTTCTATTGCCAGGAGCATCAACGATTTTACACGCGCGACCCCGCAATCAAATGGTGCTGCGATCGGGGGAGGAAATTATCGCCAGAATAATTTCACAATCGATGGTGCCGACTTTAATAATGGTTTCGGTATCGGCACCAACCTGCCTGCCAATGGTTCCCCGATCTCCATCGATGCTGTGGATGAAATATCTGTGAATATAAATCCCTATGATATCCGCCTCTCCGGTTTTGTAGGCAGCGCCATCAATGCAGTGACCCGTTCCGGAACAAATACTTTATCAGGATCGATCTACAAATACTTCCATGACCAGCGTGACCGCGGCCGCAAAGTGGACAAAGCATTTTTCACAAGACCCAATGAGAATTTCAGCCAGATCGGCGGCCGACTGGGTGGCGCGCTTATCAAGAACAAATTGTTCTTCTTTATCAATTATGAAACGGAGACACAGCCCAAACCCATCAATACTAAATTTGCTGCTACTGCCGCGGCACCTTATGGCAGTGCAACCAATATCGCCCGCCCAACCGCTGATTCATTAAATTATATAAGCCAGTACTTGCTCACCAACTATGGGTATGTGACGGGGCCCTTCGATAATTACACCCCGAATATTACCCGTAAAAAATACCTCGGCAGGATCGACTGGAATATCAACCACGTGCATCACCTGATCCTGCGTTACAGCCAGGTGGAAGGCGGAGAACCCAACCCGGCCAGTACTTCTGTGGGAGGAGCAGGCACCGTTGCTGGCGCATCAGGTACCAGGCAGGACCTGACTGCTCTGGTATTTAAGAATTCTAATTATTTCCAGGGAGCCAATTTTTATTCCTTCGCAGCAGAACTTTCATCGAATTTTAAAACATTATCCAATGTATTGAGAGCCACCTACACCTACCAGAATGATTCCCGCAATACGGAGAGCCAGATCTTCCCCTTTGTTGATATCCTGAGTACGGGCGGCGGCGTGGCGCCCCAAAGTGGTTCCGGCGCCGGTAATGTGTATACCTCATTCGGGTATGAACCCTTCAGCTACCTGAACCTGCGTAAGGTAAAGGCCTATTCGATCGTCGATAATATGACCTGGGCGGTGAAAAAACATCACTGGCTGGTAGGTGCGCAGACCGATTTCGGTTCCACCATAAACGGCTTTCAGCGTTTTGGTACCAGTTATTACAGGTTCGGTACCTGGGCCGATTTCGCCAGCGCCCTGAATCCGAATCCCGCCCTGCGCAAACTGCCCACGGACTTTACGATCACGTATTCCCTTTCCAAAGGATTTACTCCAGCTTTTTCTTCTTTCAAAGTCAACCAGTATTCATTATATGGACAGGATGAAATATCGATCACTAAGAATTTCCGCCTGACATTGGGCGTACGCCTTGAATTACCGCACTACCCTTCTGTACCACAGATCCTGACACACCCACTGGCCCTTGCCATGACCTTTGCCAATGGCGAAAAGATCAATACTGGTGTATTACCGCATGACAGGGTTATGTTCTCACCCCGTATGGGCTTCAATTGGGATGTATATGGAAACCGTTCCCTGCAGATCCGCGGTGGTACCGGGATATTCACCGGTAAGATCCCCAACGTATGGGTGGTTGCTCAATCTGGTGACGATGGTATGATCCAAATCACGCAGGCATTCAATATGTATACTTCCACAGGAGCATTATCAGGCGTATCCACACCAGGACCTTTCAGTCCGGATCCTACTGCTTATCGTCCGACCACCGTACCGGTTGCAGGAACCCTTTTGCCGGCCAACATCACCGTTTTGTCACCTAATTTCAGGAACCCGCAAACATGGAAATCCGGGCTGGCTATGGATACCAAACTGCCCTTTGGAATCATTGCTTCCTTTGATTTTATTCTGAACCGGGAATTGCATGCGGCATTTTTCAGGAGCCCGAATTACCAGGCACCCCAGTTGCTGAATATTGTAGGTTATCCCGATAACAGGGAAATGTTCGGCGCAACCGTGCCTACCAGGTTCATCAATACCCTGAATGCTGCCGGCATACCCACGGCAGGAGGTAATTCTCCTTTCACGCCCGTGATCATTGATAATGCAAGCCGCGGTTATTATGCTTCCTTTACGGCACAGTTCATCAAACCTTTCAGCAAAGGATTTACTGCCTCCGCTGCCTATACAAAATCCATGGCCGCCACTTATTTTGACGGGAATGGCGACCAGGTGCTGGGTGCTTACCAGGGAACACAGATCGTGAATGGACTGAATACTCCCCAGTTGGCCACTTCGCAATTCGTATTACCCGACAGGGTACTGGCCAGCATCTCCTACAGGAGAGAATTCTTTAAACATATGGCCACTACTCTTTCGCTTTTCTACCAGGGATCTATCGACTTCCGTTATTCATACACCTACGGCGGCGACTTTAACCGTGATGGCGTAACCGGGAATGACCTGATGTATATCCCCACGGCCACCGATGTGCAGAATATGGTTACCAACAACGAATTTGTAAGCCAGGTGGTGAATGGTGTCACTTATAGCAATACAGCACAGGGCGCCCTGCTGGAAGCTTTCATTCAACAGGATAAATACCTGAGCCACCACCGCGGTCAGTATGCTGAGCGTAACGGTGCACAGGCACCCTGGCGTAACCAGATGGATGCTAAACTCATGCAGGATGTATTTGTTAAGATCGGCAAAGACAGGCATACTTTCCAGTTCACTATCGATGTATTCAATATGGGTAATATGCTGAACCCTTCATGGGGTTTGGTAAGGACCACGAACAGTACCAGCCCGCTGGCCATTCAAAATGCCACTTCGCTGGTACCCGGTGGAACAGTATTACCTACTTTCAAACTGGGCACTTTCAACGGACAGATCCTAACCCGCACATTCAGCAAATTGATCAGCACTTCCTCAACATACCTGGTACAATTCGGATTGAGGTACCTGCTCAATTAAAAAAGATATCAAATAATATAAACCCTTACCGGTCTGACTGGTAAGGGTTTTTTATTGATGGCCCTGATGTTTATATAATTATTTTCCCCAGCCCCATTTCAGGAATGCAGGCATTGCCTTTCCCCAGGTAGCTACATCATGCCTGCCATGCGGTATTTCCAGGTAATACATATCGTGTCCGGGGGAATATCCTTTTTGTTTCAATACTTCCATAAGATCAAGCGTATCATCGATGGAATCAATGACCCCGTTTTGATTCCTGTCCCTGGTTTCGTCCTTGTTTCCGCATTGGAAAAAAAACTGTAACCCCGGTTTATATGCGTCATTCCTGATCAACTGGTGCATGATGCGGTGCTTATTATCGTCATAGAGCGGATCGGTCTGGTCAAGGCTGCGCCACCAGAAGGAACCCGAAAACACCCCCGCTTTGCTGAATTGGGCGGGGTGATTCCATACAATATCCAGGACGCTTAAACCTCCGAGTGAAAATCCGGCAAAAGCTTTTTCAGTGAATTTTTCAGGTAAGTTTCTCGTTTCAATAAAGGGTAATAATTCTTCAAAGACAAAATCTGTATAGGCCCCGGCATAGGCGCCTCTTCCTTTAAAATCAGGATGCCCCGCTATTCCGTATTCCATTTTTCTGTCTGCGCCACAATGAATGCCGGCACAGCATAAGGGAGACACCTGCCCTGTACCGATCAGGTCGCCTAACATATTTTGAAAATGGAATTTGGGCAGATCCTGTCCGTCATTTATCAGCAACAATCCCGGTGCATCTCCTGCACTGATCTCTTTATACTGGTAAATGTCTACAATGACCGTTCGCCGGAGAAAGGAAGAATTGAGTTCATACCGGCTGAGGGACACAGGGTCCTGCGTTTTCGTTCGCATGACTTCAAAAATATAGGATGAAGATGACTCCCCGAAATGATTCTTTCGTCAGGGACATGATTGTTATCAACATATTCAATTCTCTTTTTTACATGCTATAGCAGGCTTCTATAGCGTCACGAATGCACGAATACAATTACAGGCCAGTGGATTTAAGGAGAATGACCATCTCCTCATTTTATTTTTTCCTGAAATGAATAATTTTGGTATTTTACCCGTTCAATTTATCATTTAAAATATCGATATGAAAAAGATCGGAATCCTACACGGGAAAGAGCGCTCATTTCCGGAAGCGTTGGTTGAAAGGATCAACAGTAAAAAAGCAGCGGGTATTATGGCCGAGCCGGTTCATATCAGCAAGGCCGTACAGGGTGAAGGAAGCGGGTATGCCGTGGTCTTCGACCGTATTTCCCAGGATATCCCTTTTTACCGTACCTGGCTGAAAAATGCGGCCCTTACCGGCGCAGCTGTCATCAATAATCCTTTCTGGTGGAGCGCTGATGATAAATATTTCAATAATTGCCTGATGACAAAAGTGGATGTGCCCGTTCCAAAAACAGTGATCCTCCCGTCACGCCAGTTGCCGGATGATACCAGCGATGAATCCTTCCGCAACCTTGCTTACCCACTCGACTGGGATGGCATCTTTCAATATGTGGGATTCCCGGCCTATATGAAGCCTTTTGCCGGTGGCGGCTGGAAACATGTGTATAAGATCAGGGATAAGGAAGATTTCTTTGCGAAGCACAGTGAGACCGGCCAGCTGGTGATGCTGTTGCAGGAAGAGATCGTATTCACTGAATATTACCGCTGCTATTGCATCGGCGGGAAATATGTGCGTATCATGAGTTATGAACCACGTAATCCGCATCACTTGCGCTATGTGGCCGACTGGAAACCTTCAGATGAGAAGGTCAAACTGATGACGGATATCGTTTTAAGAATAAACAAATACCTCGGTTACGATTTCAATACCGTGGAACTCGCTATCCGCGACGGTGTCCCCTATGCGATCGATTTCTGCAATCCGGCTCCCGATGCCGACCGGAACAGCGTAGGTGAAGAGAATTTCAACTGGGTAGTGGAAACCACTGCCAATTTTGCGATCGAAAAAGCCATGGCACAGAAAGACGGCCAGGATAACCTGACCTGGGGAGAGTATGTGAAAAGAAGTAGTAATAAGATGACGCTGATTTGAGACGGAATATAGGAAACGAGAAGCCTGGTAATGGATGCGGGATGCTAGAAGGGGAATTAGGAATTAGGAATTAGGAATTAGGAATTAGGAATTAGGAATTAGGAATTAGGGATTTGCAGAAGAGATTTACATACTATTTTATACATTACAAAAATGAACTATAAGGGTTATAAAGATTTGGAATGTTATGTTAAGGCCAGGGAGCTTAGAAAATTCATTTCCAGGCTTGCCAAAAAATTTCCTGCCCATGAAAAATTTCTTCTTACTTCTCAGATAATTGATTCTTCAAGGTCGGTTACACGTAATATAGCAGAAGGATACGGAAGGTATACTTATTCCGATACAAGGAATTTTTTCATCATAGCAAGAGGTTCAGTAACCGAAACGATGGATCATCTAACAACAGCTTATGATGAAAGCTATATTTCAGAAGAAGAATTAGAAACAGGAGAAGAAAAATCCGAATTAGTATTCAAACTGATCAATGGATATATAAATTACCTTGACAGGTCAAAAAGCAAGTCAGAATTAAAACAAACCTCTTAAACCCCAATTACTAATTACCTTTTCATGAACCTGAATTATAAAACCTTCACTCTTGGCGTCGAAGAAGAATACATGGTGCTGGACCCGAAGACCTTCGAGTTGAAGAGCCATGAACAAAAGATCGTGCAGGAAGGACAGAAGATCATCAAGGACAAGGTGAAGGCAGAAATGCACCAGGCCGTAGTAGAAGTGGGAACGGATATCTGTGCGGATGCAGATGAAGCATTTACCGATGTATCCGCATTGAGAAAAACCATTGCCGGCATCGCTGCCGAACTCGGCCTTACTATGGGCGCCAGCGGGACACATCCTTTCAGTCACTGGGAAAGCCAGCTGATCACGGACCATGCGCGGTATAATGAGATCGTGAATGAATTGCAGGAAGCTGCCCGCAGCAACCTGATCTTCGGCCTGCATGTGCATGTGGGGATGGAGAACAGGGAGATGGCTAACCATATTGCCAATAGCACACGCTATTTTTTACCGCACATCTTTGCACTCAGCACCAATTCCCCGTTCTGGGAAGGGAGGATGACGGGGTATAAATCCTTCCGTACAAAAGTGTTCGACAAGTTTCCCCGTACGGGCATACCCGACTCCTTTGAGAGCATTGAGGCATATGACAATTTTGTGAAACTGCTCATCAAGACCAATTGCATTGACAATGCCAAAAAGATCTGGTGGGACCTGCGCGTGCATCCATTCTTTAATACCGTGGAATTCCGGGTCTGCGATATCCCGATGACCATCAACGAAACCATTGCTATTGCCGCGCTCTTCCAGGCCATCTGCGCACGTATTTATATGCTGCGTTCAAAGAACATGAATTATATCCAGTATTCAAGGGCCTTGCTGAATGAGAATAAATGGCGTGCCAGCCGTTATGGCATCGACGGTCACCTGATCGATTTTGGGAAGGAAGAAGAAGTGAATACCCGTGCACTCATTTATGAATTGCTTGATTTCATCGACCCTGTACTGGATGAATTGGGCAGCCGGCACCGGGTTGTTCATGTTCATAAGATCCTCGAAAACGGCACCGGCGCCGACCGGCAACTGGCAGTCTATGAAAAAACAAAGGACCTGACTGCAGTAGTAAAATATATAAACGGGCAGTTCTTAGAGGGCGTGTAAGATCTGGTTGCTCATTGCTGGCTACTGGTTGCTCTCTATTACTTTTCACCACCCATTAACAAACTCACTCCTCTTAAAATAATGTAATTTTATGGGTCATGCCCAAAACTTCTATTGAAGAATTAAAAACGGTCGTAGCCCTCAAGGATCTGCCCGATGACCACCTGCAGTGGATCGCTGACCATTCCCTCTACCACGAATACGAGGACGGGAGTATCGTTGCAAAGACAGGTGAAGTGGCTGAATACATGATGTTCCTCGTGGAAGGCGCAATATCATTCTATATGGACAAGAATGGCAAGTTGGTGCATTATTTCGATTTTGCGAATGATGCTTCTACCGGCGGGGTAAGCGGGCTGCTCCCCTACTCAAGAATGAAAACCATGCCCGGCACTTCTTTCGCAGCCGGAATGCTGCGGGGTTACCGTTTGCATAAAGACCATTTTGCGGAACTGGAAAAACTTAACCCTGAGCTGATCCAGCGTCTGATCGGTTATATGACGGAAAGAGCAAGGTCCTTTGCCACCACCCAGCTTCAGCAGGAAAAAGTGAATGCACTGGGAAAACTCGCTGCCGGCATCGCCCATGAACTGAACAACCCGGCCGCGGCCATCAACAGGATCGCTGCAGAACTGGCAAAACGGTTGAGCGAGAATTATAAACTTACCGAAAAGCTTTTGCAATCTGATATTACCGGAGAACATCTAAACCGGATCCGCAGGGTAGTGGAAGAAAAAGAAGCAGAAGACGTTAATAAGAAAAAGCTCAACCCGCTTCAGCGTTTGCAAAAGGAAGATGAGATCAATGATTGGATGGAGCGCAAAGGGATGAAGGGGAATGATCTGGCCGTTGATACATTCGTGGAGGCAGAATTTACCGTTAATGACCTTGAAAACATACACAATGATGCCGGTCCCGCCGCTTTCATCCAGGTGCTGCTTTGGATCGAAAACTTATTGAGTTCCCAACGGGTCATCAAGGACCTGGATGAAGCTGCTGCGAGGATATCCCACCTGGTGGGGGCCATCAAGAGTCATGTACATATGGACCAGACCAGCGACCTGCAGCCCACCGATATCCATCGGGATATTGACAATACGCTGACCTTACTGGGTTATAAACTTCGTGAAAAAAATATCAAGGTCACCAGGAAATTCAAAGATGATCTTCCTCCTGTTCCCGCCTATGTAGGTGAACTGAACCAGGTATGGACCAATATCATTGATAATGCGATCTATGCCCTCCCCAGGGATGGTGAGCTGACCATTGAAACGGTCAGTGACCCGAAAGATGTCCGGATTAAAATAATTGATAATGGTACCGGTATCCCGCCTGAGATCATCTCAAGGATATTTGATCCTTTCTTCACTACGAAAAAGTTGGGTGAAGGCACCGGCATTGGTCTCGATCTCGTATCCCGTGTCATTAAAAAACACGAGGGTGATATCAAAGTGAATTCAAGACCGGGGAGAACGGAATTTGCCATCTGCCTTCCTTTGACAGAAATGAAAAAGAAAACTGAATGAAACTTCCTTTCATCATACTGGTGGATGACGACCAGCAGGTGCTTCGTGCCATTCAGCGGGATATCCGCAATGAGTACCGGGAATCATACCGGGTGAGCATTTCCGATTCCGCAAAGGAGGCGCTGGAGCTGATCAAAGAGTTAAAATTGAAGAATGAGATCGTTGCATTGATCATTTCCGATCAGCGCATGCCTGAAATGGAAGGCGTTGAATTCCTGGAAAAGGCAAAAGAGATCTTCCCGGAAGCAAAATCCATTTTACTGACAGCCTATTCGGATATCGAAGCGGCCATCCTTGCCATCAATACGATCAAACTGGATCATTACCTGCTCAAACCATGGAATCCTCCGGAAGAAAAATTATACCCCGTGGTCAATGACCTGCTGGATGAATGGCAGGCATTGTATAAACCTGTTCATGAAGGTATTCGCATTATCGGGTTTCAATGGTCGCCCAAATCACACCGGCTCAAGGAATTCCTTTCGGGCAATCTTGTTCCCTATATTTGGATGGATGTGGAAAATGACGAAGGAGCAGAAAAGTATATAACGAGTGCAAACCTGACCCATGCTGAACTTCCACTGGTGGTCTTGCCGGGTGGCTCATTTATTGCTGACCCCACTTTACCTGTTTTGGCTTCCGGCATCGGCTTGCAGCAAACCGCCACGAAACAAATGTATGATGTGCTTATCATTGGTGGGGGACCCGCCGGATTAGCAGCTTCCGTATATGGGTCCTGTGAAGGATTGAAGACCTTGCTGATCGAAAAAAGCAACCCGGGAGGGCAGGCCAGCAGTTCTGCAAGGATTGAGAACTATCTCGGTTTCCCGAAAGGTCTTTCAGGCGCTGAACTCAGCCAGCGAGCCATTGCACAGACACTTCGTTTCGGTACAGAGATCCTGACGCCGCAGGAAGTAAAACAGATCATGGTACAAGATGGCTATAAGATCACGGAGATGACCGATGGCTCGAAGATCCACAGCAAGACGATCGTGATAGCCACCGGCGTAGCATATAAGACATTGAACATTCCGGGAATAGAAAAATTTGCAGGGGCCGGGGTTTATTACGGAGCGGCTTCCGTGGAAGCGCATGCCTGCCGGAATGAAGCCATTTATATTGCCGGTGGTGGCAATTCAGCTTGCCAGGCCGCATTGTATATGTCTAAATTCGCTAAAGAAGTCAATATTGTTATTCACCGGGAAAAATTGTCACAGACAGCGGCCAATTACCTGGTTGAGAATATCAGCCATATATCCAATATACAGGTAATCCCTTTTTCGGAGATAACCGCCTGCTTCGGAGATACCGTGCTGGATTCCATTACATTGAAAAATGATAAGACCGGGGAAGAAAAAACAGTAGCAACGAAGGCGTTGTTTGTGTATATCGGTATGAAACCAAGCACGGACTGGTTGCATGATACGGTGATCAAGAATGAGAACGGCCTGATCATCACCGGTACTGATCTTGTCAAAGAAAAATCCTTTCACACCCGCTGGAAACTGGAGCGGCAGCCTTATATGCCTGAAACAATCGTTCCGGGTATCTTTGCCTCCGGCGATGTGCGCTATGGAGCCATGACGGGAATTTCCTCTGCAGTGGGAGAAGGCGCTATGGCGATACGCTTTGTAAGAAAATATTTAAGTGAAGTTTAAATTCAAAAATTATGGATCGCTATATGATCATATCAGGCCATACCGCTGAGGATTGCCGGCGGGCTGTAAAATATTTTATGGAGTTCCATGCCAATTACCTCACCCATTTTGAATGGGGCTGCAAGGACAATGATCACAATGCCTATACGATCATTGAGGCAGAGAGTCATGAACAGGCCTTGTTATCCGTTCCTCCTTTATTTCGTGATAAAGCAAGGGTGATCAAGCTCACAAAGTTCTATCCTAAAAAAGATGTTGATGAGGGGCTTCATAAGAAAAATAGTTCAAATGAATAAAACTAAACGAGGATAATGATCATAGAATTGAAGGAGGCACTACTCTCCTATTCTGCCGGCAATATCTAAATTATTTTTCCTTGCCTCCTCTCGCGCAACCTCGTATCCAGCATCCATGTGCCTTATTACACCGATACCCGGATCATTTCTTAAAACACGTTTTAACTTGTCATCCGTATCAGGAGTTCCGTCACAAACAATAACCATTCCCGCATGAATGGAATAACCCATCCCCACTCCACCACCGTGATGCAGGGAAACCCAGCTGGCGCCGCCGGCAATATTCACCATAGCATTCAGGATGGCCCAGTCGGCAATGGCATCACTGCCGTCCAGCATGGCTTCTGTTTCACGGTTGGGAGAGGCAACTGAGCCAGTGTCAAGATGATCTCTTCCTATAACTATTGGAGCTTTTACTTTACCCATTCGTACTAATTCGTTGAATTCGTGGCCAGCTTTCTCCCTTTCACCCTGCCCTAACCAACAGATACGGGCAGGCAAACCCTGGAAAGCGATCTTTTCTTTTGCGAGTCTCAGCCATCGCTGCAATCCCTTGTTAGATGGAAACATTTCAGCGATCACTTTATCGGTGACAGCAATATCATGAGGATCACCGCTCAGTGCCGCCCAGCGGAACGGGCCCTTGCCCTCGCAAAACAATGGCCGTATATATGCCGGAACAAATCCCGGAAAAAGCCCGCCTGCCCCTCCAAGGGGGGTTCTTGAACTCAATAGTTTGAAATTCCCTTCATTCGCTTTATGGCTAGATTCATATTCCAAAGCACGAGCTCTTATATTGTTGCCATAGTCAAACGTAACAGCACCTTTATCCATCAATTGTAACATCAACTGTACATGCAAATACATGGAGCGGTAAGCATAATCAAGATATTCTTTGGGATTTTTGTCTCGCAATATTTTAGCCTGTTCCAAACTGATCTCGTGCGGCCAGTAGCCGATCAGGGGGTCATGGGCGGAGGTTTGATCAGTAAGTGTATCCGGAATAGTATTTCTTTCGTTCAATCGCTGCAGCAAATGAACAGCATTACATTTTACCCCAATGCTCTTACCGGTACCCTGAGCCTTGTATAGTTGTGCGTTATCAATCGCCTCATCTATGTCTTCATATTTTTCATCCAGGTATTTTGTCTCCAGCCGCTTATCGATCCTCCATTCCTCCACTTCGGCGATCAGGGCCACTCCTTCATTCATCGTGATCGCTAATGGCTGGGCGCCACCCATTCCTCCCAAACCGGCTGTTACATTCAATGTGCCTTTTAAGCTTCCGCCGAAATGTTTATCCGCAATGGCAGAATAGGTCTCATAGGTGCCCTGCACGATCCCCTGGCTGCCGATATAGATCCAGCTTCCGGCCGTCATTTGTCCGAACATGATCAGCCCTTTTTTTTCCAGTTCATCAAAATGTTCCCAGGTAGCCCAATGTGGGACCAACTGCGAATTACTGATCAGCACTCGTGGTGCATCTTTATGGGTCTTTAATATAGCAACCGGCTTTCCACTTTGTATGAGAAGGCTTTCATCATTCTCCAGAACTTTCAGGGCTTTAATAATATTGTCGAGGGCTTCAAAATTGCGGGCTGCTTTGCCGCGTCCGCCATAAACAATGAGTTCTTCAGGTTTTTCGGCCACGGCAGGGTCCAGGTTATTGAGCAGCATGCGGAGGGCGGCTTCCTGGATCCATCCTTTGCAGATGATCTTATTTCCATTAGGGGTTTTGTATTTGACGGGGTCGTAGTACTTAGTAATTGTATTCATTAGCTGGATATTAACCGCAGAGAACAAGAGAAAAGGAGGTTTCGCAGCGTCTCTGCACTAACTCAGCGCATTCTTGCTCTCAGCGGTAAACTACAAAGGTCGCTAATATCAGATAATTTAAATATCTTCATCAAAATAACGAAGAAATGAGTATTCATATCAGCGCCCGGCCCGGTGAGATCGCAAAGTATGTGTTACTGCCCGGAGATCCCCTGCGGGCGAAATATATCGCGGATAATTACCTGGCCGAAGTGAGGCTTGTGAGCCAGACCAGGAATATCTTTTTCTTTACCGGACTTTATAAAGATAAAACGGTCAGCGTTGGCGGAAGCGGCATGGGTTGCCCCAGTATCGGCATTTATTCTTACGAGCTTTTTACGGAATATGAGGTGGATGGAATTGTTCGCATCGGTACCTGCGGAGCCTATAGCAAGAAAATAAAACTGTTTGATGTGATCAATACCGAAGCAGCCTGCAGTGAATCCACGTACGCCGAATGTGCTTTCGGGTACAAAAAAGATATCTTCAAACACCGCGGTCCTCTTTTTGACATGATCAGCGGAACCGCAAAAGAATTACAACAGCCTGTCCTCTCCGGCTGTATACACAGCAGTGATGTTTTTTACCGGGCAGAGAAAGGGAAACCAAAAATTGCGAAGAAATATAAATGCTCGGCCGCTGAAATGGAATCCTTCGCTCTTTTCGCCAATGCACGTTACCTCAAAAAATCAGCTGCCACCTTACTTACTGTTTCAGACATCATTCCCACCAAAGAACATATCTCAGCCGACGAAAGGGAAAAAGCCTTGCAGCCGATGATTAAACTGGCATTGGAAGCAGTTTCCAGGTTTTAAAATTTTCACCGCAGAGAATAAGAGAAGCAGCGATAACGCAGCGTGAGAATTAAAATTGAAATTGTTCAAAACCTTTATTCATTTCAACTTTTTGAGCTGTAGCAAAATCATTTACCTCTTTCACAAAACTGAAATCCTTGATGATCCCTGCCACCGCATTGATATCATTTGCAAAGACCCTGTCCTCATCCGCAAATGAAACAAACTGACGGACATGATCATGCGCACATTCCAGCAGCGCTGAACTTTTCAAAGGTCGCCTGAATTCGATGGCCTGGCAGGCAGTCAGCAATTCTATTGCGAGGATATATTCCAGGTTGTCCAATACGCGGCTCAGTTTTCTCCCGCTGATACTGCCCATGCTCACATGATCTTCTTGTCCGAGTGAGGTTGGGATACTGTCCGCACTCGCGGGATAACAAAGTGTTTTATTTTCACTCACAAGGGCAGCTGTCGTATATTGGGGTATCATAAACCCGCTGTTGACGCCCACATTTTTCATAAGTAATAACGGCAATCCCCATTTCCCTTCCAGTAAGAGGTAGCAACGACGATCGCTGATATTGCCTGCCTCCGAAGCAGCAATGCAGCAATAATCCAACGGGATGGCGAGTGGCTCTCCGTGAAAATTCCCGCCACTGATCGTATCCCCGTTCTCCAGGATAACAGGGTTATCTGTCACTGAATTCAGCTCTGTTTCTGTCAGCATCTTCAGGTGCAGCCAGGCATTGCGTGCAGCGCCATGTACCTGGGGCATGCAGCGCAATGAATAAGGATCCTGAACCCTTCCGCAATCCACATGACTTTGCATGATGGATGAATCATGAAGCAACAATCGCAAACGTTGCGCTACCAGTTGATTCCCTTCAAATGCCCGAAGGGCATGAAGGCGTTCATCAAATGGAGCCTTGGTCCCTGTCAGCGCTTCGAGACTCATCGCCCCGATGATATCAGCTGCTTCCAGGCAATTGTGCATGCGCTGAACAGCTTTCACGGCATAGCTGGTGATGAATTGTGTGCCATTGATAAGTGCCAGTCCTTCCTTTGGTCCCAATGTCAATGGATGGAGATTGAATTCATGCAATACCTGTTCGGCAGCTACGCTGTTACCCTTATAGAACACTTCACCCAATCCCAGCAAGGGCAGGAATAAATGCGCGAGGGGTGCCAGGTCGCCGCTGGCTCCCACACTGCCCTTTTCAGGGACTAAAGGGATCACATCTTTTTCCAAATGCCAAATGAGCCGGTTCAATGTATCTGAACTGATACCTGAATAACCCATGGAGAGTGAATGGATCTTTGTGATAAGCATCAGTATTGCTATTTCAGCAGGGATAGTATCCCCTACTCCCACGCTATGGCTTTGTATGAGTTTATATTGAAGTGTTTCCGTATCTTCTTTAGAAATGGAGGTGTTGACCAGGGCTCCGAAACCGGTATTGACCCCATAAACTGATTTGCTGCCTGCAGCAATCTTTTGAACCAACTGAAAAGACCGATCGATCTTTTTTTGTGCCTCATCATTGATAATTGCCTTTAATTCCCCATGGGCAATACCCAATGCTTTGGAGGCAGTCAGTTTATCCATCCCATAATTGAATACTCCGGCCATAATCCGTTTATTTATCCGCGGTTAAGCCCTTAAAAATAAAGCTTATTAACATAGGATGAAAATGATTTCAGGTTTCTGCCTCCTGCGAGAAATATACTAATATTAGTTTTTAACCACAGAGAATACAAAGGACACAAAGCGTTTACCCGGCATTTTATATATACTTCGTGAACTTTGTATATTTCTTAGTGGCCTTTGTGGTTAAATATTGGTTTACCAGCTTGGCCGTTACGGACAAAACATCACACAATCTAATTGATTCATTAGTTCAAATCGACTGTTTTCATTTTCTACCTGGAACGATTTCAAGTTCACAAACACGTAGATTTGTAAAAAAATATTCATGGATCAGCTGATCGAATGTGTGCCGAACTTCAGTGAGGGGAAGGATATGGGCATCATTCATCAGATCACGCATGAAATTGAATCGGTGGAAGGGGTGCGTTTGCTAAACGTGGACCCGGGAAAAGCTACCAATCGAACCGTAGTGACTTTTGTCGGGGAACCGGCAGGGGTAGTGGAAGCTGCGTTCCGTGCTATCAAAAAAGCAGGCGAACTCATTGATATGCGTAATCATAAAGGCGAACACCCCCGTATGGGCGCTACTGATGTTTGCCCCCTGATCCCAATCGCCAATATTTCAATGGAAGAAACGGCAGGATTTGCCCGGCAATTGGCTAAACGTGTTGGCGAAGAACTGAAGATTCCCGTTTATCTCTATGAAGCTGCACAAACCAATAAAACGAGAAGCAATTTATCGGTCATCAGGGCGGGCGAATACGAAGGTTTCTTTAAAAAGATCAAATTACCGGAATGGAAACCAGATTTCGGTCCGGCAGAAATGGATGCGAAAAGGGGCGCAACGGTCATCGGGGCCAGGGATTTCCTGGTGGCTTATAACGTGAACCTGAACACCAGTTCCGTTCGCCGCGCCAATGCGGTGGCCTTTGATGTACGGGAAGCCGGAAGGAAAATAAAAGATGATAAGGGCAATGAGATCACCAAACCCGGAACGCTCAAACATGTAAAAGCTATCGGTTGGTTTATTCAAGAATATGGCATCGCGCAGATCAGTATAAACCTCACTAACATTACTGCTACACCCCTCCACATTGCATTTGACGAGGTATGCCGCAGCGCAGAGAAAAGAGGGATGCGTGTCACGGGCAGTGAGCTGGTGGGAATGATACCGCTGAAGGCCATGCTGGATGCAGGAAAATTTTTTTTAAGGAAGCAAGAGCGATCGGCAGGTGTGTCGGAGAAAGAACTGGTCCGCATGGCAGTTTTGTCACTGGGATTAAACGAGCTCTCCCCTTTCAAGCCGGAAGAAAAAATCATTGAGTATATGATAAAAGATAAAAGCCAGGACCCCCTGGTCAACCTGCCCTTAAATGCATTTGCTGACGAAACAGCCAGTGAAAGTCCCGCCCCCGGTGGCGGTTCCGTGGCGGCCTACCTGGGTGCTTTAGGCGCCTCCCTGGCTACGATGGTCGCTAATCTCTCTTCCCACAAGAAAGGATGGGATGATCGTTGGGAAGAATTCAGCAACTGGGCAGAAAAAGGCCAGCAACTAAAAGATGAAATGCTCAGGCTCGTGGATAAGGATACCCGGGCATTCAACCAGATCCTGGATGCCATGCGACTGCCCAAAGGAACAGAAGCGGAGAAACTGACACGTGACAAAGCCATTACAGATGCAACGAAAAATGCGATGGAAACACCTTATAAAGTCATGCAACTGGCTTATGAGAGTATGGCGCTCTGCAGGGCCATGGCTGAAACAGGTAATCCCAATTCGGTATCGGATGCGGGCGTCGGTGCAATTTGTTCCAGTAGCGCCGTATCGGGAGCTTACCTGAATGTTTGTATCAATGCAAAAGGATGTGATGATAAGGATTTTGTCAGGGATATGCTCTCAAAAGGGAAAGAATTAGAAGAAAGAAGCATAATACTTGAAAAAGAGATCCTGGAGATCGTCAAAGAAAGGATCGGTTAAACATCCTTTGACTGCAGACGCATCAGTTTTTCAAATGCAGTTTCATATTCGGCATGTAAGATCTTCAGTTCAGCATCTGTTTTTTTATATGCGGTTTCTGTCTCGATGAATTTTTGCTTATCAGCATAGGTTGCACCATCCATCAGCAGGGCTTCCAACCCGGTTTTTTTTGTCTTTAGCGCCTCAACTTTCTCTTCCAGTTGCTGAAATATTTTTTGCTGTCGCTGGATATCCTTTTTAAGTTGTTTATTAACAGAGGTTTCATTTTTTCTTTCGGTTCCACTCTTGGGCTGGGCTGAATTCTTTAGCCCAGGCGAATCTTTAGGTCTATATGATCTTTCCGCCATCCTTTCTTTCCATTGTACAAATTCTTCATAGCCGCCTTTGAATTCTTTGATCTGTGCGTCTTCGATCTCCCAGATCTTATTGGCTGTTTTGGATATAAAGTACCGGTCGTGGCTGACCAGAAGGTAACTGCCTTCATATTTCATCAGGGCATTCGCAAGCAATTCGCAGCTATGCATATCAAGATGGTTGGTGGGTTCATCCAGCAATAAAAAATTGGCCCGGCTGATGATGGTTTTGGCCAAAGCCACCCTGGCTTTTTCGCCGCCACTGAGGATACGGATCTTCTTATCCACATCATCTCCTCCAAATAAGAATGAGCCCAGCAGCGTTCTTAGTTCCAGTTCTGTTTTCCTGGAATCACAAAGCTGCAGTTCCTGGATGATCGTATTATCCAGGCTCAGCGCTTCCAGCTGGTGCTGGGCATAAAAACTGGTTTCCACATTATGACCAGGCTTGCGGTGACCTTCAAATGGCTCCGTGCCTGCAATGATGCGTAACATAGTTGATTTCCCCTTTCCATTGGCCCCGATCAGGGCGATTTTGTCACCCCTGTTGATCTCGGCTGACGTATTCTTAAAAACTGTATTGCTGTCAAATGATTTGGTGATATTTCTCAATTCGCTCAGGACCTTTCCGGGAGTTTTATCGATCCTGAAATTAATTTTGATAGAAGGTAACTCCAGCTTTGCCTCTTCGATCCGTTCCAGTTTATCCAGTTTCTTCATCAGGCTCTGTGCCTGCGTAGCCTTGGTATTCTTTGCCCGGAAGCGTTCGATGAAACGCTCCTGCTGTCGTATATAATCCTGTTGGTTCTCATAGGCTTTTTGCTGCAATTCGAGACGGAGGGCCTTCTCTTTTTCATAGTAGTCATAATTGCCGGTATAAAAATTCAGTCGTTGCTGGTAAACCTCCACGATCTTTTTCACCATACGGTTCAAAAAGACCTTATCATGGCTGACAATCACCACTGAACCGGGATAATTCTGTAAATATTTTTCCAGCCATTCGATTGATGGAAGATCGAGGTGATTGGTGGGTTCATCCAGCAAGAGGATATCCGGCTTTTGCAGGATCATTTTAGCCAACAGAACACGCATACGCCAGCCTCCGCTGAACTCATGGTAAGGCCTTTGCAGTTCGCTGTTGGCAAAACCGAGTCCCTGGAGGATCTCTTCGGTCTGGTGATGGATATTGTAGCCGCCGAGTGTTTCGAGTTCATGGAGCTTGTCGGTGTATTGATGCAGCAAAGTCTCCCCCCGGCCTCCTCCCAGGGAGGGGGAAATATTCAACTTTTCAAGTTCCTTGCTTAATTCTGCAATTTCTTTTTCCAGTTTCAGGATATTTCCGAAAGCCCCGAGTGCAACATGCAAAATGCTATCATGTGTATCGAAACTCAGGAGGTCCTGGTGCAGGTAACCGATACTTACATTCCTGCTCTTCTCAAAACTTCCCTTTGAGGGTTCCATTTCACCGGCAAATATTTTCAACAGGGTTGACTTCCCTGTACCATTATACCCCACCAGGCCGATACGATCGCCCGGCTGAATATGCCAGGTGGCATCCTCTACAAGTGTGCGGGCGCCAAACTCAACTGAAATATTTTGTAAACCGGCTAACATAGTTGTCAACAGGTCATAGATGTTATCCTTTTATGACCTGTTGATTTTTTAACAAGTCTGCAAAATTAAAGCATTAACACATCCGGCAACTGCCATTATCTTTGCCAAAATTTTTATGGTGAATGAAAAAGACCATTGATATCCTGTCGATCGTTTTACCTGTATTGATCATTGCCCTGGGAGTGACCAGGCTATTTGTGAAGAAAACGAAGGGATTCAACGGGCTGACCATGTTCTTTGCCATATTGCTGCTGATCGCCGGCCTTATCAGGATCTTTTTTTTCCCGGGAAGCAGTTCAAATAGCAATAATGAGCCGCCGCCTCAACCCCTGAGCGTCAGCAAGCACAGTCCCGCTTTTAATACAGCCATACAGGGCGTATTGAACGCCTATTTCAAGATGGCGGATGTTTTTGTAAATAGTGATACCCTTTTGATCAGGCTGACTGCATCAGAACTGAAATCTGCGCTTGACAGTTTTTCCCTGGACGACCTCAAAAGGGACTCCCTGATCTATTTATCCGCGCAACAGCCATATGAAAACTGCAAATCGGAGGTCAGTTCTATTATCTCAGACCCTTCCCTGGATGAGAAAAGAGCTTCCCTGAATATTTTATCCCAGGAGCTTTTCCAGTTGCTCAATACGGTAAAATATGATCTCGGTAAAATTTACTGGCTGGAATGTGAAAACGCTTTCGGTGATGAAAAACCGGGCGACTGGCTCAGCCAGACAGAAAAAGGGCAGAATCCATACGCCAAAACGGATTGTACAGAATTAAAATCAACCATCAATAATGTACCCGATTCAACAGCCGGTCATGCCCGGGATAGCTTAAAGAAATAATGTTTCATGCAGTAAAAAATATTCTTTATCCGCTGCCGGTATTTCTCTCCTGCTTAGTTTTTTCACCGGCTGCTTTTTCGCAAAACAGATCCACCGGCCGTTTTACCCTGAATGGCTATATTCGTGACAGTCTATCAGGTGAATCGGTCATTGGGGCCACGATCAGCATTAACGCTTCAAACAATCAAAACGCAGGCCCTTCCCGCGGTGTTGCCAGCAATCAATATGGCTTTTATTCGATTACACTCGACAGCGGCGTTTATGAAGTAACAGTTACACATGTAACCTATCTTGGAAAACCCGCTATTATTAAACTGGATCAAAACAGGGCATTCAATTTTGAGATCGTACCCCGGTCCTTTTTAAGCCAGGGAGTGACTGTATACAGCAAGCGCCGCGATGCCAACGTGAAGAATGCACAGATGGGTAAAGTGGACCTCTCCATTACGCAAATAAAAAATATTCCTGCATTCATGGGTGAAGTGGATATTCTTAAAGCGCTGCAGTTGCTGCCCGGTGTACAAAGTGCCGGTGAGGGCAATGCAGGCTTTTATGTGAGGGGCGGGGGGCCTGACCAGAACCTGATCCTGCTGGATGATGCCATTGTATATAATACCGGTCACCTGTTCGGTTTCTTTTCCATTTTTAATTCCGATGCAATTAAGAATGTATCCCTGATCAAAGGAGGCATGCCCGCACAATATGGAGGAAGATTGTCTTCCGTTGTGGATATTACGATGAAGGATGGAAATGTGAATAAATTAGAATTGGACGGCGGGATCGGGCTGGTGGCATCCCGGTTTTCTATCCAGGGACCTCTGAAAAAAGAGAAAGCTTCGTTTATTGTTTCCGCACGTCGTACCTATGTAGATGCCCTGGTAAAACCCTTTGTAAAGAAATCCAGCAGTTTCTACGGCTCAGGATATTTTTTCTATGACCTCAATGCAAAACTGAATTACAGGTTCTCAGAAAAGGATCGTCTCTTCCTCAGCGGTTATTTCGGAAGGGATGTGTTTGATTACCGGAACAGTAAACGCTCCTTCTCCACCAATATTCCCTGGGGCAATGCCACGGCGACCATGCGCTGGAACCATGTATTCAACAGGCGTTTGTTTGCTAATACAACACTGTTGTATAATAATTATCATTTTAGCTTTAAAGGTATCCAGGACAATTTTGAGCTCGCACTTTTTTCCGGTATCCGCGACGTAAACCTGAAAACGGACCTGGATTTTTATCCAGTGCCCAATCATAAGATCAGGTTCGGCGGGTTGCTCACTTATCATAAATTCATTCCCAACGTGGTGAGCGGGCACCAGGATTCCGTAGTGTTCAGGCCCAATAACAGTGAAAATAAATTCGCCTTTGAATCCGGGGCCTATATACAGGACGACTGGGAACTCAGTGACAAATGGAAGATCAGTTATGGCTTGCGGTGGAGCGGGTTCACCCAGATCGGTCCGTATACAAAATATACCAGGGATATCAACGGGAACAAGACCGACAGTACGGTCTATAAAAGTTTTGAACCGGTGAAGAATTATAATGGTCCCGAGCCACGGCTGACCATCCGTTATGCCATCAATGATGAAACATCGCTGAAGGCGGCAGTATCAAAGAATTTTCAGTATATCCACCTGGTGAGCAATTCGGGTAATACCCTCCCCACCGATCTCTGGGTGCCCAGCACATATATTGTGAAACCGCAGATCAGCTGGCAATATGCAGCCGGATTTTTCAAGAATTATGCAGATAATAAATATGAAACCTCAATAGAACTCTATTATAAGCACATGCAGAACCAGATCGAATACAGGGAAGGGTATACTCCTTCTCTCAAAGACCCGGAGGATGAATTTGTATTTGGAAAAGGCTGGAGCTATGGTGCTGAATTGTTCATCAACAAAACAAAGGGAAAATTCACAGGTTGGATCGGTTATACTTTATCCTATACCTGGCGAAAATTTGCTCAGGTGAACGGCGGAGAAAAATTCCCTGCTAAATATGACCGAAGACATGATCTTTCTGTTGTGGCCAATTATGAAAAAAACAGGAGATGGAGATTTGGTGCAGTTTTCATCTATGGCACAGGCAATGCATTTACTTTGCCTGAACGATTTTATATCATCAGTGGTGTGTTAACACAGGAATACAGTGCCATCAATCAATATCGTATGAGGGCCTATCACCGACTTGATCTTTCTGCCACTTTAACACCCGGGAACAAGAAACATCATAAACTCACCAGCTATTGGGTATTCAGTATCTATAATATTTACAGCAGGCTGAATCCGTATTTTATTTATTTTGATCAGACAGGTAGTCCTTACAACGGTACATTACAAATACAGGCCAAACAGGTTTCATTGTTTCCTATCATTCCGGCAGTTACCTGGAATTTTAAGTTTTGAAGAATTAAATAAAGTCTTTAGTTTTATTATAGTTTCCCTTCCTATCTGATCTCCTTTATTAACTGTAAAACTTTACTATGAAAAAGTATTTTCTGCACGACGGTACGAACCAGCAGGGCCCTTTTGACCTAGAAGAACTGGCCGCCAAACAGATCACCGCTGATACGCCTGTATGGTATGACGGCCTCCCCGACTGGACCACGGCCGGAAAACTTGAAGAATTAAAGGACATCATTGTTCATGTTCCACCTCCTTTTCATGTAATGGAACAAGTTGCCGCAAAAGAAACAAAACCGGCAGATGAGCATTCAAATCTGAGCAATACCGAAACAAGCCATGAACAAGCCCAAACAATTTCTTCAGGATCAAAACAAGAGACACCTGTTTCTTCAACACCTGGCCAGTCAGTTACGCAACAGGAAGTCAAGCCTGTTGCCCCTGTCCAGTCAATTCCGGTTGCAAAACCGCTGCCCAAAAATACATCCCGGATCTCCCTCGTGGCAGGCCTTGTGCTGATAGCCGGGACCGGTTTTTATGTGTATTGGGATATGACACATAAAAAGGATAATACGGTAATCAATACAAATACGCTGAATAACCAGGTGCTACCGGATCTGAACAGCACGGTCAACCAATTAGACAGTGTGATCAACCAGTTCAAGAACCAGTTCAATCCAAACAATATTGACACATCCGTGCTCAATATGTTCACCAACGATTCCACGCAGAATCAATAACAAAATCAAACTTGATATCTCATGACGAAACATACTGTTGTTTTGCTCCTTTTTATTGCTGAATCCCTTTGTATTTCCGCACAAAACATTCCCGAAATACCTGGCCTGCCGGCAGCCAGGTATTTCAATGATATGCACTGGCGCTGCATCGGACCCTATCGCGGGGGAAGAACGGTAGGCGCCTGTGGTGTGCCGCAACAACCGAATGTGTTCTATATAGGAGTAAACAACGGCGGTGTGTGGAAAACAAATGACTATGGCCGAACCTGGAAACCCATATTCGATGACCAGCCCACAGGCTCCATTGGGGATGTGGCTGTAGCCCCTTCCAATCCCAATATCATATATGTTGGCAGCGGGGAAGGGATCCAGCGCCCGGACCTTTCGGTCGGCGATGGTATTTACAAATCAACAGACGCCGGGAAAACATGGACGAACACCGGTCTGCATGATGCCCAGCAGATCGGCGGCCTGTGTATCGATCCGGTGAATGAGAACAAAGTATTTGTAGCAGCCCTGGGGCATCCCTATGGCCCCAATAAAGAAAGAGGTGTATTCAGAACAATGGATGGAGGAAAGACCTGGCAGAATGTTTTATTCATTGATGAAAACACGGGCGCCGTACAGGTTGCGATCGATAATAAATATCCTGCCGTCGTTTTCGCTGTCATGTGGGCCGGCCGGCAGGGCCCCTGGGAGAACGGGGCATGGAACGGCAAAGAAAGTGGCTTGTTCAAAAGCACGGATGGCGGTACCACCTGGAAAAAGATCACGCAGGGTTTGCCGACAACGGAGCAGGGCCTGGGGAGGATCGGGATCTGCATCGCTCCTTCGGATGATAAACGCATGTATGCCACGGTGGATGCCGGAAAATACGGCGGCATTTACCGCAGTGATGACGGCGGAGAATCATGGCATCTTCAAAATCCTGACAGCCGTTACTGGAGTCGCGGCTCTGATTTTGCAGAAGTGAAGACCGATCCGAAAAATCCTGATATCCTGTACACCGCCGATGTGGTGACCTGGAAAAGTATGGACGGGGGAAAAAGCTTTTCTGCCTGGCGGGGGGCGCCGGGCGGGGATGATTATCATCGTCTCTGGATAAACCCCAATGATCCCAATATTATTTTACTGGCCGGTGACCAGGGTGCGATCATCACGGTGAATGGCGGGGAGAGTTTTTCTTCATGGTACAATCAGCCCACGGCACAATTTTATCATGTGAGTGCGGATAACGATTTTCCTTATAATGTTTACAGCGGTCAACAGGAAAGCGGCAGCGTGGGCATTTCATCCAGGAGCAATGACGGGGAAATTACCTTCCATGACTGGCACCCGGTTTCTGCTGAAGAATACGGTTATGTGGTGGCCGATCCCAAAGATCCCAATATTGTTTATGGCGGCAAGATCACCCGGTACAATAAACTCACCGGGCAGGCCCAGAATATATCGCCGGAAGCTGTACGCGGCGGTAAATACCGTTTTATCAGGACCGCCCCGATCATTTTCAGTCCCGTTGATAATAAGACCCTCTATTATGCAGGCAATGTTCTCTTCAAAACAAGGGACGGGGGCCATAGCTGGCAAACCATCAGCCCGGATCTCACCAGGGAAACCTATGATATTCCTTCCAGTGTCGGGATTTACTCGACGGATGATATGAAGAACATGCCGCGCAGAGGCGTGATCTATACCATTGCTCCTTCATTCAGGGACACCAATACCATCTGGTGCGGAACAGATGATGGATTGATACAGGTGACGCATGATGGCGGAAAGACCTGGAAAGATGTGAGCCCGCCGGGTATCAGTTCCTGGAGCAAGATATCCATTATGGATGCCGGTCATTATGATGTGAATACGGCTTATGCGGCTGTCAATCGTATCCGGTGCGACGATATGCATCCGCATATCTATAAAACCCATGACGGGGGAAAGACCTGGACAGAGATCGTAAACGGATTGCCTGATGACCCCATTAATGTGGTAAGGGAGGATCCGCAGATAAAAGGATTATTATATGCAGGCAGTGAAAGAGGGGTCTATGTTTCCTTTGATGAGGGTGAGCACTGGCAAAGTTTAAGACTGAATATGCCCGCTACTTCCATCCGCGACCTGGTGATCAAGGATGATGATATTGTGGTGGGAACCCATGGACGGAGTTTCTGGATACTGGATGATATTACCCCTCTTCGCCAGCTTGTTTCAAAGAAATTGGAATCAACCATTATTCTTTACAAACCCCAAACAGCGACCAGGGTAAGATGGAGTATGTACCCGGATACACCTTACCCGCAGGAAGAGCCGGCCGGTGAAAATCCGCCTGACGGAGCCGTCATCGATTATTACCTTGAAAGGGACATGACTCTTTCACTGCAGGTAAAAGATGAAAAAGGACATTTGATCAGGATGTTTTCCAGCCTGGACACGCCTTATAAGATTGGCGACCAGAATATACCGGAATATTGGATCCGTCCCCAGCAAACATTATCCGGCAAGCCGGGTCATCACCGTTTTATGTGGGACCTGCACTATACTCCTTTGAATGTACGCCCCTCCTACCCGATCTCTGCCACTTATGAGAATACTGCACCGGAAGCCACTGCTCCCTGGGTGATGCCGGGAAAATATACCATAGAACTCAAAGCCGATAATTTTTACCAGGTGTTCACACAATCATTTGAAGTGAAAATGGATCCCCGGGTAAAGACAAGTATAAAGGATATTCAGCAGCAATTTGACCTGTCGGTGACCTGCTATGATATCAGGAGGGATTGTATGAGTTTATTGAAGCAGGTTCATGCTTTCCGTGCACGCGTTCAATCTCAGCTGATGAATGCAGAAAATTCAGTAGCACAGCGACTGTCCCCGCTGGAAAAAGCTGCTGCCGAACTTGAAAATGCAGTTCCCGGCAGCCGGGAACCGGGTTTTGCACGTCTCGAATCAGGTGCAACAGGTCTTTTCAATAATCTCCAGGGGACCGATATGCCCCCAACCACTCAGATAATTGAAGCGGTAGCAGGGCTGAAAAAGCAATTCAACGAACTGGTGATAAAATTTTCTGAGTTAAAGGCCAAGTTATAAATTCGAAATAAAGACTTACTAATAATTAAATTTCAAACTGAGACACTACCTAGAAAATCATTGTTTTGCTATTGCCTTACCTTTTGTTTATTACAACTTCTGTAAACTTCATAAACCATTAAATATGACCCCTGCTATGCAAGCAGGATTAACCAGAAGGTTTATGACTATTGAAGATATTGCTAACTTAGCTCGATTGAAGCTCCAAAGAAACGTGGGGGAATACATAAAAAGAGTAAATAGGTAAGGTTGGTATGTTGCAGTCAAAATTTTTGCTGACCGTCATTGTGCCTATTGTATTAATTTATGATCATTCGTCACACAATTAAGAATCAACTTCAGGCTATTGATTTCTGGTTGAAGATATCAATCACCTCCTTTATTTCGAGTTTGATTATTTTCATTATAGAAAAAAATAATACTTTTTTAATTATCGCATTCGGTGTTCCTTTTCTTATTGGAGTACCTGTTTTTTATTTGCACATTGAATATTTATTATTCGGCAGGTATAAAAAAATAGTGGTGAGCTTTCAAGAAAAAAAGCTTACTATTTTTTATAAGGATGAGATTAAGTCTTATTCATTTAAGGAGATTGAAAAAATTGTTGTATATGGGACACGAACATTATACAAGGGGAGAATACAATTTATGTTTTATGAAGATTATAATTTTCTTATAATTCATTTAAAAGATAAGTCACAAATAGTAATAACATGTCTTATGGTTTATCCGATAACCCTATTACTTCGGCAGTTTGAAGATATTCAGATAATTAAGAAAAAAATGGTTTACCCAAGCATATTATTACGAAAATTAAGCTGGCAAATCAAATAAAGTATATATGCCTAACTTCAAAAGTTCCGCTATTCTTTTAAGTTTTATTTTCTGTAATCAATTTTGCATGGCTCAAACAGATAAAATAAAATTGGAATTACGGTGCCATGATACGAATTATGTAGTAGATTATGAAAAAAGTTCATCTATTACCAAAATTAGTCCAAGTTTCATTTTAGGTATCCGGAATATATGCCAGTGTCCAATTGAAATCAATCCTAAAATAGTACTTGGAACCAAGAATGATACTTTTTTACATAAATATTTGACTTATGATCTCTATTACATTAATGGGAAAGATACTTTAGATGTTTTAAAAAATGTCGTTAGTACCGAAGGTCTTTACGATTTATCTCCTAAAAAAATTTCTATACTACCATTTGAGTCTTATTTAATTGATTTTTACTACCTCACAGATAATTTTTTTAAAAAATCTGGTTTATATAAAATACGATTTACTTTATGGCAACAATATGCTCCTGAATATATGACAAAGAGTAGTGTTACCGATTGGGCTTACTTTAATGTCGTGGTGCCAGAACGCAAAAGACTATAATAAGGCTTTTGCGGCCATTAAATTTCAAAAGAACCCACTACCTCTTATTGATTACTACAGGAGATGACTCTAAATCCCTTATTTTTGCAGCAATTTTCAAAGCTTATATTTTACAATAAGCTGAGTTTCAAGTTAAAACAAATTTTCAAACAGGATGGCTGATATTTTTGAACGTTTACTTAAGCATTACGGGCCGATCGGGCAACACAGGGCAAGGGCACATGGTTATTTTGCGTTTCCCAAACTGGAAGGCGAGATCGGGAGCAGGATGAAATTTCGCGGAAAGGATGTGATCGTTTGGAGCCTGAACAATTACCTGGGCCTGGCCAACCATCCTGAGATCAGGAAAATGGATGCCGAAGGCGCTCAAAGTTATGGCCTTGCCATGCCAATGGGTGCACGCATGATGAGCGGCAACAGTAATCTCCATGAAGAACTCGAGGCCAGTCTTGCAGCATTTGAACATAAGGAAGATGCCATCTTACTGAATTACGGATACCAGGGCATGGTGAGCCTGATCGATGTGCTTTCAGGCCGTCATGATGTAATTGTATATGATGCCGAAAGTCATGCCTGTATCATCGACGGGGTGAGGCTGCATCCGGGCCACCGTTTTGTTTTCAAGCACAATGATGTGGATGACTGCGAAAAACAGTTGCAAAGGGCTGCTGTATTGATCGAAAAACAAAATGCAGGGGGCATATTGGTCATTACGGAAGGTGTATTCGGAATGGCCGGCGACCAGGGCAAACTGAAAGAGATCGCAGCCCTGAAGGATAAATATGAATTCCGCCTGCTGGTTGACGATGCACATGGTTTCGGTACCCTGGGAAAAACCGGGGCAGGTGCGGGCGAAGAGCAGGGAATCCAGGATGCCATCGATCTTTATTTTTCCACTTTTGCCAAGTCAATGGCCAGCATCGGCGCTTTTATCGCCGGCGACCACAAGATCATTGATTATATCCGTTATAATATCCGCTCACAGATCTTTGCCAAAAGCTTGCCCATGCCCTTTGTTTTGGGCAACCTGAAAAGGCTGGAATTACTGCAGACAAGGCCGGAACTCAAGGAAAAACTCTGGAGCAATGCAAGAAAACTTCAACAGGGATTGAAGGACCGCGGTTTTGATATAGGGAAAACTGACTCCGTGGTCACCCCTGTTTATATGAAGGGCGATGTACCGGAAGCCACGGCCATGGTTATGGACCTGCGGGAAAATTATGGTGTATTTGCTTCCATTGTTGTATATCCGGTAATTCCAAAGGGGCATATCATTTACCGCCTGATCCCCTCGGCTGTTCATACCGATGAGGATATTGAGATCACCCTGAATGCATTTTCGGAGACCAAGAAAAAATTAGATGCAGGTGAGTACCGCGTGGAAGATATACCTGACATGGCCGAAGTGAGCGGGAAACGATTTGAATACCTGCTGGCCAAGCCAAAGAACAAATAAGCTCCTGCCTGATCACCGAAAAGCAATTCCGGAGTATCCCGTATTTTTAATACAGGTTCCCTATCATGAACTCTTTTTCTTCCAGGATATATAAGATCGGGGTCAATCCTTATGTTACTCCAACGACCGCAGTGCTTGAAGACTTGTTCAGACAAGCGGGCAAAACCAGTGGGCCGATCCCGGTTCGGGGAAAACTGAATGGTCATCCCTTTCAGCAGACCCTTGTGAAATTCAGCAGTAAATGGCGCTTATACCTGAATACTCCCATGCGCAGATCAGCCGGGATCGATGTGGGCGATAAAGCATCCGTTGAAATCGAATTTGATCCAGGGAACAGGGATGTGCCGGTTCACCCTGACCTGCAATCGGCATTGAATAAAAATAAAACCGCCAGGGCTGCCTTTGCTAAATTGACAGCTTCCCGGCAGAAAGAGATCAAACGTTATATCAATCACCTGAAAACAAAAGCATCAGTGGAGAAAAATATTGAGCGTGTCCTCCATCATCTGTTGAAGAAAGGAAAATTTGCAGGCCGTAAAGATCCATAAAATGCGACAGGTCATTCATACACGAGTAACCGGCATAATTGTATATTTATACCAACAGCGTGAAAATAAACAGCCTCCTGTCAATGAGCAAAGAGCAGACCAAAGACCTGTTGAAATTTCTCAAACCCTTTGACAACAACGTCATTACCCGTGTCCTTTGGCTGAGGGATTTTGTATGGGAAATATATCCGAAGGCCAACGAACTGATATACGATAATTATAATGCGGTAGCCCTGGGCTGGTCACCTACAGACAGGATCGGTCATATCTTCTGTTCCATTGCTGTCGGCAGGACCAGCAAAAATGTTCATTTTGGTTTTTACTGGGGAAACAAACTTTCTGATCCTGAAAAAAAACTTTTAGGAGAAGGAAACCAATACCGTTATATCCTTGTAAAGGAAATAAATAAATTCCCCAAAGCTTATATTAAAAAGCTGGTCAAAGAAGCTTATACCCTCTCTTTAGGTATGGTCAAGGATCCCGGTCAGATCATAGAGGGGAAAACAATCGTCAAATCAATCTCTGCTAAAAAGCGCACACTGAAGAAAAAACCGGTCCCGAAAAAGAAATAATGTTTTATTGCTGTGGCGCAGGGGTTTGCGTTTTGGGCTTTGGATGCCCTCCCCCATCCTGCCATTTCTTACAGCTTTTTGGTAGCCGGTTGTAGGCATCTTCGCTGGCGGGTACATCATCTGCATCATAGCCGCAGTTGGCGATGGCAGCCTTGATCTCCTCAATATTTATACGGTCAGTCAGGTATTTCACTTTTGTCTCCGCCTTGCGAAAATTGACATTGACCTCGATCACGCCGTCATATTTTTTCAAATAGCCCTCGATACGGTCCTTACAATCCTGGCAAAGTGCATTGGGGGTCTTGATCACTGCGATCAGTACCGGTTTGACCTGTGCCCGTGCAACAGAGACCCCAAGAAATAACGTGAGGACAAGTGCCAGTTTTTGCATCGGGAAGTTTTCACAAATTTAAACAACGCCCTGCCAGGTTGCAGGATCCATTCTCCATTTTAACAATTCTTCCTGCAATGCTGCTGATACCATACCTTTTTCGGCAGCCAATTCAATCAATTCCGGGTAACTGGTGAGAGAAATATAGTTGATAGCGGCATCGGAAAAACCATGAATGGCTGCGGGAAATCCATAATTGAATATAGATACCATTCCGGTGATCTCCAGTCCTGAAAGTCTGAGTATCTCAACTACCTGCAGGCTGCTCTTCCCGGTAGACACCAGGTCTTCGATCACCACCGTTTTCTGCCCGGGCGTAAAATATCCTTCTACCAGGTTTCCTAAGCCATGTTCTTTCGGTTTTGGTCTAACATACACAAAGGGAAGTTTTAACTGGTCGGCCGTCATGGCCCCCCATGCAATACCTGCCGTCGCAACGCCCGCAAGCAGCTGTGCCTCGGGGAAATTCTCAAATACGGCGTTGCAAAGTTCTGATTTGATAAAATCCCGGGTATAGGGAAAGGACAGGATCCTCCGGTTATCGCAGTAGATCGGGCTTTTCCATCCGCTGGCCCAAGTAAAAGGATGTTGGGGATTCAGTTGAACAGCGCCGGCCTGTAATAATTTTTCGGCCACGGCTTTGGAATTCGTCATGTTACGAAGGTAATAGGATATTATTCGTCTATAAAATATACTAATGTGAAATCTATTTTTATACGAACCCTGTATCTTTATATTATGTTCATAAAAATTTTTTTTGGCTCCAAAAAACTTTATCTGTGCGATACAATAGACGAGGATATTGAACCTGTTCTGCATCATGATGACGCGGTTTTTATTGACGAATTGAACGCCCATACCATCAAATCCATGATCCATGAAATGGAGCAACCTGCTGTGCATGCCGGTGTCTTTTATCATGCTGATCTCAGCGTGCTGAGAAAATCTTTCTTTAAAAAATTTACAATCATACAAGCTGCCGGCGGGCTGGTGCAAAATGAAAAAGGCCAGTTCCTCTTCATTTTCCGCAGGGGAAAATGGGATCTGCCCAAGGGAAAAACGGGGAAAAAAGAATCCATACCCGATTGCGCCCTTCGGGAAGTAAAGGAAGAAACGGGGCTGAAAAAGATAAAATTGACAGGGCTCTTATCCCTGACCTATCATACCTATCATGAGGGAGCCCGTTTCAATTTAAAAGAAACATATTGGTATAATATGAAAGCCGGCTCATCAGAAAAACTTATTCCGCAGCTGGAGGAGGATATTCATGAAATTGCCTGGGTTGATCAGGAGCATATCCCCGCTTTTCTGGAGAGATCCTATCCGCTGGTTTCCGATGTGATAAAACTGGTCAGCCCCTGAGGCTTTTATAAACCAGTTCCGGCAGGAAGGGGCTGGCGTTACCTCCGTTCCGTATGATATCCCTGACGATCGTGGAAGCGACTGAGGTGTATTTCGGTTCGCCTGTCAGGAAGATGGTCTCAATGGAATGATCGAGGGCACGGTTGGCATCAGCGATCGTTTTTTCATATTCGAAATCACTCACATAGCGGATCCCCCTTAATATATATTTTGCATTGATCTTTTTGCAGAAATCCACGGTCAGCCCTTCATACACGGCTCCCTCTACACGTGCATCAGCTTTATAGATCTCATTGATCCATTTCATCCTTTGTTCTGCCGTGAACATAGGCGTTTTGGAAGTATTCAATCCTACGCCCACAATGATCTTGTCAAATAAAGGTAAGGCCCGGTTGATGATATCAACATGTCCGAGTGTCAACGGGTCAAATGTGCCGGGGAACAGACAGGTCCTTTCCATAAAATGCAGACTGAAAGCTAATGAATATTTTTTATTTTCTTCCTGAAAGAAGGTAGAGGACCGCCATCCGGACGGCTACCCCGTTCTCCACCTGTTGCAGGATAATGGATTGTTTGCTGTCCGCCGCATCACTGTCAATTTCCACGCCCCGGTTGATAGGTCCGGGATGCATGACTACGATCTCCCTGTGCAAACTGTCCAGCAATTTCTTGCTGATGCCATACACGATATTATATTCCCGCAGGGAAGAGAAAAGTACCTGGTTCTGCCGCTCCAGCTGGATCCGCAATACATTGGCCACATCACACCATTCGAGTGTTTCTTTCAGGTTATAACTTACCGCCACGTCCAGCGCCTCTTTAATGAATTTCGGGATCAGGGTAGGTGGCCCGCATACTGTCACTTCGGCTCCCATTTTTTTCAGCAGGAAAATATTGCTCATTGCCACCCGGCTGTGCATGATATCCCCGATCAGGGCTACTTTAACCCCCTGCAGTTTTCCCAGTTTTTCCTTTATAGAAAAAGCATCCAGAAGTCCCTGCGTGGGATGTTCATTGATGCCATCGCCGGCATTGATGATGGCGGCTGGAATATGCTGTGCCAGGAAATGCGGCGCCCCACTGGCGCTGTGCCGCATCACGACCATATCCACTTTCATGGATAAAATATTATTCACCGTATCCAGGAGGGTCTCTCCTTTGGAAACAGAGGAACCGGAAGCCGAGAAATTCAGCACATCCGCTGACAGCCTTTTTTCTGCCAGCTCAAAAGACAGGCGGGTGCGGGTGGAGCTTTCATAAAAAAGATTGACAATAGTGACTTCCCGCAGCGAAGGCACTTTTTTCACGGGTCGCTGTAATACTTCCTTGAATTGTTCTGCGGTAGATAGGATAAGTGAAATATCTCCGGGGGTGAGGTCTTTAATGCCCAGCAGGTGGCGAGTGGAGAGTTGCATTAAAAAGCAAAATTAAAGATTTAGCACGAATTACAAGAAATACTCAGCTGGCAGAAGGTTAGTCGCCGGAAAGCAATACCACTTCTCCGTTGACAAGTTTTACTTTATCAGTTTTCCTTGTTTCCACGGCCCGGCCAGCGTAATCAGGCTGTATGGGCAATTGCCGGTGTTCTTTCCGGTCGATCAGCACACACAATTCCACTTTCGAAGGGCGGCCGTAATCCAGCAAACTGTCCAGGGCGGCTTTGATCGTGCGGCCTGTGAACAATACATCATCGATCAGGATCACGGTCTTGTTCTCGATATCAAAGGGAAGGTTCATTTTATCCGGCACCAGGATCTCTTTGCGGATATCATCCCGGTAAAAAGTGATATCCAACTGTCCATATTGTATTTTTTCCCGGGGATACTGAGCCTGTATATTTTTCACGATCTGGTTCGCCACTACAACGCCTCCCTGCTGGATACCTATGAAGATCAGGTCTTGAGCCCGGGGATATTTTTTTGTGATCCCTTCTACCAGCGAATCGATCAGTTCCCTGAATTGCTCTTCACTGAAAAGCTTTTTCATATGAGTAAAAATAAAGAAAAAACCGCTTCCTGTTCTGAAGCGGTATAATTGATAATTCAATGTGCAAAGATAATTTACCTCAGGGCAAATATCAGCACAATGGCTACCCAGGCGATGAGGCCGATCCAGGCCCATTTTACACGCTGGTGTTTTTTGCCGTCGTTGATCAGATAGGCAATGAGTACGCCAATAAGTCCCAATAAGAATCCTAAAGCAAATCCACCCAGGTGAAATCCTGATAATTCGTCAACTTTTCCATGAAAAAATTTCTGAAACCGTTTGTTGTTGAGCGTGCCGTCAGGATTGATGCTGTTTTGCAGTTTATGCTGCACGGCACGGAAGGCAAAATGCTGCACAAGGTTAAGATGTCGTCCGGTCAATTGTTCATAGTCTTTTACTTTCATGACCGCCAGGTCGGCCAGGGAAACCACTTGTCCCTGCTTATTGATGGGAATGAGTACCTGGTCAGCTCTTATTCTGTCAGTCCGGTGAACAGGTTTGATGGCAAATAAAGGGATGAAGAAAACAGATACTGCGATTGCCAGGAGGGTTTTTTTCATATGAAGGCGTTTTGGTTAATAATGGGATTTCCATACAAGGTAGACAAAAATCATATACGCC
>CAZZDQ010000015.1:0-44279 GCA_964652845.1 uncultured Chitinophaga sp.
TCGGCGAACTGAAAAAAAGATTTGACATATTGGTGTATGATCAGCAGATGCAGCCCTGGATGATGGTGGAATGCAAAGCCGCCACCATAAAACTGGATGATCATGTATTGCAACAGGTTTTGCGCTATCATGCCGCCGTTCAAGTGCCCTACCTGGTCATAACAAACGGGAACGATTGCCTCGCCTGGCAAAAAGAGGAGCATAGATTCGGGCTGATCGATGCATTGCCTGACTGGAAATAAAAAAGCCGCTTACAATTGTAAACGGCCATTTGATTTATTTTTTAATCATTGTTTCGGCATATCAAATATCTTTTCATCAATGGGTACATTCAGTTCTATCCTGTCAAATTGGATCGTCTGGAATACATCCCCGCCGACCCTGGTGACCCTGGTCATTAAGAACTTTACTCCACCAAATTCTTTCGGATCGGAGTAAAAAGTTTCCATATCCGTATCCTTACCCTGGAAACTACGTGTTCCATCTGTTTTGATGAGTGAATAGTCTGCCTGTGAAATAAAATAGAGGGTCACCCGGCCATCCTCCTTACTGGTAAGTTTGATTTTAAATACTTTGACCCCTTCCACTGAATCAACTCCCTGCAGTTCCACCTGGTGGCCCCTGGCCCTGTAATCCATCAGTGCATTGCTGAGCATGGATTGATTTTTAAAATCAATCAGCTCATTACCGCTTACTTCGGTTGGATTGGGCACCCCAGCAAAAGGATTTACTTTCCAGCCTTTTCCATTCGAATAACAATTAGTAACCGATTGCCCCATTACTGATACATCTGTACGCATGGCTTTACCATTGACGACCTGTGTGGTAAGCGGGAAATCATTACCCTGAGCCGAAAAAGTTCCGCTGATCTTTGCAGTGGTAATTTTATTGAAGGCTTCCAGTCCCCCCAGATTGGCTGCAAAACGCTGAATGACCTCATCCACCGTCTGGGCGGTGGCAGGGATCACAGAAAGAAAACAGGCAGCTGAAAAAAGTCTTTTCATGTGAAGATTTTTGAAGGACTAAGATAGCGGATCGGGATGTCAAAAGATTAAGGGAAGGATTACGAAACGGTCAAATTGTATGGCCGGTATCATGCTGCAGTAAATGGTTGAATAGGGGGCTTATTCTTTCAGCAGGTCATCCACGGCTTTTTCCAGGTCCCTGCCTTCCATATCCATGGCCACCAGCATTCCATTTTTATCAATCAGGAAAGAAGTGGGGATGGCATCGATTCCCCAGGATAAAGCGGTCGGAGCATACCAACCCCCGCTTTGATTTACTTGTTTCCAGGTTATCTTGTCCTTTTTGATCGCTTCCTTCCATTTTCTGCTCTCATCATCAATGGATACACTATAGATCTCAAATCCCTTTTGGCGGAAACGTGCATATAACTTTACCAGGTCCTTGTTTGCTGAACGACAGGGACGGCACCAGGATGCCCAGAAGTCCAGCAAGACTACTTTCCCTTTCAGCGAATTCAGATGAAGCGTATCGCCATTCACATCCGGTAAAGCGATATCCGGTGCAACACGCCCCTGGGCGATCTGTGCCCGGGAATGAAGCGACGCCAGCAGCAGACAGGTGGAAAATATTTTCAGGACAAGGTTCATGGACAAGGATTTAAAAAAATCTCCCCGCTGTGAGCGGAGAGATCAGGCATTTTTTATGAACGATCAGGAAGATTTTTTCTTGTTGCAGCAATCATCGCCGTCCTTGCATTTCATTTTGCCGTTCTTTGATTTCATCTTGTTTCCCATATTACCCGTATTAGTTGTGGAGCCGTCCCTGGAATACTGGCAGCATTTTTCCAAACTTTTATAGGCTTCATCTGAGGCTTTCACATCCTGTGTGTCATAGCCGGCACCCGCAACTTTTTGCTCAATATTTGCTGTATTGGTAGTTGCGCTGTTATAAGTAATGGTGAGCACTTTTGTGTCTTTATTCCAGGTTGCAGTCTCTGCACCGCCGGATTTGGCAGCAGCTTCAATTTTTTTCTTACACATCCCGCAAACCCCGGAAACATTGATGTTTTCAGTCTTATTTTGTGCGAAGGAAGAAACAGAAATAAAGGAAACAACTGCAGCCAGCATCAGAAATTTATTGACTTTCATATTAAAATATTTGGGTTAAAAAATCGAATTCAAAGTTAATGAATCGGTTTTTATTCCGCCCGTACAAATACGGGGAAATTCTGCTAATCGGTTTTTTTGGAATTAATTAACAAAACTCCAGACCACACCGGTGTGGATCACCAGGCCCGGCATGGGATAACCCGGCGCAACGAGGTTATTATTGGTGAATCCGAACTTTTTTGCTGCGTAATGGGCGGTATTCAGGTTTTCTGCCCGGATAAATGCCTTAAAATTCCTTATCCTGAAATTGATATAGAGTGAAATATCCGGGAGATGCTCTTTCACACTATAGCCGTCCTGGAAATAAAACTGCCCTAATAAAGGGGAATAGGCATCGGCTTTATAATTGGAGAAATATTTCATTTCGGCGCCCATGGCGATCAGGAGATTCCTGAATCCCAGTTTGCCTTCATAGGCAATGCGGTGACGGGTAAATATAGCAGGAAGATGAACGGGAGCATTGCCGATGGTCTGCTGAAAATAGAATTCTGCATGCCAGTTCAGGTGTTTATGATATACAAAGGTTTTCTCCGCAGACAACTGCAATACATTGAACAATGCTCCCTGTTGCATCAGCTGGTAATAAGAAGTGATATAAGTGTAATTGGTCAGCAGGTAATAAGAACCGGAAAGCTGCAGGTTGATACCCGGAAGGAACAGGCCTGCATGCAACCGGGTATTATTCTCCTTTTTAAAACTGGCGGCTGCCTGCAACAAATAATAACTGCTGCTGGTATTGTAAATAAAGGAGGGGGTACGGCTGGTATTGGCAAAGGCAAGCTGGAGATAGCCCGATCGCTTGCCCAATGACTTTTGGAGACTGATCTGTGCATCAAAATCACCGGCATTATAACCCGTAAAAAAAAGCTTTCCGGCCGCTTCCAGGTCCCATTGTTTATTACGGGTCTTGTTGCGGTATTCGGCATGGCCGAATGAATTGAAATAGGTCTTGCCACCCGCGGTAAACTGACCGGTAAGGTTTTGAATACTGAGTCCCAGTTTGATGAATTGCTGCAGGTTTTTTGCATCCGGGAACTGGTATAAGGAAAAATCATTTTCAATCACCTTCCATTTGTCGGCATAGAAAAGGGTATCACTTGCGGGGCGAAAACCATAATTATTCTTATAATAATTCGAATCGGGTTTATAAATGGAGCCGGATACGGAATTGATATAGGATTCATCCAGGAATTCATATTTGAGCTTTGCGTAGGAGATGGTATGTTCAAATCGTACCCGGGGATAAAACAGCGGGATCACTGTGGAGTCGCTGACCAGGGAATCCTTTTTGCCCAGGTCGTATTGCTGCCGCAGGTAAACGATGAACTCATTGTATTTATGGCCGGTAGTGATCCTGTTACTGAAAAAATTGGTCGAAAAGGAAGCATCCCCGCCCAACTGGGTGGGAATGGAAAAACGGTTATTGTAATCCGGGTCGTTCAAATAAGTATCCGAGGCGATTCCCCCGTTTTCCGAGGCCTGGAGCTTATTATCGAGAAAGATAAAATAATTATGATACCGCAGGTTCTTCGATTGAAAGGCTGAATTCAGCAGGTAGTTATTGTGATTTGTTTTCTGGTTCTTGAATATACCGGGCGAATTGATGAGCCGGTAATCAAAAGCTGCATTCCAGTTCGGCTTGATATTCTGCGTATGCAGCAATTCGATCACTTGCTCGGTGCGGGTGCCCAGGAAGTAATGTATCTCTGAATAGGGACGGGTGGTCTGATAGAACCTGATCTGTTCGGGTTTCCATTTATAAAGATCAAAAGCATGAAATCCCGGGTCAAACCCGGCACGCAGTGCGGGTGAAAAAAGCAGGGAACGGGCCGCATTCCCGAGGTTGCCCAGGTAAATGAAATCTGCCGGCACAGGAAAGATCCTGGCATAATCATTCACAGTTGTATCGGGCTTTGCACTTTTCGTGGTGTCGAGGTAATGAAACGTCACCGTGATGGAATCATCAGCAGGATTCCGGTGTCGCAGGCTGTCGGTTCCGCTGCCGCTCTTAAAATTTCTTCCAAAGCCGGCGATCCTGTTCTGCACCCTGTTGAACCGATCATTCTGTCCGTATATGCCTGATGAGACAAAGAGCACCAGGCCAAACAGAAGGTATGTAATGTTTATCCGCAGAATGAATCATTTAATTGGATGAAAATGCAAATTACCGGATGCAAAGTTAAAATGCGGCAGGAGAAATGTTAATAAAATAAACGAACACACCTTAATAATCATACCGGTAACAGTCACAGTATGGCTCATCACAAAGGAGTTTCTGCATCACAGGGTCTTTCATCACATCAATATAATCCATCCATTTGCCATTGACTTTTATTTTGCGGTATACCAGCCGGATGGCCTGGCTGTAATCCACCCACCAGAAAACGTGACCGGTATACAAAGGCTGGATCGGTGTGCCATCAAGCTTATGCCATCCATAGATCGCCACCCGGTCCTTTTTCGGATCACGCAGCAGTTTACCCGTGATCACCACATCTTTTTGTATGCCTGCGATCAACCCCTTCCTGCCTTTGCGTTGCCCTTCCACGATCAGGTGATGATGCCACATGATCGGTGTACTGTCGCGGAAAGCATAGAGGGGAACGGGTTCCAGTTTTATACGGGCTGCATGATAGATATCATCCACCATTTTTTTAGTGGGGAGAAAGCATCCAAAACTGTCAGCGATCTTTTGGGCAGCCAGCGGCGTGATATTGATCCTTGCCCAGTCGTGATCAGTGCCGATGCCCAGGTAATCAGGCGATACATAGTAGACCGCTTTGACCGTCTTGTTCTTTGCTGAATCAAAGACCGATATATGGATGGCAGAAAATCTTTTCAGGAAGCCGGGTACATTCCCCGCCAGCACGACTTTCAATGCGAATGAATCGCGGGCGGCCCATTTCATCGAAAAAGCCGTATGGTAAAATTCATTACCGGTGACCGGCTCGCCGGTCTTCTGCCAGTTCATTTTTTTACCTGCCTGGCAGGAACCGAGAAGGAAGAGTACCGTCAGGAAACGTACCATGCGGTAAGTTATGAATTATCAGCTGTTGAGTCCTTCAGAGTTTGACAGCGACACTCAGGACCACAAAAAAGGTATTTTCTATCTGTTCGTTTACCGTACGGGTCTGGGTAGGACCGATCTGTGGTTTGATCGTTACAGTCAGTACAGCCGGGTTCTGCGGGATGGCATAGGACGGGTTGAGCCCGAAAGTAACCCGGTTCACGGTATAACTCAGCGGCAGGCTCAATTCATAATCCATGATCTTGAATTGAGAAGCGTCATTGACCACAGCGTCCACCTGGGCGTTCTGCCCGGTCTTTTTCAGTTTCCTTTTGCCGAAATAGCTTCCATAAAAATTCCGGGTTGAACCATTCAGGAGAAAGGAAGGCGTGATGCTGAATTTATCTTCATCAGCCGTGAAAGCATGATCTACTTGCCATTGAAGTGTGAAATCATTTTTATGGCCGAAATTGATACCGGGTGTCAGCATGGTCTCGATCACTCCAAAATCATAGCCAACCAGTAAGGAGAGGGAGCCTTTTACTTCCGCCCTTACATTGGTGCTGTTGCTGTTATAAAAATCCTTTTCTGCAGCCAACTCCCCGCTGAAATTCCCTTTGGAGAAATCATAACCGGCCCGGATAGCTGATTGGTCAATCCGGGTGGCGCCGCTGCGCAGCAGGAGCGAAACATTCCCTTCGATAAACAGCCCGGACTTATCATAGTAACCCAGGGTAGGGGAGAGGTAGGGAGTAACCAGGGAATCCTTTCTCCCGAGGTAGACAGAATTATTGGTATATTCCAAGGAGAACAGACCGTATGATTTTTTTTCAGATAAAGAATCAGATGCTGAATTCAGTTCCTTGTCTTTTTTATCCTGGCCGTAAAAATGACCGGCGATACAAAGAAAGGAAGCAAGCAACAATATTTTTTTCATAAAGGTTTATTTGAAGGAAGTAATGGCAAAGATAAAGACCTTATTCAGACCTTCCTTTAGGAGGCAGGTTTAACTGCCACGGGAAGATATTCATTTATTATCTTCGCTCAAATCTCCCCTTCATGAATCTACACGAATATCAGGCCAAAGAATTATTGAAGAAATTCAATGTGCCCGTTCAGGATGGTGTGGCCTGTGCCACGGTGCATGAAGCAGAAGAAGCCTATCGCCAGATCAAAACCCAGCATGGCAGCAATTTCGCTGTGGTGAAAGCGCAGATCCATGCGGGAGGACGCGGAAAGGGCACCATCAAAGAAACCGGTATCAATGGTGTGAAAGTGGGTAAGAATATTGATGAGATCACCGATATCGCCAAAAAGATCCTCGGCGGAACATTAGTGACGGTACAAACCGGGCCCTCGGGCAAGACCGTGCATAAGATATTTGTAGCGCAGGATATGTATTATGACGGCCCCTTCCCCAGGAAAGAATTTTATTTATCCATCCTGCTGGACAGGAGCCAGGGCATGAATGTGATCATGTACAGTACCGAAGGCGGTGTGAATATTGAAGAAGTGGCCCATCACACACCTGGTAAAATATTTAAAGAATGGGTGCATCCTTCGGGGAACCTGTTGCCTTTCCAGGCCAGGAAGATCGCTTTTAACCTGGGGCTGTCCGGGGAAGCATTCAGGAACTGCGTGAAATTCGTCACCAACCTCTATAATGCTTTTGTGAACCTGGATTGTTCCATGCTGGAGATCAATCCCCTGTTCAAAGCCACTGATGATAAGATCGTGGCCGTGGATTGCAAGATGAACCTTGATGATAATGCACTGATGCGCCATCCCGACCTTGCGCCGCTCAGGGATATCAATGAAGAGGATCCGACGGAAGTGGAGGCGGGAAAATACAACCTCAATTTCGTGAAGCTGGACGGTAATGTGGGTTGCATGGTCAACGGCGCCGGGCTGGCCATGGCCACCATGGATATGATCAAACTCAGCGGGGGCGAACCGGCCAATTTCCTGGATGTGGGCGGCACAGCCAATGCTCAAACGGTGGAAGCAGGATTCAAGATCATATTAAAGGACCCGAATGTAAAGGCCATCCTCATCAATATCTTCGGTGGGATTGTACGATGTGACCGTGTGGCCCAGGGTGTGATCGATGCTTATAAGAATCTTGGCACCATAAAGATCCCCATTATCGTAAGATTGCAGGGAACGAATGCAACGGAAGCAAAAAAACTCATCGACGACAGCGGGCTGAAAGTTCAATCGGCTATCCTGCTCAGTGAAGCAGCTGACCTGGTAAAGAAAGCAGTGGCATAATTTTTCGGTTGTGTTTACGGGTTAGCCTCAACATAGTCCCTCAAATACGCAAACTGCCCGGTCAGTTCCCCGTCTTTTGCAATAGTGGCACGTGTAATGATATCTGATCCTTTGCCCAGCAGGTCTTCCAGTACAAATTTGATCAGTTGTTCCCCAAAATAACGGGAAGCATCCCTGGGCAACTCATTGGGTAAATTGCCGACGGCCAAAATATCAATCGAATGGGGGAGATAGGGAGCCGTTTTTTCAAGACTTTTCCTGTCAATGCCGTAAATAGGTTCTTCCATGGTCTGATCGCCCAGGTTGACGGGAACCGAACCGTTGTTATCATCCGTGATATCGGCAATTGTCTGGATGATAAAACCATCTTCATTGATATTCTTTTTGTCGAAGAGTCGGGGAATACCCGGTTCCCAGTATACCCCATTCATTAAAATATCGGTTTGGCAGGCATAGGGCAAAAATTTACATCTGTAATTTCCGGGACGGGCATGAAAATCTTCCCGGTTATATTTCCCCGTTTCAATATGCTCATACAGGTCCTGCCCTTTTATTTGGGTGTATACAGGGTAAGCAAACCGCCGTTCCAGATACTCATCGGGCTCCACTTCATGAATACCCATGAGGTTCATGATCTCAACGATGCCATGCGCTACACGTCCCGAGCCCGTGACAGTTATCTTTACATTGGGCAGCCGCAATCCAAAATAGGTATGGATCAACTCCCGGAAACTTCGTTGTTTGTAGACACGTTCAAGTTTATAGAGCCCGGTACGGTTGCCATAGGCCATCATCCCGTTATGGGCGCCCACCACTCCGGCAAAAAAACCAAAACCGATGATGCGCTGACCATCCTCATGTTCCATACATTCATAATCGATAAGGGTGATCTTTTTGTCAAGGATCGTCCTCAGCAGATCACGGTTGCGTGGTTGTTTCTTTTTGGTATGTGAGAAGAAAAGGTAGGTTTTTTGGGGAATCAGCTGTGCAGGGGGAACCTCTTTTATGCCCAATAAAATATCACAGTTACGCAGGTCATCCGCCAGGGTCGCTCCGGCATGTTCATATTCCGCATCCGAGAAACAGCGGCCGGCAGATGGCTGTACCTGTATCCTTATATCCGGAGAATTTTTCAGCAACCATTTGCATTGTGCCGGGGTGAGTGCGACCCGGTTATCAGCCGGTATTTTTCCTTCTTTAATAAGCCCGATGGTGATCATATTCCTAATTTTACGAACGGATCAGTAACGGGCAAAAGTAATTTTAAAACCATTAGAAAAGCATGACATATTTTGAACTGTTTGAACTGCCCGTACAACTGAAAGTGGACCGTTCGCTGTTGCCGCAGAAATATTTTGCATTGAGCAGGGAGTTCCATCCTGATTTTTACATAAATAAAACGGATACAGAGAAAAAAAAAGCGCTGGAAATATCTGCCATGCTGAACAGGGCGCTGAAAACCCTCAAAGATGAGGACGAAACAATTAAATATGTATTGCAGCTGAAAGGATTATTGCAGGAGGAGGAAAAATATGAACTGCCTCCTGAATTTTTGGGGGAAATGCTGGAACTGAATGAACAAATCACGGAGGCCGGGGATGAGCAGGCAAGCGCAACTGTTCATACTGCCATCGGAAACATAGAATCTTCAATTTATGAACCTGTTAAAGAAATTATTGAAAATTATCAGGACGGTGTTACGGCCAAAAAAGAATTGCTGCAAGTGAAAGAATATTATTTCAAAAAAAAATACCTGAACCGGATAAAGCAGCGATTAACTGTGTAAGTGATCCAGGCTTATATTTTGCATTTCACATTTTCCATTTTCCATTCTACATTTGCAAACCTGCCCGGATGGCGAAATTGGTAGACGCAGCAGACTCAAAATCTGCCGCCCGCAAGGGTGTGAAGGTTCGATTCCTTTTCCGGGCACAAAACGATCAACTTGTACAAAACCTAAATAGGAACGCAAAGCTCCAAGTCTGCACATCAGCCAACCTGAGGCAAACCCGTGTTAGCGGTTGCTTTTTTTAATTTCTTTTTCTGTTGGTGGAATAAATTTAAGTGTCGATTTTGGTGGTGGCGGTAGTGGTTTTTGAATACGTGTTTGAAAAGGCAAGCTGTCTTGTGTCCGTTTTAGCTCAAATGTTCTCATTGATTCAAGTAGCCAATTGTAAACTGTCATAACACTGTCTGGCAAGCTTGCTGATTGTCCATAAATATGCTTCACTTTGCTATTGTAATAAATAAAAACTTCGGTGGAAAGATCGTCATAGGAATGGACGTATGCAGTGTCAAGTTGTTTGTAGTTTATGCTTTCAAGCTTAATGTTTAGTGTGTCCCAAAAACCACTTGTCACAACACCCGTATAGAAACCTTTTTTGTCAGTGTATTCTATGCCGTGATATTTGAAAGTTAAAGTACTGTCTATGTCAATAGCTTGGATAGGACAAGTCCCGTAACAACCGCCTGTTGCAAACACGATTCTTTTTATCTTATTGTTTCTCCTGTGATTTTTGCTGGCGCAACCGATGAATAAGGTCAGAATTAAAATTGTCACTATGTGTGTATACGTTGTTGTCATAAAGTAACCGCTAACGTTCACGCATTGCCGAAGTGCCGGGAATAGAATTACCGAAGCCTAGCAGCAGCGTAATTTTTTGCTTTTTGCGCCGCGTTGACAAAGTTAAATAGAATTACCTGCCTGTCGGCCGGCCGGCAAAAGCTGAGATAATATTTTGTCGCCGGCATTTTGGCAATGCACTTTTGGGGGCAGGTTATCTCAGTAATTTGATACAAACTCGATAGATGTGCTTGATGTCCCCAATGAACATAATAAGCATGCAAATGCCAGCAAGAATCATTAGCGCTAGTAGTATGAGGTCAGGAATATGAATGGTCGCACCGGAAGTATAAATATGCAAATTTTTCCAGCATTTATTTAGGACGAAGACAGGAATAAAATACAGAAAAACAAAAGTTGTCAATTTGAGGATAACATATAAAAAAGTCGCAAGAGCTTTGATGTATTTATTTTGATTTCCATCTCCAAAGAATTGTCGTTTGCCTAACATAAATTGCGAAATAGGTGCAATTCGGGTGTATGTGGGTGTTACCATACTGTCAAAAAAATCTTGAAAATCAACCTTGCCAATTTGGCGCTCATTTTCATTTAATTGCTCAATTGCACATTGAACTAGCATTCTGGTTCTAAGCGTTTGAGTCATTGCCGCGGAAAATACTATTGTTACAATTGAAATAAGGACTATACTGATTGCATAAAAGTCTACCGGAATAACTTTTCCAAGTGTAAATGGCAGTTCGATTAGATTTTTCTCATCTACTCTGCCGACTAATGCGATTATCGAAGAAATAATTAAGACGATCCAAAAGCTGTTAGTTGTTTTAGCTTGAGTAGAGTACCCCTTTGATAGGTTGATAACGAATTCTTGCATGTCAGTCATGATGGCTTGTTTGAGGTAAAATAAATTGCACACAACGTTTAGGGCTTGGCGCTGTGCCGTCCTGTCAAGTTAAGGATATTTTCCGGGAGGAGCAGCTTAAATTTTCTGGAAAGCTGGCTTGACCCCGTCAGCCCCGCTGACGCAAAGCCTTTTGTTATCGGCTTTTATATCTCACAACCCATTTGCATCGCTGCCAGGAAAATGAGGTTATAGAATTTATGGTCAGATTTCTTTTTTCGTGTAAATACAATATGTGTAAAGCAAGGTTGCTGATTAAAATGAGACCATGTATAATTTTTTAGTCGCCAAATAATTTCATTGTACCCAGTAATCACTTCCCAATTTTCAATTATTGCGGCTTCTTTATAGTCAATTTTTAAAATGGAAGAATCGAGGCGGTTTAAAACTGTGTCCAAAGATTTTGTCGTTTTAAGTCGAAGGTTGTCAAATATGCTGTCAAAGGCTATTGGCGTTTTTTGTAACATAGCGTAAAAGTCCTCTGTCAAACCTTGTGGCACACCAATAACGTTTTGATTTTTCCGGAAATATTCAAAATGAACACTGAACCAGTTGTCGTGGTTTGGATGAGTGAAATTCGAAAATTCAATGTCAGTCCCCTGAATTTTTGTCCAGTGTTGGGCTGTTGCTTTTAAACAAAAAAATAAAAGGACTATTTGTAGGAGAGTTTTCATAATTGCCAATGCAATGTTGTGTGTAGTGCCTTTCTGAAGTTTATTTAGGGTAGTTATTTATTTATTAGTCTTCTTCGGGTCTCCAAATAGCTTAACGAATAAGTTATAGAAAAAAGTAGAATAATCTTTTGGTTTACCATATATGAATCTACTGGCAACAAAAAATAAAACAACCCAAGCAATAATTTGCAAAACCTTTGGCGTCAATAAGTACCAAATTACTAGTCTGGATTCATGAGTTTCATCTGAGTACATGGCAAATAAACTAAGTCCAAGTGCCAGCCCTAGGATTATTCGGAATATCTTTTTTAGCATAAAACTTATTTTGGTTGTAAAAATGTTTAATGTTAGGGTATAGTTGTTAATTCTGGAATTGCTTTATTATTTATCTGTCATAGAGCTCTGTTACTTGACATTACACACAACGTTTAGGGCTTGGCGCTGTGCCGTCCTGTCAAGTTAAGGATATTTTCCGGGAGGAGCAGCTTAAATTTTCTGGAAAGCTGCGACGACCAGGTCAGGCATAGCGCCAAACCGATGTTAGCAGCAGCTTTATCACGATTATTTTTTTGATACATAATAAACAAGGGACGGCAATTTATAACTAACATTATTTTTCTTAACTCTAATATTGTCTATTGTTACTAGGGTTGCTTCAACTATTCTACTGTATTTAACAGCTGAGTCGTTTCTTGGAACAATCTTGTCGCCTTCAGATTGAAGTTCAGTAATACAACAATTGCTATTAAATGTGAAAACAAAACCTTGTATTTTGAACGTGGTATCTGTTAGCTGAAGTTTAAAGCCATTAACAATTAAGGATAGATCAACGGAAAATTCTTGCTTGTCAGGAGCGATGATAGTGTCTTTGTAACCTGAAATAAAGGCTTGACTATTGGTCTTGATATCGTTTTTAGGCAAGGATTGCCCACGAACATTATTGTAAATAACGAAAGCCGTTAGGAATATTATCACGTTAAGTTTCATTTAACGAGGGATTTTTAAAAATTGCCTACAACGTTTAAGGCTTGGCGCTGGCCGTCCTGTCAAGTTAAGGATATTTTCGGGGAGGAGCAGCTTAAATTTTCTGGAAAGCTGCGACGACCAGGTCAGGCATAGCGCCAAACCGATGTTGCCTGCTGTGTTTCTCCTTGTCATTGTCCAACCTTGTTTGCTAAATATTCTGTGTCATTTCTTAATAAAGCTTTTAAGCAATCAAGAACATCATTTTTTGTCTGTCCCTGGATGTCTGTGGAATAATTTTCATTAATCTTTTCTTTTAAACCGAAAAATGATTTTACATTTTTAGGGCGTTTATAAAAAATGTAAAATTCATAATTGTTTGGGTCGCCAACAGCTGAAATTGCAAGTCCGTTTTTAGTTTCTTTGTTCTCAACTTCAAAAGAAGGGGAATAATAAATTTCTTCTTGTTTTACTGTTGACATTTTTTGTAAATAATCATTCCAATTAATCTTTTCAAAATGGTCAATGATTGTGTCTTGTGAAATATCTCCAAGTTCAATGATGTCTGGTTTTAGTGGGTCGCAAAAAGATGCTCTAAATTTCATTGTTGTGTTTTTTTTGTTATGGTCTTTGTCTGCCTGTGAACAACTGAAAAATGCAATTGAAATTATCAATCCGAGTGAAATAATTGTCTGTCTCAAATATTTATTTTGCCTAGCATTTAACATTGATTTTGCCCATTTCTGAAATTGTTACAATTAATGAGGTCGTCCAACATAGCAGGCAACCGTGTGTTACCAGTCTGGCCGCCGCATACAGTTTTTTCTGTCGGTGTCCGCAATTAATTACCAATCGCTTGAAACACATGCATGTTCTGTCGGAGAGTATTTATCCAGAAATGACTGAGGCACATTTAGTGTTTTTGAAAATGTTCCAAAAACATTTCCGTCGTAAGCTTTCATTAAAATTATGTCGTTATGCTTTATTGTCATATTATGAAAATGATCAACAACAGGTTCGTTTCGAATAATTTCTTTCAGTTTCTGCTTGTTCTGGGCAGTCAAGATTATTTTACTCCCCCAATCGAATTCACATGGAACAAATAATTCCCTAATTTTTGAATCATCGTCAATGCTTGGACACTGAATATAACAGATCGAATTGTCTGGGACGATATCTAAAGTGTCTATTGTGAAAGCTTGTTCGATTGTCATTGTTTTTATCTATTCGATGCCCAGGCGGCTTGCTGGTAACGTCCAGGGCTTGCTGCCGTGGCGCACATCGAATTTAGTGAATGCTCCGGGCGGAGCGGCGTTAACTTTCTCGGGGAACGCCGCGTAGCCCCGCAGAGCTATGGCAGCAAGCCGCTGTTGTGCGTTCGTGCTATGAATCTTTATTCAGAATATCCACTACTTAATATTTAAAGGTTTTGATTCCTTCAAGATTAAATTCTTGCTTCAAGACAGTAGTGAAATGTACTTTGACTTTTACGCCACCATTGTCAAGTAATTCAAAACTGGCGGCATTACCAATACCTCCATTGAATACATTATTGCCCTTATACATTAAGGCTTCTCTGATTTGTCCGTTCCACTTCATAAACAACAAGTCTTCTTCCCTATAAAATTCAATTATCGAATTGTCACTCATTGAATACAGGCCTGATAATTTTTTAAAAACACTATCATCAGGTTTAAATTCTTTTGCCATCACTACATCAAAGTTTATCATCTTTTCACCGGCTTTGGTATTTGTGATATCTAAAATCCTGTTTACTGCTTTGGGAGAAGAGGCGCATGGGTCGTTTTCAATATTCTTATCTCCCTTAATATATATTTGGGTAATTAAGTCCTGTTGTTTTTCTCCTGATATCCGCATATGAATATGTGCCGGTCTGTACACATTAGAATTGGGAGCGGTTGGATAAGCAACAGGCTGTGTCGTTATAAAATGATATTTGCCATCGGCTTTTGTGAATTGGCTGCCTCTGTAATTATAATTGTCAGTTAAATTATCATAATTCATTTCGCGGTCGCATTGCCATATTTCCACCATGCAATTTTCGTAACGCGTTTTTCCATCGTCTTTAAAAATGGTTCCCGAAAGATGTAATCGTTCGCCTTTAAATTCTTTAGGGTTAATGTCAACCCTTATTGGTGAATTAGGTCTGTAAAAAGGTCCCAAAATATCTGTGGTAGTTGGAGTGTCGCCAACGAATTTTCCATCTTTCCAACTAATGTTTCCAAATACACTAATACCAAAGGCGACGTAAGAAGTGTTTTTTATAAAAGTTCTTCTTTTCATAGTAATTTTTTTGTAGCACTGTTATGATAAAGTGTCTTGCAAAGCATGACGCACAACGTTTCACGGGTTGGTGCTGGCGGTTCCAAGATCGGTCGCGCCCACACTTGGCCGTAATTTTCTCTGATACGGCCAAGTTACAAAAGTTAATTAGGATAGTGGAGATGACCTTATCGAGTCGCCCGCTTGCACCAACCCGCTTGTTGTACGCTGTCTGATGTATCATTTTGTTATTAAGTTCTTTCGGTTCCTATTAAAGTCCCTATGAGCCAAGTAAATTGATAATGGAAAAAACACAATAAAACATCCAACAGGGAACAGAAATAAAAAGTAATTAAACCAGCCAAACGAAAAGGACATAAGAATTTTTAGTAATGGAAGTAAAAGACCAAAAAATGCAATTAGCTCCCAAAGTGAAGTCCATTTTGTCCTTTTATTAAATGGAATAATTATTAGGAAAAGCAGAGAAATGTCTGCAAGGATTATAAGAATTTTCATTAAAGGTTCTGCCGTAAATATTCCCGTTACCAAGAATGAACCAAGTGGAACTAAAATCATTGATCCTTGAAGGAAAATTAAAAGATAAGAAATAAGGGAGAATATTCTGACAATGGCTGTCATATCAGATAGCGTACAACACGTAAATTTATGCTATTAGACGCTTATTATAAAACGCATAGAGATTGAAAATGAAGTCACTAATCTTAGGCGTTTCTGTATTGTCATTAGGACAATCAGTTCCGCAAGTGGCCTTTAGTATTTGTAGAAAAATTCAAAAAACCCTGAATTGCGCTTAAACCTCCAATAAAAAGTTCGAACCCTGGCTAGTAATGTGCACAAAACAGTCAACTTGTACAAAACCTAAATAGGAACACAAAGCTCCAAGTTTGCACGTCACCCCGCCTGACGCAAAACCCGTGTTAGGGGCAGTTTTGCCGGACGTGAAGGGCAGCCGGATATATAGCTGATAGTAGTACTGCCGATGAGGATTTATTCGTCGTCCCCTGCTGACGCAAAACTGAATGTTGCCTGCTGGCCTTGTTCTCCTGTATAGCAATGTTTGAGAAGGTTATGCTATTTATATTGTTATTCTTTTTAGCGATTATAGATATATCATTACAGACGCCGGGATCTTAGTAAAACCTTATTTCATTTATTTTTTTAGACCTTCCTTTCCAAACTTCAAAAATTCCTTTGGTGGCATAAACCCTGCTGTCGCATACAATGGGTTCTCTTTGTTGTCAAAGATAATCAAGGTCGGATATCCGGGAGCCTGATACTTCTGGCCAGTACTTCTCCATCACCGATTTCGCCATCCAGTGATATATTTATAAAATTTGAATTGTAAAACTTCACTACCTCTTTGTCAGTAAAAGTCTGCCTTTTAAGCATCTTACAGGGACCGCACCAGGTTGCATAAATATCAAGGAAGATTGGCTTGTTTTCCTTCTTTGCTTTTGTTATAGCTTCGCTCCAAGTGCCTTTGAAAAAATCAATTTCAGTAGTGGTGTTAGTTGCTGGATATTTTGTAGTGAAGGCAACTGCCAATAATATCACCGGAATTAAAAATAGTTTGTTTTTTATCAGATGAAATATTAACGGAGACGTGAGGTTAATCTTTTATAAATAACACTGTAACTACGCCATATATAATATGACCAATGATACTGCCTAACATCATAAAAGCTATACTTCCTTCGGGTGAAGGTATGGATGTAAACATAGCTCCCATTATCAACATCATTACTTGGGCAAACACAAAAACAATTATTCCAAATATTATTCCTTTGGCATATTGGCTAGAAATTTTTTGTAATCTTTTTTGAATTAAAAAAATATAGGCCAATGCGAATATTATTCCAATCATGAAGTGCATTATCCAACCAACGAAAACGGGTACGCCTAACATTCCTGCGAGCATATCGGGAGGAGACATTTTAGGAAAACCCATTAAGGGGGCCATCCATGTTATAATTGTCATGGCAATGGTTCCAACTATACCACCAATAATTGAATTTTTGATCTTGCCTTGCATTTTAAAAGTTTTGCTTGTTTCAAATAGTAACAGGCGCTGGTTAAGCAGCCCCTGTTAATCAATTACTCTTTTTCATCATGGGGCAATCTGGACTACAAACATGTCCTTTCTGACCATGAGGAATCATTGCTACTTTGCCGTTCTCATCAATCTCATACCCGTTCATCAGTTTCATAGAAGTGCCATCGGGCTTAGTAATTGTACCGTCCATTGAGACCTTACATTGGTCGGTGCAGGTGTAAGGTTGTGTCAATGGGGTACATTTACCTTTTTTGCAAAGCATAGGCTTATTATCCACCATCATTACACCGTCTTTCATTTTCATTTTAGGTGATTTCTGGGCGTTCGCTGCAGCTGAAATACCCAAGATGATGAGCAAAGCAAAAAGTACTTTTTTCATTGTCTGTTAATTTAATTGTTTATGAAATCTGAGACTCAAACGAATAGTTGCTGCCAGTCTTGAAACCTGACAAGAGAATGAAAAAATATTTTTTAATCAGAAAAGATTAATTTCTTTTGCCCATCAATACAGGTTGAAGTCTCACCCAAATATTTGGTAGTCCTTTGTTTAAGCGGATCAAAAGAAGTGATAAAACAAATCCATAAGCAATATGTGCAATGGTTACTGTGGTGGCAAATTCATACCCATTTTTAAATTCAAATCCAAATTTTCCAATGCCTAAAGATTTTACAACGGGGCTTAGCATAAAGGCTATGCCAATTATTACCCCATAGAATATTCCCTGCCATGTTTTGCTTTGCCCCAGAAGTAAACTAAATATGATGCCGAATGCAGCCCCGTTCCAAAAATGATATGCCCATCCTGCGATATCAGATCCAATATCAGGCCCGGATGCAAATTGATTCAGAATTAAGACACCCATCAACCGGGGTAATTGTCCTGGCATAGTTCCAAGCCTGAAACCTGATTCTCTGAAAATTTCCAAGGCGATTGTTGCTATCAATCCTGCAATGATCCCGTTAACTGTCAATCGTACAATATCTGCATACCCGAGAATAGGGGAAATAATAATTGTAATAATAATAAACGCTATAGCAGGAATGAGAAATACAATTGCTAAAGAAGAAAGCTGAGCCATGCCCGCCTGTGCCATGACAAATAAATTTGGCGAAACACCCGATAAAAACAATAAAATAAAAATGAGTATTGCCTTCTTTATCTGAATGTTCATGATAAATCAATTTTAAGTAAAAGGATGGACTCATCTATAAGTCCATCCTTTTTAAGGTACGATATTTTATTTTGCAAACATTCCGGTCAGCATACTTATTTTTTCATCTAATTTCTGTCCAATCATTTTAACTTTGTCGCCCTTAAAATAACCCAGTTCGCTGGACGGAGAGAAATAATTAATATAAGCGACCCCGTTCTCCTCATAAACGTTTACTCTTAGTGGTATTGCCAATCCTACAGCAGTGTTTTCTGAGAAAGCATCTTTTCCAACATTGGGGTTACCGATAAAAATTGATTCAGCATGAATACTTAACCCGGTCATGGATAAAATCTTGCCGTGATTAATTTCGGCAAGAACCATCATACCGGCATCAGCCACTCCTTTTTTGATTCCATCGACTGTGGCATCAAAATTTTTTACAGATTTCACTGTGATAAGTTTAGCTTGTTGTGCCTGGGCTATATTAGCGCCAAACAATGACAGTAGGGTAAACGCCAGCATTAAGGGGAATGTGACCTTTTTACTTTTCAAATTTTTCATTTTGTTTGTTTTTATTTTATTAAATGATTTACAAACAAACAGTCGAAGTTTATCGGAAAACCTGACAACTGTACCAAATTATTTTTTTGAAAAAGAAATTGGAAAAAGTGCGCAATGAAATTCAACAGCAATTTTTTTGTTGCTGAACAGGAGGACATTTTACAGTGCCATAATTGCAAAAAACACAACAGTCGCTTTCTTTGGGTTTCAATATTGTATTACATTTTTCGCATCTATAAAAATACTGACAGGCATCAGTGGGCATAATTTCTTCCTTTTTGTGGCCACAGTGAGGGCAGGTAATTATTGAATTTAATACAATATTCATTTTTCAGTTTTGAATATTTATCACTCTATAACCCGTTTCGTTTATAGCATTAACGATTGAGCCCTGATTGGTTTTTGATTTATCAAACCTTATTATGCTGCATCGTTACTTAAACCAACAATCATATCATCCATCTTCAAAGAAGCCAATTCTTTTTCCAGACTATCAGTTTCAGACTCTGTTTTAACAGCATATAACATTTTCTCTGAAAGCTTGAGAATAGTTTGATCTGGCGGCATGGCTGATATGGTATTAACAGGCAAAGCCACTAACCACCAGGTAGCAATAAAGATGAGTAGTAAAGCTCCAATGGCGTACAATTTTTTCAATCTTAGTTGATATTACTAATAATCTTTTCTTTGAGAGGCTCATTACTCAGGATAGCCATCTTATCAATGCCGGTGTCATGAATATGCCCATGCAGCAATTCATCTATTTTTTTGCTTTGTTTTTCATAAGCAGTGCAGGCATCACACATGCTTTTATGCAAACGCAACTGTACTTTCTCCCTGAAGGAAAGCCTTACCAACGACCTTTTTTCTATCAATTCTGTCGCTTTTTTGCATGACAGCATTAACACTTGCATTATCTTCTTCATCTTACTACTTTTTAAACCAGTGATTCTCCAAACATTTTCTAAGCTGCAACTTGGCCCTATGTAGAACTTGCCAGAAATTAGTTGGAGCAATTCCTAATTCCTGACAGATTAATTCCCCTTTTTTTTCTTCAAGATATTTTAATTGAATAGCAGCCATCCAGTTGCCTGGCAATTTACTCATGCAAGCCTGCAAAACTTTAACAAAAGCCACATCATCAAGTAAGTTTGCTTGCTCATCCCGCCATTCTTTTGGTCGCTGTTCTTTTATCCATTGATCGTTGGCATCAAACTGTGTATCAAATAATGAAGAACCCGGCTGACTTTCCAAAACAGTTGGATTACAGAACTGCTTTCTGAAATGTTCGGCAATTTTATTGTTAAGAATAGCAAAGAGCCAGGTTTTAGGTTCGCTCTTGCCTTCAAATTTGCTGATGGACTGAAAGGCCGCTAAAAAAGTATCCTGCACCAGGTCTTCAGCGATTTCTTTGCTATTGGTTTTATGTAAAGCCCATGAGTACATTTTATCAGAATACAAGTCCACCCAACACTTAACCGTGGTGGCGGGCTTTGATATGTCCATTATATCTTCCATGAGAAAGTTGAACAAATTTCAGTAAAGATATTAGAAACGCAATAATTGTATGCTTGTTTATCAACGGATTAAATTGTCTCCTCGATGTAACAGTTGTCGCCGATAGGCTTGCAGGCAACACATAAATGTACGAAGGTTCTCCGGCAGTTTTTTGTTGCAAAAATATTTTTACACATTCAGAATCATTGAGATATTCTAAAAAACGAAAGTTATAAATTTTTAAAAGATTTCGCTAATGCAACATTGCTTTACTTTCAGTTTTTTATGGTCCTGGGTTTAAAGGGAAATAAGTAAAATCCTTAATTTTCTTTAAGCTTTCTAATAAGAAGTTCGAACTTGAGCTAGTTTTGTGCACAATATTTAGCATGGAAGCATTGTTACTTTTTCCCAACCAGCCAGCCATTCAGCCGTTTCCTTTCTTACCCGCTCAACCAGTAGTTTAATTTAAAGATAAGGGCCCGGTTCCTGTTCTTCAGAAAAGGATTATTGAAATAATTATCGGTGTAAACGATGTAAAGGTCACTAAGGGGTTTAAAACGCCACTGAAAGCGGCTGTTGATGTTCAGGTTATTTTCCTGCGTATTATATTGAATGAAAGTGGTCCAGAACAGGCTATTGCTGAAACTGATCTCGACCTTCGGTGCCACCAAAAACAGGCTGTTGCTGCCATAAGGAGCAGGGAATTGGATCTGGTCGCTTTCAAACCGGAGGCTGAAATTACCCCAGGGCTGGATCTTGTAATTCATGGAAACAGAAAACTGCTGCAGGTTCCCGTTGTAAAAACCTCCGGCAGAAAATCCAAGGATCCAGGAAAAATTCTTACGGATATCGGAGGCATACCTTGCATAGTATTGCGCATACCGGTAGTGCCCCCTGGGCAATGGGGTAGTGTCAGTAAAAGAGGCAGGGTACTGGAGTTGCAGGTCCTCAATATTCGAACCCGCTCTGAACTGTGCGGTATTCCTGAACCCGACCCGGATCCCGGGGTTGCAGGAAAATTCATTGAAACTGTAATCCGGATTGAATGCGATATAATTTTCCAGGCCAAACCGGATATTCGTGATCCTTCCTTTTTTAGGCAGGATAGCATATTCATTGAAGTTGAATACCTGGCGGAAACCGAGCCGGATCGTTGTATCCCTTTCCGCGTCGTAATTATTGATACGTTGGATGAATCCCATATCTGCATAATAATTGGTACCCACATGATCGGTCCCGGTGAAAGAATTGAATTTCCTTCCACTGTAACCGAAACCAAGGCTTTGGTAGATATCCTTGCCGCTGATCCCGTATTTCCAGCTTTTATGAAAAGCATACCAGGCATTCCATTTATTTTCCTTATCGGTAAATGTGAGCTCCAGTCCTGCATTTTTCCCATACCGGTCAAGCGGATGCGCTTTTTTATCATCCGCACCCATGAAAGCTTCCCGGTCGAGGTACATGATCTTGACCGACGAACGCTGCAGCAGTTTCCGCATATACGTAATGGCGGTATAATTCTGTGCTGCAAAACTGTCTTTCTTCGCCGTCTGGATATTCATGATACCCAGTCTTGTTTTGCTGTCAATATTGCCGGTAAGCCGGGCGCCTGCAATGATCGGAATGCGATTGCCGTTATTGTCGAGCCCGATCGTTCTTGAATAAAAGGGCCGGATTCCGGGAATGCCATAGTTGGCATAGAGGTCGCTGTTCTCCAGGAAAAAATTCCTTTTCTCCGGAAAAAAAAGACTGAACCGGGTAAGATTGGTCTGCTGCTGATCCACTTCTACCTGTGAAAAATCAGGATTCACCGTCAGGTCGAGATTCATATTGGAAGAGAGGGCCAGTTTACCGTCAAATCCGGCATTGAATTCCCCTTTGGCGCTTTGGCCGTTCTCGGCATCGCTGTTTACTCCGCCTGTTATATATGGGATGAACGAAATATTTTTTCCCGGTGAAGGGGGAGGGGCATCCCAGTTCAGCGATCCCAAATACCCGAAATCAAAGAAATTCAGGTTCAGCGGCACCCTGGTCCAGGTGCTGTATTCGTTATTCTTCAGGTCTGTACGGATAAAATTGATGCCCCATTGGGTTTTTGATTTATCATACCGCAGCGTAGCGAAAGGAATGGCGATCTCAGCGACCCACCTGTCATTCATACGACGGGTCTGGCTGATCCATTTATTATCCCAACTCAGTGAGAGACCTCCATCGCCGTTTGCCGAAAGCAGGTCGTCATATTGTACATTATAAGGGCTCACGTAAAAGAAAAAACCGTTGGATTTTTCATTGACCGGGTCAAGTACCAGGCCGACTCCATCATTAGCTTCCGGTGCACCGTCCCGTTTCAAACTCTGAATCACATAATAATTGGTGTCGTAGTTGATGATTCCAAAATAGAGATAATGATCATCATATGTCATTCTTACCTCGGTTTGTCTCTTTGCAGCCGACGTATCCACAGGCCATTTGAGCCAGAAACCGCTGGCTGTTTCAGCCGATTGCCAGGCAGGCTCATCCATCACCCCGTCAATTTTCAGGGGAGTAGCCGATTTATGGATACTAACCTTATATTTTTCGTGGTACTGGCTTACATCAGTCTGCGAAAGGACGTGTAAAGCTGGAAATATAAATAAAGAAAGGCCGATTATCTTTCCCCTGCTTCTCATGATCCAAAAATAAATTTTGCAAAATTATCTATGGGGGAAATGAAATTAAAATGGATAAACGGTAAAAATTGATCTGCATCCGGGTCAGTTGAGCAGCAGGTTGCAGCCGCGGAGGTCGCTGTTATCCAGTCTTCCCATTATTTCAAAACTGCCATCCGCATTTAACTGACCAATATCATCAGTGGCGAGAAATGAACAAGAATAAATATTGGCAAGGTCAATAATATTGACCGCTCCCCGCCCGGCAGGCCTTACCCGGAGCGGGTCATCTTCATCCCGGATCAATATCTTCATCCATGGCGGTGGATAAAACAACCCTTTCCCTTTTGAATAAGCCTGTGAGAGTAGTTCCGACATGCCATATTCAGAATGAATGGCATCCGTGCCAAAAGCGCTTTTCAGGAGCGAATGGACCTCTTCCCGGATCATTTCTTTTCTCCTGCCTTTCATACCCCCCGTTTCCATGATCAGCAGGTGATCCGGAGCAGGAGTGATCTTCTGTGATCTCATTTCGTCGGCAAGGTCGAGCAGCGCATAAGTGAGGCCCAGCAGAACTGTTTTTTGTTTTTGTCTATTTATTTCTTCCAGTATTTTGGATAATTCTGAATACTTATCCATATAATAACCGCTGAATTCATGACCGGAATGCAGGATCAGTTTATCAGCCATATAGGCCAGGGATGAATGCGGCCTTTCAGTGAAAGAAGGAAGCAGGGCGAGTATGCACCATCCGGCCGGCTTGCCGTAAAATCTTTCAAAACAGGTCATGAAACTTTTTTCATATAGAGAAAGGTCTTTGACAGCATGCCTGCTGGTCCCTGACCCGGTGGTGCCACTGCTTTCAAAAATTATTTCCGGCACGAAGGAAGTGGTCATAACAGGGTTGGTTTTAAATAATCCTATTGGCAGGAATGGTATACCTTTTATGGAACGAATATGGGAGGGATCAGACTGCAATGCAGCCAGGAACGATGCATACAATTCATTATCCTTTGCCTGGAAACGGAATATTTCAAGGGCCAGCCGGTCAAACCCCTTTTTATCCGTTGAAAAAATTATATCCGTCAATCCTCGTGCAGTTTCCATTTATATTGCTAAATTCAGTAAATTTGGTTTACAGAAGGGTATTTCCATGAAAACTTTATTTCTCTTTTTTATTTGTTGCCTGCTTTTTTCGGTCAGCTGTACCAAGAATAAATTCACTACCGAACCCCAAATCACGATCAAATCCATTTCGCCTTCCACGGTCAACAACGGGGATTATATCAAAGTAAAATCGGATTTCACCGATAAGGAAGGGGATGTGGATACCGTGCTGGTGGTGTATAAATGGTACAACGGGGCCACCATCACAAGAAATGACACTTTCCGTTATGTTTTTTCTTCTACGGGCGTGCCGGATGGAACCAAACAAGCTGAACTCAATGTCACATTTACTTATAATAAGATCATCAGCGGCTATGCTTACCTGCCGGGGGTCATAAAAGATACGACCGCAACCTTTGGCCTGCAGCTGATCGATAAGGCGAAACACCGCAGCAATTACAGTGAGTCGGACAAGATCCGCCTGATTAAACCCTGATTTGATTGAACTACCTGCGTTCATTCTTATCCTTTATCATTTACAGCAATCTCTTCATGGCCGGCTGCACCCTGCTGATGATGAACCAGGTCTGTCAATTGTTGCTTCATACCAAACCCGGTCTTCCCCTTGCCGGTTTTTTGTTCTTTTCTACGCTATGCAGTTATAGTTTTCACTGGTACCTGACAACCGGCTCGCTCATTCCTTCCCCGCGTATTGAATGGCTTAAAAAGAACAGGCCTGTTCATGCCGTATTATTTTTTGCAGGACTTGCCGGATCCGTATATTTCTTCTGGTTTCTTAGGGAAAGCTGGCAATTCATTGTGCCGGCTGTCCTTGCCACCTTTCTTTATTCAGCGCCCAAGATACCGCACCCCTTATTTCATGCCCTGCGCAGGGTCGCGATCGGGAAAACGATCTTTCTTTCACTGACCTGGATGTATGTTACAACAATTTTACCGGTTGTTATCAGTCGTGCCCCATGGAAGGCCGATTTTACTTTTTTTGCGGCCGGACGCTTCTTTTTCATTTATTCTATTTGCATACTCTTTGACTTTCGAGACCGGGCCGATGACAAGGCGAACGGTATACGCAGCCTGATCACATATTTTGATGAAAAAGGGATCAGGAATCTTTTTGTTTTCTCCTTATTCATTTTCATTTCAACTTCCCTTGCACTATTGGCTTACGATTACAGCCCTCTTTCGGTTTGCCTGCTGATCATTCCTGCGATCATTACCGGTTTACTCTATAATTATGCCCGGAAAAATTTCTCCGACTGGTTATATTATTTCGCGCTGGATGGACTCCTGGCATTATCCCCCCTTCTTATGCTGGTAACGGGCATTTGATTATTTTTGACGGACTAATTTCATCTTATGGCAAAGTCCCGGCAAACAAAGAAAACGATCCTGACGGATCGCTCCTGGCAATTCCTGCGATCCTATATCAACAATGCTTCGCCGGTGGGGTTTGAGAGCTGGGGACAAAAATTATGGATCGAATACCTGAAACCATTTGTAGATACCCATTATCTCGATCCTTACGGCACGGCAGTAGGTATTGTGAACCCGGATAAAAAATTCAAAGTGGTGATCGAGGCACATGCGGATGAGATCAGTTGGTTCGTCAATTATGTCACTCCCGAAGGATTGCTGTATGTAAAACGTAATGGCGGCGTCGATTACCAGGTCGCCCCCTCCTCCCGCGTCAATATTCACGGGAAAAAAGGTATCGTGAAAGCCGTATTCGGCTGGCCGGCTATTCATACCCGGATGAATGACAAGGAACCACAACCCAAAACCGAGAATCTCTGGCTCGACTGCGGCGCCCGTAATAAAAAACAGGTGGAGCAACTGGGTGTGCATGTGGGAGCGGTGGTGACCTACCAGGAAGGCTATGATGAACTGGCGAACGGCAACCTGATCGGCCGGGCATTTGACAATCGGGTTGGCGGATTCATGATCGCTGAAACCACCCGGTTGCTGAAAGAAAATAAAAAGAAATTACCTTATTCCCTGTACGTTGTGAATGCCGTGCAGGAAGAAATAGGATTGAGGGGAGCGGAGATGGTGGCCCGCAGGATCAGGCCGGATATCGCCATTGTGACCGATGTAACACATGACACCACCACACCGATGATCAATAAAAATATAGAGGGAGATGTGAGTACAGGCAAGGGGCCTTCACTGGCCTACGCTCCTGCCGTGCATAATAAACTTTTGTCGATCGTGGAAAAAGTGGCTGCCACAAAAAAAATATCGGTTCAGTGGCGGGCACTGAGCCGTAGCACCGGTACGGACACTGATTCCTTTGCCTATGCCAATGACGGATGTCCCTCAGTACTGATCTCCATCCCGCTTCGGTATATGCACACCACGGTGGAAATGATCCATAAGGATGATATTGCAAATACCATCCGCCTGATCTATGAGACCCTGCTGACCCTGACGCCCCAGACCAACCTGAAATATTTTTAATCCGGATCAATTGTTTCCCCCGAAAAAAATACTGGTATTGGCCCCGCATACGGATGACGGGGAACTGGGATGCGGTGGCAGCATGGCGAAATATTACAAGGATGGCGCTATGATTTACTATGCGGCATTCAGCAATTGTGCTTCTTCCCTGCCTTCAAACCTTGCTGCCGATACTCTTGAAAGGGAATGCAGGGAAGCCACGGCTTTACTGGGTATTACACCTGCCAATCTTTTTATATTGAATTTCCAGGTCAGGGAGTTTCCTGCAGCACGTCAGAAAATACTGGAGGAACTTTTGCAGCTTAAAAAGACCTGCAGGCCCGAACTTGTTTTTCTACCCGCCCGGCATGATATACACCAGGATCACCAGGTCATTTATTCGGAGGGAATGCGTGCGTTTAAGGATTGTTCTCTACTCGGTTATGAATTGCCCTGGAATAATACAAAGTTCCATCCCAATTATTTTATCCGCCTTTCCTCCGGCGAATTGGATAAAAAGACCGCTGCCCTGAAATGTTACCGTTCGCAGGAACACCGGCCTTATATGAAGGAGGAATTCATCCGCTCACTCGCAACGGTGCGGGGCATACAGTGCGGCCATTCCCTCGCCGAAGGATTTGAATTGTACAGGGGAATGGTATAGACATCAATTAAGGGAAGCTTCCAGTACCTGGCTCATGTTTTTCACGTAGTGAAATTTTATCCCTTTGATGAAGGAAGCGTCGATCTCTTCCACATCTTTCTCGTTCTGGCTGCAAAGGATGATCTCTTTCAAACCCGCACGTTTCGCCGCCAGCACTTTTTCCTTGATGCCTCCTACTGGAAGCACCTGGCCCCTTAGCGTGATCTCACCGGTCATAGCAATGAAAGGCTTTACTTTTTTCCCGGTCAGGGCCGAGGCGATCGAAGCCATCATCGTGACACCGGCACTCGGTCCATCCTTGGGCACAGCGCCCTCAGGTACATGAATATGAATATTCTTTTTTTCAAATAAACGTGAATCGATCCCGTATTTTTTTGCATTGGACTGCAGGTAGGTCAAAGCCGTTACAGCACTTTCCTTCATGACATTGCCGAGATTCCCGGTCAGTTTCAATTCCCCCTTTCCGTCGCTTAAACTGGTCTCGATGAAAAGAATATCACCACCCACATAGGTCCAGGCAAGGCCTACCGCCACGCCGGGCATATTGACTGTTTTGTAGATATCATTGCTGTATTTGGGCTTGCCCAGTATTTTTTCCACTTCATCGGAACTGAGCGTGGGTTTCAGTTTTGAGTTGAGTGCGATCTGCTTGGCCCGGTAACGCATAATGGAAGCCAGGTCCCGGTCCAGTTCCCTTACCCCGCTTTCACGCGTATAATCCTGCACGATCTTTTCCAGCACTTTATTGCTGATGGAAAAACCGTTCGGTGATAGTCCATGCAGGTTCTTTTGTTTGGGAATAAGGTGTCTTTTCGCGATCTCGATCTTTTCTTCAACGGCATAACCACTCAGGTCAATGATTTCGAGCCGGTCACGGAGCGCAGGCTGAATGTTCTGAATATTATTAGCCGTGGCAATGAACAATACCTTGCTCAGGTCATATTCCAGTTCAAGATAATTGTCGTAAAAGGAATTATTTTGTTCCGGGTCCAGCACTTCCAGCAGGGCGGAAGAAGGATCACCGCGGAAATCATTGCCCACTTTGTCGATCTCATCCAGGATCATCACAGGGTTCGATGATCTCACTTTGCGCAAGGACTGGAGGATCCGGCCGGGCATGGCGCCGATATAGGTTTTCCGGTGGCCGCGGATCTCGCTTTCATCATGCAGTCCGCCGAGGCTGAGCCGGATATATTTCCTGCTGATGGCGGATGCAATGCTTTTGCCCAGGGATGTTTTACCGATACCCGGCGGACCCACAAAACAAAGGATCGGGCTCTTCATATCCCCTTTCAGTTTCAGTACAGCGATATACTCCAGGATCCTTTCCTTGATCTTTTTCATGCCGTAATGATCGTTGTCAAGGGTGATTTTTGCTTTTGCCAGGTCATAATGGTCTTGCGTATATTCCTGCCAGGGCAGGTCCAGCATCAGGTCAAGGTGATTGTAAACCACGGAATAATCCGGTGTACTGGGATGCATCCTTTCCAGTTTTTCTATGCCCTTGGCAAATAATTCTTTTGCGGAAGCAGGCCATTTTTTAGCTTCTGCCTTGCGCTGCATTTCTTTCAGTTCCTGCTGGTTGTCGCCGCCGCCGAGTTCTTCCTTGATGCTCTTCAGTTGTTGTTGCAAAAAATACTCCCGTTGCTGTTTATCGATCTCGGTCTTGGTTTTGGTGGTCACTTTATTTTTAAGTTCCGCGAACTGCAGTTCCTTTTGCAGTAATTTCATCAGCAGGTCGGCCCGCTGTTTAATCTCGTTTATCTCCAGTAATTTTTGTTTGTCCCTGATCTCAGTATTCAGGTTGCTCGATACGAAGTGTATCAGGAAGGAAGGACTTTCAATGTTCCGCAGGATGATGGATGCTTCGGCGGGAATATTGGGGGATAACTGCACGATATCAGCAGCCAGGTCCTTGATATTGGCGATATAGGCCTTGAAGTCATCATCAAGCGGGGTGTCTTCCTCATCGATCTTATTGATCAGTGCTTTGAAATAAGGCTCTTCGCTGAGGATGGATTCTATGGAGAAACGGTTCTTGCCCTGGATGATGATGGTGGTGCCGCCATCCGGCATTTTGATGAGCTTGACGATCTTGGCAACGGTACCGATGTTTTCGAGGTCATTCCGGGAGGGATTCTCCACATTGCTGTCCTTCTGCGCTACCACACCGATAAGCTTGTTGGAATGATAGGATTCTGTGACCGCTTTGATGCCTTTTTCCCTGCCTACGGTGATGGGCAGTACAACACCCGGAAACAACACGGTGTTCCGGAGGGGTAAAACGATCAATTCTTTGGGAACCTCGATCCGGGTGAGATCTTCCTGTTCATTTTCATTGAGGGGAATAATGGGAAGAAAATCCATGTCTTCCTCAGGCTTAGCAATGAATTTACTGAATGTCATATAATCGTCCATAGCCAAATTGTCATAACTGCTTCCCGGATGGGAGGAGGGAATAAAAGTATAAATCGAAATCTATATTGTCAAGTTTCGTGCCTGCAAGATTCTGACTGACAAATTGTTCGTATTTTTCCGCATAAAAAAAAATCCCCCGCCACGGCGGGGGACGATTGGAACAAATATTTTTAGAGAGCGATCCCGAGTGAGACCTGGATTACCTGGCTCTTCCATTTATCCTGTTTATCAATATCATTCAGGTTGTTGAGCCCCACAATATAGCGGCCATCCAATCGTAGATTTCCCAATTTTACCTGTGCCCCTGCAACCATCGCAAAATCGCCGTTCTTAAAGGCATTGGCCCCGTTTTGGAGCAGGTTCTTGTCTTGCTGCATCAGCACGCTGAATTGGGGGCCTACCTGCAGTTTCAGAAAATTACCCATTAGTTTATAGTTCAGCAGGATGGGTATGGAAAGATAGTTGAGCCGGACACTGCTCTGTGCAGACCCGTTAAAAATGTTTTCATAGATGTGCCTGAAATTACTGTCCAGGGTGGTGTTGTACTGATTGAACATTATCTCGGGTTGAAGGGTGAATTGACCCCTGCCCAACTCTGCGAAAGCGCCCAGGTTATATCCGTACCTGAACTGATCCTTGAATGATTGTCCTGAGATCTTGACAACATTGGCGCCTCCCTTTATACCGAGATGAAGTTGCGCCGTAAGCGCCCCTGCCATCAATAGTCCCGCCGCCAGGAAAAAGACCTTTGTTTTCATGGTGATTTTTTTAAAAGTGAAACAATACTGTTTGAAATTCCACGGTTTGAAATTTCAAGGATGATGCCATACAGGGTTTGGACTTGTTAATCTTTCTTAAAGACAGTGGTCTATTAAAACCATATGCAGATGGAAATATTGCATCTCCTTTGTTAAAATTCACTGGCATCAGAAGATGACGCCTGCATTTACCAGGAATGAAAGACTGAAATTATCCCGGGAAGCAGGTATATAATAGTCTGCGATCAGGACCGGCTGGAAATAAAATTTACCGATGGAATATTCGCCGCGCAGGAAAAAAGAAACAGAAAGGGGCTGGAAGCGGATCTTGTCATCCAGGTAAATATTATCTGAATTCAGCAGGTTGCTGATCCCACCCGATGCTGTTGCATAGATAGCCGATGATTGATTGAGGCCGAATTTCTGCGTTCCGCTGACAAAAGCTATCTGCGGGCTGATGCGGACATAATCTTTTTTATTCAGCACCTGCAGTTTGTAAAAATCATGCCGGACCGATAACGTGACGGAAAAATCATTGATCGTCTCATTGGAATTGATGATGATGAATCCCTGGCGTCTTAAGCGCAGGTCCTGGATGATGATCTCCCTTTTCGAGACATCCTTGCGGCTGCCCCAACCGAAGCTAAGGGCCAGCATGGGTTTGAACCACCACTTCCGGTAGGTAAAATAAGCATACAATTCATTTTGCAAAGGGGTAGTATAAAAAGGCAGGGAGTCCTTTGTAAGAAAACGGGTATAGATGATACCGGTAGCAAAATCCTTATCCTGCAGGTAGTCATATCCGGGAGAGATCGCTGTCTGGTAATAATTGAATTTACTGCTGTCCCTCACCATATAAGCCGTAGCGGAAAGGCTGAGGCCGGATTTATGATAGTAAGCGAGCTGCGGCGAGTACATGATCCTTTTAAGCGTTTTGATCAGGGAACTGCTATTGGATTCATAATTGTAATAACCCCTGCCGGCAGAAAGCGAAACAGAAAAATAACTGTGTGGCGCCAGGATGGAATCCATGAATGCTTCAAAATCCTCGAGGCTGTTCGAATAATCCAGGGTGGTATCAATGATATTATTCTTATTAAGGGGCACCACAATTGTATCGGGTGGCTTTACCTGTGCTGCCGCCACCGCCTGGATCAAACAACATAATATGGCTAGTTTCAGTTTGCTCATTGGAGGCTTGCAATTGGTCGATCAGGATTTTATGACTTGATAATGAGTGATTTGTTTAATGAAATACAGGAATTGTATTACAAAATATAACTTTTGTAAACGTAAAATAACGCTATCAATAAATTTAATTTTCGGGGAAGTAAACGAAACAGGGCTTACACCAGTTCAATGACGGTGATTTCAGGCAGGATGCCTACACGGCCCGGGTATCCCAGGAATCCAAATCCGCGGTTTACATAGAGTTTTTGGCCTCCTTCTTCATAAAGTCCCGCCCATTCTTTATAAAAATACTGGACAGGGCTCCATTTGAAGCCGGGGATCTCCACGCCGAATTGCATACCGTGGGTATGACCGGCGAGCATCAGGTCAATCGCGGGATACTTTTTTGTCACTTCTGCTTTCCAGTGAGAAGGATCATGGCTCATCAGGATCTTGAAGGGAATATTTTCAGCGCCTTTATATGCTTTGGAAAGATCGCCATAACGGGTAAACCTTTTTTTGGCGCTCCAGTTCTCAATGCCGATGACAGCGATCTGTTCGTTGTTTTTACTGAGAATGATATGTTCATTCATCAGCAGGCGCCACCCGAGCTGCTGATGGATCCCTTTTAACTTCTCCAGGTTCGCTTTCTTTTCTGCCGGGCTGTTCCAATGGATATAATCCCCGTAATCATGATTGCCCAGTGTGGAATATACACCCATCGGGGCTTTGATGATGCTGAAGGTGTCCATATAATCCTTCATCTCATCCGCAGCATTGTTTACGAGATCGCCGGTGAATAATACAAGGTCTGCGTTTTCAGCAAGGATCTTATCCACTCCCTTTTTAACAGCCTGTTTATCGGTGAAGCTGCCCGAATGGATATCAGAGATATGAAGGATCTTCATTCCCCTGAATGAAGCCGGCAGGTTGGTAAATGCCAGGCTGAGCCTCCTGACCTGGTAACGGTATTTATTCCTGAAGCCATAGAGCAATGAACCGAAGATCCCCGCGCCGGCAAGGGTTCCCACCCAGCTTAGGAATACGGAACGTGGTATATCGTCCGATGAATGATCCGCCGGAAATTTTCCCCTGTGAAAAATTTTTGTTAGGACCCATTGTATGAGTCTCCGGGCATCATCGAAGAGGAAAAAGATACAGGCCACCAGTTTGGCAAAGAACAGGCCGGCAATGATGGCAAAAATGGTGGAGCGGAGGAGTTTATTCTGATGGGCAAAAGGAAGATAGGGCAGGAACGCAAGCGTTAAGATGGCGATGACCGAAAGAGACCAGTAAACAATGAAAATGATATGCCTGGTTTTGATACTGCCACTATGCGTAATGGATCGCACCGCCTGGAAAAAGTACAGATCGGTCAGGAGCATAACGCTGAGAAGTATCCACCAAAAAGCCGTGTTCCGCATATTTTACCTGTAAAAACGAATGAGAGAACCTGCTGCTACCGTGCAGGTAATTATTTTTTGCGCTGCAAGATAAGTGGGTAAAACTAAATTTTGTTTTAATTCATGCAATACCCAATTTTACCGGGTTCGTATACATAAAATTCCCTCCTGCATATGGCGTTGATCATTGGCGTGGCAAATCAGAAAGGCGGTGTGGGCAAAACCACGACGGCCATCAACCTGGCCGCCAGTTTTGCGGTACTGGAATACAGAACCCTGCTGGTCGATGCTGATCCCCAGGCAAACAGCACTTCCGGGGTCGGGTTTGACCTCCAGAACATCACCCAAAGCCTCTATGATTGCATGGTGAACCAGGCAAAGGCCAGGGATGTTGTCTTGAAATCCGAGATCCCCAACCTGGATGTCATTCCCTCTCATATCGACCTGGTTGGTGCGGAGATCGAAATGATCAATTATCCTAACCGGGAACTGGCATTGAAAAATATCCTGCAACCTATCGCCCCTGATTATGATTTCATCGTTGTTGACTGTTCCCCTTCATTAGGCCTGATCACGGTAAATGCACTGACCGCTGCCGATTCTGTGGTGGTACCTGTGCAATGTGAATTCTTTGCCCTGGAAGGGCTGGGGAAATTGCTGAACACCATCAAGATCGTGCAAAGCCGGCTGAATACATCCTTACGCATCGAAGGAATATTGATGACCATGTATGATGGCCGCCTTCGCCTCTGCAACCAGGTAGTGAGTGAAGTACGCCGCCATTTTGAGGACATAGTATTCAGTACCATCATCCACCGCAATGCCCGCCTGGCCGAAGCCCCGGGTGCCGGGAAACCCGTAATTTTATATGACGCTGCCTGTAAAGGGGCCGCCAATTATCTCAATCTTGCAAAAGAGATCCTGCAGAAAAACAACCTCACTAAAATGACCAATGAGGAAAGGATCCTTGAAATGTAAGAATGACCGGCATCTTGAATCATAACTTTGTACCTGGATGAACAATCCCAAACAAAATAAAGAACTGCTCGGCAAGGGTATCCGTTCCCTCCTGCAGAGCATCGATGCCGATCTGAAGACCAGTTCAGGCGCCTTGAAATCATCCGTCATCGAATCGGCCACCGGCATCAGCAGGATTCCCCTTCATGAGATCGAAGCCAATCCCAAACAACCCCGGCGGGATTTTGATGAGCAGACCCTCCGGGAACTGGCTTCTTCTGTCAAACTGCATGATATCATACAGCCGGTCACGGTCTCCCGTCTTCCCTCGGGCAAATTCCGCCTCATCACCGGCGAAAGAAGATTAAGGGCTGCGAAAATGGCGGGGCTTACGGATATTCCGGCCTATATCCGTCATGCCAATGATGCCCAGCTGCTGGAACTGGCCCTATTGGAAAACCTGCAAAGAGAAGACCTGAATGCCATGGAGGTTTCATTCAGTTATAAAAGGATGATGGAAGAATTGTCTTATACACAGGAGCAGGTGGCAGAGCGAATGGGTATCGACCGGAGTACGGTAGCCAATTTCATCCGGCTGCTGAAACTGCCCCCGGATATTCAACTCGCTGTTCGTAGCGGAGAATTGAGCATGGGTCATGCCCGTGCACTGATCAATGTGGATACTGTGGATGCGCAGTTGCTTATTTACAAACAGATAAAAGACAAAGGGCTCTCTGTCAGGCAAACCGAAGAACTTGTCCGCGGTATGTACCGCCAAAGCCCTGTTAAAAAAACTTCAAAAAGCAGTCTGTCACCGGCTCTTCAGCGGATTGAGGATAAATTAGCGTCGCATTTCGGTACCCGGGTAAAATTGAAACACCGCACGGGCAATGGCAGCGGGCAGGTCATCATTGATTATTACTCTGTGGAAGAGCTCAACCAATTACTCCGGCAAATGAATGCTCCGGTCGATTAAAACGGGCCTCATCCGACACTCCATGGTAAAATTGAAAAGATTTTTTTTTGCGCTATGCTGTATGAGCTGCTGTATGCAGGCATTTCCCAGTAATTATCCTGCATCTGATACAACGCCTGTGAAGGAACAAAAGGTATTGAACCATTATGATTCCGCCATCAAGGCGCACAGCCCGAGGGTGGCAGCCATCCGCTCCGCTATCCTGCCCGGACTGGGCCAGATCTATAATAAAAAATACTGGAAACTTCCTATTATATACGGGGCATTGGGTATTTCCGCCGGCATTTTTTTTTATAACCTGAAATATTATAACCAGACCCGTTTTGCGTATACCGTGATCTATAATATGCGGGTGTACCATACGGATTCCTCAAAATTCAGTTCCATCAAACCACAATTGCAGAACCTGAGCGAGGAATCCCTGCGATTTTACCGCAACCAGTTCCGCCGGGATATTGATTATTCGGCCCTGGTATTCCTTGTCTTCTGGGGCCTCAATGTAGTGGACGCTGCCGTGGATGCTCATTTGAAATCCTTTGATGTGAGCCCCAACCTGAGCCTGCAATTCAAAGCCGGTCATAGCCAATTGGCCGGGACAGACGGCTTGAGCCTTGTTTTCCATTTTAAGAACAATACCCGTTAAGTGCTGTTGTTATACAACCCAGGCCATAACCAGCTCCGGCAGAAAATGAAAATGAATGAACAGCTGCTGCACGGGCGGCTTGGAAAAAAGCCCATTAATTCCCCATCGGTCTTCACTGGCTGAAAATGAATCAAGATGAATGTGTTTTCTGAAATCCACTTCACCATTGCCGTGCCATTTGAAAACTGCTTCTTTGGCGCACCAAAGCATAGAAAAGAGGGAGTTGGAATTGGGAATTTGGGATTTGGGATCTGTCTCCTTGTCTTCTCCCATGGCCTGAAAAATTTGCTTTTCTTCTTCGTTTAAAAATTTATCCTTTATCATTTCGGCTTTTGGGGAGGGAACTTCGATATCAATGCCAACCCTGTTTGTTTTACTGACAATGGCGGCGGCATAATCCCTGGAATGGGAAATCGAAAAATGATATTTTTCATCCGGTAAAAAGGGCTTGCGGGTATCTGCTATTTCGATCAGTTCGTGGGGAAAATCAGGAAATAAGAATTGCAGTAAATAACGCCCTGCCAGGTGCTGCAACCGCTTATGCGGATGCGAAACATCCCTGTGCACCGGAACGGATGCTTTAAAAAAACGCTCCGGTTCATTGATTTTCCAGATGCCCAGTTTTGTACCGGCCCCGGTTTGTTGCTGAAAAATAATGGGCATGAAAGGGAATTCGCTTTATTTTGCTGCAGCAAAGTTGCCGAATATTATGTACAGTTGCTGCACCGTCAAATTACCGCTATGATCTTATCGGATAAACGCATCCTCGAAGAAATAAAAAAGGGAACGATCAGAATTTCACCCTTTCACAGGGACAACCTGGGCAGTAACTCTTATGATGTGCACCTGGGAAAAACCCTGGCTACCTATAAAAACCATATCCTGGATGCCAAGAAACATAATGAGATCGAACATTTTGAGATACCTGATGAAGGATTTGTGCTCTACCCGCATATTTTTTACCTGGGCGTGACCCTTGAATATACCGAGACACATGCCCATGTGCCCTTCCTGGAAGGAAAATCATCCACCGGCAGGCTGGGCATCGACATACATGCCACGGCAGGCAAAGGAGATGTAGGATTCTGCGGCAACTGGACGCTTGAAATTTCAGTGAAACAACCCGTCAAAGTGTATCATGGCATGCCCGTGGGACAACTGATCTATTTTCCCGTAGAGGGGGAAATAGAGATCGCCTACAACAAAAAGAAAGATTCCAAGTACAGCAACCAGCCGGATAAACCGGTGGAGAGCATGATGTGGAAGAATAAATTCTAGCACGAATTACACGAATTGGTTTAAAGGGCTTCTGTCCCGAATTTTTTGTAATAGGCGATCAGCCAGCTCACCACTTCATTATAACTTCTTTTACCAGCAGGTTGTTTGTTAGCTTTCAGGAAAAAGCTGTATCCTTCAAGGATCAGGTCCTGTACCCAGCCCTGGTAACGCCTGAAAAATTCTTTTACATCATTGACATCTTTGACAAACCGGGGACTGCGGGCATCCAGGTATTTTCTGGCCAGCACTGAATCCGCCCGGTAGAGTTCGCCGATGGTATAATTGAACATATCAAAATAAGTGGAATAACGGAACAGGTCTGAAGCATAAGACCGGCAGGCAAGGAACCCCACAAAATTCGCCTCATTCTCTTTTGCATAACCCAGCTGGTGGGCGATCTCATGTGTCGTAATATATGGCCGCAGCAGGGGAGGCACAATGGTATTGACCTGCGCCTCGCCGGAAAAAGGATTATAATAGCCCTGGAACCCAAAATAATTCCCCAGGTAACTGTAGAGCGATGGTTTTACCGACCTGGTTGAATACCGCAGGAAGTTTTTTTGCGATGAAAGAGAAGCATAAGCCGCCCCGGCACGTAAAAAAAGCTCTCTTTTGCTGCGCAGGGAATCTTTTTCTTCCTGCGTAACCAGCGCTGCATAATGATTCACCCTTCCCAGCATGACCTGTGCCAGTGTATCCAGGTCCTGCACAGCGTATTTTTTTACATCCAGCTTTAATTGATAGGCGATCCCCCTGCGGTCATAATTCAGTCCCCAGAACAGGTTGAAGAAAACATATAAGCAGAGGCAAAACACCAGTAAGACGCGTAATCCTGAAACAAAATACTTCCAGGTGAACGCCCGCCGGTAAATGGTCCGCACCAGGCGGAAAATTTTGACCAGGATGATGATCACCAGGATCGCATAGAACAGGTCACCCAGGCTAAAAGGGATCCACCCAAAAAGAAAACGCTGGATGCCCGCGATAACCGGGTAAATGCCATTACTGTAATATCTTTCAATGATATCCGGGAATAATGAAATGATCTTGATAAAAAAAACCACCAGGAGCAAAATGGCGAGCCTTTTATTTTTCCTTACCAGGTCAATGAATCCGGGCGCTGTTCCTTTCATATGTACAAAATAAAAGAGGCTAAAACTAAAAAGAAATCAATTAAAAAAGCGCTAAAATAAGCGCTCCGGGAGCAGAATAAACCCTACCTTTGCAGACTGTTTAAAAACTGGAACATGGGCCGCCGGCGGGAATATGAAATTGCTTTCGTGGGATTGAAAACGGGCATCCATGAGTTCCGGTACGAGATCGATGACAGGTTCTTTGAGGAATTTCAGCAGCAGGATTTCCGCAATTGCCGGGCCCGGGTGAAACTTTTACTGGATAAGAAAAGCAGTTTCATGCAGCTGAGGTTTGAAGTAGGCGGGCAATTGATAGTGACCTGCGACCGTTGCAATAATGACCTGCCGCTGGATCTCTGGGATGAATTCAATATCACGGTCAAGCTGGTCGAAGACCCGGAAAAGATGAATGAAGAGGAAAGCGACCCTTATATGTACTATATCGGGTTGCAGGAAAACCACCTGGATATTGCGGGCTGGATCTATGAATTCATCAACCTGAGCCTGCCTATACAGAAATCCTGTAGCCATGAGCGTATGGACGGACCTTATTGTAATAAAGAAGCGATGAAGGTCCTGAACAGGATCAACCGGTCGAAAAAAGATCAGAAAGAGAACCCGATCTGGAAAGGATTGGAAAAATTCAAAGACATAAAATAAAACTATTCATATAAATTCTTTTTATGCCGAATCCAAAACGCAGACATAGCCAGCAAAGAGGTGCAAAACGCAGGACCCATTATAAAGCATCTTCTGCCACCTTGTCTACTGACAGCACAACCGGTGAAATGCATCTCCGCCACCGGGCGCATGTAAGTGAAGGCAAGCTTTATTATAAAGGGCGGGTTGTTGCAGAAAAATCCCCGGTGAAGAAATAATTTCCCGGAATAAGGGTTCCTTTCATGTCTGCAAGTAGCGCTTCGCTGCCGGTAAAACAAGTTTTCCTATTTTTATCAAATGGTAATCGGACTTGACGTGATGGGGGGTGACTATGCCCCCCTGGAAGCTATTTTAGGAGTGAAACAATTCTTATCAGCCGGATATAAAGGTAAACTGGCATTGGTCGGAGATGAGAAACAATTAAAAGAGTTATTATCCCAACATCATCTTGAATCTCCCGGTATATCCATCATTGCTTCCAGCCAGGTGATCGGTATGCATGAATCGCCGACAAGGGCCTTGAAAGAAAAGCAGGATTCTTCCATCCTCAAAGGTTTTAAATTACTAGCGAGTGGCCAGGCCGATGCATTCATCAGTGCCGGCAATACCGGTGCCATGCTGGTGGGTGCTTTATTTCATACCAGGACCCTTTCGGGAGTGCTCCGGCCTGCCATTTCAACGATTATACCCAAAACGAACGGAAGGACGGGATTGCTCCTGGATGTGGGCCTCAATGCGGATTGCAAACCGGAGCAATTGAACCAATTCGCGATCATGGGCGCTGTTTATGCTAAACTGATCCTGCAAATAACAGATCCTGCTGTTGCGCTGATCAATATCGGTGAGGAAGAGGGAAAGGGGAACCTGCTGGCCCAGGCTGTTTACCCGCTTTTAAAAAACAATAAGCATATCCGCTTCATTGGTAATACAGAGGGACGCGAGATTTTTACCGGGGAAGCGGATGTCATGGTTTGCGACGGGTTTACCGGGAATGTGATCCTGAAACTGGCGGAATCGTTTTATGATATCAGCAAACAGAGAAATATCCATGATGCTTACCTGGATCAATTCAATTTCGAGAATTATGGCGGCACCCCTGTACTCGGGATCGACAAACCGGTGATCATCGGGCATGGAATTTCCGGCGCCGCTGCATTCTGCAATATGCTGAAACTGGCAAAAACGATCATTGAACGGAAACTCATGGAAAACCTTGAATCAGCATTGCGTGATTAATTGGCTGACAGGGTTCAGAAGCTTAAAAAGTTTTGGCATGGAGGGCCTTAAAAGTTATCTTTGCCGTCCAAAAAATTTCAGGAAAGATCTCGTAGCTCAGTTGGTAGAGCACAACACTTTTAATGTTGGGGCCCTGGGTTCGAGTCCCAGCGGGATCACTAAGCTCTGGTAGACCGGAGCTTTTTTTATGCCATTTTACGTTTATATTATTTACAGCCCGGACTTTGATAAATTTTATATTGGTCAAACTAATGATTTTAATGAGCGTCTGAAGCGTCATAATAGGGGGTTTGAGAAGTCAACCGCTCCCTATAAACCCTGGATATTAAAATTTTATGTTGAAAAACACAATCGCTCTGAGGCTATGGTACTTGAGCAAAAACTTAAAAACCTCAATTTAGACTTATTGATTACCATGTGGAGATACAGCTTGATGGAAAATATGGATTAACCACAACTTCTCAAGAAAATTATATTTTATGGAACATCAACATCATAATATATCAAACGAGAAAATATATAATATTACTGAGGGTGTAAGTACCAGACAATATACCTGCCCTATGCACTCTCAAATCGTGAGAGATAAGCCCGGGAATTGTCCATTGTGCGGCATGAGTCTTATTCCTGTTAAACAAACTTCGGGTGAACATGCTTCACATGGAAGCCATGCCTCAATGATTGAGGATTTCAGAAAAAGGTTTTATGTAGTGCTTGTGCTTACAATTCCCCTCATGCTGCTATCACAAATGATACAGCACTGGTTAAATATTCAAATCAGTTTTCCTGGTTCAAAATATGTGTTGCTGGCATTGTCTTCAATCGTTTTCTTTTATGGCGGCCGGCCTTTTTTGAAAGGATTGGTAAATGAAATCAAAACAAAGAATCCGGGTATGATGTTTTTGATAGGCTTTGCCATTTCAGTAGCTTATGTCTACAGTGTTGCCATTGTATTTGGATTAGAAGGGATGGATTTCTTTTGGGAATTAGCTACGCTGATTTTAATAATGCTGCTTGGCCATTGGATTGAAATGAAGTCGGTAGCAGGGGCATCTAAAGAACTGGAACTGTTGGTGCGGTTAATGCCGTCGGAAGCCCACATGGTAATGAAAGATTTGATTCACGATGTAAAGACCGATACACTCAAAGAAGGAGATATTATACTTATAAGGCCCGGCGAAAAGATAGCTGCCGATGGCATCATTGCAGAAGGAGAAACGTATATTAATGAAAGTATGCTTACTGGGGAAAGCAAACCTGTGCAAAAAACACCAGGGGATAAAGTAATTGCTGGTTCATTAAATGGCAACGGCTCAATAAAAGTAAGAGTGTCTCATGCTTCAAAAGATTCTTACCTCTCACAGGTAATAAAACTTGTTGATGATGCGCAAAAGTCAAAATCAAAAACTCAATTACTGGCAGACAAGGCTGCAAAATGGCTAACAGTTATTGCAATCATCGCCGGCATCTCAACTTTTTTATATTGGCATTTAACCGGTCAAAGCCTTGTCTTTGCAATGGAACGAATGGTAACGGTAGTTGTAATTTGTTGTCCCCATGCTCTTGGACTTGCTGTTCCACTGGTAGTGGCAAAATCTACCAGTTTATCAGCTAAAAAAGGACTGCTTATTAAGAGCCGAACTGCATTTGAAAATGCAAGAAAAATCACAACCATCGTTTTTGATAAGACAGGCACACTAACTATTGGAAAATTTGAAGTGATAAGATTTATGAGCCATGATAAAGGGTATACCAAAGAAGACGTGCTGAAGTATGCAGCAGCTTTAGAGCAACACTCCGAACATCCAATTGCGACCGGAATAACCGTAAAAGCAAAAGAGCTTACTATCACACTTCCTGAAGTAAAGGGATTTGAAGCCATTACCGGAAAAGGTATTACCGGCATTATTGAGGGAAAGAATGTGTTCGTTGTTAGTCCGGGCTATTTAAAAGAAAAATATATCCGGGCTTCTAAAGAAGATGTGGGTAAAGCTGAAGAAACCCTCGTGTTTGTATTGGTTAACGATGATATTATTGGTTCAATAGCATTGGCAGATAAAATACGCCCTGAATCGTATGATGCAATAAAAACGTTGCAACAGAATAACATTAAAACCATTTTGCTTACCGGCGATAATGCTACAGTTGCGAAAGGGGTAAGTGAGCGGTTAGAATTGAATAGTTTTATTGCTGAAGTATTGCCACACCAGAAATTAGAAAAAATAAAAGAAATGCAAAGCAAAGGAGAGTATGTAGCCATGACGGGAGACGGAGTGAACGATGCGCCCGCATTGGCCCAAGCTGATGTAGGCATTGCAGTAGGTTCAGGATCTGATATAGCCGCAGAAACAGCGGGCATTGTCCTTGTAAACAGTAATCCCAAAGACGTGGTCAACCTGATATTATTCGGAAAAGCTACTTACCGGAAGATGATCCAAAACCTTATTTGGGCAACAGGATATAATGTTATTGCATTACCCCTGGCCGCAGGAGTATTATACAAGATGGGTATTTTATTAAGCCCCGCTGCAGGTGCAGTTCTTATGACAGTAAGCACCGTTGTTGTGGCGTTTAATGCAAGTATGTTGAAAGTAAAAAATTAAAATTCATTAAAAATTTTAATATTTTCTAAATCAACAAAGAATTGGTTCGAACTTGGCTATCAATGATCACGCAGTGAGTCGGGCGTTCGCCGGAGGCGGACGTTTTTTTTCGGCAAATCACCTGCGGAGACCTGTCGCTGAAGGATATCTTATTACAATACCAGCACATTTTATTTTTAAAAATCTTTCAGGATTATATTTTCTATGCAATATTCTGCCAGCGCTGTAATTGTCAAAAACGGGTTTACGCCAATTGTACCGGGGATCAGGGAACCATCAAGAGCATATAAATATTTATATCCTTTTATCCTGCCGTAGTTATCAGTAGACTGCCCAAGTACGCAACCTCCCAGGGGATGATAACATATATCAGGTCCAAAACCATTGTTGAATAATAAATGTGACCGTGTACCTCCGTTTGCTTTTATCATTCTGCTGATAAATATTTTTGCATTTTGATAAGCATGTTCCCAGTTTGATCTATCCCATTTCATCTCAACCGTTCCGGTATTTTTATTCCAGTAAAAACATCCTTTATCAGGCACCCTGTTGATCAATAAATATAAAGCGGTATACACTTCCATGCCCATCGGGAAAGGAGAAATCTCTGCAAAAAAAGGATGCATGGGATCCTCCCAATTGTCAATTCCAACTACCGGGATCGTTGATTGATTCCCGCCCGTGCCATGTCCCAGCTTTAGTTTCCCTTTGCCGGGAGGCCCTACCTGATTGAAAATAGTATTCACAAAATTGCGCCCTGTCATGATATTCCCGTTATTTCCCCATCCCTGCCCGATACTGTCGTCTAAATGCTGAAGATCACTTTTCCCTTTGGCCGCGACCAATAAATTAGTGGTGGCAATACTGCCGGCACACAGGTAAAGCCTTTTGCAGGAGATTAGCTTTTTTTCTATCGTACCTCCATTTACATCCAGTACAGAAATACTGATACTGAAAGATCCGTCTGTGTTGGATTTGACAGCATCCACCCGGTGAAGATCAAGTATGGTCAATAGCCCTGTTTTCAAGGCATCGGCCAAATAAGTTTTATCCAGGCTTTTTTTCCCATAATTATTGCCATAGATCAGTTCCTTATTAAATGCAGACCGCGGAGCCTCATTTCTGTCTTCCTTTTCCATGTATTTGAAGTCATATACATTGGGGATTTTTAGGGCATGAAATCCCGCTTTTAAAGCTTCCTGTTCACCGACTCTTGAAAATTTGTAAAAATCAGAGCTTGCATAAAAGGCGGGAGCAATTTCATTTACCCCCAATTGGAATTTGGCTTTCGGAAAATATTTATCGTAAAAATCGGTTGCATTTAAATTGGGGAATATTTCTTCAAAATATTCCCGTTTAGGCGTAACAGCCATCCCTCCATTTACGAGAGAGCCGCCACCCACTCCGCGGCCGGCAAATATTTTTATGTTTTCATAATCTATCCTGTCCAGTACCCCGGCGAAGGGATGTGAGAAAACAGTTGAGTTCAGCATGGGGGCAATCGTTTTTTTCCGAAGCCAGGTAGAATTTTCTTTGGGTGAACGCATACCCGAAAATGGTTTATATAATGCCCCGGTCGTATCCCAGTTCAGTCCCATTTCCAGTATCGTACAGGGCTGGCCGGCCTGGGTAAGCCTTAAGGCCGTAACTGCTCCGCCATATCCTGAGCCTATGATCAGGTTTTCAATATCAAAATGAAGAATTTGGCTTTTGATGGAGAACAGTGAGGGAGTTGATAAGGAAAGGGCTGCGCTTGCTGAAAGTTTGATAAATTTTCTTCGCTTCATAACCAGCCATTGGCATTCTGATGATACAAATGTATTTATTTTATCAGAGCCCCACTGCTGGCTGACTATCGTAGCAGGAAATCTTAGCGCCACCCCATCAAGAGGGAGAAATTGCTATTGAGAACGGGGATCCGCCGAAAGCGGGCACTTTTTATTGCGACGAGTCACCTGCCGGAGACTTGTCGCGGAAAGGAAATTCCATTAATGCAATATTTACTTACCGGGCTGAAAATTTCGGATCAAACCAAATGACCTGTTGCCCCACTGTAAACCCGTTTGTAGA
>CAZZDQ010000015.1:44379-59909 GCA_964652845.1 uncultured Chitinophaga sp.
CATTGAGGATCCACAAACTGGTCCGTCAGGCTTTCGATGCCCAGCAGGTTGCCATCCAGATCACTTAGCTGGTATTGAATGGGTAAGGCTGTCCTGAAACTACTTTTTGCGAAGATGTCGCTTAATTGCTGTTGAAAGTTTTGTAAATTCTGAACGGAAACAATCGGAATATTTATACCAGTTCCCACCACCATGATATTCCCTGTAACACTGATGGTAGTATCCTTTGCCAGCAAAGAAAAATCTACTGTTCCCTGGTCAACCCCGTCTGTATAGTTCAGATGCAGGCTGTCATAATTTGTCTGGTTGGTGGTGGTGATGTCGAGATTGGCCAGGATGCGCGTACCATACGTGACATTCTTGACCACTACAAGCGGGGAACCGGCTACGGGTATTTTCCCTTCCGCAAAATAACCGTTGGACGGCCTGTCCACGTCGATATTGAACAAAAGTTTGACGTCATCATACGTTATGTAGATATGATGTTGCGACTGATTGATCTTGGATATTCCAAAGCCGGAAAAACCGCCATAGGATCCGCCGGCTGACACCAGCATAGCCAGATCAGCCCGGTTATCAGAGTAAATTGTCTGCTGTACGGCTTTGGCGCCTGCCTGGTCAGCAGTGAAGGTCCTGACCAGGTTTGAAATACCCTGGCTGATATTACGGCCATTGGGCTCCTGCACCAGGAACTGGTTGGAAGAAACTGAAGAGGCATTGCCCACAAAAACGGGTGTCCATATATTAACTGGGTTTCTTCCCTCTGCATATTCCCTGAAATTGCCCTTGGAAAGATCTTCATAAGAATAGATCGTACCAGGTATGAGGTTTGCTCCACTGATATTCACCGCTGCGTTCATGAAGGTTGTACTCTGCGCCGTAAAGCTTTGTTTAACATATTTGCACTTGAAATAATTATCATCACCATAGGTGGAATCTTTTTTATCCGGCCAGTAAGTAGCGTCCGGATTCCATGTATCAACTTTATCGGTCAGAATAAAATATCCTTTATATCCCTTACTGCCATCCACATCCTTGTAGTCTCTTGTTATTTTATAGGTCATCGGTACTTTGATCTCACTGCCCTGCACCTGGGAATTAGAGACCCTGTTGGGTATCTTTGAATTACCTGTTCGCCGCATCTGCTCGTCTGCATTCTTAAAAGTAGAAGAGGCATAACCGTTATTTGCATTTGCCTTATTTTCAAGCAATTTATCAGAATCAATTTTCGATCTTGACGAGGCTCTCCTTAGCCGGGGGAAATAGATCTTCGGTATGAAAGGGATCACACTTGTGGACCTGTTCAAATTCTCATTGCTGGCGGTGACCAAATTTTTTTGCTGGATTTGTTTGGTACTGTAAGGACTTTTTTGTGCATACAGCCAGGAAAAACTGCTTATGAGAAGGGAAATAAGGAGCAAATATTTTTTCATTGTTGATATTTTAAAGATGAGAGATCATTATAGTAAACAATAGCAAGCCCGGTATTTTTATACAAGTACGTAAAATCACTAATGCCTGAGAGCAGGCTTTCAGTAAACTGCGGGTTTGAATAAGCGAATTACTTTTTCAAAGCCGATGGCAGCGTTCTTATTCCCGGATTTTGATCATTGGATGGTTACCCCTTCGTAAAGGGCTGGAAGCAGCTGTAACCTTAGGGCGGCTGATACGTACTAATGGTATTCACCGGGTTTTAACAAAAATGTTAAAATAGCCTTATCGTCAGGATTATACGAAGATAATCGTATATTTGAACGCAAATACATCCTTATGGCCCATTTGAAATTTATAAAACCCACTGAAAGCGAACTCGAGATCCTGAATATTCTCTGGGAAAAGAATTCCGCTACCGTACGGGAAGTGCATGAAGAACTCTCCAAATCAAAGGATGCGGGATATACTACTACGCTCAAGCTGATGCAGATCATGCATGAAAAAAAACTCGTGAAGCGGGATGATTCCCTGCGGACACATATTTACACACCTGCCGTGAACAGGGAGATGACCCAAAGGCATTTTGTCAGCCGGCTGATCGAGAATTTATTCGGCGGTTCTTCCACCCAACTCGTTATCCAGGCCTTGGGCAATGGAAAACAGAAAGCTTCCCATGAAGAAATTGAAAAGATCCGGGAATTGCTCACTAAAATCAAACAGTGAGGATGTTTATGTTAAGCCAAAACATATTGCCGCTTTTCGGAAAGGCCTTATTTCACAGCCTCTGGCAAATGGGCTTATTGCTCGCGCTCTATTATTTCATTACAGCAGTTATATTCCGATCTTCACCGGAATTCAGGAAAAAACTCGCCGTGGGAATGCTGGGCACGGGGTTTATATGGTTTCTCCTTACGGCGCTTGGCATATTTTCCTATACATGGCCTGATAGGATCGCTTCTTCCCTTGTGGTCAACGCAAAGCAGGTGCTTTCCGGCTCACCATTTGACCTGGAGATGATCATTATTGGCCTCTATTTCTTCTTCTTTATCCTCCAGCTTCGTTCTTTTATTAAAAAATGTCGTTATATAAATGTGATCAGCAAAGAAGGACTCCTGGCTCCCCCTATGGAGCTGAGTGAAACGGTTACAAAGCTGGCCTCGAAAAACGGAGTGAGCAGAAACATTGGATTATGGTTCTCAGAATATATTACAACACCCATCACCATAGGTTTCCTGAAACCGCTGATCCTGTTCCCTGTTGCCGCGATGAGCCATCTTTCCATGCAACAGGCAGAAGCGGTGCTCATGCATGAACTGGCGCATATCCGCAGGCATGATTACCTGATCAACCTGGTTGCACAGATGCTGCGGACAGTTCTTTACTTCAATCCATTTGTGATCATACTTGTCAACATCATTGAAAAAGAAAGGGAATTCGGTTGTGATGACCTGGTATTACGGAACAAATTTACAGCCCTTGATTACTCCGAGGCCCTGCTGGCCCTGGAGCAGCATTCCTTCCGGCCCGTATTCTTTGCCCTGCCTGTTTCGGGGAATAAAAATCATCTCCTCCGGCGCATTGAAAGGATCCACGGATTGGGAAAAAACCGGCTAGCTGCCGGGAAAACAATACTCCGGTCATTATGCACCGCCTTCATCGCTGTTGTGATATTTGCCTATGGCACACAGAAGCATCAACCGGCTCAGGCATCATTTTCCTTTCCTCTTCACGCTGATATATCCTCACGGCCGGTTATAGCCGCAAATACCGGGGTGCATGACATTGTCCTGCAGGATGAAAAAAAGCTAAAAGGGATCCCGGCAGCGATCACTGATCCTGTACCTCCTGCTTCCATCAACCTGGCATTACCGGGCTATACGAATGCAGACATGAAGGAAATGATCATGCCTGAACTGACGAGCCGGCAGGAAAAAGAACTGAATAAAGGAATGGACGCTATCAAAAAAGTATACGAGGCAAGCCAATGGGATAAGATCGAAAAGAACCTGGACAGAAAGTATTCACAGGAGACAAAAGACTCTTTGAAAAACGTATTTTCTTCCGGTATCGAACAAAATAACTGGGACGCATTGACTGATAAGATCCGTCTCAACATCAATACAATCAACTGGGAGCCGCTGGAAGATAAACTGGCGAATGAACTGGCCCGGATACAAATGGACAGTTTGGTCAAAGTGACAGAGAAAGCGATCGCATCCTATGACCAGGCTGAAAAAGTGCTCAATGAGAATAAACTAAAAGCCATTCCTGACACTGATATATCCCTGCAGTTGCTGAAGAAGAATCAGCGGTCTGCAAAAGCTTCCCTGGATAAGATCCTCTCCATCCGCCGGAAAAAAATTGTCCACATTTAATTTATTTGAAAAACCTGCAACAACCCTGATGGAGCTGCTGCAGGCAAGTTGGTCTTATTTCATCCGTTCCAAAAGGATACTCTTATTTTCATCCGTATTTATGCGCAGGGAATCCTTCGTGAGCTGAATAACCGCATACACCTTACCGGAGGTATCAGCCGGTTTTTCTTTAAATAGCAGGGTTTTGTCACTTTTCCAGTCGTAATAAGATGTGTCTGCTTTTACAGAATCTTGCTGTTGACGGATCAGTTTTCCGTCCTTCAGAAAGGTTACATTGAGATTGAACACGGTCGAATCCCCGCTTTTGACGGGTTTCCAGGTGCCGTTGAGCAGATCTTTATTGAAAACGGCCGCACCGGGTTCATTTTTCTTTTTGAAGACGAAAAAATAGACAGCGGTCCCGGCTCCTGCGAGCAGGAGCACGAAAAGAATACTTTTCATAAATGAATTTTTGGTGAAGAATGGTTTGACAGGGATTGATTCCCGTTCCGGGAGAGAAGTAACCTTCAGGAAATGTTAATAGCAATAAGAGGTGGTAACCCTCTTGTATTATTTTATCCTGCCATCTGCAGGATAGCCTCCCATTCTTTATCGCTCACCGGCTGCACAGAGAGCCTGCCAATCCGAACCAATGCCATTTGTGCTAGGCGTTTATCTTTTTTGATCGAATCCAATGTAACGGGGTTCTTTAATTTTTTCAAAGGCCTAAGGTCAACCGACACCCAGCGTTCGTCCGTCGTCGTGGGATCATGGTAGGCTTCTTTTATAACCTGTGCAATACCGACGATATCCGTGCCTTCATTGCTGTGGTAGAAGAAAACCTCGTCGCCTTTTCTCATACCATTCAGGTGCAGGCGGGCAGCATAATTACGCACCCCGCTCCAGCAGGTTTGTTTTTCTTTTACCAGGTCATCCCAGCTATAGGCGCCGGGTTCTGATTTCACAAGCCATTTTGCCATACGAAAAAAGTTTAGCAGTGGATTTGTTAATAGAATGAAAGTGTAAAAATAAATATTCGCCGGAATAAATCCATTGCTGCCTGCTCCTGCGTATCTGATCCCGTAAACCTATTAAACAATCAAAAAAACATTTATGAAAAAGATCAGTTCAATTGCTTTGGCCCTGGCCTCAGTGATTTTTACCAGCCCGTCATTTGCTCAGAATATGAACAACAATATGATGGACCAGAAAACCGTGGAAGTGGGCGGGGCGCCCATGTTCCCGACCAAGAACATCATTGACAATGCTGTCAACTCCAAGGACCATACCACCCTGGTCGCAGCCGTAAAAGCGGCCGGACTGGTGGAAACCTTAGAAGGACCCGGTCCCTTTACCGTATTCGCTCCTACCAATGCGGCTTTTGACAAACTGCCCAAGGGAACCGTGGATAACCTGCTGCTTCCGGAAAATAAGGGAAAACTGACCGGTATCCTTACGTATCATGTGGTCTCCGGCCGCATTGATACCGACAAACTGGACGAATGGATCAAAAAAGGGAATGGCACGGCTGAATTACCGACAGTGGCCGGCGGAAAATTATGGGCCATGAAAAAACACGGGAAATACATGATCAAAGATGAGAATGGCGGCATCGCCACGATCACGATCAGCAATGTTTACCAAAGCAATGGCGTGATACATGTGATCGATACGGTTTTATTGCCCAAATAATGCATTAATGATCCAAATGAATGATCTCCGGGCAGCCCCTTGTCCGGAGATTTCTTTATTTTTAACCAATCACTCCCGTTCAAAAAACCAATGAAGCAGATCGTCCCGAAACATCCGCTGGCCATCCGATGGTTCCACTGGATCAATTTTCCCGTACTGGGCGTCATGATCTGGAGCGGTTTACTGATCTACTGGGCCAATGATGTTTATAAGATCGGTTTCGGGAGCACTACGCTGCTAAAATTCTTTCCCGATTCAATCTATAAGGCCTTGCATATCCCTTTCCGGCTGGCAGAGGGGATGGGGTATCATTTTCTTTTCATGTGGTTATTCTTTTTCAACGGCCTTGCCTATGTGATCTATACGGTCATTTCAGGCGAATGGAGAGAGCTCGTACCCAACAGGCGCTCCTGGAAAGAAGCCTGGCAAGTATTGCTGCATGATCTTCATTTGCGCAAAAGCAAGCCAGCTCAAACGAAATATAATGGTGCCCAGCGCATCGCCTATACGGCGATCATTATCATGGGCATCGGCTCTATCCTGACAGGGCTGGCTATTTATAAACCGGTGCAACTGAACTGGCTTTGTGCCATTATGGGAGGGTATAAATTTGCCCGGATCCTTCATTTTGCCCTCACCATCGGCTATGTTTTATTTTTTGTCATTCATGTAGTACAGGTCATCCTGGCGGGATGGAATAATTTCAGGGCCATGGTCACCGGATTTGAAGTAAAAAAGACAGCCGAACCCGCAACGAATAAAGAACCCGATAAAAACTGATCCTATGCCAAATTTTTTTCAAACCATATTCAGTCCGGATAAAAAACTTGATACCGACCATTTGATCATTAAAAAAACGGTTGTATCATTTTTTTTCTTTTTCCTCTTTACAGGAGCGGCCGTCTATGGCTGGATCCTGCTCCGGCATCAAAAAACAACAGCCAATGGCACCCGTCCCCTTGTACGGGATGTGCTGAACACCAATGAAAGCATTTTCAGGCAGGTATTTTCAGGCCGGCACCTGGCAAAGACCTACCCGCTCTCGGATGCTGTGCCCTCACCGAGGGTGAATGGAAATGAAGGGCTCAGATCAATACTGGATTCTGCGAACTGGAAATTACAGGTGGTCCGTTCCAATGGCGATACCCTCCCGATCACGCTTGATGATCTGAAAAAATTACCCAAGACCGATCTCATCTTTAATTTTAAATGTATCGAAGGATGGAACCAGGTAACGCATTGGGCCGGCGTGAAATTCAAAGATTTTGCAGATGCTTACCATCTTTCAGATGAAACGAAAAAGAAATATATGGGGTTGTCTACTCCTGATCGCGGTTATTATGTAGGTATTGATATGCCCAGCGCCCTGCACCCGCAAACGATTTTATGTTATGAAATGAACGGGCAACCCCTGCCGCTGAACCAGGGTTATCCCCTGCGTTTGATCATTCCTGTCAAATATGGGATCAAGCATCTGAAAAGGATCGGCACCATGACCTTCAGCAATACCCGGCCCCCGGATTACTGGTATGAGCGGGGATATGATTATTATTCCGGGTTATGATCATTGCGCAGTGCCTGCCAGCACATCGGCAATATGAATGGTCTTTAGTTTATATCCTTTATGATTAATATAACCCTGCAGGTGCATGAGGCAGGAGAGATCGGTGGAAATAATGTATTCAGCGCCGGTAGCCAGGGCATGATCCACTTTGGTATCCGCCATACCGATCGAAATAGCTTCGAATTTGACCGCAAAGGTCCCGCCAAACCCGCAACAGGATTCCACATCATTCATTTCCTTGAGTTCAAGACCCTTCACATGGGAGAGTAATTTCCTGGGCTCCGTTTTTATCTTACATTCCCGCAGGGCGGCGCATGAATCATGATAGGTGGCTTTGGCAGCAAATACAGCGCCCGTATCCCCGACGTGCAAAATATTGACAAGAAAATCAGTGAACTCCACGATCCGCCTGCCCAGTTCCTTCACTGAATTATGTTGTGAAGAATTATCGAACAGTTTCCCGTAATAATTTTTTACAAATCCAACGCAACTGGCGCTTGGGGAAACGATATATTCCTCACCTGAAAAATTTTTAATGAATTTGCTGCAAACGGGCTTGGCCTCATCCCAATAACCCGCGTTGAAGGCCGGCTGGCCGCAACAGGTCTGAGAAGGATTGTACATGACCGTGCAACCGCAACGCTCCAGCACTTTGATCATATTGAATGCTGTATCGGGGAAAAACTGGTCAACAAAACACGGTATGAAAAGCTGAACTGTCAGAGGCAGTAAAGGTATTCAAATTCCCGGCTTAAAGAGAAATACGGTCAATTGCCGCTGCTGTAGACGCCAAGCTGGGCCAAATAATTATCCGCATCCTTTGCCTGGACGCTGGTGGGATATTTATCCAGCAACTCCTTATACAATGCGATCGCCTCCTTTGAATTCTTCATCACCCGGTCAGCAAAATAGGCGGCCATAAACAATGCTTCAGAGGAAGCCGTTTCATCCTTCTCAAAATTATGGGCGGCTTTTTTGTAATAATCCAGGGCATCATTGTTTTTTCCCAGGTCGGCGCTGGCATCTCCCAGCAGTTTATAAGTTCTTGTCTGCATGGGCTTGGAAGAAGTGTGGAATTGCTTCAGGTATTTCACGGCCTTATCATTCTGGTTCAGTTTGAGGTAGCAGCTGCCTGTATAGAATTTTGCCAGGTTGGCTGCATCCGTACCGCCATACTGATTGATGATCTTCAAAAAACCGGGATTCAAGCCATCTCCGTTGAGTGCCTGGGTAACGGAATCCTTGCGGTAATAATCCTCGGCCTTGAACATCATATCAGCGGCCTTTTGTTCTTTGGGAAGCAGGATCATGTTCTTATATACATACCAGGCAGCACCCGCCAGGATGATGACTGCACAGGCGATCATGACCGGCTTATTGTATTTTGACCAGAAGTCCTTCGCCTTTGCAATTACGGCTTCATTGCCTGCCGGTGGTTGCGCTGTGATTTTATCCTTATCTGCCATAAAGTTTTATTGAATTGGAATGATGAAATTTCTAATCTGTAATAAAAGGGTAATGCTTATCCATATAAATATCCTTCAGCACTTCACTGTTATCCGGCCAGGGGCTTTCTTCGGCGAATTTTACCGCAGCTGTGATAATCTCGTCCACCCGCGCATTTATCGCATCTATTTCCCCCTGTGTCGCAACCTGTCTGTCCAGGATCGTTTGTAAAACCAGCTGGAGGGGATCCTTGCTCTTGTATTCATCGATCTCTTCCTTGCTCCGGTATTTCTGCGGGTCACTGATCGAATGTCCTTTATACCGGTATGTTTTCAGTTCGATCAGCGTGGGGCCCTTTTTATCCCTTGCCCTTTGTACTGCTCTGGATACGCCTTCATGCACAGCTTCAGCACTCATTCCATCAATCGCATCACCGGGCATTTCATAGGCATCGGCCAGCTTATAGATATCAATTACGTTCGATGTTCTTTCAACCGAAGTGCCCATGGCGTAATTATTATTCTCGCAAAGGAATATTACCGGCAGTTTCCAGAGCATGGCCAGGTTGAATGTTTCATGCAGAATGCCCTGCCGGGCTGCACCGTCCCCGAAAAAACACAACACCACGTTATCCGTGCCCCGGTATTGTTCTGCAAAAGCCAGTCCTGCACCGGTACCGATCTGTGCACCCACGATCCCGTGCCCCCCATAGAAATTTACGTTCTTTCCGAAGAAATGCATGCTGCCACCCTTTCCCTTAGAGCAACCGGTAGCTTTTCCATATAGCTCGGCCATACAACTGTTGACTGAAATACCTTTAGCAATACCCAGCCCGTGATCGCGGTAAGCCGTAATGAACAGATCTTCCGGGCGGGTGGCCGTCATACAACCGGCTGCAATGCCTTCCTGGCCGACGTAAGCATGGAAAAAACCTCGGATCTTACCCTCCATCTTATATTTTTCTTCAGCAGTCATCTCAAATTGCCGTATCAGCCGCATCAGTTCATACCAATAGAGATAAGTCTCCCTGGTGAATTTCATGGACTCCGGTTTGAGATATGTCTTGGTTTCCGTCATTTTTTTGCAGTGTGCAAAATTAAAGCAATCAGGGGATATTCAAACCGTTAATTATTGGTGTTTCAGGGGCTTTGTATCTATGCTGTCCAGCAGCCATTTACCATTTATACGCATCCAGGTTTCATATAAAGTTCCGGACAATAAAACCGTATCGCCTGAGCGAAGCAGGATGTCCTTTTGCCAGTACCTGCCTTTGATCATTCCCTTGTCATGGCCCATCAGCCATGTCGAATCTGCAGATGTTTCTTCAGAAAGTATCCGCACAAAATCATATTTCTTCAGTTCATGGGCAATGGCATCCCTGCCTTTGGCCATGGATCCCAGCTTCCCATCGGGTGTGAACAGGGCAGCAATGCTGTCAGCATTCATCGTAATCAATACAATGTTGTACCGGTGAAATGCCGCCAACAAGTCATGTTGATGAATTTTCACTGAACATGAGAATAAAATGACAAACACGAACACCAGCCTGGGGACTTTTGCTCCATATGATCTGACCAGGTTCATTGCGACATTATCATGACAAGAATAGCGCTTTTCCTCTTTACTGCCGCTCCGCTCATCCATCATTTACGCTTATCTTGCGCGGGTGCTGTTCCTGCAACATATCAGCGTTTACCAGTTCAAGAATTACCAGGAAAGGCAATTTTCCTTTCACCCGAATATCACGGTCATCTGCGGGCCCAATGGTGCCGGCAAGACTAATTTGCTGGATGCCATCCATTATCTCTGTTTTACAAAAAGCTATTTTACAAGACAGGATTATCTCCATATCCGATCAGGGGGGCAGGGATTCAGGATCGAAGGTGATTTTATCGCCGCAGACAGAATGATGAAAGTCATTTGCCTGTTGCGGGAAACGGGCAAGAAGGAATTCTTTATCAATGATATCGCCTATAATAAATTCTCACAGCATTACGGACGCTTTCCCTGTGTAGTGATCGCTCCCGATGACAGCGAATTCATTACGGGAGAAAGCCGGACAAGAAGAAACTTCATGGACAGTACGCTCTCACAGGTGAATGAAACTTATCTGTCGCAACTGATCCTTTACAATAAAATATTACTACAACGGAATGCAGCTTTAAAAAAATTTGCCGAGGAAGGCAATGCCGATATGGCTTTACTGGATTTATATGACAGGCAACTTGCCGATGCAGGCACGATCATACATGTGGAGAGAAAGCGGTTTTTTTCAGAACTTTTCGGATTGGTCAACGGGTATTACAACAGGATCGCGGGCAACAAAGAAACGCCGGAATTGGGTTATGAAACGGACCTGGACCATGACTCGTTTGCTGCAATATTATCCAGGAACCGGTCAAAGGATCTCCTTCTGCAACGTACGGTTGGCGGTATGCACCGCGATGATATCAGCATGAAGCTCAGAGGGCATAACTTCAGGAGCATTGCGTCACAGGGACAACGGAAAAGCCTGTTGTTTGCACTCAAACTGGCCGCTTTTGAATATATTAAGCGGATAAAAGGATTTGCTCCCCTTCTTTTGCTCGATGATGTACTGGAAAAACTGGATGAGACGAGGATTCACCATTTATTGCAGATCGTTTGCGAAGAGAATAAAGGACAGGTCTTCATTACCGATACGAACAGACAGCGTCTGAGTGAACACCTGGACCGGCATACAGGCAATTACGGTGTTTTGGAATTATGATCTTTTATTTTAACTTCAGAAAAACATCATTCTGCCCCCGGTATTGCTCTATATCATCATTGGGATCGTGGCCCTTTCAGCGGTGATTTATTTTTTCCAGGATAAATTCATATTCCAGCCGGAAAAACTTAAACAGGATTTTGCTTTTAAATATGATATCCCTTTCCGGGAATATTTCTTTGATATCGAACCCGGCGTCCGGATCAACGGCCTGCATTTCTACCGGGAAACGCCCAAAGGCCTGATCCTTTATTTTCACGGCAATACACGCAGCATCAAAGGCTGGGCAAAATATGCCCGGGATTTTTACCGCTATGATTATGATGTCGTGCTGGTCGATTACCGGGGTTTTGGAAAGAGTACAGGCAAACGCAGTGAGAAGGACATGCTCAGCGATATGCAATTTGTATATGATGACCTGAAAGGCCGCTATACAGAAGACCATCTGATCGTCTATGGCCGGAGCATGGGAAGCGGTTTTGCCACCAAGATCGCTTCCGATAATTCACCCCGGTATCTCATACTGGATTCGCCCTATTTCAATTTCCTGCGGGTGATAGAAAGGTTCTTGCCCATTTTACCCGTCCGTTTCGTTCTGAGCTATCACCTGCGAACGGATAAATGGATATTAAAAGTAAAATGTCACACTTATATCATTCACGGAACAAAGGACAGACTGATCCCCATCCGGCACAGTGAAGCACTCCAGAAACTGAATCCATCCATGATCACACTGATCCGCATCCGGGGCGGCCGGCATAATAACCTGCCTACCTTCCCGGAATATCATAATTTTATAAGGGATATACTCAAGTACTGATGACGGTCATTCCTCGAGTGTAACGCGGCTTTTCCCTACTTTTAATTTATAGCCTGCCCCGATCCGGAGGGCATAATTCCTTTCTGTATGGCTGACAGGAAAATCATAACATACCGGGTAATCATATTCCTTCACTGTATCCCGTATGATTTCATATGCGGATTGGCCAAACGGCCGTTCGGTATCTTTATTATCGGTGAATCCACCCACTACCAGGCCTGCCAGTTTGGATAATTTCCCAAAACGTTTCAGTTGTAACAGCATACGATCGATATTATACAGGTATTCACCGGTATCTTCAATGAATAGGATCCTTCCCTTGGTCTTTATGTCAGAAACCGTACCGGCCAGGTGAGCCAGCAGGGCCAGGTTGCCACCCACCAGTTCTCCAATAGCAGTTCCTTTCCGGTTCATATCATGCGGTTGGCAGGCATATTTCAGTTTTTCTCCTTCCAGTGCATTTTTAAGAGATAATAAATATGCATCAGTTACCACACCGGCATCAGGATCACCTGCAGCATCATCAAAAGCGCCGGCCATGGGAGCATGCAGTGTAGAGATATAGTAATTGGAATAAATATGGCAATGAAATACCGTGATATCGCTGTACCCGATGATCCATTTCGGATGCTCCCTGAATTTTTTGAAGCTGATCCGGTCGATAATGCGGCTGCTGCCATATCCGCCACGTGCACAGAGGATGGCTTTCACCTCATCATCGTCCAGCATCTGCTGAAAATCAGTCAGCCTTTCCTCATCGGTGCCCGAAAAATAATTTGTTGAACTGCTTCCGACCGTGGCCCCCGTTTTCACCGTAAAACCCCATGACTCCAATGCATGGATACAGGCAGTTGTTTTACCGGTGCTCATATAACCGGCCGGACAAACCAGGCCGATCCTGTCGCCTGCCTTCAGGTAAGGAGGATTTTTTATCATGATTTAAAAATAATACTTCTTTATGTACCGGTAAAATGCATGAATGGTCAGCAAATCACGATGAAATTTCCTTAGGGGCAGCGGAATAAAAAAAATATCAGGTTTCTCTTTGCGGTGAATGGTAAATTAGTTTAACTTCATTACCTGCTTATGAAGAAAGCCAATGGAACAGCCGCCCGGCTCAAAAAAGAGGAGGGATCTGACGGGATCCCTGGTTCAATACACCGGAACTTACTGACAAGGATCATACCATCAGCACAAAAATGCTTAAGCACAAACCTGGATCCTGACCTGTTCATTCGCATTCATAGCACACTTTCTTTGAAAACCGCCGGAATATAAGAATGATGCAGGGAGAATCGGAACGTGATCCGGGGGGATTGGCAGGATCCGATCCGGGGAACATGATTTTGAAATTACCAAATTTTCAGGCAGAAAAATTTCAAAATTTCACTCCCATCATGTTTCACAAAAAACATCGGCTTAAAAATTTTTTTTTAGGAAAGATTTTTTGATATTCGCTCGTTGTCTTTATATAAGAGTTTCCTGAATGCAGTTGTCCGATAAAGGCAGTAGCTATCCAACCACCGACATTAACACGATTAAACTACTAACCGACTAATGGAGAAGAGCGCAGAAAAAATTTGGACGAACTGCTTAAAGATCATTCACGATATAGTTGAACGGCAACACTACAAAACCTGGTTTGAACCCATCAAGCCGGTTTCCCTCAAGAGTAATGTGCTTGTTATACAGGTCCCCAGCCAGTTCTTCTTTGAATACCTGGAGGAACATTATGTGAATCTTCTTGCAAAAACCCTCAAAAGGGAGCTGGGAAAAAATGCAAGGTTGGAATACCGCATCATGGTTGACAGCGGCAACAGCAAGAACAAACCGGTGACCATGGATGTCAGCGGGCAGGGTTTCAAGACCTATATGAACAATGAAATGGACTTCCCGCTGATCATTAATAATCCCGTCAAGAACCCTTTTGTCATTCCCGGGCTGAAGAAAATGCAGATCGACCCGCAGCTCAATTCGGCTTATACTTTTGAAGCATTCATAGAAGGGGAATGTAACCGGGTTGCCCGCAGGGCCGGTAAGACCGTGGCGGAAAAGCCCGGCGCCAATTCCTTTAACCCGCTCGTGATCTACGGGGGAGTGGGACTGGGAAAGACACACCTGGGCCAGGCGATCGGCAACGAAGTGAAAAAACTCCACCCCAACAGGGTGGTCCTCTATGTAAGCTCGGAAAAATTCATCAACCAGTTCATGGACCACGGCCGGAACAATGCCATCAATGATTTCATTCATTTTTACCAGCTGATCGACGTGCTGATACTGGATGATGTGCAGTTCTTTGCCAAGGCAGAAAAGTCACAGGATGCATTTTTCGCTATTTTCAATCACCTGCACCAGTCGGGCAAGCAACTGGTGCTCACATCGGATAAATCACCCAAGGACCTGGAAGGGGTGCAGGAAAGGCTCCTGAGCCGTTTCCGCTGGGGCCTCAGTGCCGACCTGCAAATGCCGGATTATGATACACGCATCGATATTTTAGAGCGCAAGATGAAAAATGACGGGCTGGAAATGCCGAGGGAAGTGGTCAAGTATATCGCCTATAATATCAACAATAATGTACGTGAACTGGAAGGGGCATTGATCTCCCTCCTGGCGCAATCTTCTCTCAACAGGCGGGAGATCGACCTGGACCTGGCTAAGAAAGTATTGCGCAATTTCGTCAAATCATCCAGCAAGGAGATCACGATCGACACCATTCAGAAAATGGTTTGTGAATTCTTTGATGTTCCCTATGATAAATTACTTCAAAAGACCCGCAAAAGGGAAATCGTTCAGGCACGCCAGATCACGATGTTCCTGGCAAAAGCTTTCACCAAAAACTCCCTCAAGACCATCGGTGAACATTTTGGCGGCCGCGATCATACCACCGTGATACATTCCTGCCAGACCGTGAAAGACCTGATGGATACAGATGGGGTATTCAGGGAAAATGTACTGGAACTGCAGCAAAAAGTACAGTTAGCAGCCATTTGACGGGGATAATTACACAGACTGATACCGATTAACCTTACCTCGGTTTTATTTTATGACATGCCTGTATAAATCTTTATTTTTGCAACCCTAAAATTCAGCAGGTGAGGTGGATGAGTGGCTGAAATCAATCCCGACAGGTGTCGGGACTAAACCGTCGTACGACCTTAAAGTTGTTCCGCCTGAGGCGGATCGAAACCCTCCCTTGCCGGAATAGTGTTGTGAGGGAATTTTGAAAAGCTCTTATAGATTCTAATAATTAATTCAGCAGGTGAGGTGGATGAGTGGCTGAAATCAATCCCGACAGGTGTCGGGACTAAACCGTCGTACGACCTTAAAGTTGTTCCGCCTGAGGCGGATCGAAACCCTCCCTTGCCGGAATAGTGTTGTGAGGGAATTTTGAAAAGCTCTTATAGATTCTAATAATTAATTCAGCAGGTGAGGTGGATGAGTGGCTGAAATCAACGGTTTGCTAAACCGTCG
>CAZZDQ010000016.1:0-6182 GCA_964652845.1 uncultured Chitinophaga sp.
CGATGCAGATTTTGTGGTGAAAGTGATCGATGTGTTCCCGGATGATTTCAAATATCCGGGAGACACGCCACAACCAAACCGGGCGGTGGGTGGTTCCTACCCCATGGGTGGATACCAGATGCTGGTACGTGGTGAGATCATGCGGGGGAAATTCAGGAATAGTTTTGAAAATCCTGAACCTTTTAAACCCGGAAAGATCGAAACGGTGCGATTTGACCTGCCTGATATTGCCCACTGTTTTAAAAAAGGCCACCGGCTGATGATCCAAATTCAAAGTAGTTGGTTTCCCCTTGCCGACCGCAATCCCCAGCAATTCATGAATATTTACCAGGCCAAACCTTCCGACTACCAGAAAGAAACCATCCGGGTTTATCATAATGTGGACAATGCCAGCAGTATTGTTTTACCGATAATGAGATAAGCATGAAAAAAATAATTTTATCAGGATTGATCCTTTCCTCCGTGATCGCATATACACAAGATATTAATATTATTCCCCGGCCGGCAGAGATCAAAACGGGAAAAAAGGGCAGCAACTTTATCCTGACCCCCGCTACCCAAATCGTTTTAGAAGGTTCAGGAATGGAGAATTCTTACAATTTCCTGAATGATTACTTGCAAAAGTTTTATTCATTCAAGCTAAAAATCGTTAAAACGAGTAACACCAAAAATGTGATCCGTTTAAATTTCGAGCGACTGGATAATGTATTGCCCGGGGCCTACAATATGACCATTGATGAAAACGGCATATATATTGCCGGCGACAATGAAGAAGGAGTATTTTATGGAATACAAACCCTGATCCAACTCTTTCCAGTAACCGGTAGCCGGCAACCAGGAACCCAGCATTACAAAATCCCCTATTTATCCATTAATGACCATCCGCGCTTCGCCTATCGCGGCATGCACCTTGATGTCAGCCGCCATTTTTTCCCGATTACGTTCATCAAAAAATACATTGACTATATCGCCCTGCACAAGATGAATTATTTCCACTGGCACCTGACCGATGACCAAGGCTGGCGCATCGAGATAAAAAAATATCCCAGGCTCACATCTGTTGGCGCATGGAGAGAGGGAACGATCATCGGGCGCTACCCGGGTACGGGGAATGACCATATCCATTATGGCGGGTTTTACACACAAGAACAAATAAAAGAGATCGTAAAATATGCGGCAGACCGATACATTACTGTGGTCCCGGAAATTGAAATGCCTGGTCACAGCATGGCCGCACTGGCTGCTTATCCTCAATTGGGCACCACACCCGACAGTGTATATAAAGTCTCAGAGACCTGGGGCATCAACGGAAAATTCAATAATGTGCTCAATCCCTCTGAATTCACATTCAATTTCCTGCAGGATGTATTAGATGAAGTGATGCAGCTCTTCCCTTCACCTTACATCCATATCGGCGGAGATGAATGCGACAAACAATGGTGGCATAAAAGCGCTTTCTGCCAGCAGTTGATGAAGGATAAAGGAATAAAGAATGAAGAAGGCCTGCAGAGTTATTTTATTCAAAGAATGGAAAAATATATCAACAGTAAGGGAAGAAAGATCATTGGATGGGATGAAATACTGGAGGGTGGGTTGGCGCCCAATGCCACGGTCATGAGCTGGCGTGGTGAAGAAGGGGGTATTGCTGCGGCCAAACAAAACCATGATGTGGTGATGACGCCGGGTAGTCCCGTTTATTTTGACCATAGCCAGACCGAGAATGAGGATAGTGTGACAATTGGAGGCTATAACCCGGTTGAAAAAGTGTATGCCTATGAACCCATTCCGAAAGAATTGAATGCGGAGCAAAGCAAACATGTGCTCGGCGCACAGGGAAATGTGTGGACCGAATATATGGGCAATATCGCCAAAGTTGAATACATGATCTTCCCCCGAATGAGCACCCTGAGTGAAGTATTATGGAGCCCGAAGGAGCAAAGGAACTGGGAGGATTTCCAGAAAAGGTTGCTGGTACAGTTTAAACGATATGATTTGTGGAAGACGAATTACAGCCGCGCTTATTTTGACCTGAAGGCAACTGTATTACCTGCACAGGACAATATCGGGGTGCTCTGGAAATTAGAAAGTAAATTCCCGGGCTCACATATCTGGTATATGAATGAAATATCACCATTATTGGAGTATGCTGCTCCCATCCTTGTGAAAAGGACACATAATTATTCCGCTGCGTTGTATTCCAGAACCAATGAGAAACTAAGCGCTATTTCACAAAAATTTTCCTTTAACCAGGCTACTGGGAAAAAAATCATACTGACACATCCCGCTTCTGAAAAATACCCGGGTGACGGGCCTTTCACACTGGTGAACGGAGTCATTAATACAAAAGGATATACTCGTTCAAAGGAATTCCTCGGATTCAACGGTACGGATTGTGAAGCAGTGATTGACCTGGGTAGTTCACAACTTGTCAGTTTCGTAGTGGTGAATTGTTTGCGACAAACATCCAGCTGGATATGGAGACCCCAATCTGCTGAAGTATTCGGTTCAGGCGAGGGGCAGAACTGGTATTCGCTGAAAATGACCGATGATTTTGAGGATAAAAATGACGGAACGGGAAAAGGAATGATGACGATGTCATTCCGGGCCACGTATGCACAATATCTTAAAGTAGTGGTCACCAATTGGGGTGAAATACCAGCCGGAAATCCGGGAGCAGGCAATAAAGCCTGGTTATTCGTGGATGAGATCGAAGTGCAGGGACCTACGGAAGCAGAATTGCATCAGAAAAATTGATTCCTTCCGATGCTGCATATCCCTTGCCTTGAAGCACATTTTTTATCTTTGCACGCAAATCAATTCAATGGCAAAAAAAGCGGCACCAGTGGATCTGTCAGATAGCCTGGAAAAAATCCCTGTAAAAATTTTTGATGACCTGAAGAACGGTTCCCTTTTTGTGGCCGGGCAGATCGCTTCCCTGATCCGTGAAAAACAGAAAAAAGGCCAGCCCTGTGTATTAGGCTTCGCCACCGGCTCCACTCCTATCACGCTATATTCCGAGCTCGTACGCCTGCACAAGGAAGAAAAACTGAGTTTCAGGAATGTGATCGCCTTCAACCTGGATGAATACTATCCCATGGCCAATGATGCGTTGCAAAGCTACAACCGGTACATGCGGGTGCACCTGTTCAATCATGTCGATATAAAGGAAAAGAATATCCACATCCCGAATGGCGAAATTGGAAAGGACAAGATCAAATCATATTGCAACCGTTATGAAGAGGAGATCAGAGAGGCCGGGGGAATCGATCTGCAGTTACTCGGCATCGGGAACAATGGTCATATAGGGTTCAATGAACCCGGCTCGGCTTATTTTTCAAAGACCAGGCTCGCTACCCTGGATAATTCCACCCGCCTGGCCAATGCTTATGAGTTCGCCAATATATCCCAAATGCCCCGGCTGGCCCTTACAATGGGTATCGGTACAATATTGCAGGCCAGGAAGATCATTCTTTTGGCCTGGGGATTGGCTAAGGCGCCTGTGATCAAAAAAGCCGTGGAGGAAAACAGTACGGAAGAAGTGCCGGCCTCCTTATTGCAAACACATAATGATGTCACCTTCGTGGTGGATACGAATGCCGCTTCAGCACTCACCCGTTTCCAGTCGCCCTGGCTTACCGGCGAATGTGAATGGACAGATTCAATGATCAAAAAAGCCGTTGTGAATATGGCCCTGAAGCTGAGAAAGCCAGTGCTGAGCCTGACCAACCATGACTATAACATATCCGGCCTCGGCGACCTGCTGGTGGAAAAAGGCGACGCCTATGAAATAAACCTGCTGGTGTATTATATGCTCCGGGATGTGATCACCGGCTGGCCGGGGGGCAAACCGAAAGCCGTCATTCCCGCACACCCCGAACGCAGTGAACCTTATCCGAAACGGATCCTGATCTTCTCCCCGCACCCGGATGATGATATCATTTCCATGGGCGGTACTTTCCAGCGCCTGCACGACCAGGGCCATGAGGTGCATGTGGCTTACCAAACCAGCGGAAACATAGCGGTGACGGATGAGTTTGCTCTCCGTTTCATGGATTTTGCCGTCGGGTTTCAATCCATTGCCAGCATGGATGCCAAGGCGTCTGAGAAGATATTTGAAAGGGCAAAAAGATTCCTGGCACATAAACGGTCGAACCAGGTGGACACAGCCTTCATCCGGGCAGTGAAAGGATTGATCCGCCGCAGCGAGGCCAGGGCCACCTGCCGCAATATGGGTATTCCGGATGATCATATCCATTTTATGGATCTTCCTTTTTATGAAACAGGAACCATCGAGAAAAAACCGGCCGGCAAGAAAGATATCCTTCCAACCTTGCAACTCCTGCAAAAGATCAAACCCCACCAGGTCTATTGTGCCGGCGATTTTGCGGACCCTCATGGCACCCATATCATTTGTTTCAATATTATTTTGGAATCATTGAGAACGATCCTTCGCCAACCTCAGGATCATTGGATCAATGACTGCTGGATGTGGGTGTACAAGGGTGCCTGGCAGGAATGGAACATCGATGAAATAGAAATGGCAGTGCCCATGAGTCCGGACCAGGTCCTCCAGAAACGCCATGGTATTTTTATCCACCAGTCACAAAAAGATATGGTACCCTTCCAGGGAAGTGATGCACGAGAGTTCTGGCAAAGAGCGGAAGAAAGGAATGCACATACCGCCCAGTTGTTCTCCGACCTGGGACTTACGCACTATGCCGCCATGGAAGCCTTTGTGCGGTATCACTATTAAAAGATCAGTTACAACCCGCTCTTCTCCGCGTATCCGTGATACCCAGGATCTTCCAGCCGGTTTCTCTTTTGACGAGGGTGAACACATCCGTTCCGCAATGGGAGAAATTTCCTTCAAGGAAGAATTTGTAAGGAGACCAGACCATGGCCAGGTTGCCATCAGTCTTGATTTCATAACTCAATAATTGTTCAACGAATTTCCTCCCTTTCAGGCCTGTTATTTGGCTGAAAAAATCCTCCTTGGTTTCATTTGTCAGGAGGGTTTGCCCGGTTTTATTTTTCCCTACCGAGTAAAGGAAGAACGTACTGTCAGTTGTAGTATTGATCATAGCGGTATCCCAGCCCTGCATCCCTTTAAAAAAAGTATTGATGGAACGGATGATATCAAGGCTGTCCGTTTGCGCTTTGAGGGAAGCAGCTATGAACATGCATATAATGGTAGTGTATAACTTTTTCATACTCGTCATTTTAAGCAAATATGACCGAAATCCTGCTATAAAAGTGAGAATCTATATGAATGGTGAAATCAGATTTAGACAAAGGCCTGGATGAAGCCGTAGTATTAACAAAGCCATATTCAAAAACTTTGTAATTTTACTCATAAAATAAAAACATATGGCATTATTTAAATCAAGCAATCCAGTGCTTCAGGAAAAATCTTTCCAGGGCACCGTGCTGGAAGGGATCAGTACCGGTCAGGAAATGACCCTGAAAGGTACCATGAACAAGTTTGGTATTGTCCTGGTCCTGATGCTGGCTTCCACGCTTTTTGCATGGACCCAGGTATACAAAGCAAGCAATCCCATGACCCTGATGATGGTGGGTGTATTTGGTGGGTTAGTAGTAGCGATCGTCATGGCCTTTAATAAAAAATGGTCTTCATTCCTTGCTCCTGTTTATGCAATCCTGGAAGGATTATTTGTAGGATCAATCTCTGCTATCTATAATCTTCAGTACCGGGGATTACCCATGCAGGCGGTTGCCCTGACCTTGCTGGTGACCCTGGCCATGTTCCTGATCTATCGTTACCGCATTATTCGAGTCACCAATAAATTGAGAATGGTGATCGTGGTAGCTACCAGTGCCATCGCACTTTTTTACCTGATTCAGTGGCTGACCTATGCATTTGGCGGCCAGGCCATTGCTTATAACTTCACTAATTCTGCAACCCCCATCAGTATTGGATTCAGCGTGCTGGTTTCTGGTCTTGCTGCATTTAACCTCTTGCTCAACTTTGATACCATTGAACGGGGTGTTGAATTAAAGGCGGATAAATATATGGAATGGTATTGTGCATTTGGCCTGCTTGTGACGGTGGTATGGTTGTACCTGGAATTGTTGCGTCTTCTCTCAAAATTCCAACGCAATTAGTCTCTTGAATATATTCAGTAAGACTCCGGCCGCAGAGCCGGAGTTTTTTTATATTTGCA
>CAZZDQ010000016.1:6282-44422 GCA_964652845.1 uncultured Chitinophaga sp.
TTGAATATATTCAGTAAGACTCCGGCCGCAGAGCCGGAGTTTTTTTATATTTGCAGTCCGAAAATAAGGTCCCGTAGCTTAACTGAATAGAGCATCTGACTACGGATCAGAAGGTTCCAGGTTTGAATCCTGGCGGGATCACTTGGCTGGCCTTTTTGATTTTAATTACTTAATGATAATTAATTTCTGCGTTTCAGTCTTGTCCTGAGCCAGCATGGTTATAAGATAAGAACCGGCAATAAGAACATGGGTGTCAATTTCAAATGAATTGATACCTGGATTTGCAAAAACTGTTTTCTCCACCCATTTCAACCCCGTTGCATCATAGATCCTTATCAGTATTTTTTCGCTTGTATTTTCATTCAAAGAAATAACGATATGTTCGGAAGCAGGATTGGGAATGACATTGAATTTTTTCTTATTTTCTGTAACCAATGACTTCACTGAACTGAGTTCGGTCGGCGCCACCGGGCAGGCCTGGAGATTAAAATGCACCACATTAGTTGCCCAGTAAGCTGTAGGATTATAATTGCCGGTGAACCAGAATGACCCGTCCACAGGGTCCGTAACCATGCCATTGTAATCACCATACCGGTTCGAGTTGTTTGCAGCAGCTCCTGCTTTTACGATCGTCTCCGGCACGGTCATATTGTTTAAAGCATCACAATTATTTCTGCCGGTTATACCGATCCCGGGATAAACTGTAGTACTTGAAATATTATATCCCAGCGCAATGTCCCCGTTCTGGTTGATGGTGATACTGCTCATGAACCTGCCATCTGCGGAGGGCGCATAGGTCCCTTGCTGATAAACATACCATCCTCCCGTACTTCTCCGCAATTCATACCACCGCACCCCTGCATTCCCGTTTCCATCCGCATTGGCTACGTGTGAGCAAACGACTGATTCATAACTGCCGAGATTGCGGTATTGCACCTTGTCCATGATCACATTACTGAGCGGGTCTAGTTTTATTGTGCTATTGGGCTGCGGAATGCAACCGCCGCTGTTAAACCCGCAAAGGTTGCTGTTATAGTCCAGGATGGGCAGGTTGAACGGGCCGCTGATCGTTGAGTTTCTTGGGTTGACCCAGTCGACATGCAGGTTGAATATTTCCAGGTGATCGGGACCTACCGTTTTCCCCCAGGCATTATCTGCTACGCGGATCACTGAGGCCGGAAGGGAAGCGGAAGGAAGCGTTGAACCTGTTTGGGAGATCGGAGAAGCTGACTGAAATCCAAGGCTCGGAAACTTACTTAATGAAAACATCTGCACGAACGACCCACTTTGCCCATTCAGCAGGGCGGAGCGGTTAAGGGCAAAAATTGCAGGTGCGCTAGAATTAGTCGTAATGTAATATGCATTTAACCATACCCCGATCTTAGGATAGTCTGGAAACCCTCCGGGGGTATTAAATGAATATACATAATAAGCACCTGTTGGGTCCGGGGATTGAGAAACGGCAACCACCAGTTTTTTTGCTTCCCTGGAATAAAGCACGACGAAGAGGTACCGGTCCGCAGCCTGGTCATATAATACATTCGGGTCGCCATAATCAACAATTCCGGTAATATCACTCACCAGTTTGTTGGCAACAAGGACCGTACCCGCCTTATCCCATATCCGGATATAGGTGCTCACATCATTATTGGTCATTTGCATCACGTTATTGGGCCCCACCGCAATATTATTGTCGCTCGGTTCCACAGCTGCGGTTAACCCATCCCAGTTGGAAAGCAGGTTAAATGGGGAATGACTTTCAGTTTTATTATATTCCTTTTGAAGGGCTGCATCCGTTTTTCCGATTGTATTGCCGGAATTGGGATTAACGATGAGAGGCCGTTCCAGTGAAGGGTTATCATGTACCGGGCGGGGGCCTTTTAATTCAGCAGCAGTGGGTGGCTTCTCGGGAATATCCCGCAGATTGGCAGAAACCTTCTCAAGGTTCATTTGGATCAATCCGCTATTAGAAAAAGTATAAAGCTGTGCAAAACCAATTTGTGCACAGAGCAAGAAGATGATAATGAGTAGGTTTCGCTTGTATGACAGGCATTTTCTCATATACAGTCAGTTTTAATCAGAAGGTAAATATAAAAAATTATTGGATCAAAATCCGAACAGGCAGAAGATACTATGAATTGAAGCCGGAGGCAGGTTTATCCCGGGACCAGATGTTTCATTTGTTAATGGAATTACAAATATTTTTTTCCAAAATTATTTTAAGAATTTATGGCAAATGAATTGCTCCCTTAAACCGTTGTAGGTCAAACTTACCATTATGAAAACAGGAAAATATCTCCAGTCCATCCTCATCATGTTGATGATTGCCATGGCGGCAGGCTGTGCCGTCGGCAAGGAATATGCCAGCAAACTCTTCCCTCAACAAAACGTTAAACCAACTGAAAGCAGCGCATCCGAGATCAGGTTTCTGAATATCGATACGTCTAAAAAGGAGGCTGAGGGATGGGTCACTACCGATATTATCACCGGAAAGGACACCATGAGTAAAACGAAAGCTCTTGACAACCTGGCGACGATCTTTCCCGCGAAAACCGTGAAACCGGACAGTGTAGTTGCGGCAAAAACGGGTGACAGTACGGCCATGGTAAAATCAAATGAGGTTCAGAATACAACCAATCCGGCTGACAGTTCATCTGTGATAAAGACAGAACAGGTCACCACACCTACTGTGGTGAAGGTGTATAATCCCGGCGAAGTGAGAAATAAGAAGACACGTGAATAGGCTCATTGGTTCACACATATAAAACTAAAAATATGAAACAGTCAAAACTAAGCATTGTGGCGCTGCTGGTAGTTGCTGTCGTGATTTTCACCAGTTGCGTTTCCACCTATCCCTATGGTTACCACCGCTACCCGGTACAATCCAGGGTTTCCCTGATCATCGGGACGCCTGGCTACCCGGTTTACCGTGATGTATATGGTTTTTATTTCCGAACCCCCGAAGGATATTATTACCGCCGCGGGTATGATAACCGGTATTACCTGGACAGATCTTACCTGAACCGCGTCAACTATGACCGGCATGAATACAGAGAGTGGAGGGAACATGGCGGAAATGACAGAGATAATTGGAAAAGGCACCACCGCTAAAAAATGAAATGAATTCCTGGCCAATGCCCTGCCCCAATAAGGCGGGGCATTTTATTTATACCCCAGTATTTTCAGCATGCTTTGTGCCGTTTGCTGTTTGGCATAGACCCAGTCGGAGAGTTTACCGTTCTTATCATACCCCACAATGATATGTTTGGGAGAGGGGATCAGGCAATGTTTGATACCACCATATCCGCTGATCTGGTCCTGGTAGGCACCGGTGTGAAAGAAACCGATATATAATGGTTCGCCATTATTGGTTTTAGGAAGGAAGACCTCGTTTACATGCTCTTCTGAATCATAATAATCATGGCTGTCGCAGGTGATCCCGCCCAGTACCACCCGCTGGTATTCATCGTCCCATTTATTGATGGGGAGCAACAGGAATTTTTCCCCGATCCCCCAGGTATCCGGTAAGGTGGTAATGAAGGAGGAGTCGATCATGTACCAGGTTTCGCGGTCATTTTGCACTTTGGCCGACTCCACCCTGAAGATATGGGCCATGCTCTCCCCTACCGTATAACTGCCGAACTCAGTGAAGATATGCGGTTGCGGCACTTTGGCTTTTTTACAGGCGGTCTTGATATTGGTCACGATCTCGTTGATCATAAACTGGTAATCATATTCAAATCCAAGGGAATGTTTGATGGGAAAGCCTCCCCCGATATTGATGGAATCGAGTTCGGGGCAGATCTTTTTCAACTGGCAATACAGGTTCACAAGTTTATTCAACTCACTCCAGTAATAGATATCGTCCTTGATGCCTTTGTTGAGGAAGATATGCAGCATCTTGAGCTGGAACTTGCTTTCATAGCCTTCGATCCTGTCCACGTAGAATTCCAGGATATCCTTGGCCCGGATGCCCAGACGGGATGTATAGAACGGAAAGGTGGGTTCTTCTTCGGCCGCTACACGGATACCGAGCTTAAAGGGCTCCTTAACCGCTTTGGCATAAGCTTTCAGTTCCTCCTTGTTGTCGAGAACGGGGATCACATTATTGAATCCGGCATTCAGTAACCCTGCGATCCGCCTGATATAGCCCTTTTGCTTGAACCCATTGCAGATGATATAAGTGTCCTTCGTGATCTTTTTCCGGTGGTATAGTTTTTTGATGATTTCAATATCATAGGCATAGGAGGTTTCCAGGTGAATATCATTTTTCAGCGCTTCTTCCACCACGAAGCTGAAATGCGAGCTTTTCGTACAGTAACAGTAATAGTATTTGCCCTGGTATTTATGCCGCTTGAGGGCTGCGGCAAACATCGTCTTTGCTTTCTTGATCTGCATACCGATCTTGGGGAGATAGGTCAGCTTCATAGGCGTACCATACTTATCGATCAGGGATTTCAGGTCCAGCCCATTGAACACCAGGTTCCCGTCCTGCACCTCGATGCCTTCCTGGGGGAAGTTAAAGGTTTGCTTCACCAGTTCATAATAGGTATTTGTCATCGGTGGCTGCTGCATCTGTACTTATCTGATAGGCTGCACAAAAATATAGGATTGCATTATTTAGTACACCGAATTTTTTCACTCTTTGTACACGCTTTCATTAGCGCCTATCGTCAAGGACTAATATCTATCCATTTGCAGCAGGGTTGAAACACTGACTAAAAAGGGTTGCCAACCTTTATAAGGTTGGCAACCCTGATAATCAAAAAATCTCGTCTTCCCCGGCACGAAAATGAATGGCAGAAACTTATTTTACGGTTGCTACCAGGTTTTTAAAGGTTTCGGGATTATTCATCGCCAGGTCAGCCAGCACTTTACGGTCGAGGGTGATACCTTTTTCCTGTAATTTCCTGATGAAGGAGGAATAGGTCATTCCTTCTTCTCTCACAGCCGCATTGATCCGGGCGATCCACAGAGAGCGGTATTCCCTTTTCTTCAGTTTACGGCCAACGAACATATAGGTCATCCCTTTTTCCACTACATTCTTGGCTACGGTATAGACATTTTTTCTTTTGCCATAAAAACCCTTGGCCTGTTTCAGTATTTTTTTACGACGGGCTTTGGAAGCCACTGAATTTTTTGAGCGAGGCATATAATGATTTTAAATGTTGATCAATGTTGTTTGAAATGAAGGCCCCCGGTGCGGGGTCCGATAAGGACTTATTTCAGCCTTAATAAACGCTTTACAAAATCAAGGTTCGCTTTTGACACTTCGCCGTCCTTACGCAGGTTGCGTTTACGCTTAGTGGACTTCTTGGTGAGGATATGTCGCCTGTACGACTTCTGGTGGGTGATCTTCCCTGTGCCAGTTATCTTGAAACGCTTTTTGGCACTGGAATTAGTTTTTACTTTAGGCATCACTGAAAATTTATCAATAACCCTTGAGGCATCCCTGCACCGGCAGGGAATTTGGAGGGCCTCTTCAGGCAAAATTTTTCAAAAGAGCTTTATTTACCGTTCTCAAACCCATTTGAAATGGCCGGCAAAGATACACATGATCACGGCCCCGAACAAAAAAAACGGAAGCATAATTTGCTTCCGTTTAAATTCTTAATAACTTCTTTTAATCTTTCGGATTCAAGGCCTTATCGATCCTTTTAGCCACATCCTGCAGGTGGTATTTGGTCATTGCATCGGGGCTTGATGCCGCTGCAGCCGTGCATTCTGCTTTCAGTGCAGATAAATGGGCTTTTACCACACTGATATAATCCGCCTTTTCATTTGAACTGGAAACTGTTAAACTTATTCCGGGTATCGCCGTTATTTGCGGGGTAGCCTGGGAAGGATTGATAAGATTGCAAAGAATATTGACATAGGATTTTTGCAGGCCGCGCCTGTAAATGTCGATCGGTTTCTTGGTGGCCAGTTCACTCCAGATCCCTTTTTTCAGATCTCCTAAAAGGTCGAGGATCGAATAAGCATTCCCTCCCTGGGCAGCCTCCCCTTCTGAAAGTTTGTTGAACGTAGTACTGCTGAACAGTCGGTTCAGGATCCTGTCCTGGAATGTACCGATCACAGTAAGGCCGGTCAGGCCTCCATTCACCCTGTTATAAATATCCTGGTTGATCAGCCAGGTGGGAGTGGTAAATAATTGTTTATTCAGGAAATCAACAGCACGCTGCTGATCTGCCCTGGAGACATTTTCATACACAGCGCCGTTTTCTTCCACCGATCTGGGTGTTTCCATGATACCTCCCACATATTTTGTTACATGGCCCATATAACGTCCATATTGGATCGTAAGCTGATTATACATATTGGCCAGGTTACTGTAATCCTCATTGGGCATTTTGGACCATTGCATCAGGTTGGGCAGGATGCGTTGCAGGTTCTTGATCCCGTAAGCGCTGGCCTTCATGGCATCATCCCCTACCTGTTCGCTTTGTGACCGCGGATCGTCCGGATTGATCTCCGTGCCGAACCAAAGCCTGTGATTTTTCAGGCTGTCCATGATCCAGTTATTGATGAATGTTTTTTCCTCTTCAGGACCTTTATATTGGGGAAATAAGGTATAACCCCATTGTATGGCCCATTTATCATAATCGCCGATACGGGGGAAAAGACCGATCTCGCTGATATTGTCTTCCGGTTGTGCCACATAATTGAATCGGGCATAATCCATGATACTGGGTGTATGGCCATTGGCTTCCACCCAGGCTTTATTCCGGAGGCTCTCCACCGGAACGGTGCTGCTGCTGCCAAAATTATGGCGGAGGCCAAGCGTATGCCCCACTTCATGGGAGGATACGAAACGGATCAGTTGCCCCATCAGGTCATCATCATAGACCATTTTCCTGGCGCGGGCATCAACAGCAGCAGTCTGGATGAAATACCAGTCATGGATCAGTTGCATGACATTATGATACCAGTTGATATGGCTCTCCATGATCTCGCCTGTCCGCGGGTCGGAGATACTGGGTCCGCTGGCATTGGCGATATCGGAGGGTTTATAAACGATCGCTGAGTTACGGGCATCGTCCAGGCTCCAGGTGCTGTCCTCGGCTTTGGTAGGTGCCAGTTTTGCTATGATCGCATTCTTAAAGCCGGCTTTCTCGAATGCCGCTTTCCAGTCATTCACGCCCTGCATCAGGTAAGGCACCCATTTTTTGGGTGTTTCGGGGTCAATATAAAATATGATCGGTTTCTTGGGTTCTACCAGTTCACCCCGTTTGTATTTATCCCAATCCTCATCTTTCGGTTCCAGCTTCCAGCGTTTGATCAGGGAAATGCTTTTTACGCCCTGCGGATTGGCATCAAAATCGGTATATCCCACGGCAAAAAATCCTACCCTCGGGTCAAAATAACGTGCCTGCATGGGGACCTTGGGCAACAACACAAGCGAGCTGTTCAATTCCATGGTCATATTTCCCCCGGCGGGAGCAGGACCACCGAAACCTCCGCCGGGAGTCGGTAAAGCCGGTGTACGGGAATAGGTCTTAACGGTTGTGATCTCGATATTGATGGGAAATGCCCTGATGCCAACGATATATGATTTATCGTTTTGTACAGCACCCAGCCTTGCTATTGTTTTTAAAGCACTGTTGAAATGCAGGACATCGTTGTCACCATTCACAAAGTCTGTCACATCGATCACGGCACCGGTGGAATCATTCCGGAAGGATTTGATGTCAAATGACTGGGAAATAGGTTGCACATTGGAATTATTCACAGCGGTGAACATGGGTGAGGTAGAGTCCTTCGCATATTCAGCATAGGAGATCGTGCGGATGAAAACCTTATTATTGGGTCCTTTTTCAAACCGGATCACGTTTTGCCCGATCTGGTCGCCTCCATACCCGAAAAAACTGCCCTGGCTGCGCATGCCCGCAGCTGCTTTGGAAATACGGTTCACCACCAGGAAATCCCGGCCGAACAATTCATCGGGTATCTCGAAATAGTATTTGTCTTCTACTTTATGCACCCAGAAAAGACCTTTCTGGGTCATTGCCTTTGAAGTAATGACTTCCTTATAAGGTTTGGGGGCATTGGCCGGCCCGGTTTGTTTTTTGGTAGAGTCTGTCCTTGCTGTTGGCTGGCCGGTGGTGGGAACCTGGGCCCGGGTGATTGTGCAGAACAGGCAAAGTGTTGCCGTTATGGCAAGATAACGTGTCTTCATGTGCATGATAGTTTTGATTTTAGATGAAGCGGGAAAGTACAACTTGAGTTCAAGGAAAAAAAATTTGACTCATTTTTTATTTGAATGGCAAATAAAAATGTGAAATTGATAATGTCATGGGCATGTCCGGCGCTGATCAGGATTTCTTTTTTCCCTTGGGTGCAAAAATGGCAAGCATTCTTCTTCCCTCCATTTTAGGCATATTTTCAAGTACGCCGGTTTCGGCGAGGCGTTCGGCGAATTTAAGCAGCAGCAATTCTCCCCGGTCCTTGAACTGGATGGCCCTGCCCTTGAATTGCACATAGGCTTTGACCTTATTCCCTTCTTTCAGGAAGTTTTCTGCATGCTTGGCCTTGAAATTGAAATCATGGTCGTCTGTATTGGGTGTAAAACGGATCTCTTTCACTTCAGATGCCTTGCTTTTCGCCTTCATTTCCTTTTCCTTCTTCTTCTTATCGTAAAGGAATTTATTATAGTCGATGATCTTGCAAACGGGAGGATCCACATTGGGAGAAATTTCAACCAGGTCAAGGCCCTGCTCGTCTGCCATTTTCTGGGCCATCGGGGTATCATAGATCCCCACTTCCACATTGTCCCCGACCAACCGGACCTGGGGCACCCGGATAAAATGATTGATGCGGTGTTCTGCCTCTTTTCTGTATGGTTTGAATTTGAAACCACCGCCGGGCCTGAAGCCACCCGGCTTTTTAAACCCGCCACCGGGTCTATAAGGTACTGCCATAATGAATGTGCTTCATCACCTGTTCTGAAGCGTATCGGTTTTTTTTTTATGAATAATGCTCCCCTTCAGGTAGGGGAGGTAAAAGCCGGGTTAAATTACAATTATAATTTTAATCCCTGCCAATATTTTTTACTCGCCGGATCGCTGGCTGATCTTCTCTTTGATCAGTGCGATCATTTCTTCGGGCCGCTTAGTTCCTGCATCACCCCTGCCCTGCTGGCGAACAGAGACTGATTGATCGTTCATTTCTTTTTCACCTACGATGAACATATAGGGCACTTTCAGCAGTTCCGCATCCCGGATCTTCTTTCCGATCTTTTCATTGCGGTCATCCACTTCAGCCCGGATCCCTGCGTGCAAAAGTTGTTGCAGGATGCTTTGAGCATAGGATATGTATTTATCGCTGATGGGCAACAGCTTCACCTGTACCGGGGCCAGCCAGACGGGAAACTTTCCTGCATAATGTTCCAATAAAAAGCCAATGAACCTTTCGTGCGTACCTAAGGGTGCCCGGTGGATCACCAGCGGCACTTCCGGTTCATTGTGCTGGTTCGTGAAACTCAGTTTAAAACTTCTCGGTTGGGAAAAATCAACCTGGTTGGTGGCGAGGGTGAACTCCCTTCCGATCGTGCTCCAGACCTGCACGTCGATCTTAGGCCCGTAAAAAGCGCCCTCTCCTTTTACTTCGACATAGGGGATATTCGATTCGATCAATACCTTCCGGGCCAGCTCCTCCGTTTCGATCCAGAGGGCAGGCTCATTCACATACTTCTGTCCCAGTTTGGACGGATCATGGAGGCTTAACCGCATGATATATTTTTCAATGCCGAAGATCTTAAAATATTTCAGGTACATATCATTCACTGCCCTGAATTCCTGTGCGAACTGGTCCTTACTGCAATAGATATGGGCATCATTCATGTGCAGGCAACGCACCCGCATGAGCCCGAATAATTCACCGCTTTGTTCATAACGGTAACAGGTCCCGTATTCTGCGAGGCGCAGCGGCAAGTCCTTGTAGCTTCTGGGTTCAGCATCAAATATTTTATGATGATGCGGGCAATTCATGGCTTTCAGGTAATATTTCTGCCCTTCCAGTTCCATGGGAGGATACATGCTGTCCTGGTAATAAGGTAAATGCCCGCTCGTGATATACATGCTTTCTTTGGCAATATGCGGCGTTACCACCCGCTTATAACCGGCTGCCTGCTCGGTTTCCTTCGCTAATTTCTCAAGCTCCTCGATGATGATGGTTCCGTTGGGGAGCCAGAGCGGCAAACCGGGTCCCACATCATCATCCATCGTAAAAATACCCAGCTCCTTACCCAACTTGCGGTGGTCTCTTTTCTTTGCCTCTTCCAGCATCACCAGATAATCATCCAGTTCTTTTTGTGTGGGGAAGGTGATCCCGTACACCCTTGTGAGCATTTTATTTTTCTCATCTCCTTTCCAGTATGCTCCTGCGATACCTGTTAACTTGATCGCTTTGATGAGACCCGTGGCAGGAATATGCGGACCACGACAGAGGTCGGTGAACTGACCCTGGGTATAAAAAGTGATATCCCCGTCCTCAAGGTTCTGCAGCAGATCCAGTTTATATTCATCACCCTTTTCCGAAAAATATTTGACTGCATCGGGCTTGGATATCTCTTTCCTGGTATAAGGATTATTCTGCCTGGCCAGTTCATTCATTTTATTTTCCAGGAGTGAAAGGTCTTCTTCGGTCATTTTTTTTCCGCCCAGGTCCATATCATAATAAAAACCATGCTCCACAGGCGGGCCTACCCAGAACTTAACACCAGGAAAAAGGGACTCCACGGCCTCGGCCATCAGGTGGGCTGAAGAATGCCAGAAAGCATATTTGCCTCCCGGGTCATCCCAGGTTAACAATTGAAGGGATATATCTTCATTGACAGGACGCGTGGCATCCCAGATCGCATCATTCACCTTGGCGGCCAGTACTTTTTTTGCAAGCTGGCCTGAAATGGTATGTGCAATATCCAGGGGGGTTGTGCCCTTCTCAAATTCCTTTATGGTTCCGTCGGGAAAACTGACCTTGATCATTCAGCAGGTTGCTTTTTCAGGCTGCAAAGGTAACGAAGAATGGTTAAATATGACGCCCGATCAGGCGATCGATCCGTTCTTTTTTTCTTTTCAGCTTTGCCAGCTTATACCCGAATTTATTATTATCCGTATAATAGGTCAGCGCCAGTTTCATTTGTCGTTTCCTCCATCGTTTCAGCAAAAGCCTTCCGTATAATTTATCGGCGCCAAGTGTCAACAGGTGCAGGTGACGAATTGTCCGGCTCGCACGGTACGCCGCCCTGTAAAACTCATTGTATTCAAGCAGGAGGCCCTGGTAAAAACCATCATAGGCGGGCCGAACAGTCTTCAGTTCATCATAAGAAAAAGATTGTTGCAGTGCCTGCCATATATCGCCATTGATATGGGCATTGATCCCGTACAGCATATACTTGACAGGAGGCATCAGGGAATCCCTGTAATAATTTTTCCACGCGTCTGCTACCGGCTGGTGATGGATAAAATTCCCCGCAGAACTAAAGTAGAGCCCTGCAAACCTGTCTTCAAAACGAAGAATGAGTTGCTTTTGCGCTGAGGTATCCGCTGCGTAATAACGAATAGCTTTTTCGGTGGTGGTCAAATAAATGGACGCGAAATATTTTGCCGGCGCAGATGCCCGGCTGGCCGAGTCCAGTTCCTGCAGCAGTTTTTTTTCAGTGAACGAAGGCTGTGCGGATGCCGGTATCATGATGAGTTTCATAGAATAGATCAAACCCGTCCGCCGCATGAGGACCTGAAATGGCATCTGCTAAAATTAACAAACTCTTTTTTAAATCAAATACCGGATCCGGGGTGATTTTGTAGTTTTGAATATGCATATGCGCAGGATATTTCCGGGCTTGCTTTCCCTCTGCCTGATGATTCCTTCTTTTGTCCCGGCGCAAGATCTTACCGGTATATGGAAAGGATACTTCATTTCGGACGGCGGCGAATACTACAAACTGGAATTCCAGATCGCACAGAATGGCAGTGCATTCATCAATGGTGTTTCCTATTCTTATCTGGATGTACGGTTCTATGGCAAGGCCACAATGACCGGCAGCTTTACCAAAAGTTCTTCCACATTCAAGATCCGCGAACTGAAAACAGTAGAGGTCAAGAACATGCTTGGGGGGGCTACCTGCATCATGAATTACACTTTTAATTATTCCAAATCAGGTTCCGAAGAATTTCTTGACGGTGATTACCTGGGGAAATATGAACCCCCCTATGAGCCTAACCCGCCCGGTAGCTGGGGCGATTGCGGCGGAGGCACCGTACACCTGAGGAAAGTGACGCAATCTGATTTTCATGTGGAGCCCTTTCTGAAGAATAAACTCAAAAACCTTCCTGTCATTGAGAACCAGCCCCCTCCCCGGAAAACCATTGATCCGGAAAATATGAATAAAACGGAGAGCCCCAATAAAACCGTGATCATCAATAAACCTCCTGTAAAAAAGATCGTATCAAACGCTCCTTCAAATAAAATAGAGACCAAAAATAAAACTGTAGTTAAAAAGCCAGGAAATACAACGACAACCAAGACCAAAACAAAAAACAATACACCCGACAAAACAAAGACCACTGTGATCAAGAATCCTACCCCGGTTCCGAATTTCACAGAGAAAAAAAAGGTCATTGATTCAGTCAAAAAGACTGCCCTGATCAAACCTGCGGTCAACAAGCCGAATATCCCTGTGCCCGAACAACTGGCGACAAGGACCAATGAGCTGGTCAAGACCATCGTTGTCAATGATCCGGATGTGCTGGTAAAATTATATGACAACGGGGAGATAGACGGAGATACTGTCTCAGTGTACTTTGACAGGAAAAGGATATTATCTAAAGGTGGACTGACGGCTGAACCGCTTATTCTTCGCCTTCATATCGATGACGGTGACGTACATGAACTGGTGATGGTGGCTGAAAACCTCGGCCTGATCCCTCCCAATACTTCGCTGATGGTAGTGGAAGCAGGCGAACAGCGCTATAATGTCCAGATCTCCTCCACTGAACAACAAAATGCCGTGATCAGGTTCCGCTACAGTAAAAACTGACCCTTTGCCGTTTACATATTTTTTCATTGGCCGATAGCACTTTTCTTTATTTTCATTATTGTGAACCGGATAAATCTTTTACTGTTTTTTTTGCTACTGAACAAACTCATGGCCGGCCAGGACATCAACGGGGCCTGGAAAGGGAAACTGGTCATGGAGCCCGGTGGTTGTTATCCGGTCTATTACATTGAAATGCACCTCCAAAAGGCGGGCACCCGGATCATGGGCACCAGCTACCAGTATGAGGACACCGCTAATTATGTGAAACAAAATATCGACGGTACAGTTTCTGCTGACAGTAGCCGGTATTCAATTAATGAAACAGGCATCATTACATTTCATATACCGGGGGATTGTGTTCCCTGCACCAAAAGATATGACCTGGGCTTTTTTAAAGGTGAAACACTGGAAGAACAATTGCGCGGTGCCTGGACGGGTAAAACAATCGACGGAAAAACCGCTTGTCCTCCGGGAACCATCCTTTTGTCCAGGTTGGATAAGCCCCTGTTCAAGCCGGATGTAAAACTTCCGGTAAAACTGACCGGACGGACTGCCGAACTGGTCAAAATCATCAAAGTCGATACCGGTACCATTACACTTGATTTTTATGATAATGGAGAGATCGACGGGGACACCATTTCCGTTTATGTGAATGGTAAAGCTGTAGTTATCAATAAGATGTTAACGGAAAAACCCATCTCCATGTCAGTTAAGATCGACCTGAAGAACAGGGAACAGGAAGTGATCATGGTGGGTGAGAATCTTGGCACGATCCCCCCTAATACTGCGCTCATGATCGTTCATGCGGGCGATAAACGTTACCAGTTGTTTTTGGCCTCTGACGAACAAAAGAATGCCATGGTAAGATTTATTTACGAAAAACCACCGAACAAATAATTTTTTTTACCTTAGGCCTCCTGATTATTTAACCTAAAACCAAACTGACATGAAAAAGAATCTTTTTGCATTACTGGCAGCTTCTGCCCTGTTCTTTTGTGCCTGCAATTCAGGCGGCAAGAGTGGTATGAGCGACACCGCCAAAAAAAACCTGGATGCTGCACGCGCCATTGCTAAAATGTTTGAGACAAACGACTGGAGCAAGGTGGGGGATTATATTGCAGCCGACGGGATCGAACATGCCAGCATGAGTGGACATGATATCAAGGGCCTGGATAGTATCAAAGCGAATTTTGCCAACATCATGAACATGATCAAAGATGTTAAAAATGAAACCGTGAAAGAACTGGCTGATGACGATTATACTTTTCAGTGGTTGAAGGAAACCTCAACGATGAAAACGGATGGCATGGGGATGAAGGCTGGTACGACCACCACCATGAATGCCATAGAGGTCAGTAAATTCAAAGACGGAAAGTCTACAGAACACTGGAGTTTCATCGATTTTAATGATATGATGAAAATGATGCCGCAGCCGACCGGTATGGATTCCACAGGACATAAATAATTCTCAAATCATACAAAGCCTGCATAGCAGGCTTATTTACTTAGCTAAACCAACATGTAAATGAAAAAAATCTTTCTCACATTAGCGGCAGCTTCTGCCCTGATCTTTTCTGCCTGTAATTCCGGCGGCAAGACTGGAATGAGTGATACGGCGAAAAAAAATCTCGAAACGGCCCGGGCTATCGGTAAAATGTTTGAAAACACCGACCTGAGCAAGGCAGGGGATTATTTCGCAACCGATGCTGTGGAGCATGAAAGTATGAATGGCCAGGATATCAAGGGTCTTGACAGCATGAAAGCGAATTTTGCGGGGATGTTCACTATGATGAAAGATTTCAAAAATGATATCGTAAAGGAACTGGCAGATGACGACTATACTTTCCAGTGGGTGAAGGAATCGTGGACAATGAAAGTGGATGGCATGAGCGGGAAAGCAGGCTCCACCGGTTCGGCGAATGTCATAGAAGTTTGCAAATTCAAGGATGGCAAAGTATCTGATCACTGGAGTTTTATGGATTTCACCGACATGATGAAAATGATGCCGCAAGCAAGCGCTACGGACACTTCAGGACATAAATAATCTTTAAACGCTTTTAAGCATGCCTGTGCAGGCTTATTTTTTTTAACTAAAACCATATTTACATGAAAAAATTTGTTTTTATCATGAGTGCCTGTAGCGGGATCGTTTTGTATTCTTGTTCAGGCAAGGGCGGCAGTATGTCAGCTGCTGCCAAAAAGAACCTGGATAATGTTCATGCAATCAACAAAGCCATTGAGACCGGGGATACCAGCAAACTGGCCGACGTATTTGCCGCTAACTGTATCGATCATTCCGGTATGCCAGGCGAGGTAAAAGGAGCAGATGAAATTAAAAAGGAGCTTGCCGGCTTCCATTCTATGGCAACCGACATGAAGGCTGAAGTTGTAAGTGAAGCGGCTACAGATGATTACAGCTATGAGTGGATGCACTGGACAGGAACATCAACGATGGATGGAATGGGCATGAAAAAAGGCCAGAAATTTGATATGAATGCTATTGAAGTGACCAAACATGACAAGGACAGCAAGGCCACCGATCACTGGGAATTCACTTTGAATTCAGACATTGCCAAAATGATGCCGCCCCAGACAAATATGACGGGTACCGATAGCACGCATCATTGATTTTTATTTGAAAGAGTTGAAGCCGTCCGCCATAGGCGGATGGCTTTTTTATTTAGTTCTCCAGTCGGGAACGTATTTGTCCAGCAGGTTTTGGAATTCCTTGACCTTTTTCAGGCTATTCAGGTCCGGGTCGGTCAGCAAAGCATCGGTATTCTTAAATCCATGCTGAAAGGCCATCTGTAAATTCAGAATGGCTTTTTCGGGCTCATTATTCAGGTTGTAACTGCAGGCAAGGTCAAAGAAGGTCTTTGATTTTGAGGGATCCAGCCGGACAGCCCTTGTAAGATAAAAGATCGAAGAATCAAATTTTTGAAGTGAGTGATAGGTCAGTCCCAGGGAGAGGTTACCCCCTTTGGAATTGGAATCCAGTTCCACTCCCTTTCGAAGGTAGACCAGCGCGGAATCATATAATTCCATATTCAGGTAAGCCTCCCCTACCCGGATATAGCTTTTTGAATAATTCGCATTGAGTTGCAACGCTTTTTTATAATAGTTAATGGAGGAATCATACAATTTCACATCCCCGTAAAAAGCCCCGATCCGGTTATCCGCATCGATACCGGGTCCCAGTTGCTTGAAGATCTCTTTTTCAAAATAATAAGCCGAGGAATCAAGTTTATTCAGTTGACGGTATACGTTCGATAAATTATGCACATAGGTCATATTCTCCGGCATGATCCGGTTGGCCTTCAAAAAATTCTTCCGGGCTGAGTCGTATTGCTTGGCCCCCATGAATACCAGGCCGATATTGTTATACAATAAGGGATTGACCATATCCTTCTTTATTGCATTACGCAGGTAAATGCTGGCAGAGTCGTAACGTTTGACCTCATAAAATGCCATACCCAGTTCATTCATGAATGCAGCGCTCCCGGGGTCAACCAACGAAGTACTGCGGATGAAATTCGTTACAGAATCTACCTGATTGAGATCTTTAAAGAGTTTCAGGAGGTTCTTGGACGCCGGTTTATAATCCGGTCTGGCTTTCAGAGCCCTTCTGAAATAATTCTTTGCTGAATCCCCGCTTTTATCTTGTGCAAACAAAACACCAAGGCTGTTCAAAATGGAAGGATTATTTGGTTCCAGGTCCGTGGCTTTATGAAAATATAAAAATGTAGAATCCGAAATCTTCAATTCCTTATATACGAGTCCCAGGTTTACCAGTGAATAGGCTGAAGCCGGATTTGCGATCAATGCCTTATGGAAATAGTAAATAGCCGAGTCACGTTGTTTCAGCATTTCACTGGTTTGACCGAGATTGTTAAAAGCTTCCTCGTAGGTTGAATCCAGTTGGGCTGCATACCGGTAATATACTTTGGCGGAGTCATAGGATTTCAGCTCCCTGAAAAAATTACCGATATAAATATTGACGATGGATTTATCCTGGTAATTCTCAAAAGCTTTGGAATAGTAGATCCGGGCCGAATCATATTCCCCTGTTTCAAAAAAAGTCTTGGCCATCCCGTTATAGGCATTGATGAATTTATAATCGGCCTGGATACTTCGTTTGAAAAAATCACGGGCTCTTAAAAAATCTTTTTGCTGGTAATATAGCCAGCCGATATTGTTGCTGGCGAATACATTGTTCGGTTCCAGGGAGAGTGCCCTATTGTAATTATAAATAGCAGAATCCCCCTTGCCAAGGGAAAAATAATAATGGCCCAGGTCCACCCAGGCGTCTGCATTCATCGAATCCAATAGAATGGACCTTGTATAATATTTGATGGCCGAGTCTGGCTTGGATAGTGTTTTATAACAAAAAGCGAGCGTCACATAAGGGTATCTCCATTTGGGTGCCACAGCAATGGCACGGTATGCATAAAATATGGCGCTGTCATACCGGTAATTATCCATATGCAGGTTGGACAAGGTATTCAGGATATAAGCCGCATTTTTATCCCTGGCATATGCAGCATAAGCATAATTGAACGCCTCCTGTATATTCAGCTGTTTGATCCCCCCGCTGTAATAGCCCCTGGCTTTGAAGAAATACATACGGCCCTTCAGGGAATTGGCGAAATCAGAATCATCGGGGCTGATGATACGGATAGCTTTCTCCAGCATATCCCCCACCTCATAGTATTCCTGGCGGGCTACTTTTTCCATCCGGTCAAAGCCGGTGTTTACCTCGTCGGTTTTTTCGTCATCGTCGATCTGGGCCCTTAACTTTTGCACAGAGGCTGCATCTTTGCATTCGAGGTACAGGTTGATCTTGCTTTGTGCGAAATTGATGAATTCCACAGCCAGGGTCGACTGGGCATCCAGGGTATAGGAATTACCGGGGAAATTCCTTTCCATCCACTGGTAAAAAAATTCGGCGGATTGATTACCAGTAAGCCTACTTTCCTTTACGGCCCGGTTAAAATTGTTATAGGTTTCCACCAGAGAAGTATCAGAAGCGCCGCTGATCCCCCGGGTCTTCGGTAATACCATCGCATGGGAGTTGGTGGCGGCCTGGAGTTTTTTCATTTGCTCCCATTTCCGCAGGTAAGCAGTATCCACAATACTTACGACCTTACTGCTGTTCTCATTACAACAGAAAAAAGGATCCTGTTTTTGTTTGAATCGCTGCTGGGCCTCAGCCGGTACATTTTTATCCACATATTTCTGGATCTCTTCCAGGGTCACTTTGCCATCGGCTTTCACAATAGAGTCGGCCTCACCTACCAAACCATTGACCAGGTAATAGGTGAATAAACCATGTCCATTACCAATGCTTGCATCTTCCAGGGATTTTTCGCCGGCTCCCGTGGCCAGCATGATGATCTCCCCCGCCCTTTTTTCAGAGATGGCCTGGTTAAGGAAGTTCTGACCGTCGACACCGCCCGGCAATTCATTGCTCCGGCAGGCATCCATGATGAAATAAACTTCTACACCAATAGCGGTCTCTGCCGCGATCTTTTTTTTCAGGTTGAATAATTGTACGGCTCCCCCAACCAGGTAATTATTTTTATCCCCGGCGGGATCGCAGTCATAAGCAAGGTAGAAGAACTGATCCTCATCAATGGCATCGCCGTGACCGGCCAGGTAAATAAACAAGCGGTCACCTTTTTGTAACTTTTTTGCTTTCAGCCAGGCAAATCCTTTGGTATAAAAATTGGCAAGGGTGGCCTGGTCATTCAGGAGGATATAAATATTGTCATCGCTTAATTTGCCCCCGGAGGGTGATTTCAAAAAATCCTTGAACATTTCGGCATCCTTATCTGCGTATTCAAGTGGACGTACATATTTATATGCAGAGATTCCCATCACCATGGCAAAGGTTTGCGGGCCGGTGATAGTGCTGTCACGCGGTTTGGGAGGTGCCTGGGCAATAAGTTTTTCTCCGAGAAGGCAGAAAATGCAAATGGCGGCAAATATGGATAAGGCCTTCCGCATAAATTAAGTTGCTAATTTAAAAAAAATAGAACGGATATTTGCTTTATGGGAGTACTAATTGCAGCTTTTATGAAAATCAGAGTAGTCGGGATGGTTCCTGAGGTTGCACCCGATCAATATTTTAAAAAATATTTACATGGATAATCCGGCTCCGAAAAGCAGGAAACCTCTCCATAAACATGTCCTCCACCATGCCAAAAGGTTTGGAGGACATTTTACCAAGTACCTCTATGAAAGGGACACCATTTTTGCCCTTGCCTGGGTCTTTATCCTGATCCTGCTTGTTCCGCTGATCCCCCTCCATCTTCATTTTTTCGACCCGATTGAGAAGGCCATGGAGGATTTTGATTATGACGATATCGCCTATTCCAAACTGGGGAAGGGGAAAGACAACTTGTTGGAGAACAGAATCGTCATTATCAATATTGGGCACCTCGACCGACAGGGAATCGCAGCCCTTATCGAAAAAACAGCCTCCATGAGCCCGAAAGTGATGGGGCTGGATGCATACTTTGAAGGGCCAAGGGATTCGGTGAAAGATGCTGTTTTAAAAGAGGCTTTCGAGAGGACTACAAACCTGGTGGCTGCCAGTCGTATCGACTGGGAAGAAAACCACGGGAAAGGGGCATTTAAAGAGGATTTTTTCCAGGAATCCTATCACCAGACCGGATTTGTAAATGTCATCGGTGAGGAAGAAGGAACACTTCGGTTATTCTCTCCCTATGAAAAGGTCAACGACTCCGTGCACTATAATTTCGATGCCATGCTGGTAAAGAATTATAATCAGCAAGCTTATGAAAAACTGGTCAGACGAAAAGATCATTATGAGGTCATCAATTATTCAAGGAAAACCAATCAGTACAGACTATTGGAACCCGATGACTTGTTTAATAATACCGTTGATGAATCTTATATAAAAGGTAAGATCGCTTTATTGGGTTATGTGGATACAAGCCAGGACGATATTGAGGACAAGAAATTCACGCCCATGAATAACAGGATCGCCAATAAAAGCGTGCCTGATATGAACGGAATTGTTGTACATGCCAACATATTGTCAATGATACTTGACGATAAATATGTGACAAAAATGCCACTCTGGGCTGCCATTGTCCTGGCCGTGATCATCGGTTGGCTGCATATGTCATTTTTTATCCGGTATTACCTGGAAAACCACCTCTGGTTCCACCTGGTGGCCAAGATCGCCCAGCTGGTATCGGCCTTCCTCTTCATGTACCTGGGGATCCATTTATTCGATCGATACCGGATCAAGCTGAATATGACTTTAACCATATTGATAATTGTTCTATCCGTGGATATTATTTATTTTTACCAGGGATTTGCCGTCTGGATGCATAAGAAATTCAAATACCGGACGGTCTTCCACCAAAGTCACCATTAACGGATGTCTTAACCCAAAATCTTTCAATATGAAAAAGATGTATTTTATCCTATGTTTTATGGCGCTGGCCTGCTTTATTTACAGCCAGAACAGCTTTATGATCTACAGTTTTAAAGGAACGGTGAACTGTACGGATAATGGCACTACCGGACCGGCTAAAATTGGTAAAATGCTTTCCAATACTGCCAGCCTGGTGGTGGGTTCCGGCGGAGCGGTTACCCTGATCTGCAACCAGGCAGCCACTTTTACCATTGGTAAATCGGGCAATTATTCCATGAGCCGTTACAATGATTCCTGCAAAGTGAAGGCTAACTCAGTCTCTGCGAATTATGTCAAGTATTTCTGGAACCAGATGACCGCTAAGGACGAAGGCACACCCGGCAGCAACAGGAAAGCATTCATGAATACCGTTGGCGCCGTTAGCCGGAGTGTGAATGATATCTGGATCGATACCCGCCTGGATACCATTAATTATGTATCGGGTGATTTCCCGTTGCGCTGGAAATCCTATTCCGAAGCAAAGGAATTTACGTTCATGCTCTATAACAGTACTGATATTACCACTCCTGCTTTCAGTTCCAACCTTCTCAAACAAAAGATCAATATTTCCGATTTTAAAAAGCTCATGACACCCGGGAAAAGTTATTACTGGACAGCATCTGTAAAAGGAGGGGAGAATGATGAACTGAAAGTGATCAATTATGTGTCCCACGAAACCCTGGATAACCTGGTCAGCAGCCTTAAATCAAGATCCGGTGGCTATGAGGCCCCGGCCGAACAGGCTTACCGGCTCGGATTCATGCTGGAAGATGCCCATTATCTTGCTGAAGCCTATCAGTATTACCAGCAGGCTTCATCTTTGGATACATCCAATGTGCTCTTCCGCTCCACGCTCATGTCGTTCAAAAAAGACTATGAGATCAAATAATTTCAAAGAACCTCATCACAAAAAGACCTCCTTGATAAGGAGGTTTTTTATTTTTGAGTGAATTACCCGGGCAAATAATATTTATGAAACTTTCTTTCTGGTCGGTCGGAAAACCACATGAATCCTATATCAGGGAAGGGGTGACTGAGTTTACCAAAAGGATAAAGAAATACTTCCCTGCTGAATGGAATATTATCCCTGTACCGAAAAACGCCGGCATGTTGAGTGAAATGGATCTGAAAAGGAAAGAAGGTGAGACCATCCTTCAGTGGATGAAAAGTCCGGATTTCCTGGTAGCCCTGGATGTAAACGGGAAACAATTCAGTTCGGACCAGCTATCTGTATTCTTACAGCAAAAGGCAAACCAGGGGGTCAAACGCCTGGTCTTCCTGGTGGGCGGGGCCTTCGGCCTGGACGAGCCTATTCTCAAAATGGCTGGTTTGAGAATGAGTTTATCGGCACTTACTTTTCCGCACCAATTGGTGCGACTGATCCTGGCAGAACAGATCTACCGGGCCTGTACCATCATGCATCATGAAAAATATCATCATAGATAAAGGTTCAGGAGAGAGGTAACAACGATTTGAGGAGGAAGATAGCGTTAGCAATTCATCAAAAGCTCGCTGCTTTTTTTTAGGTTTGTAAAAAACTAGCATGAGCGGATATTTTGCAAACAAGGTAGTGGTCGTCACCGGGGGTACGGATGGCATTGGCAAGGCCCTTGTACAGGACCTGCTGAGCAGGGGAGCAAAAGTATCCACCTGCGGCAGGAATCATGATAAATTATACCAGCTCCAGCGGGAATATGCTTCGGCCAATCTTTATGTGCAGGTTGCAGATGTGAGCATCGAGAATGATTGCCGGCGATTGATGGAGTCAACAGTGAAGAATTTCGGGGGGATCGATGTCCTGATCAATAATGCGGGTATCTCGATGCGTGCTTTGTTAAAGGAAATGGACATCAGTGTGATCAAAAAAGTAATGGATATCAATTTTTATGGTACAGTGTATTGTACGAAATATGGCTTGTCTTCCCTCCTGGAAAGGAAGGGTACGATTGTAGGCGTATCCTCGATAGCTGGCTACCGCGGACTGCCTGGCCGGAGCGGTTATTCCGCCAGCAAATTCGCTTTACGGGGATGGCTGGAATCCATTCGTACCGAACTGATGGGTGAAGGCGTGCATGTGATGTGGGTCTGCCCGGGCTTTACTACTTCGAATATCAGGCATGCGGCGTTGAACAAGGAAGGAAATGCACATGGCGATACGCCCATGGATGAAGGAGCGATGATGAGTGCCGAAACCTGTGCCCGGCATATATTGAGGGCCATCGAGAGAAGGAAAAGGACACTGATAATGACCTTTACCGGTAAAAGAACGGTGTTCGTAGAGAAATTTTTTCCCGGGCTGGCCGATAAACTGACAGCAAAATTTTTTATGAAGAACGGGAGACTGGTGAAATGATCCCGTTCATCCCATTTATCAATCTTAATCACCCACCTGTTGCCGCTGATAACCCTGACATCTGATATTGGCCATACGGATTACCTGGTAAGCGCCATCAAAGCACAATTGCGCCAGATCAGCCCTGATTTTATACTCACTGATATTTCACATGAGGTCGCTCCCTTCAATTATCCGCAGGCGGCCTATTTATGCCGCGGTGCATTATTGAATTTCCCCCAGGGTACCTTCCACCTTATCCTCTTCAACCTGTTTGAAAAAAAAAGACTACAGCTCTTGCTGGCCTTCCATCACGGACAGTATATCCTTTGCCCCGACAACGGGCTGATATCCCTGATCATAAATGAAACACCCAAGACCATTATCGGCATCAACCCTGACATAAGGCCGGTCATTAATACCATCGAAGTAGCGAAAGAAATGGGGCGTATTGTTAAGCGAATTGAGTCGGGGGATCCTCCTGCTTCACTCGGGCAACCGGATTTTGCCTACGAGGAAAAAAAATATCTTCAACCTGCCCTGGATGACAATATGCTGGAAGGCCAGATCATCTATATCGACCGGTTTGAAAACGTCGTGGCCAATATCACCCGGGAAGAATTTGAAAAACACCGCCGTGGCCGGAAATTCCGTATCATCTTCAAACGGGATGAGACCATCGATCATATCTGCGAAACCTATGCGGATGTAAGAGAGGGAGAAAAACTGGCACTCTTCAACAGTGCAGGCTACCTGGAAATTGCCATCAACAAGGGTAATGCCGCCGGGTTATTTGGTCTAAAGGGATTTTCAGAGAAACAATTACAGAGCCAAATGTTATACCAGACGGTTAAAGTGTATTTTGAATAGGTGCTGCTATCTTAACCCTTGCACTACCTACTACCCATTTCCCACTTGCCATGAGCGCATACTATTAACATTTCAGGGATTGACAAAGCCCTGAATATCCCTATTTTTGCTGACCTTTTATAAGTTCATAACCTCTGTAAATCAACCAATTTCTGTCTTATAATTTCCTGATATGAATTTCAAGAAAATTAATAACCTTACGGGATGGGCAGTATTCGTCATTGCCTTTTTTACTTATTTCCTGACCCGGGAAGCAAGGGGCAGTCTTTGGGATTGCGGCGAATTTGTTTCCTGTGCCTATAAAGTGCAGCTCCCCCACCCACCCGGCGCACCCATCTTTGTGCTGCTGGGCCGGTTTTTTATTTTATTGTTCGGCAATAATCCCATGACCGCGGCCAATGCGGTGAATACCATGAGCGCTATTGCCAGCGCTTTCACCATACTTTTCCTTTTCTGGACCATTACCCATTTTGCCCGCAAAATGTTCGTCACTGTTGGCGTGGCTCCCACTCCCCAACAACTGTTCACCATCATGGCCTCCGGTGTGGTAGGTGCCCTGGCCTATAATTTCAGCGACTCATTCTGGTTCAGTGCGGGAGAAGGCGAAGTATATGGCTTATCTTCTTTCTTTACCGCCCTCGTTTTCTGGCTTATGCTGAAATGGGAACATGCGGATGAAAAAGCGGGGAATGACATGGCGGCAAGGACCCGTGCCGACCGCTGGATCGTTTTCCTGTTTTTCATGATGGGACTTTCCATTGGGGTACATATCCTGAACCTGTTAACCATTCCAGCCATCGTACTGATCTATTATTATCGGTGTTATAAACCCACCATTCGGGGTTCCATCCTGGCATTCATCATCGGATGCATTGTCACCGGCATTGTCACCTTCGTGGTTATCCAGTACACCATGAAAGCAGCAGGTCATTTCGATATTTTCTTTGTCAACAAGCTGGGTATGCATTTCTTTACGGGCTTTACCTTTTATTTCATTGCCTTGTTGGCCCTTATCATTTGGGGGTTACGGTTCAATGAAAAAAATGCCACTACGCTGAAGCGCATTATATGGTTCACTCTTTTTCTTTTCATGGTGGTATTGCCCTTTGTGGTCATTCCGGGAGAGGGATTGAAATTTTTCCGTTTGATATTATTGATTGGTATTGCCGTAGCAGCAGGCTATTTCCTGAAAACAGGCGGGTTAAAACTTTTGAAATTATGCCTCTGGAGTTATGCCTTCATGTTATTGGGGTATTTGATGTTCCTTACCGCCATCATCCGTGCCAATGCCGACCCGGCCATCAACATGAACTATGTGGTAAACCCGATGAACCTCGTCTATTACCTGAGCCGTGAACAATACGGAGAAGCGCCCCTGATTTACGGACCTCATTTTGCTGCCCAATATAAATATGGGGACGACGGATATGTAATATTTAACGAAGGTGAAATGGAATATGTGCAGGGTAAAACCAAATATGTACCGGTCGGCAGAAAAAAGAAACCTGAATTCGAGAGCAGCGATAAGCAGATTTTCCCCAGGATCTGGGACAACAGCAATGACCAGTACCATGCAGAGTTTTATGCCACCTGGTTAAACCTTGAAAAAACGCAGGACGAACGAACAGGGCAAACACATTATGAGGCGCCATCTTATACTGATAATTTCAGATGGTTGTTTACCTACCAGATGGGATTCATGTACTGGCGCTATTTTATGTGGAATTTTGCGGGTAAACAAAATGATGTGCAGGGACAGGGAAACCGGAGGGACGGTAACTGGATTTCCGGCATTTCATTCATCGATAACCAGCGCCTCGGTAACCAGGCGAAGATGCCGGACAGTTTAAAACAAAATAAATCTCATAACCGATTATATTATCTTCCTTTTATCCTTGGCATTATCGGTTGCGTTTATCAGTTCATCAGGAATAAAAAGGACTGGATCGTCAATTTCCTGCTCTTTTTCATGACCGGATTAGCCATCGTATTCTACCTGAACCAACCGGGCAACCAGCCAAGGGAGCGGGATTATGCCTACGTAGGTTCATTTTATGCATTCGCCATCTGGATCGGCCTGGCCGTTGCTTCTATCGTGCGGTTGGCCAAGGAAAAAGAAGATAAGAAGACCTTCCAGAATTCACTGATCTATGGCAGCATACTCACTTTTTTCATCACCTTATTAAGCTGTGCAAATGAATCCCCGGGAGATTATTTCATGGCGGCCTTGTACACGACCATTCTCTATGCTGCCGTTTCATCTGCCATTATCTTTATTGTGCGGACCCTTTCCTCGGCGGGCAAGAACCTGAAGATGCTGAATATCGCCACTTCCGTTATCTGTCTTTTGATACCCGTGCTGATGGGACAACAGGAATGGGATGATCATGACCGAAGCAACAAGACCACAGCCCCGGATATTGCCAAAGATTACCTGGAAAGCTGTGCTCCCAATGCTGTATTATTCACATTCGGAGATAACGATACCTATCCCCTCTGGTATGCACAGGAGGTGGAAAATGTGCGGCCCGATATCCGGATCATCAACACCAGTCTCTTGGGCATCGACTGGTATATCAACCTGCTCCGCAATAAGATCAATGATGCCGATTCACTGGATGTGATCTGGACACCCGAACAGATCGAAGGCCATAACAGGGAATACCTCCGTTACCAGCAGGAAGGAGATAAGAATGTTTATTACAACCTGTATAATGTAATGAAGAATACGATGGGTGCACCAAAGCTCGATCCCGAAACAGGAAGGGATGTGGGGCCTGATCATTTCCCGGTGGACCGTTTTTACATAAAAGTGGATACGGAGGCAGTGCAAAAGAACGGAACGGTATTGCCCGGTGACAGCGTGGTATCACAATTGCGCTGTGAGATACCGCAGAACAAATTGTCAGGCGGTTTGCAGAAAAGTGATTTTGCGATGCTGTGCATCATCGCCTCCAATGCAGAGCAGGGCTGGAAACGTCCCATCTATTTTACTATGGCCTTTGGCGAACTGGGATTTGGCCAGTATTTGAGAAAGGACGGATTGAGTTACCGGCTGGTGCCGATCGTTACCAAACCCCAGCAAATGAACTGGGTGACGGAACAGAGTTTCAGGCAGATGGGGCTCGGAGGCTCCCAGATGCGCTATAATAACAGCGAAGCACTCTTCACTAATATCATGACAAAATTCAAAGGCGGCGGCGGAGACAAAGGTGTTTATTTTGATGAGGAGAATCGCCGGCACATCCTTGAACTGCGTGAATTGTTGGGAGAAGCTGCCGGTAACCTTGCGGATTTGGGTAAGAAGGACAGCGCTAACAAGATCCTGGATAAAGCTGAGCAGATCATTCCTGAAAAAGCCCTTCTGTATGGAATGACCAGTCGTTTCAATATCCATAATCAAACTTCGTTGATCTACCTGGAAGGCTGTTATAAGGCCGGTAAAAAGGACCTGGCAGAAAAGGTCAGGAAGGCTGTGCGGAAGGACCTGGAACAGCAAAAAGCATATTATGATGACCTAAAGGTCAATAAACCGGATGCCTTAACCAACCTCGAGGGGTCTGAAGTGCCGATCAACGAGATCATGTTGCAGACACTGGACGCCATTGAAAAGAGATATGCTCCTGAAACCCAGGTGAAAAAACAAAACAATAAACTGAATATCCAGCCTAATATGGTATTGAACCCCGCCGGCGACAGTACACATAAAACCGATTCACCTAAAAAGGATAAATAAAATATCGCCAAAAAGAACCCGCCGTTGAACCGGCGGGTTTTTATTTGAGATCATTTCAGGGAAAAACATTGGACTGGTCTTTACCAGGTATAAACCAGATAAACCCATGTTGTTCACTCTTTCATTTTTTCCCGCACCTGAAATGATGTAACTTCATCAGTCATGAAAGGTTTTCACTTCACAAGGTTTGATATCAGTGGTGACGGGAAGAGTCGCTTTGAAAAATTGCTGGATATTTTCTTACAATTGCTCACCTATACCAGCGGTGATGTGGCCGAAGCCCTGCAATGGATGAATGAACTGGACAAGCAATACCAGCTTACGGATGATGAATATGGAATGGGCGATTTCATTGATGACCTGAAAGACAAGGGTTATATCACCGGGGATCATGAAAAAGGAGAGATCAGGATCACCCCCAAGACAGAACAAAGTATTCGTAAAAAAAGCCTGGAGGAGATCTTTGGTAAACTTAAGAAATCCAAACAAGGCAACCACCCCACCTATAAACCGGGCCAGGGAGATGAGATCAACCCTGAAACAAGGCCCTACCAGTTCGGGGACATGCTGGAACAGATCGATTTTACGGAAAGCATACGCAATGCCCAGATCAACCATGGTATTGAGCATTTCAATATACAGGAAAATGACCTGAGCATCCGTGAGACTGATTTCAAAGCTCAGACCTCCACTGTACTGATGATCGATATTTCCCACTCCATGATCCTGTACGGTGAGGACCGCATCACGCCTGCCAAAAAAGTGGCTATGGCGCTGAGCGAGCTGATCACAACGAAATATCCCAAGGATACCCTGGATATCGTGGTATTCGGCAATGATGCCTGGCCTATTGAAATAAAGGATATTCCTTACCTGCAGGTAGGACCTTACCATACAAATACCGTGGCGGGCCTGGAACTGGCCATGGATATCCTGCGCCGCAGGAAAAATCCCAACAAACAGATCTTCATGATCACGGATGGCAAACCCACCTGCCTCAAGATCGGGAAACGCTATTATAAGAATAGTTTCGGCCTTGATCGCAAAGTGGTGAACCGTTGTATCAACCTGGCTGCACAATGTCGTAAATTAAAGATACCGGTCACCACCTTCATGATCGCCACTGATCCCTATCTCCAGCGGTTTGTGCAGGAATTCACGGAAATGAACCATGGAAAAGCCTTCTTTGCATCGCTGGATAAATTAGGCATGTTCATCTTCAGCGATTTTGAATCCGGGAAAAGAAAGACTGTTTATTGAATGAACGAAAACACGAAAACCCCGGAACAGTAAGAACCGGGGTCTTTGTGTAAGTTTCATAGAGAGTTATTTTGCCAATACGAACCTTGCCGACAGGCCGATCGCAGCAGGCTGAAAATTGATATTGTTTACCAGGAGTAATTCAGGCTTCCAGTCGAGCGAAAGGTTCAGCGGAAAATTGTTGAATTTATAATCCAGTCCAATGATCCCCTGTGCACCGAGGCCGATATTGCTTGTCGTCTTGTCGGGGTTGTTTCTTGGAAAAGTGACATAGCCGCCACCGCCCCAAAAATAACTTAGCCCTGCTGCAGAAAGACCCTTGAATCTTTCATAAAGTACCCCGATGGCCAGCGGATCGCCGAAGCATAACAGGCCTTCAATGGCTGAGTTCTGATTGATAAATTGTCTGAAAGTGATTGAGTTATTCACATCAGCGTTGGCACTACTGAGCCGCACACCCAGCGCGGTTCTATAGTTTTGCGCTTCTCCCTTTGATAAGATCAAAAAAATCAGCGCTATGCAGGTGGATAATACTTTTTTCATGGCATAGTTTTCTATAGTAAAAACGAAAATGATGCCAGAAATTTCTAAATGAATTGCAAAAGTTAAGTGAATACAATGAAACTGAGTTGATTAAAAACTATTCCACCACCCTTATTTTGACTTGAAATGGTGGCATTCCAGCCAAATCCTTGTTATTTTAAAACATCACCTTCCCAGGGTTTAATAATGGGAAAATGAAATTATATCTAATAGTGCGTTCAGCCGATCGGGCTTTCAAACGCTTTAAAAGGAGAATAATCTGAAATCATGCGGAAGTTTATGATGAGGATATTATTCCATCAATTCAAATTTCGTTTTGGGACGGCGGGATTCAAGCCACTGAAAATCCTTAAGACGCATCTCAGAGGGTGTTTTTTGGCTCATAGGCCATACGGTACCGGTCACCTTGCTGCGAAAAACAACCTTCTGAAGCTCCCTTGCATGAAAATAGATATCCATGACATCTGAAGAAGACTGGTTAATGCCGGTAAATGCGCTGTCCTCATCCTGTATATAGTAAATGCATTCGGCAAACCCTACAGCGTGAACGGAGTCCAGTTCACCTTCTGTAAAATAGCCGTCCATCCGCACGGACCTCACCTGGTTATAGATCTGAGGCTTCACTTCATTCACCATAAAGCTATTCTCAAATACCTTCATCCGGTCGGCTTTCTTATTTTTTGTAAAGACAAGGATCGTGTCCCCCGTGATCTGGCTCTGCTTGGCCCAGACCACCGGCTGCTGGTACAACCGGAATACTGAATCCCTGAATGAATAAAACAGGCTGTCCCCGGCTGCCTGTAACGAATCAGAGAACACCCGCACATGGCGGAATGCTTCAAAATAACGATTTGTGCTGTCGGTCTTGTTGATATCTGTCAGTTTTATGCTGCTGATCTTTTCCTTGACGACCGTATCCTTTTTTGCGTACAGGTCGGTCAGCCTGGCTGAAAATAATGTATCAGCCGTGATATAAATGGAATCATTATCCTGTTTCAGGATCATCAGGGGTTTGTTGGTAGCCAGGAACGCTTCTTTTTTATTGTCGCTGAATGCTTCACCGGAAACAATGGTGATCTGCTGCACAGAATCAATGATGACGACATTCCCCCTGGCATGATAGATACCACTACTGTCGATGGTGATATTATTCGCAGTGATTTTTTTCTTTCCGTCCACGATCACCGGCCGGCGGCCAAACTCCGCCTGCCCCGAATTCAGGTTATAAAATCCTTCCCTTGTCGTAATCGTCCGCCCGCTGCTGTCACGGATAAAGGTCTCTGCAATGAAGCGTGCAATGCCAGATTCGGTGTTGTATAATAAAGAATCTGACTGCAGGAAATAGCCCGGGTCTTTCAACTCCACATTTTTTTTGAAGTAGACATCATGCAGTCCTGCATAATAATAACCTTCCCGGCTGGTGAGCGTCGTTTTATTATTGATCACTTTACCGCCATGGGTGTAAATGCCGATATCGGTATTAAGATCATAGGTCAGGTCCGGTGTGGTGAGTGAGCCTTTTTTATCGCTCAGCGCCACGCCCCCGTCCAGGTTAGCGAATTTACGGTCGATGAAATATAAAAGGTGTGAAGCGGTGATATCGGCCGTATCGGCATCGTTGATATGCACATGTCCCCATGATTCAAATGTCTTCAAACGGGTATTGATGACGCAGCTGTCGCACCAAAATTTAGATCTTTCCTGTTGCAACTGCACGCTTCCGGCCAGGATCTCCAGTTTGGTGGAGTCATCCACTTTACGCATTTCAAATTTGTTGGCATGGAGGATATCGATATTCACCAGGCTGTCGTTCTGTCCCGTTCCTGCCGGGGGCACCTGGGTCAATGCCTGTATGTGTCCCAGGTTGATCAGGCAGAGTACAAATATGAATCGGGATGTCAAATTGCTAGGGGATATGGGTTGAATCTTTTTTCAAAGGCTTTGTTAAATAGTCTCCATTATCCTTTTTGCCGAAAATAGACAGGTTTACATACCGCCGGGGATGTGCCCGTACATCATCGGTCAGTGTCTGCAGGCTTTCGATCGCTTCATTTAACCGGTTGTACATTGTTTTATCATTCAGCAAGGTACCGAGTGTGCCGTCATTGCTCTGCATTTTTGTAGCGATGGATTTCAATTGCAGAATGGTAGTGTTCAGGTTATCCAGTACCGGCTTGACATCCAGGGTAGCTAACTTTTCTGAAAAGGCCCTCGTATTGGCAAAAGTTTTTGTGATGTTTTCGGAACTCTTCTTCAGTTCAGACGTGAAATCGCTTGCATTGTTCAATGTTTTGGCCAGCGCCCCATTCTTATCAAGCAGGTCATTGAGGGAGCTAGTAGCCGTGCTCAGTTTGGCCAGGGCTTCATGCAGGTTGTTCTTTGCGCTTGAATTGATGACCCCGTTCATACTGTTGAGCACGATATTGAGCGTATCCGCCGTGCCCTTAATCTTGATCGCAATTGCCTTGAATTGCGACTGCACATCATCCAGGAAATTCTCCTTCATCCGGGTCAGCAATGTATCTCCATTCTTGAGATACTTTTTCAATTCTCCTTTTTCGATCGTCATGACAGAAGAACCCACGAACGGGGAGGTAATGATGGCTTTTGAATCCACAGGTATATTTACATCCTTTGACAGCAATATCGTGGCCACCACGCCGGTCACATCCTTATCAGTACTGTTCAGGTCATATACCTTCCCGATGGTATATCCGTTGATACGTACATCATTTGATTTGGACAGGGAGCCGATGGATGGAAAGACGGCATAGATCTTCTTGCTTTTATTGAACAGGTCCTTTCCCTTCAGGAAATTGAACCCGAGGATCAGGACGGTGAGGGTAATAATGGTCAGCGATCCCACTTTGGTTTCATTACTGACTTTCATGAGAATGATTTGGTTTTGATTACAGGAAAATTAATCAATTATTTTTAAATCCTTCAGGGTCGCTGGCCACCGTTGGCTTTTTGTTCATATTTTTCCTTGTACCCGGTGAAACCTGCCAGAATATTCCTTACGATCTCATCCTGTCCGGCCTCGCTGTTCAGGTATTTTTCCTCTTCCACATTGCTGATAAATCCCATTTCTACCAGCACGCTGGGCATCCCTGTGGCCTGCAGTACCCATATCCCCCGGTCATTCCTTTGTTTTACACCCCGGTTGATACGTCCGGCTTTTTCAAATTCCTTCTGAATATCATCTGCCAGCGTCAGGCTCTTGCGGAAATAATTCTGGGTATAGATCAGCATTCTCGCTTTTTCTGTGGGATCGTTCGGATCCGGCATGGTCAGCGTGGAAGTGGAATCGATCTCGCTTGTATTATCCATGTTCTTATTGGAGGCATTGATCTTATCGTCATTCTTATTCACTGCCCACACATAGGTCTCTGTGCCAGTTGCCTTATTCTCCACCCAATATTTTTCATATACGGGTACACGGTGGGCGCGGGTGACCCATTTCTTTTTCACCTTCACTTTTTTAGTCACAGTTTCATAATGCGATACCCGGGAAGCCCACCATCCTCCAGGCTGGCTTCCTGCCGAATTGCAATGGAGGCATATAAAGAGATCCCCGTGTGATTCATTGGCCAAATTGGCCCTGTAACGCAGCGCAGCATCCTTATTGGGCATATTTCCCGGCAGGATATCGGTGGTTCGCGTATAAATAATATTGATGTCAGGATACAATTTCTTTATGGCATCACCCAGCTTCAGGGAAACGGAAAGGCTGACCACCGCCTCACGGGAAAAAGTTCCGTCTGCTCCCCCGTCAATGCCCCCATGGCCAGGGTCAATAATGATCGTTTTGATCGGTTTGGGGACAGCAGCGGGCTTTTTCTCAAATGAAAAAAGCAACAACGCCGAAATGTATGCAAGGGGTAGAAAAATGATCTTTTTCATGTGGCTCGGGTAGTAAGTGAAAAATAAAATGGGTGTCAGGCCCGGGTACGTCGGAATTTATTTTGTCTGGCCTTCTTAACAAAAAAATAAGTGAGTGCTGCTGCAATGGCAAGCAGCACAACCGTGAGCAAAGTTTTCTTTTTCATGGTATGGAATTTTACGGTCAATAATATTCACATTTTGTTCAAAGTATACCGCTGACAAGCCTGCATTATTTTTTACATTTGCGATATTGCAATGAAACATATACGCAAAATTACACCAAACTTAGATTACTACACATATTTTGCTGCCTTCTTGTTTTTCATTGTAACGGGAAATCCGCTTACCGTATCCGGCCTTCCGTCTTATTTTGACAAGCCTTTAACAAATAATTCGGCTCAAATAAATGAATTCAAACGATCCCATTTTTATGGAAGCTCTTCGCCTGATACTACCAAACCAGGCCAGGTCGATACCAGTGTGAAACCCCGAATCGATACTTTCTCCCTGAAGATCTCAAAAGATTCACTGGATGCGCCGCTGAAATACCAGGCCGAGGATTCAGCGGTGGTCCTCGTAAAAGATAAAAAGATCATCCTTTACGGAAAAACAAAGACTGACTACAAGGATATCACGCTGACCGCGCCTAAGGTAATGTTGGATCAGTCAACACAAACCGTTACTGCCGTCAATAAGAAGGATTCCGCCGGGTTGGTGGTGGAAGCGGCACATTTTAAAAGCGGTGATAATGAATTCAGCAGCGATACGATCTTTTACAATTTCAAGACACAGATCGGGCTCACGAAAAATACCTATACCCAGCTACAAGAAATTGCTGTACTAGGTGATATCCTCAAAAAAGTGACCGACAATGTCACCTTCATCAAACGGGCCCGCTTCACCACCTGTATGCTGGATGATCCGCATTTTGCTTTTGTTGCGGATAAAATGAAAGTGATCAACAAAAAACTCGCGGTTTCCGGCCCTGTACATCCTGAATTTGAAGGCGTGCCCCTGCCGATCTACCTTCCCTTCGGGTTTTACCCGCTTAGCCAGGGAAGACATTCAGGATTCATTGCCCCGCAGTTCACCACGAATGAACAATACGGTCTGGGACTGACCGGCATGGGTTATTACAAAGTGCTGAATGATTACTGGGATACAAAAGTGTATGGCGATATCTATTCCTACGGCGGCTGGACCATCAATGTAAACCCTACTTACCGGAAACGATACCGGTACAGCGGTGCCTTTTTAGTTACGGTGCAGAACACCAAATTCAATTTCAAAGGCGACCCCGATTTTTCCGATACCAAGACCTATAACCTATCCTGGAACCATACAGTGGACAGCAAAGCAAGGCCCGGGACCACGTTTTCTGCCCATGTGAATGCCAGTTCAACCAAATTCAACCGCTACCTTCCCAATTCCCCCACGCAGAATTTTCAGAACCTGCAGCAATCATCGATCGCCTATTCAAAGACCTGGATCGGAAAACCATTTACACTGGTGTTAAGTGCCAATCATTCGCAAAACAATAACCTGCACCTGATCAATATAAGTTTGCCCGACGGTTCATTCAATGTGAACACCCTCTACCCTTTCCAGAAAAAAGAATCCGTGAGTTCCATCAAATGGTATGAAAAGATCGGTGTGGGTTATAACGCGGTATTCAGGAATCAATTTGCTTTTTATGATACCGCGTTCAATTTTAAAAGGCTTATTGATACTGTTCAATGGGGCGCCCAACACAATTTCCCGATCAATATTTCCCTCCCTCCTATTTTAGGAGGCGCTGTACTGGTATCCCCACAGGTTTCCTATTCCCAGGTCTGGATCGCTCATAAATTCATCCGTCGATGGGACGACGTTGCCAAAAAACTCGATACAACGGTCACAAAAGGTTTTTTCATGGACCAGCAGGCATCTTTCGGTTTGAATCTGAATACGGCGCTCTACGGTACATTCCAGTTCAAAGGATCAAGGATCATTGCCATCCGGCATGTCATGCGTCCCTCCCTTGGTTTCAATTACAGGCCCGATCTTTCGGCGCAGCATTTTTATAGGGTCCAGGTGGATACGACCGGCTATAAATATGAATTTTCTGAGTTCGAAGGAGCCCTTTATCCGGGTTACAGCAAAGGGCAGACTGGTGGCATCAGTTTCCAGTTGGATAATAATCTCGAGATGAAATACCGCAGCCGGAAGGACACAGGTGATCATGCAATTAAGAAGCTCAAATTACTGGAAGGCTATGGATTTTCGGGCAGTTATAATTTCCTGAAGGACTCCCTCAAACTCAGCAATATCAGTCTTTACCTGAGGACCACGCTGTTTGACAAGATCAATATCAATGCTGGTGCGAACCTTGATCCTTACCAGACTGATGCCAGGGGCAATGATATCAATAAATACGCCTGGGAAAAGGGGAAATTTAAACCGGGCAGGATCACCAATGCATCCATTTCTGTGAATAGCGGGTTCAGCAGCAAACCAAAAGATCCTAAAAAAGCGGAGGATCAGAAGAAGCTCACGCAGGAACGGCTCAATGATCCCAACCTGATCGGTGACCAGCAGCGGCTACTGGATTATATGCGCCAAAACCCCTCTGAATTTGTGGACTTCAATATTCCCTGGCAGTTCAACTTTGGATTCTCACTCCTTTATTCCTCCTATATCAAGCCGGACTATTCAGGTTATACCAAACAGGTGAATTCCAATATTACCCTGAACGGCAGTTTCAACCTGACGCCCAAATGGAACCTGAACGGCAACGGGTATTATGATTTCAAAACACATAAACTGCAGACCCTGCAGATGTCCATCAGCCGGGACATGCATTGCTGGCAACTTGCCATCAGCGTCACACCGATCGGCCTCTATCGTTTCTTCAGTTTCACGATCAGTCCAAAGGCTTCAGTATTGCAGGACCTGCGCATCAACCGGACCCGGTCTTTCCCGACTTATTGATTATGCTGAACATAATATTCCTTCATTTGCAGGAATATCCTCTCTTTTAATGCAGTACCTGATGAATCACCCGGCACCACGGCTTTTAAAAAATGAATCTCAATCCTATGCGGCCAGAAATAAAAACTTTTTGAGGGTAATACTTTTTTTGTGTAGAATATCAAAGCAGGGATAATGAGGTGACCTGTTTCTGTCGACAGCCTGAATGCACCATCATGAAAATACCCGAGTGGTTCATTTGTCCTGTTGCGGGTACCCTCGGGATAAATGCACATATGCAAACCGGAAGCCAGGACATTCTTCATTTCAATAAAACTGGCACGCCTGCTCTCTTCATTTTTGCGGTCAACGAGCACGGCGCCTCTTTTATAGATCAGGCCGAAAAGGGGGATGCGTGTCATCTCGATCTTCGCGATCGTTTTATTCGCCCCGGGAATGAACGGCGTGGATACCGGAATATCCATCAGGGTATTGTGATTGCAGACAACAATATACTTTTCACCGGGCAAGAAATTTTCTTTCCCTCTTATTTTCAATCTCAGCCCGGTTATAAAAAAGAAAAATCGCATCCAGCCCCGGCTCAACCGCCAGAATACAACCGTTCTTTTTGGTTCCTGCAGGATCCCTGTTGCGAGCATGGGGATAAAAAACAGTAAAAAACCACTGACAAACCAGGTAAAGGCCCAGCATGCAAAGATCCTTCCGAGTACTTCTTTAATGAAACGCATATCCTTTTATATCCCTGAATATTGTTTGAAGCAGTTGCTCCCATTCATTTTTCAGGATGCTGAAATAAATGGAATCCCGGCGGCGGTCATTCCACATAGCCATATGGCTCCGGAAGATCCCTTCTTCCTTTCCGCCGATCTTTCGCAAACCGTTTTTTGCCCTTTCATTCAGCACGTCGGTCTTGAACTCCACTCTCTCAAAATCCAGTTGTTCAAATGCAAAACGGAGCAGGCAATATTTTGAATGTAAGTTGACCCCGGTTCCCCTGTATGGCCTGCCCAGCCAGCTGGACCCAATCTCCAGCCGCAGGTCATTATAGACAATATTAAGATAACTCATGCTTCCTGCTACGGTGTTATCTTCTTTCATAATGATCGTGAACGGGAAAATAGCCCCCTTTTCTCTTTCATTCAATCCTGTATCCATCCATTCACGGAAGTGACCGGCACGGGAAAGATTCAGTTTAAAATATTTCCACATTTCCTCCTCTTCTGCCAGGGCAAATAAAGCGGTAGCATCAGACGCACGCAGTGGCCGGAGAAGAACGGTGTCTGTTTCCAGTGTTAACTCCTTTGTGATCTTCATGCTGTCAGTTTATCGACCAGTCGATGGGATCGATCTTATGCTCCACCAGGTATTCATTGGCTTTTGAAAAATGACGGCAGCCGAAAAATCCGTTTTCGGCCGAAAGCGGCGAAGGATGCGCTGCCTTCAGCACCAGGTGCTTTGATTCATCGATCAGCATCCTTTTTTCCTGGGCGAATTTCCCCCAGAGAATAAATACGACATGTTCTTTCCCCTCCGAGATCTTTTTAATGACCTTATCGGTGAACTGTGCCCACCCGATACGGGAATGACTCATGGGCTCTCCTGCTCGTACGGTCAGGGAAGCATTCAGTAAAAAAACACCCTGCTCTGCCCAGTGCGTAAGGTTTCCGCTGCGGGGAGGCCTGATGCCAGTATCCCTTTGCAGTTCTTTGAAGATATTGATGAGTGAAGGCGGGGGCGGCACGCCATCATGTACGGAAAAACAGAGGCCGTGCGCCTGCCCCGGTCCATGGTAAGGATCCTGGCCAAGGATCACGATCTTCAGGGAGGAGAAGGGAGTTGTATTGAACGCATTAAAAATTCTGGAACCCGGAGGATAGATCGTTTTGCCCTGCTCTTTTTCCGTTTTGATATGCCGGACGATATCTTCGAAATAAGGCTGTTCAAATTCATCTCTCAGGATTTCCTTCCATGATGCCTCGATCTTTACATCCATTCGCTTGCTTTGACGCAAGCTAAAAAAATTTAACTTTGCACCAGTTATTTATTTATGGCCCGGTAGCT
>CAZZDQ010000016.1:44522-49374 GCA_964652845.1 uncultured Chitinophaga sp.
ATAATTGGCCCGGTAGCTCAGTGAATAGAGCAACTGCCTTCTAAGCAGTAGGCCATTGGTTTGAATCCAATCCGGGTCACAGCTTTTTCACTGCTGGTATCAATTCAGGTTATATCGCAACCTCACCGTGATACGGGCGGATTTTTCCTTGCTGTAAATGTCAAAATTGCCGCCTTCTGTATCCTCTTCTACGGAGCCCTTGCCAGTGATCTGGAAAACGCCCATACTGGCATCCTTTAATTTACCGAGCGTACCATGGCCCATCCTGACGATCTTTTCAGCCCTTTCACGGGCATCAGTGGATGCACTTTCGATCAGGTCATGTTTGAGGCTGGGAAGGTCTGAATAGGTATACTGGAGCTGCTGGGGCATGAACTCCACGCCGTTGTTGATCAGGTCGGCGGTTTGCCCGGCCACATCTTCGATGCGTTTCATACGTTCGGGATTCTTGTTGGCGGAAAAGCTGACCGACTGGGAAGCCGTGTACCCGTCAAAGACCTGCTCTGTCTTGGTCATATTGTCTTTTGATTCAATGGTGACAGTCCGGAAATTTTTCTGGAAGGTCACGCCGCTGAAATTGGTCTCCTCGGGCTTGAAACCTTTGCCAAGAAAGAACTGCTTTACTTTCTCTCTCTGTTCATTGATCTGGTTGTAAGCGCCTTTGGCATCGGGCGCCTTTGCATTGAAACTGCCGCTCCAGTAGATCTCATCAGAAGTAAAATCTTTCTGGCCGAGGCCAATAACGGAAATGGCATCCTGCGATGCATTGCGGTTTTTAAAAGAACGGCCAAGGATAAAGGATGTGCAAACGATGGAAAGGCCCACGATTGCGGGTTTCCAGAAGGAAGATGTGTCCATAAATAAAAGGGGATTTGTTTACACAAATGTATGCATGGAAATAAATGCCCTTTATCCAAGGCTTTGTTAATCCGTTATTAGTGAAATGTTAATTGCAAAGAAAAGCTTACCAGCAATTCGGGCATTTCTGGCTGTATTTATTGCCCACCGTGAAGCCGATGACGATCTCATGGGTGCCATGGCTGGTGGTATTCAGGGCCGTGGTGGTGAAATCGTAAGCATAGCCCATGTTCATAACTTTTCCCATATTGAGCCCGATCATGGCTGCATAGCCGTTCTGGTAACGGTAGCTGCCTCCCAGCCATAACAGGTCAAGGTATTGCATTTTGATGTTTACCTCCGGTTGAAAGCCTGTCTTTGATGAACCCTGCACGTATTTGACCATGAGGGAAGGAATGACATTGATATCATCATTGAGCAGGAACCGGAAGCCTGCCGTCAGGAAAAGGTGGGGAACCAGCCGGCCGGTTGCCTTGTAAACTGCATCATCCGTAAAGATGATCTTCTGGGGGATGATCTGCTGCGCCGAGAGGCCTAGAAAATAATCCTTTGAATACAGCCATAGGCCTGCACCCAGGTCAGGCCTGATGCGGTTTATATAACTATTGACCGCACCGGCCAATGCCGGATCGTAAGGGTCGCCGCTGCCGCTGAAATCATTTTTTGAACGGTCAATCGTAACATTTGTGATCCCTGCAGAAAAGCCTGCAGCCAGGTTCGTAGTTGGATTCAAACCGACGTGGTAGGCATACGTGGCATCCATGGTGAACCGGTTGAAACTTCCTGTTTTATCATTGACCATCATGAGACCGATACCATGATGGGGCTCCGCTGCTGTATAATTCTGCCAGTAATAGCGGCCCCGGGGATTTTCACCCGGTATCTCATAGGATAAAGCGGATGTGCGGTAATCTTTTTTACCGAGAGGCGCCTGGATCGTGAAATAAGCAGTCTTCGGAGCGCCGTTGAGCCCTACCCACTGATCCCTTCCGCTGATCTTGATATCTGTATAATTTTCCACACCACTCAGGGCGGGATTAATGATATAAGGATTGAGGATATACTGGGTATACTGCGGCCGCTGCTGGCCAAAACAATTAGCCGCCACTATCCATACCATCACTGATAAATAGATTCGTTTCATACATTAACGGATTACGTCCACATAACCTGATATCGGTTGCCTTCCGTTCTTGGGATCCACGATATAATAATAGGTCCCGATCGGAACCGGTTTGCCATTCACTGTTCCATCCCAGGGTATGGCATAGCCCTCAGAATGGAATATATGTTGCCCGTAGCGGTTGAAGATATCAACCGTGCTGCCGGGATAGCTGTCCAGGTATTTGATCACCCATGTATCATGTACACCGTCACCATTCGGGCTGAAGATATTCGGGATATCAGGTTTCTTCAGCACTTTGATGAATACACTATCCGTCTTTGAACAACCTTTGTCCGATGTCACTTTTAGTATATAAGTGATATCCTCCGGCGGCCTGGCAATGGGGTTCGAAATATTGGGATTATCCAGGTAAGAGATCGGTGTCCATGAATAAGTGACCGGCATATTTGTAACCAATACCGGCGTAAGCATCACCTGGCCTCCCTGTAACATGAATTTGTCGGGCCCGGCATCAGCCAACGGATAAGGATTCACGAATACGGTCTTGCTGGCCGTTGTGCTCCGGCACCCGTTGCTGTTGAAGATGAACAGGCTTACATTGTAGGTTCCCAGGCCATTGTAAGTGTAAGTAAAGGAGGGCGTATTCATCGTATTGCCATCATCCATGGTCCAGTCATATTGTATCGTGGTACCATCGAGCGGGTTACTGGTATTGGTGAATAAGAAACTGCCACCAATACAAACATCGGTCTTATCCACGGTAAATGACGCCAACGGTTGCGGATGAATATTGTTCTCTGTGATGGTATTGGAATTGATACAACCGTTATTTGATGTGATCTGAAGGGTTATATTGTAAGGTCCCGTTCCGGAATAAGTATGAGAGGGGCTGGCCAGGGCAGATGTATTCAACGGCCCGCTGCCCGGGTCTCCAAAATTCCACAAATATGTAAAGGAACCCTGTGATCCGTCAGCTATCGTAGAAGTATTAGTAAATGCCACACTTGCATTGGGCAGGCAGGAGCTGGCTGGGAATGTGAAATTAGGCTGAGGTATCGGGTGAATGGATATACTGATCACTTTCTGCACGCTGTTACAGCCTTTATCATTGGTGACTTTGAGTTTCACATTATATACGCCCCATGCATTATAAGTATGGGTCAGGGGACTATTATTGTTGACCACAACCAATGGTGACCCATCGCCGAAATCCCAGGTCCAGGTGGTAAGCGTCCCGACGGGCGTATTGGAATTATCCGTAAAAGTGACGGGGCTCTTTTCACAATAAGGCGTTGCAAAAGAAAAATCAGCCACCGGCGGAGCCAATACGGTGATCGGTTTGGACATGGAATCCACGCAGCCTGCAGTGCTTGCCGTATACGTATACTTGATCATATAGGTTCCAGGCCCTACAGAAGCGGGATTGAATATGCCTGCAGGTGTGACACCCGGACCGCTGAATACACCGGAACCCGGCACGCCTCCATTGCTTACATAAGGAACAAGGGAGAAGGGCGCAGCATCCAGGCAGGCATCTGCCATATTATTGAACTGTACTTTCGGCGCAGCATACACGGTTATGGGCGCGATCTTGTCATTCACACATACTCCTCCCGAATAAGCCCTGTAGCGAATCACGAATACTTTGCTGGGAGGAGCCTGGAAATCAGCATACAGATGTTTGTATACCTTGCCTGGGAAAGGCGAGTTATCGGTCTGGAATACGGCCGGGAAATTCACATTATCCCAGTAGATCTCCACTTTGGTGATGGTGCCCGGGAACACGGTGGAGGCTTCCACGATCGCCACCGAATCATTGGCACAAAGTGTATTCGGGTTATTCACCGTAAAGTTGGCTGTCGGGAAACTGCCATTGACAAATAATGTGTGTATAATGGTATCCCTGCAACCATTATTAGTGGTGATGATGAGCCTTACGTTATAAGCGCCGGTAGCGGAATAGCTGTGTTGCGGATTCTGCAAAGTGGAAGTATTCAGAGGACCACTTCCAGGGTCGCCAAAATTCCAGTTCCATGCCACGATATTATCCGGGGCAGCCACATGACTGGTGTCTGTAAATTGCGCATAGGTATCATTCAAACAGACTTCAGGCACGATATAACCTGCCTGCGGTTTTACATGCACCACCACCTGCCTTGACGGTTCAACACTTACGCAGCCTTTATCGGTGGTAACGATCAATGTGACGTTATAAGTGCCCGCTGCTGCATAGATATGGCTGGGGTTTTGAACGGTTGAATGCGGTGAGCCGTCACCGAAATCCCAATCCCAGGTATTGATCACACCGGAATTAGCTACAGAAATATCGGTGAAGTTGATCGTCCATGTTTCACATGAAGGTGCTGAATAATTGAAATTACTGTTCGGCAGGGCGTTCACCCTGATCGTACCGGTAGCGGTCGCAGAAGCACAGGGTCCGGTCGCAGTGACCGTATAGGTAAAGAAGCCGCTTTGTGTCGGTGTGCCGCTGATAGTGAATACGCCACCTGCATAAACACCGGTTACGCCTGCCGGCAAACCGGATACAGTTGCATTAGTGCCGCTTCCTCCAATTGAATAAGTAATATTGGTTATCGTTGAATTGACGCAGAGTTCCTGCGAAGCAGAAGGAATTCCCGATGTAAGCGTGATGGTCGCATCAGCGGTGATCGTGATAGTGCCGGTAGCAGAGGGTGTGACGCAGGGTCCAGTGGTATTAACTGTATAAGTAAAGTTACCGCTTACCGTTGGTGAACCGGAAATGGTTATCACGCCGCCGGCAAAATTGAATATCACACCGGCAGGCAATCCTGTCACGCTGCCCCCTGTTCCACTGCCACCCACTGCATATGTAATATTCGTGATCGG
>CAZZDQ010000017.1:0-24209 GCA_964652845.1 uncultured Chitinophaga sp.
CCTTAAATTGCTATTTTTGCAGATTCCATGAAAACACTGAAATTAAAATATGTCGTCCTCCTGATCGGGGCCATTATTTTACTGGACCAGGGATTGAAGATCTGGATCAAGACACATTATCCCACGGGGGAAGTGACAAAAGTGCTCGGTATGAACTGGTTCAGGTTACATTTCATAGAAAATCACGGCATGGCCTGGGGATGGAAATTTGGAAATGAAACAGGTAAGATCGTCTTGACCCTCTTTCGCCTGGCAGCGGTGATCTTCGGTGTCTGGTACCTGGGAAAGATCGTCAGGCAGAAATACAGCCGGGGTTTTATCATCTGTGCTTCACTGATATTCGCTGGTGCCCTGGGAAACCTGATCGACAGTATGTTTTACGGGCTGGTCTTTGACAACGGCCTTCATTTTGACAGGACCGTGAATGATTATGTCGGTTATTCGGGCATCGCTCACCTGACCATGCATGGCGGCTATGCTTCTTTCCTGCATGGCAGCGTGGTGGATATGCTCTATTTCCCGCTGTTCACGGGACATTTCCCCAAATGGTTTCCTTTCTGGGGCGGACAGGATTTTGAGTTCTTCAGCGCTATTTTCAATGTGGCGGATGCTTCTATTTCCATCGGTGTCATCACCTTGTTATTATTCCAGAAAAGGATCTTTCGTAAACCCGCTGCCGCTCCGGCCACCACGGTGGAGACCAATGCCGACATCAGCGATAAAGTGCAGGTTGGCTGATTGGAATTGCCCTTTTATTTTTTCTGCCCCTCCGCGATCATTTTTTTAAGCGTCTCGATTTCTTTGGAAAGCATTTCGATCTTTTCTTCCTGCTCCGTATGGCTTTTATAGCAATGACACTGAACCCGGCATAATTGATACCATAGTAAGTCGTTGTATCCTTATCATCCTTGCTGATATGTTTCATCGGGGAAACAAGCTCCGGGAAAAGCGGCAAAACCTCCTGTGCAATAAAACCGAGGGATCTTTCCTGCAAAGGGTCACCGTTGATATATTGATACTGTTTGGCCGACAACTGTTTTACCTTATCCAGTACGGTTGCCAGGGGTGTCCGGGTGCATAAATCCTATGTCATCAACCGTCAATTCATCATTTCCATTGACAAGGAGGGTTATATCAAAATGAAAGACGGTTCCAATATTGAGATCAGCCGGCGCAGGAGGGAGGAAGTGATGAGCGTGCTGATGAACAAATAGATCATTTTCCCTTAAAATCTGCTTTTCTTTTCCCGAGGAAAGCGCTGACACCTTCTCTCATGTCTTCAGTATCGAAACAATTCCCGAATTCCTTTATCTCCAGTTCAAACCCGTTCACTGATCCGTCGAATACAGCATTGGCAGCCTTGATGCAGCCGGCAATGGCCAGCGGGGCTTTGCTGTTTATCGTTTCCAGGATCTTTTTCGTATGACCGATCAGGTTTTCCGGTGACGTGACTTCATTTACCAGTCCCAGTCGCTTTGCTTCCTGGGCATCGATCATCTGCGCACTGAGCATCAGTTCAAGTGCTTTTCCCTTCCCCATCAGTTGCACCATTCTTTGTGTTCCCCCATAACCCGGGATGAGGCCCAGGTTCACTTCAGGCTGCCCGAATTTTGCATGTTCACTAGCAATTCTGAAATGGCAACTCATCGCCAGTTCACAACCTCCCCCCAGGGCAAACCCGTTCACGGCGGCTACGATCGGTTTGGATGAATTTTCGATGCGGGCAAAAATTTCTTGCCCTCTTTTTGCTACAGCCATGGCCTGTTCTTTATTCAGTCCGCTGAACTCGGAGATATCTGCTCCTGCTACAAATGCCTTAGGCCCTGCGCCGGTGATGATCACCGATCTGATCCCTTCGTTCTTCGCTATTTCATCCAGCACCCCCTCCAGGTCGTCCAGCACCTGTTTATTCAGGGCATTCAGTTTTTCGGGCCGGTTAATGGTAACAGTAAGTATATTATTTTCTGATGAAGTGAGCAGGGTGGGGTACATGCGCTGTTTTTTTCAAATGTAGGAAATTGCAGTATTTCTCTGTAAAACCGCCTTTTAATAAATAACTAATACCTTTTACTATTTATGTCTGAATGAAGTACAGTCCTGTTGTTTTCTTTGCGTCAAACAGGCAAGTATACCATGAGACCAGCCGATAAAATGAAAGGGAAAAAGATATTGATCGCAGATATCCTGATGTTCCTGCTCTTCCTCGCCGCCCTGGCCCTGCTCGTGCTTGTGATCTAGCAACAATAGGTCACGGTTGATGCGATGACCCGCTTCATATTCTTAAGTAGGTATTCCCCGCCTCAAGATGGGTATCACTGATCACTCACTCAAAACACCCGGTTACCGCCCCGCAGCCTGTACATGGTAATTAGCGCTCTGACAACCCGTAAATCTTTACAAAATTTACAGGAAATTATTTTTTATGCGGAAGTTTATCTTTTGTTTTTTGCTTTTCGCGGTAGCTAATGTAAGTAGGGTGGTGGCCCAGCAAAACGTAGGTATCGGCACCAGCTCTCCCAATGCATCTGCCATCCTGGACCTGAGTTCCACCACCAAAGGGATCCTGGTTCCCCGCATGAGCAGTGCACAACGAAGCGCTATTGCCTCTCCGGCAGCAGGCCTGATGGTATTTGATACGGATTCTTTATCCTTCAGCTATTATGATGGGGGGGCCTGGAATTTTGTAAAAGGAAAAAATAATAATTCTAGCGACTGGAGCATTATGGGCAATACAGGAACAAATCCCACGAAACATTTTATCGGCACCATGGATAACCAACCCCTGCGAATTCGGGTAAATAATATTGCCTCCGGGGAGGTTAATAATTCCTCTGGCAATACAGCCCTGGGGTATAACAGCCTCGCTGCAATTACCACCGGTCTCCAGAATACTTTTATCGGGTATACGGCCGGAATGGCCAACACCGGTGGCAGCACCAATACTTTTATCGGCAGCGTTTCAGGCGCCGCAAATACGACAGGCAATAACAATACTTTTACCGGGTATAATTCAGGCGCATCAAATATCACGGGAGCGCTGAACAGTTTTTTTGGTTATAATGCAGGGAATGCTAATACCAGCGCAAGTCACAATACTTTTATAGGCAATTCAGCCGGAAAATTCAGTAACGGGCCCGCGAATAGTTTTGTTGGTAGCTGGGCGGGATTCAATAATACCACAGGGAGGGGTAACAGTTTTTTCGGGTATGGATCCGGGGACTCGACCACAACAGGTTTCAGCAATGTGGCCATCGGTATTAATGCACTGAACAATAATGTCAATGGCAGCAACCTGGTTGCAATTGGCGACTCAGCCTTGTATTTTCAAAACGGTGGCTTAGGTTTTAATACCGCTGTCGGTAGCAAAGCATTGTTTGCGAATACCAGCGGCAATACCAATACGGCCCTTGGATATTTTGCCGGCAAGTCCAATACCTCCGGTTACTCAAATGTATTTGCCGGCTATGCTGCGGGATACGGAAACACAACAGGATCGGATAATTCTGTTTTTGGTGCCTATGCAGGCTCCCAAAATACCACCGGTACAGACAATACATCTGTGGGATTTGGAGCGGGTAGTTTAAGCACTACCGGTTCTTATAATACTTTTACGGGCTCATTTGCCGGTGACCTGAATAAAACGGGAAACAATAATTCCGCCTTCGGGTATGGAGCTGATGCATCGGACAGTACCGGTAGCAATAACAGCATATTTGGATATGAAGCGGGGTATTTTAACCAGGGCAGTAATAATTCTTTTTTTGGTATTGAAGCGGGGTATTCTAATACAACAGCCAGTTTCAACGCATTCTTCGGATATCTTTCTGGCCTTGAAAATACCACCGGTTCCGGTAATTCCTTTTTTGGTTTCCAGACAGGATTGAGGAATTCAACGGGTGGAGGTAATACTTTTATAGGGGAGGATGCCGGTTTTAATAATACAACGGCATCCGGTAATACTTTTACAGGGTATCAATCAGGCCAAGCGGATACGACAGGCAATTACAATACATTTACAGGTTTTTTGTCGGGCAATAACAATATTACCGGCAGTTATAATTCTTTTTATGGCTCTAATTCCGGGACTTCCAATACTTCGGGTATTAATAATGATTTTATCGGGCAGGGAGCAGGGTTCTTAAATACAACAGGGCAGGACAATACCTTCCTGGGGAATGGCGCAGGCAGGAGCAATACAACGGCTTCCCAGAATACATTTACGGGCAGTCTGTCGGGATTTACTAATACGACGGCAATTAATAATACCGCCACCGGTTTTTCCGCTTTATACAGCACAACAACGGGGTCATCTAATACAGCAATAGGCTCCAGCAGTATGTTTAGCAACACAACCGGTAACAGCAACGTTGCTTTAGGAATGAATGCTTTAATGAGTAATACTACGGGGAATAACAATACCAGTATTGGTTTTAATGCTGGTAACTCCAATACAACAGCCAGCAGTAATACTTTTATCGGTTATTCAGCGGGGTTGAACAATACGACCGGTAGCGGAAATTGTTTTGTAGGATTTAACGCCGGTAACGGTAATACCACCACCGGGAGCAATTCCTGTTTCGGATTCAAGAGCGGGAACCTGAGTACCGGCTCAGCCAATTCATTTTTCGGGTTTAATTCAGGCCTGGTCAATACGACGGGCAGTTATAATTCCTTTTTCGGATCCAATGCCGGGGCTGCCAACACAACCGGCATTAATAATACAGCCATTGGCCAGGGATCCATGTTTCATAATACTACGGCAAATGATAATACGGCCGTGGGAAACGGAGCCCTGCTGAATAATACAACCGGGTATGAAAATACTTCTGTTGGCTCCCTCGCGCTCCAGGCTAATACCGCCGGAAACTTCAATGCAGCAGCCGGGTATAATGCGCTTTACAGCAATACGACCGGGAGCGTTAATACAGCCATGGGAGCATCGGCGCTATACAGTAATAGTACGGGAGGTGATAATAGTGCTTTTGGGACAGGTGCTTTACAGGATAATACAACTGGGGCTGATAATACGGCCGAAGGGTACCTTGCGTTGAATAATAATACAATTGGCACCGATAATACGGCTATAGGAAGTTCAGCTATGATGGGCATCACTACAGGTTCCGGAAATACGGCGCTTGGCTCAGGTGCCGATTTCGGAAGTACAAACCTTTTTAATGCAACAGCCATAGGCTTATCCGCTTTTTGCAATGCCAGTCACAAAGCAGTGATCGGAGATGTGGACGTTACTTCCATCGGTGGTTATGCCGGATGGAGCAATTTCAGTGACGGCCGGTTCAAAAAAAATGTAAAGGAAAATGTCCCTGGACTCGCATTCATAGAAAAATTACAACCAGTTACTTATTTACTGGATGTAGAGGGGATCAGGCAATTTAATAACAGCAACAGGATAGTCAAGCAGAAAATGTCTGAAATTACCAACCCGGGAAAAAGTAAAATTGTATATACCGGATTTATAGCACAGGATGTGGAGAAAGCCGCTATGGACCTGCAATATGATTTCAGCGGTATTGACAAACCCGCTGATCCCGCCAAACAGACCTATGCTTTACGATATGCTGATTTTGTGGTTCCCCTCGTGAAAGCGGTGCAGGAACAACAAAAAATGATCCTGGGCCAGCAAGCCATGATCAATGAAATGAAAAAAGAAATTGAAAAACTAAAACTAAGATCCGATCCCGTACCCTCCAAAAACTGATCGCCTGAAAAACCGGCTTCCTTATACCTGCCAGGAAACGAAAAGAGTATCTTTAAGCATCATTACCCCTCATATCCAGTTCATGCAACGGTGGAAATACATCGCTGGCTTATTATTATTTCAAACAATATCAGGACTTTCGAGTCCTGCACAGACAAATCCTTATGTTTTCCGGCACCTGTCAACAGAGAATGGTCTTTTATCTAACAGGATCACGAACATTTACCAGGACAGCAGGGGATATATCTGGCTTTGCAGCACCAATGGCCTTCAGCGTTATGACGGGAACCGCTTTGTCAATTATCAGACCAACCTCAAAGATTCACAGGCATTACACTCTGTTGTACTCTACCGCACTTTTGAGGACAGCCGGCACAGGTTTTGGGTCGGAGATAACGGTAATGTATACCTGATGAACCGAAGCAACGGCACATTTTACAATTTTAACCTGCACCTCCCTCCGCATACGGCTCCTTACCATGGGGCCGGAAAATTTATAGAAGATGCCAAGGGCGATATTTGGTTCTACAACCAGGAAAGTTTTTATAAACACAATGAACAAACGGGACTGTTCGAGGATTACGGGAAGATCCTGGGTATCACGCCTGCAGAAAAACCCGATTTCTTTGATAAGGATGACCAGGGAAATCTCTGGATGGTCACCACCGTTTCAGTAAAATACTATGATGTCAGGAAAAATATCCTTTATAACAAAACTCATAATCCCGGAAAGCATAAAATTTTTGATATACCGGGTGAAACCAGGTCATTCCTTGTTTCAGGAGATAATATCTGGTATGGTTATATGGGCCCGAGAATACTCTACCGGTATAATCTTAATTCCCGGCAGACCTTTCAGTATATTATCCAGGATCCCGAAAAAAATGAAGCCACCCGGGAGAATGGTTATTTTGACAATAAGATCGACAACCTGACGCTGGGTGCGGATGGATCCTTCACGGCCTTGCTTACCGGGGAAGGCATCGCGCGCTATGATAAAGTGAAAGACAGTTTTGATGTGATCACCATCAATAACATGGACCCCAATGGACTGCATGCGGATGTGGACAGGTTTGAAGGAGTAGCGACACTTACCGACCGGGAACGTAATATCTGGATCACGGGGAATAAGGGTCTGAATATTTTCAATCCCACTCAGCGCCAGTTCTATTTTTACGGGATCAGTGATCCGGGAAAACCCACCGACCCGGCCCCCTATACCGTCAATGATTTTATACAGTCGCCCATTGATGGAGATATTTATGTATGCTATTATCATCCCGCCGGCGGTATCGTTCGTTTCAATGCAGACCTTCAATTCAAAAAACGGTACTTATTCAATAAGAACGGGACCATGGTCACCGGGGAAAATGAGATCTGGTGCATGTACCTGGATGATAAAGGTGTAATATGGGCTCCGAACCAGGCCGGATCCATTTTAAAACTGGATACCAAAACTGAAAAACTGAGCCTGGATACCGATACAACGGAAGCAATTTTTATCAATACCCTTCAACGGGATACCGGCGGAAACCTCTGGATGGGAACCTGGTCACATGGCCTTCGAAGATCGGATCCGTCATTCAAAAATATCGTTTCCTACATCACACCGCCTGCCGGTTCAACGATCATTCCGAAAAACATCACCGCCCTTTGCTTTTCGGGCGATAGCCTGGTCTGGGCCGGCTGCAACGGGCAGGGCCTGCTGAAATTCGACCGCCGCAAGAATGCATTTACCAGGCAATACCTTTTCAATGAACAAGACAAAACCAGCATCAGCAGCAATGTGATATACCGTATCCTTGATTATAATCCCGATACCCTCCTGGTTGCCACATCCATGGGTATCAATCTCTTTGATAAAAAGAAAGAAACCTTTGTGGCCTACACGGCCAGGAACGGCTTTCCAAGCAATATTACAGTAGCGATGGAACCGGATGAGCACAAGAACCTATGGATCGCCTGCCAGGATGGTTTTTGCAAAATGAATATGCACGACCTGTCCATCACCAACTATGGACCTATGGATGGTATCGCCAATTATGTTTTTAACAATGTACCGGTCTTGAAATTAAAGGATGGCCGTTATCTTTTTTCAGGGGTTAAAGGCTTCATGGCTTTTCGCCCGGGGGATATTGCAAATGGTTCTCCGCCACCCTCACCCGTCATCACCGGGTTCAGGGTCTTTGATAAAGAACGTAGTGTGGATTCCATTGTGAATGCAGGCAAGGCCCTGAAACTTTCTTATAAGAATAATAGTATTGCCATTGATTTTGCTTCCCTTCAATTCAATTTTTCCGATAACCTCAGGTATTATTACCGGATGGAGGGTATCAGTCCTGAGTGGATTGCTGCCGGCACCGAACAAACAGCCCATTTCAATCAACTGCGCCCGGGTAACTATACTTTCTCCGTGAAATGCATCAACCGGGACGGATTGGAAGGGCAATCCCAGACAAAATTATTCATCAGGATCCTTCCTCCCATCTGGCAGACCTGGTGGTTCAGGGCCGGTGTTGTCCTGCTATTGGCCATCCTGTTTTATTACTTGTTACGCTGGCAGCAAAAAAAACGGGAAGAAAAAGAGCAGCTCCGCGTGGAGTATGAAAGAAAGATCGCTGCCGTGGAAATGAATGCCCTGCGGGCACAGATGAATCCGCATTTTATTTTCAACAGCCTGAACTCCATCAATACATTCATCCTGAAGAATGATACGGAAAATGCCACGGAATACCTGCATAAATTTTCGACTCTGGTAAGGCTGATACTCGATAATTCCAGGAATGAATGGATCCTGCTGGAAAATGAACTGAAAGCCCTGGAGCTATATATTGAACTGGAAGCACTTCGGTTTGAGAATGTATTTGATTACACGATCAAACTGGGCCCTGGGATAAAGACCTCATCAGTATGGATACCACCGCTGATCATCCAGCCCTATGCTGAGAATGCCATCCGTCATGGTCTGGTGAGCCGGGATAAACCCGGCGGGCATCTTGCCATTGATGTTTGGAAAGAGAATGGTGAGTTGAAAATACAGGTCACTGATAACGGCATTGGCCGTGCTGCAGCGGGAAAAATAAAAAAACAAATCAATAAATTGCATTTGCCTTCGCATGGGATGAAGATCACGGCGGAACGGCTGGATATTGTGAACGATGTATACGATGTGAATGCAAAAGTGGAAGTGACAGATCTGAATGAACCGGGCAACACCGGCACACGCGTGCAAATAACCATTCAATACAGGGATGATGCGGGTAATAATCATTGACGATGAAAAACATTGCCGTGAAGGGCTGGCGATCATGCTGGATAAATACTGTGATGGCATAGAGCTGGTCGCTTCCTGTGCAGACGGCAAGGCGGGGATCAAAGCAATAGGGCAATCCGCACCCGATCTTGTCTTCCTGGATATTGAAATGCCGGGTATGAACGGGTTTGACATGCTGGAGAACTGCAGCCAGCTTGATTTTGATGTCATTTTTACCACTGCATATAATGAATATGCCATACAGGCCATCCGCCACAATGCACTGGATTACCTGCTAAAGCCTGTCAATAAGAATGAATTGATGCAGGCGGTGAATAAGGCCAGGAAAAACAGGAAGCACCAGGCATCAGAAAAGATCACAGGGCTGCTGCAGTCCGTCCGTTCGGGAAAAAAGACAGGAAAGATCGCCATTTCAACTGTTGAAGGCCTGGTCATGGTGGATACAGGGGAGATCGTTTACTGCGAATCAGAGAATAATTATACACGCATTCATTTGAGTAGCGGCAAACGGATCCTGGTTTCGAAAACACTTAAGAAAGTGGAAGAATTATTGATGAGTCATACACATTTCTTCCGCATCCATAATAGCTACCTTATCAACCTGGATTTTATGCAACAGTATATCAAGGGGGATGGCGGCGAGGTTGTCCTTTCTGGAGGACAGCAGCTGCCGGTGTCGCGTTTAAAACGAGCTGAATTCCTGGATATGCTGGAGAAATTATAGGGGTACCAAGCACTTCAGGATCGGAGGATCTTAAGGTATTCCACCCATGGCCCAACTTCTGCTGAATATTGTTTGGCCATTACGCGGGCGATCTGTGCAATATGGTTCAGGTCATGCACCACCCAGGTGGAGAGCAATTGCTCTAAGCTGACCGCCCCGAATGCGGGATGGACACCTTTTTTTTCAAGGTCGATGGCGGTGATATTCCGGGAACGGAGTTTTTCAATATTCTTTTTGCGCAGGGTTGTGAATTCTTCCAAAAGCATGGCAAGGGTCTTTCCCTTACTGTCCCTGAATTGCGCAAAGCGATCAAAGGGTTCAAATTTTTTTTCGGGATCATCAGACAGGATGACCTCCGTCCGTGTGATCCAGTCGGTTTTTTCACCATGCACCAGGTGCCCGATGATATCGAATACGCTCCAGCTTTCCCCGCCTTCGTTCACCGAGGTCCATCCATCCGAAAGGCCCTGTAACATATTCTTAAGTGTGGCGGGTGTTCGTTCAAGGATCTCAATGGATCTTTCCAGGTCAAATTTCATGTTCATTCATTTATCAGGGTACAAAATTATACTGCTTCCGGCCGGTTCGGGTTTTATTCTTCCCTCTATGCTGACAGTCTTAATTCTTTTTCGCCGTTCGTGTATTTTTAGCAGTCATGGCAAAGGGATAGCATAATTTTAAACACTGTCCATCACAGGCTAAATTCAAAAACATGAGAAAAATATTTTTAGTGTACCTTTTAACCGTTTGTTATATGGCAAACAGTCAAAACGACAAAACCCCGACACTCCGGTCGGTATTGCTTAGGCAATTAAAGGCCACTCACAATGTCAAAGAATGGTATGTGCCCGCCGATTCTGCCGTGGCCGACCTGACACCCGAACAGGCCAACTGGAATGACGGCAGCGACAACCATTCCATTGCCCAGCTGGCCACCCATCTTCTTTTCTGGAATTCGCAATCATTGGCCAATTTCAAGGGAGAAAAGCCCGCTGCCTTCGGCGGGGATAATAAAGAGACCTTTTCACCGGTGGATGAAAAGAGTTGGAAAGAGACCATCCGAAAACTGGACAGTGTATACACCGATCTTGAAAACCTTGTCGCCACAGCCGATGAAAGCAAGCTGAACAAATGGGCATCCACCCTTGCCAATATCAGCATACACAACGCTTACCATACCGGCCAGATACTCTATATCCGGAAAATGAAAGGCTGGTGGGATGATGCAAAGGGAGTAAAATAAACCCTTAACTGATGGCCTGGCTGACCGGTTGATGTTAGCTTTTTTTCTTAGCAGTCCTGGCCTTGCTTTTCACCGGTTTGGGCCTCGGATGGCGCGGCTCGTACACTCCCAGTTTTCCGCCGCCGGGCAAGGTTAAATAAGTGATCATTCCCCATCCCTGGTTTTGAATGGTGCTGCACCTGATCTTCTTTTTTTTCATTTGCACCACAAATGCATTGATGTCATCACAGGTCAGGTAGAGCTCATGCGGGCCATTGGCCGCTGAAGGATGCACACCCAATTCCGAAGAAGGCAGGCCAAAGATCAGCCAGCCCCGTCCTGCATCCACATGTGAAAGTTTTAATACATCCCTGAAAAAATCCCTGTCAGCCCCTGCTTTCCGGGAATACATAATGAAATGTGTGCCGCTGATCATAATTAAGGATTTAATTTTTTTTCTTCCAGCCACCTGACCAGTTCCTGCTTGATGGCTTCACCGATCTTTTTTTGCATTAGAGGGTTCAGCAGGATATCCCGGCTGGCAGCGTTGTCGCCCACTTCCATCAGTACCCGGTAAGGGGCTGTGTTGATATTTTCATCCAGGCTGTAAAAACTCAGTTTGCCGGTTGTTTTGCAGCGGTAATCATTCCGCCCCGTTGTGCTGTCGAGCCAGACTCCCCGGTCTTCCATACCGGTTGCGTTGGAAATGGCTTTTGAAAAACGCCCCGCCAGTTCCCGGTTGGCAGCTTCATAAGTATCGCCGTAATGGATATAACCCCAGACCGCATTGCGCTTTGTGCCACCGTTATTATGTACTGCAATAAACACAAGGGGATGCTTTTTATTGGATTGCTGCAGCTCCCAGGCATAACCCGATATCTTTCCGTCAATGATGGCGGTGGTATGTTCGATTTTAGTATTGCTGCCTGAGTCGGCATGGTGCAGTTCCGTTCTTCCCAGGCTCCACACCTTGAACTCTTTCAATTTAACAAATGGAGAATTGATCTTGTCTGCCATGGCCGCTTCTATGATCGCATTGCAGGTGCCTGCCTCGCTGAAATCCTTACCCGTATCCGTTTGGTGAGAGGGTTGCCAGGTCACGATGATCTTTTTTTTCAGGTTATCCTGTACGGGAAACGGGTTGGCTGCAAGCAGGGATGTGGTGAACAAAACCGAAAAAAAATTTTTCATGAAGGATGTGTTTTATTCATCAGCAATTTTATGTTCCGCTACAAAGGTAAGCAGGTAAAATACTGCCGGGAACGTTGATTCTCCCATTGGCCGGTCTTAAGTTTTTCCTAGTTTGGAAGAATGAAAAAGATCCTTGCCGGTATTACAATCTTTACATGTTTGTCGCATCCGGCATTCTGCTGGGGTTTCTTTGCACACAAAAAGATCAATAATTATGCTGTATTCTTGTTACCTCCTTCCATGATGGTCTTCTATAAGCCGCATATGGATTTCATCACCGAACATGCCACAGACCCCGATAAAAGAAGGTACCTGGTGAGTATGGAAGCCCCGCGTCATTATATTGATATCGATCATTACGGCAAATACCCTTTTGATTCCCTGCCCCGGCGCTGGGAGGATGCGGTCAAAAAATATTCGGAGGATACACTGGATGCTTATGGAATCGTCCCATGGTGGATCGCCGTGATGGAACGCCACCTCACGGATGCATTCAGGGAAAAAGACGAGGTTAAGATCCTCAAACTTTCAGCTGATATCGGTCATTATATTGCCGATGCCCATGTGCCGCTCCATACCAATTCCAACCATGATGGCCAGCTCAGCGGCCAGAAAGGTATCCATGCATTCTGGGAAAGCCGCCTGCCTGAACTGCTGGCCGACCAGGAATGGGATTTTTTCATCGGCAAAGCTGAATATATCAGCAATCCTTCCGATTATATCTGGAAAAGGGTGGTGGAAAGCGCTGCCCTGGCCGATACCGTGCTGAAAAAAGAAAAGCAACTCTCTGAAAAATTTCCGGGGGATAAAAAATATTCCTTTGAAGAAAGGAATGGCAAGGCCATCAAACAGTATTCCACCGATTACTCCCGTGCCTTTGATAAACTGATGCAGGGCATGGTGGAACAGAGGATGCGGCAATCCATTTTTGCAGTAGCTTCTTTCTGGTACACCGCCTGGGTCAATGCCGGGCAGCCTGACCTGGCTTCACTCACCCATAAGGATTTTTCTCCGGGAGAGCTAAAGGAATTTGAAATGCTGAACGCTGCCTGGAAAAATAATTCAGTAAAGGGGAGGGAACATGAATAAAGATCACCATGTAAAACGGGGGTGGGTCAGTTTGAAAGTTTATATATTTTCAAGAGAAATAATCAGTAATAAATTCCTTACAATACTGTTTTATCTGGTCCCTGATTTCTCTGAACTGTTCAGTTATTTGAGCATCTGTTCCTTTTGTTTTAGCCGGGTCGCTAAAGTTATGATGTAATCGTACTGCTTTGGATGGGATAAATGGGCAATTTTCTTTAGCGTTGTCGCAAACGGTTATTATAAAATCGAAATCAATGCCTAAGTAGTCGGTTATCAAATTCGAGGTTTGATCAGATATATCAATCCCATCTTCTTTCATAATAGCAACAGCACGGGGATTGAGACCATGTGCCTCAATCCCTGCGCTGAATATCTCGGCCCTGTTATTGGCAAATTGCCGCAAATAGCCTTCTGCTATCTGGCTTCTGCAGCTGTTACCCGTACAAAGAACTAAGATCTTTTTCATAATGGTTATCATGCACAGCAAGCTGATATGCAGCAAGGCATACTGGTATCTTCATTTGAAGTGCAACAACCTGGTTCAACGAAATGAACGCTACGCATAACGATTGATTTTTATTGATTGCAATATTGCGATGAACTAAATAAAAAAATTAACAGCAGCCTTCTTTATTTACATACGGAACAAAGAAAGCATCAAAAGCAGCCATATAATGCTTCCACACCTTTGGCTCAATGCAATAACAAATACTTGTTCCCTCAACAGTTCCATGTATCAGTCCCACTTTTTTTAGCTCTTTCAGATGCTGGCTGATGGTAGCCTGAGCCAGCCCTAATTCATCCACGATATCACCGCAGATACAAGCCTCTGTTTTCACCAGGTGTTGTATGATGGCGATCCGGGCCGGATGGGCCAGGGCCTTCATCATCTGTGCCAGCCTGTTCTGCTTGTCCGTGAATATTTCCGCTTTTGTCAACCCCATTTCATCGCAATATTACGATAAAAGATTGTATCCTCCAAATTATTTTCCCGGATCGGCTGGAATTTCCATTCATATATGCATTCCATTTACACTTTCAATATTTCTTACCTTTGCCGCCCATGAAACAAATCCAAACCCCGGAAGATTTGTTGAAGCATACCGGACTCATTCACAATTTCAACGCCGGCCCCTCGGTATTGCCCAAGTATGTTTTTGAAAAAGCAGCCGAAGCGGTACTGAATTACAATGACACCGGTCTTTCCATTCTGGAGATCGGTCACCGTACCAGCCTTTTCCAGGCCGTGATGGAAAAAGCAAGGGGACTCGTAAGGGAACTGATGCGGCTGGACCCGGATCATGAAGTGTTATTTCTCCACGGCGGTGCCACTACCCAGTTCATGCAGGTGCCAATGAATCTTTTGCAGGAAAATGCGATGGCTTCCTATACGGAAACGGGTACCTGGTCAGTAAAAGCCATCAGGGAAGCCAGGCTGTTCGGGCATGTGGAAATTGCAGGCTCTTCAAGGGAACAGAATTTTACCCGCATTCCGGAGCCCTTAACGGTGAGCCCTGTTGCAGCTTATTTGCATATCACCACCAATGAAACGATCGCCGGCACGCAATGGTATCATATTCCTTTTGACCTGGGTGTACCCCTCGTGGCAGATATGAGCAGTGATATCATCAGCCGGGAAATGAATTTTAACCGCTTTGATCTGATCTATGCCAGCGCCCAGAAAAACCTTGGCGCCGCCGGCGTGAACCTGGTGGTCGTAAATAAAAATATCCTGGGAAGAACCAGCCGGGTCATACCCACGATCCTGGATTACCGGAATCATATCAAAGAAGCAAGTATGCTGAATACACCTCCCGTATTCGCCATTTATGTCTGTATGCTGATGCTGGAATGGATCAGGGAGCAGGGTGGGGTACCGGCCATGGATCAATTGAACCGGGCCAAGGCAAAACTCATGTATGAAACGCTGGATGCACTGCCTGTCTTTAACGCTCCTGTTGCCAAAAAAGACCGCAGCATGATGAATGCCGTTTTCACGATCGGAAACGAAAAGCTGGAAAAGGAATTCCTGGAACTATGCAAGAAAGAGAATATGGTAGGAGTAAAGGGTCATCGCAGCGTTGGCGGATTCAGGGTATCGATGTACAATGCATTGGAGTTGGAGAGTGTAAAAGCACTTACCGACCTTATGAAATACTTTGCCTCCCGGTACACATAACCGGCAGGCAGGGTTTAATTCTACTTTACTTTATTACGAACCGATATGGCGATCATCAGACCATTCAGCGCACTCAGGCCGGTGTCCGAACAGGCAGACCAGGTGGCTTCCCGCCCCTATGACGTACTGAGCAGCGATGAAGCAAGGGAGGAAGTAAAAGATAATACCCTCTCCTATTTACATATCACCAAACCTGAAATAGATCTGCCGGCCGGTACAGACCCGCATGATCCTGCCGTATACATGAAAGCAAAGGAGAACCTGGACCAATTTATACGATCAGGTATATTATTCAGGGAAGAAAAACCCTGTTACTATATCTATCAGCTGATGATGCCTGCCCTGGCCGGGGGAGATGAAGGGACCCATTCACAGACGGGCCTGGTTTGCCTTTCTTCCGTACAGGATTATACGGATGATGTGATCAGGAAACATGAATATACAAGACCGGATAAGGAACAGGACAGGATCGACCACATGATGGCCCTGCAGGCGCAGACGGGCAATGTGATGATGGCTTACCGGCATGTTACGGAAATAAATGCCCTGGTCAATGGCTGGAAAGCAACCCAAAAACCGGTTTATGATTTTATGACCGGTGACCAGGTTAAACATACCGTCTGGAGGATCGACCGGGATATTGTTATTCATTCCCTCACGCAGTTATTCAATACAAAGGTTCCCCTTACCTATATTGCCGACGGGCATCACCGGGCTGCTTCTGCTGCAAAGGTCAGCTTCCAATTACCCGGTAACGAGGAAGCAAAATATTTTCTTACCACGATCTTTCCGGATAACCAGTTGTCCATACTCGATTATAACAGAGTGGTAAAAGACCTGCATGGCCTGGGCATTGAAAAATTCCTCGGCCGGCTGCAGGAGGATTTTTATATCACGCTGAGCCCCGACCCCGTAAAACCTGCCCAGCCACATGAATTCGGTATGTACCTCGACAAGCAATGGTATATATTGGCTTCACGTAAGGGCACCTGGTACCAGGATCCGATCGGTATATTAGATATTTCCATCCTGGCCCGTAATGTGCTGGATAAGATCCTTGGCATCAGGGACCAGCGCACCGATAAACGAATCGATTTCATCGGCGGTATCCGCGGCCTGCAGGAACTGGAAAAAAGGGTCGACAGCGGGGAGATGAAAGTTGCTTTCAGCGTTTTTCCTGTAACCATGCAACAGCTTTTTACAGTGGCTGATAAAGGAGAGACCATGCCACCCAAGAGCACCTGGTTTGAACCCAAACTGAGGGATGGGTTGCTGACACATCTGTTCTTGTGAATCAACGATTTGTTATTTTTAGCACCCTCCATGTTCATGCGGCTATATTTTATTTACTTTGTCAGATGAAAAAATTGATCTTACTCGCCTGCTTTGGTTTACAGGCCTATGTGATACAGGCACAGCCCGGAGATATAAAAACCATGGAGCAGAATGCCAGGACCTTCATGTATTCCGGGGATTTTGAAAATGCCATCGTGGTACTGAACCGGGCCCTGCAGCAAGACAAGGATAACCTTCAGTTACAAAAAGATATCACCCTGGCCTATTACCTGAAAAGGGATTTCACCACTGCCCTGACATGGGTAAAACAGATCACCGGCAGGGAGGATGTGGACGTGGAATGTTACCAGATCGCCGGGGATGTGTATAAAGCCCTGCAGGAAGTGAAGGATTGCGAAAAGATGTATAAAAAAGCCCTGTTGAAATTCCCGCGCAGCGGGCCGCTCTACAGCGAATACGGGGACCTGCTCTGGGCCGAAAAGGATTTTTCCGCCATTGATTACTGGGAAAAAGGGATACTGGCCGACCCTTCCTACAGCGGCAACTATTATCATGCCGCCATTTATTATTTCTATGCCAAGGATAAGGTATGGAGCATCATCTACGGGGAAATATTCGTGAACATGGAAAGCCTGAGCGACCGGGCGGCCGATATGAAGAACCAGCTCTATATGGCTTATAAGGAAAAATTATTTGCAGAGGCTGACCTGATGAAGGGAGAATCGAAAAACAAAAGCGAATTTGAAAAAGACTTCCTGGATTGCATGAATACACAGTCATACCTGGCTAACCAGGGCATCACGACCGAAACCCTCACGATGATCCGTACCCGGTTCATCCTGGAGTGGTTTTCCAAATATGCTTCCAGGTTTCCCTATAAATTATTTGAATACCAGCAGCAACTGATCAGGGAAGGATTGTTCGATGCCTATAATGAATGGCTGTTCGGAGCTTCTGAGGACCTTGCTGCCTATAATAACTGGATCAATACCCACCCTGAAGAATACAACAACTTCAATAATTTCATCAAGAACAAGATCTTCAAAATGCCACCCGGGGAAAGTTATCACTGATCCGCTTCAGGCCAGGATCTCCCGTAATACAGGTAAGGTTTTCAGCCTGCCGAAATCGTGAAAATGCAGGGAATAATAAGTTTCATAAGCCTGTAATAGTTCCCGCCGGAAATCATGATGGAGCCGCATATCTTCCAGCTCGGCAGGCATCCTTGCCCGCAGGATCTCTGCTGTAACAGTCGCCCGGCGTTCATCCAAATAATGCGGATGTTCCGGCAAATGAGATGTGAATTTTCCTTCCTGCAGGTCCAGGCAAAAATTTACCGTACTGTGATGCCCGCTGATGGTGAACCCGAAATGATGCAGTAAATGCAGGGCAAAGAACAGGGGCATATTGGCAGCTACTGTATCAGAACACCCGTCAAGGCTCAGCAAACAATCTTCCGCGAATTGAAAAAGTGCGGGGTTATTTTCCGGCTGCCGCAGGCATTTGGTCAGCAATTCCACCATGAACAGCGCCACGCAATTTTTTCTTACATCGGAAAAGATATGCTTGAACACATATTCCCATTTGAATTCTTTGATACGGTTCAGGTTCTTCAGTTCATGATGATAGACCACCATGTCGAGCAGGGCAGCGGGTTGAAATAAATTGGCTTTGCCGCTCCCTTTTTTACCTGTGGTGCGGACACTGTTGATGATATAGGATTGCAACCCGAATGTTTCAGTGAATAACGTGACCACGAGACTGGTCTCGCCGTATTTCACGGTACGCAAAACGATCCCTTTTGTCTTGAATGTTCTCATGAAAACTGACCACTCCCCCGGAACAAACTTACAAAGATGCATCCGTGAATAATTCCATCCATTTCATCATTTTAGCTTTTCTTTGTCACCTTTCAGGCAGAAAATTATGTGGGCAAGGACCGGGCATCTCATCTTACGGTTTCGCATTGTTTTGCTGCTGGCGCTGGCCGGCCTCACCGTATTCATGGCCTATGAAGCGGCGGGCGTGCAGATCAATTACGATTTTTCAAAAGCCATACCAGTCAATAATGCCAAATACAGGACCTACCAGGAATTCAGGAAAAAATTCGGAGAGGACGGCAACTTGCTGGTGATCGGGATCCAGACCAACCAATTCTTCAGAGACAGTAATTTCAATGCATATACCAGGCTGATCCATCAACTCAAAGCCCTGAAAGGAGTGGATGATATCGTATCCGTGCCTTCGGCCATCAACCTGGTGAAAACAGGGTCCGGTGACAACGAAAAATTAAAGGCAGATACCATTTTCGCAGACCGTCCCCTGATCCAGGTGGAGGTAGACAGCGGGGCCCGGAAATTCCTAAGTCTCCCTTTTTACCGGAACCTGCTTTACAACCCTTCCACAGGGGCCTGGCTCATGGGTATCCGTATCAACAAGGATATATTATCCTCTAACCTCCGCAATGAAATTGTGGCAAAGATCAACGGGATCTGTGATGATTACAGCAAGTCCTATCATCTTACCGTTTACCGCAGCGGGCTTCCCCTGATCCGTTCCGAACTATCCATGCGTGTGAAGCGGGAGATGAGGATGTTCATCATGGCATCCATCCTCCTTTCAGCCGTGATCCTGCTCCTGTTTTTCCGTTCGGTCAGTGCCATGATCATTTCGTTGTTGGTAGTGGTCATCGGGGTGGTATGGAGTTTTGGCACCATGCATTGGCTTGGGATCAAGTTGAGCGTCCTGAATGCACTGATCCCTTCCCTGATCGTTGTGATCGGCATCCCCAACTGCATTTACTTTTTTAATAAGTTCCATACTTCTTATAATGAAACGGGGGATAAACAAAAAGCCCTCAGGCTCATGATCGAAAGAATGGGCGTTGTCACCCTGTTTTGCAACCTGACTGCTGCCATCGGCTTTGCCGTTTTTGCTTTGACACAAAGCCAGATCCTGAAAGAATTCGGTATCGTCGCGGGGCTGAATATCTTCATCCTGTTCTTCATTTCCATGGCCCTGATCCCCTCCGCACTGAGCTTTTTACCGCCACCGAAATCAAGGCATATAAAATATCTAAGTAACCCTGCCCTCAATAACTCCCTGGCCCGCCTGGAAAAATGGAGCCTGCACAACCGCAAACTGATCTTCCTGATCAATGGGATGCTGATCATTGTGGCCCTGGCCGGCATGGGACAATTGAAGACCCTGGGGCATATCGTGGATGATCTTCCGCAAAGCGATAAGGTCTACAGCGACCTGCGTTTCTTTGAAACCAATTTCAAAGGGGTCATGCCACTGGAGATCGTGGTGGATACCAAAAAGAAATTCGGAGCCGTTCGCAACCTGGATAACCTCCAAAGAATAGATTCACTGTCCCAATACCTGGCTTCCATGGAAGCTGTGGCAAAACCTTTAAGCATCACGGAAGGACTGAAATTCGCAAGGCAGGCTTTTTTTGAAGGGGACAGCAACTCCTATTCCATGCCCACGGTATATGACCTGCCGGCGCTTTCACAATACCTGAATTACAAAAAAGATTCAGTGCAAACCAATAATTCCTTTGCCAAACTGGTCACCACCTTCATTGATAATGACAAGCAGCAGGCCCGCATCAGCACCAGCATGGCAGATGTAGGCACCAAAAGACTGCCCAGGATCCTGGACAGCATTTCCCGTAAGGCTGATTCGCTTTTCCCCAAAGAAAAATATGCAGTAAAGCTGACCGGCACCAGCGTCACCTTCCTGGAAGGAAGCAAGTATATCATCCACGGGCTGAAAGGAAGCATGCTCTGGGCTTTTTTGCTCATCGCGGTCTGCATGTTATATCTTTTCAGGTCAATGCGGATATTGTTATGTTCCCTGGTGCCGAACCTGGTGCCCCTGGTCATAACAGCGGGAGTGATGGGGTGGTGGGGCATACCCCTGAAACCCTCCACCGTGCTTGTCTTCAGCGTTGCACTGGGCATTGCCATTGATGTGACCATACGTTTCCTGGTCAATTATAAACAGGAATTGCCTGCCAATGATAATAATGTGGAGAAAACGGTGATCGACACCATTCACAATACCGGGATCAGCATCATCTACACTTCCTTTGTGCTCATAGCCGGGTTCATCATTTTTTGTTTCAGCGGATTTGGCGGCACCAAGGCACTCGGCTGGCTCACTTCACTTACACTGGTGGTAGCAACATTTACCAACCTGGTGCTTTTACCGGCGCTTTTGATCTCCTTAAATAAAAAAAGAAAACGCTGATTTTATTAACTTTACGCAACCAATGCGGATAAATTCCGATTGGTATATAAGCAGCGGGTATTTGGAAAAAATTGTCAATAATATAAACCCGAAAGGGAATTTCCGGCCGGAAAAACTGTTTTTTCAAAACCCAATGTTTTTTTGAATATTGCAGCCGGATTCTTTAATTTCAGCCTCTCTTTTCGGGAGAGTCGAACCGAATATATAAATAAAACTAAATGCTCATGAGAAAATTGTTATTACTCTTATGCGGAGTTGTGTTTTCTGTTGCTTTTGCCCAGGCACAACGCACTATTACCGGTAAAGTGACCGATGATAAGGGCAGTCCGCTTTACAATGCATCAGTAACTGTAAAAGGCACCACGAGAGGAACCGTCACAAAATCCGACGGCTCTTATTCCGTTGTTCTCCCTGCAGGGTCAAAGGTCCTGATCTTTTCGGCCGTTGATATGTCAGCGGTTGAAATTACAGTCGGCAACAGTTCAGTGGTTGATGTGAGTTTAAAAGCAGCTGAAAAAGCCCTTTCCGAAGTGGTGGTTACTGCCCTGGGGATCAAAAAAGATAAAAAGACCCTCGGTTATAGCACGACCCAGTTGAGCGGCGCTGAACTTGAACAGTCACATACCACGAATATCACAAATGCATTGGAGGCTAAAATACCCGGTGTAAGAGTTGCGGGTTCCGGTGGCGACTTTTCAAGTTCCGCCATTTTTATTCGGGGATTTACAACTTTCGGTGGTTCGAATCAACCCTTGTTTGTAGTGGATGGTATTCCCATCGATAACGGCGGAGGCACCGATGCCCTGCAAAACGGGGTTACCCGTTCCAGCCGTGCTATTGACCTGAACCAGGAAGATATTGAAAGCATCAGTGTACTAAAAGGAGCATCAGCTGCGGTTCTTTATGGTTCAAGGGCTTCCAACGGGGTGATTATGATCACCACCAAGAAAGGTAAATTCAACCAGAAAGGAACCATCGAATACTCTACCAATTACCAGGTCGAGACAGTAAACCGCCTGCCTTCTTACCAGAACCAATATGCAGAGGGCAATAGTGGCGTATTTTCACCCACGGCCCAAACATCATGGGGTCCATTGATCACCGGCCAGACGGTGACAAATGCCTATAACTGGCTTACTAATACCAATACTAGGACCGAGGTATTGGCTGCTTACCCGAATAACGTTTCGGATATTTTCAGGCACGGAAATAACTGGCAGCAAAACCTGGCTTTTACGGCTGGAGGTGATCGAACTTCTTTCCGCTTTTCATACGGGTATTTAAAGAATAACGGGGTATTAGATAACAATACACTTACCCGTCATAATTTTTCACTAAACGCCAGTTCCCGTATTAACAACTATCTTACCATTACTGCCAGCGGAAATTATTCCAATAATACTTCGAGGAGAACTCAACAGGGCAACCAGCTCAGCAACCCTCTGTTCAGAGGATGGTTCACTCCCCGAAGCTATAATCTCACCGGCATACCCTGGGCCGACCCCGCCGGGAACGAGACCTATCCCCTCGGAGAGGATAATCCTTACTGGACCATTTATAATAACCGTTTCAACGATGAGATCAACCGTTTTATCGGCAATGTTTCCTTCAATTTTAGACTGACCAAATGGCTGCAGGCTGATTATAGGGTCGGTACGGATGTATTTTCTTTCTTCAGTCATGGCTATGATCAGATCGGAGCACGTGGCGGAGCCAATACATCTGCTAATGGGATTGGAGGTGTACGGGAAATAAGAAATAATTTTCGTAGCATCAACTCAAACGGATATCTCACTGCTCAGAAAAGAATCAAGAATTGGAGTGGTACAGCCATAGTCGGCACCGAATTTCAGCAATTCTATACCAATTCTGCACAGTTGGATGGTAAAGGTGTGATCGTAAGGGATTTTGAACAACTGGCTAATTGTACAACCTACACACCTTCTCCAAGCAACGGATCAAGCATGGTAAGACTTATAGGATTCTATGGTGATTTCTCAGCCAGCTATAAAAATATCATCACAGGAGACATTAATCTTCGAAATGATTGGTCTTCAACTTTTAAGATCGGTAATAATTCCTATCTCTATACGGGTTACAGCATGAATGTCAATTTTACGGAATTGTTCCCCAAATTGAAAAATAAAATCATTGATCTGATCAAAGTAAGGGGTAACATTGCTACTGTGGGCAAGGCAGGAACAGATTTCTTTTATAATACTGATTCCTATTATGCTGGTGCTGGGTCAGCAGACGGATTCGGACCCACTATCAATTTCCCCTTCAATGGTATCCAGGGATATACACTCAGCAATACAGCTGGCAACCCCGGACTCGGACCTGAGTTCACCAATAACAAGGAGATCGGGACCGATCTCGGATTCTTTAAAGGAAGGATCTCCCTGGAAGTGACTAAATACAAACAGCATTCCACCAAACTGATATTCGGGGTACCTGTCAGTGCGGCTTCTGGAATTACGACATATATAAAAAATGCTGGTGAACTAACTAACCGTGGCGTGGAGCTGGGTCTAACCATTGTCCCAATTAAAACCAAAAATCTGAATTGGACGGTCAATGTTACCTACACACAATTTAAAGCAATCGTCAAGTCGTTAGCTCCAGGGGTTACCAATATTTTCCAGGGGGGATTTGTTACTCCGAATGTAAGACTGGTAGCAGGTGATGAATATGGCCAGATCTACGGGAATGCTTATGTGCGTGATTCCACCAAAGGAAACAAGATCGTGGTAGCCGCCAATGGACTTCCCTTTGTTACCTCGGGAGTACAAAAGATCGGGAATCCCAATCCAAAATATACCATGGGATTCACCAATACGCTTACCTGGAAAGGGTTCACCCTTTCTTTCCTGATGGAACTGAAAGAAGGCGGGCAGCAATACAGCCGGAACATCGCTGACCTGTTCAGGAATGGGGTGGCCATTGAAACGGCACAGTATCCCCGGTATAATTCAGCAGGTGTTCTGCAAAAGCCCTACCTGTTTGATGCGGTATACACCAACGGGCAACCGGATACCACGCACCTTTCGGCACAAGATTATTTTGGCAACAGCGGTATCTATGCCGCAGCCGAAGGTTTTATCCGTAAAACATCCTGGTTCCGTATACGGGAAGCTTCTATTAGCTATTCATTACCTTCTTCCATCCTGAGTAAGACCCCCTTCACCAAAGTTACATTCAATGTATTCGGACGCAACCTGTTTCTGAATGCACCTTTCTATCCTCACCTTGATCCTGAGC
>CAZZDQ010000017.1:24309-47744 GCA_964652845.1 uncultured Chitinophaga sp.
TTCGGACGCAACCTGTTTCTGAATGCACCTTTCTATCCTCACCTTGATCCTGAGCAAAACGTGTTGGGGGTAAGCAATGCGCAGGGGCTGGAGTTCAATGCCCTGCCGCAGACCAGGAATGTGGGTGTGGGGCTAAACGTTCAATTTTAAACCGACTACTATTTAATAATTAAGATATGAAATCAAATCACCTGAAGATCGTTCTGATTTTTTCTGCAGTGGCAGCCATCAGCTCCTGCCGGAAATTACTGGATATTAACAAGAACCCTGATTTATTACCCGATTCGAATGCCCCGATCGCCAACCTGTTAAGTTCTGCACAGGTAAACCTGGGCTTTGAGGGCGGCAGCGATATGTTCCGCTATGCCACCGTGATCATGCAAATGATGAGCGGGGAAGCTTCGCAGCCCAACCAGACCTATGAATATTACAGATATAATATCGCCGGCAGCGATGAGAACAACGTATGGAGCAGTATGAACGCTACTACCCTCAACGACCTTTCGCTGATCATCAAACAGGGAACAGCCAGTCCCTATTATACGGGTATCGCCAAGATCCTCTATGCTTACGAATATGCACTGATGGTGGATGTATGGGGCAATATTCCCTATACGGAAGCCCAGCAACTGGTGGCTAACACCCAACCGCATTATGATAACGGGATCGATATCTATCCCAAATTAATTCAATTGCTAACGGATGGAGTAACGGATCTGAATGCCACTTCCAGCGTACTAACACCGGGTACTAATTCATTAATGTATACCGGAACATTCGCTACTGTTAAGACAAACTGGATCAAACTCGCGAATACGCTGAAACTACGGCTGTACCTGCACTACAGCAAGCAAAACCCAGCTTTCTGTGTTGCACAGATCACGGCGTTGGTCAACAGCGGTGTGCCGGTTTTTGCATCCAATGCGGATAATTTTTCCATGCCTTTCTTTGATGTGGCAAACCAGCGGAATCCCATTTCCCAGTTTGAAGTAAGCCGGCCTAATTACCTGTTTGCAGATAATAATATGCTGTCTATTATGAACCCCAAATTTGATCCGCGCAGACCTTTCTACTTTACATCCTTCCCTTACCAGGGAATTCCAGTACCGGTCATTGGAAATACCTCGGCTGCCACTCCTTCTGGTAATGTATTGAATTTTGCTTCTACGACCCCAGTCACCACGAACATGACCGTCAACGGAACAAATATTCCTTATGGTACCATTACGATAGGTGTTACTGCTACTACCATTACACTGAGCAACAATGTGACAGGAACAGGTGTCGCTGCAGGTGCAGGGATCGTGGTCGCACCCAATGCATTTGTCGGCCCATCGGCTACATCACCGCCTCCCACGCCCAACAATAACTACAGCCGGATTAATACTTTCCTTCGCGGAGCCATAACCTCAGGAGCTGCACCACCATTCGTTTATTCAGGTGCCGCCCCCCAGCGTATGTTAACTTTTGCCGAATATAATTTTATCCGCGCTGAAGCGGCCCTCATGGGCGCTCCCGGCAGTGCCCAGGCATTTTACACCGCAGGGATCACGGCCGCTATGCAGGAAGTGGGCGTAGATGCCGCCAGTATTGCCACTTACCTCGCTGCGAATGGCACCCTGAGCGGCACCACACAGCAGCAATTACAACAGATCATTACGGAAAAATATATCGCCATGTTCGGTGTATCTGTGGAACCCTGGAGTGACTGGAGACGCACTGGTTATCCCATCCTTTCCATCCCGGTGAATGCGATCAATGGAATAAGCGCTGTACCCCGCACTTTATTTTATCCCCAGTCTGAGATCGACCTGAACCCTAACTGCCCGGGTCAGAAATCTTCATCGCTGCAGGACAGGGTTTGGTGGGATACGCCATAACGTGATAAGGAAAATATACACATAAAAAAAACTCCGCTTTTATTATGAAGCGGAGTTTTTATTTTACTCCTGGTCATTTCAGCACACTGACCAGTTTTTGCTCCAGTTCCTCACCCCGCAGCCTTTCGCCGATGATCTTTCCCTGCGGATCCACCAGGATATTATAGGGGATGCCCTCCTGCCCAAAATTATAAATGCTTACCGGTTGGCTATCCCATCCTTTCAGCTCACTGATCTGTGTCCATACCAGGTGATCATCCTTCACCGCTTTCAGCCAGCTGGTTTTATCGGTATCCAGTGATACCCCCAGGATGGTGAAATTCTTATTCTTGAAACGGTTGTATGCTTTGACCACGTTAGGATTTTCCATCCGGCAGGGCACACACCAGCTGGCCCAGAAATCAACGAGAAGGTATTTACCCCGGAAAGAACTTATTTTGAAAACATTACCATTCGGGTCAGGCAGGGCAAAATCTACGGCTTGCTTACCTATCCAGCTTCCGGAGATGCTTCCCGCCTGTTCATCCAGTATTCTTTTCAATGCAGTGAGCCCTTCGTGATCGGGGAACTTTTTTACCAGCCCATTCACGATGCTCCTGGTATCTTCATCCGTAAAAGGGTCCAGTTTATACCCGGGGACCAAGGCAATACTTTGATAATTACCCAGCTCAAACATGGTCAAGGCCGGGTTATTGGATTGAGTAATGGCACTCAAAACATAATCCTTCAGGCTGTCCTTCATATGTTCTCTTTCCTGCCGCAGGGCAGCCAGCGCGCTGTCTTTAATTTTTAGACGGGACAGGCTGTCCGAATTCTTATCGGTCACATACAGCGCTTCCTCGCTTTTAGTAAGCGCTGTCATAAATTCCTTCAGCCGGCTGCTTGCCGGCGAACCTTTCACTTCATAAGTTTCCGGTATCTGGGAATAATTCTTGTTATAGGTCACGTTCAGGGTAATGGCATCGGTATCATTGATGAGGGCTGTGACGGGATATTCATTATTGTCAATACGCAAAATATAGGCAGCAGCTTCTTTCTTATCTGTATGAAGGGAAAAATTCCCGTCCTTTCCGATCGCTGAAGAATCCATAATAAATGTTTCCCTGGCAGCGATCGGTGCCTCGAACAGGTAGATCATTTTCCCAGGATTGCCCGTAATGGTACCAATGACTGTAAAAGTTTTTTTGGAAGAGCGGGGTTGGTTACAGGAAGCCAACACCGCAAGGACCGGTATAAATAGAACCTTGTATTTCATTTGTCGGATTTATTTAATTTTTCCAGGAGCAATTCATTCACCAAGCGGGGATCCGCCTTACCCTGTGATCGCTTCATCACATCTCCCACGAGCAATGCAAGTACGCCCTTTTTCCCTCTTTTGTATTCCATGACCTTCTGGCTGAATTTTCGCAGGGTCTCATCAATAAGCGGGGCAATTTCGAGGGCATCAGATTGCTGTAAAAGATCCAGTTCCTCCGCCAGGCCGGCAGGATCTTTTTCAGGCCGAGCGATCAGCTGTGATAATAATTTTGTGGAAGCGGCTGAAAAGCTCAGTTTGTTTTCTTCCACGAGTTGTACCAGGGCTGCTATCTTTTCGGGGGAGGGCGGAAATTCCCTGATCGGCCGGTTGTGCTGGTTGAGCCAGAATTTGACCGGGCCCAGCATCCAGTTAGCTGTTGCTTTAAATGCATTCGTATAATTAATGACCTGCTCAAAGTAATCTGAAAAATCCTTTTCCTCAGTCAGCACGGCGGCATCGTAAATGGAAAGGCCAAGCTCTTCCTTGTATCTTTTTATTCTTTCCTCCGGCATTGGGGGAATACTGTCTTTTATTTGTTGAATGAATGCATCATTGAAATGAAAGGGAGCCAGGTCCGGTTCGGGAAAATACCGGTAGTCATCGGCTTCTTCCTTGTCGCGGAGGGTAAAGGTTGTTTCTGTTACAGGGTCGAATCCTCTCGTTTGCTGTTGAACTGATTCATTCTTTTCGAGCAGACCCATTAATCGCCGGGACTCGGCTTCAATGGCCTTCCTGGCATTACGGATGGAATTCAGGTTCTTTATTTCCACTTTTGTGCCCAATGCTGTCTCCCCTTTCTTTCTGACAGATATATTGGCATCACAGCGAAGATTGCCTTCTTCCATATTCCCTTCGCTGATGTCTAAATAGCGTACCAGTTTACGGATCTCGGTTAGGAAGGTGGAAGCTTCTTCTCCGCTGCGCAGGTCCGGTTCGGTCACGATCTCGATCAGGGATACACCGGCCCTGTTGAAATCGAGGCAGGTGAATTGTTCATCGGTATCTCCGCCCGCCGGATGAATGCTTTTTCCCGCATCCTCTTCAAGATGGATCCGGTTAAGGCGGATGATCTTTTCTTTTTCTCCCGCAATGATCTTTATAAACCCGTTCTTACAGATCGGGGCCGTATGCTGGGTGAGCTGGTATCCCTTGGGCAGGTCGGGATAGAAGTAATTTTTCCTGACAAAATAGTTTTCCTTTTCGATCTCACAGTGACAGGCCCATCCTGCTTTAACAGCCAGGCTAATGGCTTTTTCATTCATCCTGGGCAGGGTGCCGGGATGGGCCAGGCTGATCACGCCGGTATGTTCATTGGGAGCATTGCCGGGGAGAACAGGATCGCCGCAGAAAAGTTTGCTGTCAGTCAATAATTGTACATGCACTTCCAGCCCCACTACTACTTCATATTGATCTTGCAAGGACATATCGGGAAGGTCAAAAATAATCATTCATTTGCTGACGATCATTAAAAAGCCCCCTGATAGAAATCAGGGGGCGGTTATCACATAAGAAAACTAAAAAAGTCTCAGAGGTCGGCGGACTTCAGGTTGTGGGGGATCTTCACTTCAATGTTCTGTGATTTGCCACCGCGCGTAAGCTTGACCATGATGGTCTTTTTATCCCTGCTGTCACGGATGATCTTTGCGGCCTCATCAGCGCTGTTCACAGCTTTCCCGTCCATTTCTGTGATCACATCATCCTGCTTGATGCCTGCCTTGGCCGCATTGCTTTCATCATCCACATCGATCACTTTCACGCCTTTCCCGTCATCGGTATCCTGGACGGATAAGCCCAATTTGGGGTGCTCGTTGGTATACCAGCCCTGGTTCATGTTGCGGGGGATCCGCAATAACTGGTTGTGGAGCTGGTCCTGCCATTGTTTATTGAACTGGTTCTCATCAAACCTGAATACTTTGTCGTTGAAATTGAAATCGGCACCCGGTGTCGGTACACCATATATGGTCATCATTGATTTTTTCAGTTCCGCGGTGGTCTTTTGCTCTTTGTTGTCCCGCCAGTAAGTGATGGATACTTTATCGCCCGGTTTGTGTTTCTGGATGGTATTCATCAGGTCATCGGGAGAACTGATCTTTTCATCATCCACTTTCGAGATGATATCATTTTGCTTAAGCCCGGCTTTTTCCGCAGCACTTTCTTTGGTCACTTCCTGTACAAGAACGCCCTTATCATTTTTTTCAGTGACCACCCCCAGCTGGGCATGGTTCCCGTCCGAATGGATCGAAAATGCATCGCCGTTATAATTATAATTATAGGTGAATGGCTGTACGCCCGGCATGCCTTTCATTTTTTCTTTCATCTGTCCCATCCTTTCTTTCATCATTCCCTCCATATCCTTGTATTTCTGGATATGCACCGTGAGGCTGCTGTCGTTCATTTTGTATTCGGCGATCGGTTTGCCGTTTACCGTGATATTGTCTCCGTTGATCTCAACCACGATCTTGCCTTTCGAATCGGCATTTTCGGTGATGATGATGCGTTCTTTTTCCTTGGGTTTTTCAGGGTTCTTATTGCCCTCATTCTGGGCATGCACCAGGCCAGGCACCAGGAGAGAGGCGGCGATTAAAAACGGGGCGGTTGATCTGCGTAACTGTTTCATATAAGAGATTTTTTACTTGTCTACGATAAATTTCGTTGACAAATATAAAGGGAATTCCCGAAATACGAAATATTTCGGAAATGTTAAACTTTTTAAATAAACGGACGGTTTTTTCAGGGGATGAGCGGGCGGCGGATGATATAGCATTCGTGGAGCAGGCCTTCGATCACTTCCTGCCCGGTATAGTTCATCCCGCATTTTTCCAGCACCCGCATGGAGGCAAGGTTACCGGGCAAGGCACGTCCGACCAGGACAGTATAATGCAGGTTTTCAAAGGCATAACGGATGGTCGCCCTGGCCGATTCGGTGGCAAATCCTTTGCCCCAGTATCGTTGGGAAAAACGGTAGCCCAGGTCAATTTCACTGTTGCCCTTTTCCAGTAGCCGGGTCTTTAGCCCGCACCAGCCAATGAATTCACGGTTTTCTTTCAAATGTACGGCCCAGCGGCCATGCCCGTAGAGACGGTATTGGGGGAGGATTGAGTTTTCCAGTGCCTCTTTTGCCTGTTGTATATCCTTCATCAGGTCGAGGGTATAGCGGGTGACTTCGGGGTCACTGTTAAGTTCAAATAATAATGGAGCATCAGCCGGGGTGAATTCACGCAGGTAAAGACGTTCGGTTTCAAAAATGAGTTTCATGGATCTTTGTTCGGGGAATGAAAGCCGATTCAGAGATAGCTCTTTATTTTTTCAATAGATGCCTGCAGGCCGGCAGCGTTTTTTCCGCCCGCAGTCGCCAGGGTTTTCTGCCCGCCGCCGCCGCCGCCGATCAGTGGAGCGATCGTTTCTTTCATGATCTTATTGGCATCCAGTTTTTTTGCGGCAGCCACTGTATCCGAGATGCCCAGGGCCGCAAAAGCTTTCCCGTCAATATTGGCACAGAGAAGGGCCACATGATCGCGGAGATGATTATTCAGATCGAGGCAAAGCTTCTTTAAAGCATCCGGGCTGCTTACTTCCACCAGCTGCCCGATGAAGTTGATGCCGTTGATGATCTCATCCTTCTGCAGCAATTCATTTCTCAAAGCAACCAATTGCCTTGCTTCCAGCATCTCGATATGCTTTTTGAGCTGATCATTTTCCGTTTGCAGGTTTTCGATCGCTGTTTGCAGGCTTTTGGGATTATTTAATTTCTCACGGATTTCACTGATCAACACAGATCGCTCATTCACATATTTCTCTGCTGCTTTTCCGCACACTGCTTCGATCCTGCGTACCCCCGCAGCAATGGCCGATTCTGCCTTGATCTTAAAGAAACCCAGTTCACCGGTGGCGCCCACATGTGTGCCCCCGCAGAGTTCAATGGAATAGGACGGATCGATGATCACTACCCTGACCGTGTCACCATATTTTTCACCGAACAAGGCCATAGCGCCCATTTTCATTGCCTCCTCTTTTGGCATTTCCTTAATAACGACAGGAATATTTTCCCGGATCTTTTCATTTACCATTGCTTCCACTTTGCTGATTTCTTCATCCGTCATTTTGGCGAAATGAGAAAAGTCGAATCGCAAATGTTCATCATTCACCAGGGAGCCTTTTTGTACCACATGGGACCCTAAAACCTTTCTGAGGGCTGCGTGCAGCAAGTGCGTGGCTGAATGGTGAAGCATGATCTCTTTTCTTCGTTGGGCATCCACTTTCGCAATTATTTCACCCGATAAGTTTTCAGGAATGGATTCTGTGAAATGTATGACCAGGTCATTCTCTTTCTTTGTATCCACGATATTCATCCCCTCTCCCCGGGAGAAAGTTGGAGTAAGGCTTCCCGTATCACCCACCTGCCCGCCGCTTTCGGCATAGAACGGAGTTTGCTCCAATACAAGCTGGTATAATTCTTTGCCTTTTGTTTTTACTTTACGGTATTTGAGAACAGATGTTTTTATTTCCAGTGAATCATAGCCCACGAATTGATTGGTGCCCGGTTTTAATTCGACCCAATCCTCCGTTTGAATGACAGTAGCGGCACGGGACCTGTCTTTTTGTTGCTGCATTTCTTTTTCGAAGCCAGCTTCATCAACAGTCAAATTATTTTCTGCAGCAATGAGTTTGGTTAGATCCAGGGGGAAACCATAAGTGTCATATAATTCAAAAGCAATCTTACCATCAATATTTTTATTCAATTTTATGACTTCATCAATTTTTCTTAACCCCTTTTCGAGTGTCCTCAAAAATGCTTCCTCCTCTTCTTTCACCACCTTGCCGACAAAATCAACTTGTTTTATTAACTCAGGAAAAACATTCTCAAATTGTTTGGCGACCAAAGGAACCAATTGCGTAAGCAACGGTTGCTTATAATCCAAATAAGAATAATAATAGCGAACCGCCCGGCGCAATATCCTCCTGATCACATAACCTGCACCGGTATTGGAAGGCAATTGCCCGTCTGCAATACAAAAACTGATAGCGCGGATATGATCGGCGATGACGCGGAAGGAAATAGCCAGTTTGACTTCATCTCCCTGCTCCTTTTTCAAAGGGACAGAGGAGTATTTTTTCCCTGTGATTCTTTCTACTTCGGCAATTGTTCCTGTAAAAAGGTCCGTATCATAATTGGAGGCCTTGTTCTGCAGCACCCGCACCAGTCTTTCAAGCCCCATGCCGGTGTCCACATGTTTGCCAGGCAGGGGTTCAAGGGTACCGTCCTTTTTTCGATTGAACTCAATGAATACATTGTTCCAGATCTCGATCACCCCGGGATGATCTTTGTTGACCAGGGTTTTCCCATCCAGTGCTTCTCTATCCTTATCAGAACGAAAATCGATATGGATCTCGGTACAGGGCCCGCAGGGACCAGTATCCCCCATCTCCCAGAAATTATCCTTCTTGCTTCCCATCAGTATCCGGTCTGCTGCAATATGTTTCTTCCATTCTTTTTTTGATTCTTCATCGGCGGGCAGGTTTTCCGACTTGTCACCTTCAAATACTGAAACATACAAACGGCTTTTATCAATTTTATACACTTCGGTCAGCAGTTCCCAACTCCAGGCGATCGCATCTTTCTTGAAATACCCGCCTTCCGGACGGGCAGGATCCCCGAAACTCCAGTTACCCAGCATCTCGAACATGGTATGATGATAGCTATCCACACCTACTTCCTCCAGGTCATTGTGCTTCCCGCTGACCCGCAGGCATTTTTGCGTATCAGCCACCCGCTGCCAGGGCGGTTTCTTATTGCCCAGGAAATAATCCTTGAACTGGTTCATTCCCGCATTGGTGAACAGAAGAGTAGGGTCATTCTTCATGACAATAGGCGCGGAAGGAACAATGGTATGGCCTTTTGACCTGAAAAAATCAAAGAATATTTCCCGTATTTCTGCGCTTGTCATATGATGATTCCCTTGAATGGGCCAGCTTATACTTTCTTTCTGTATAAAACTTTCTAAATTTACAGCCCGCTTAAAATTGAGTGCAAATCTAATTCATTCATGCGGCATTTGAAGGATCAAAACAGGATGACGGTACATGAAGAAGATCAAATATTTTTATAATACCCATACGCTCCGTTATGAGAAGCTGGTCACCCCCATGCGTGTCCGCCTCCTGCGGACATTCGGATTCATTGCAGCGGCCCTGGTCACCGCCGGCCTGATCACTTATATCGCTTTCCAGTTCATCGGCTCCCCGAAAGAAAAAATGCTGGCGCAGCAGAACAAATTGCTGAAAGATAATTACAGTCAACTCACAGACAGGCTGAATGATGTACAACAGCAGATGAAAGAACTGGAAAAAAGGGACAACGATATTTACCGGGCCATTTTTGAAGCTGCACCGATACCTGACAGCGCAAGGGCAAAGAGCATGGAAACAAAAAAAGAACTGGCTACGACGCAGGCCATGCAACAGGACCAGCTGGTCTCCTCGATCAGCGATACCCTGAATACGCTGGGCAACCGGATAAAATCACAGGACAGATCCTATACCCAGGTACAGGAACTGGTAAAGAACAAACAGAATTTACTCGCGCATACGCCGGCCATCCAGCCCATCAGCAACAAGGACCTTACACATATCGCTTCCGGGTTCGGGTACAGAATTGATCCCGTATATAAAATGGTGAAATTTCATGAAGGGCTCGACTTCGCAGCTCCCCAGGGTACACCTATCTATGCCACGGCCGACGGAACCGTGACCACAGCCGGCAATACCGGGAATGGCTATGGCAACCACGTGATCATAACTCATGGTTTCGGGTATGAGACATTATTCGGGCATATGGTAAGGGTGAAAGTGACCATTGGGCAGCTTGTCAAACGTGGGCAGGTCATTGGCTGGGTGGGCAGTACGGGCAAATCCACCGGGCCGCATTGCCATTATGAGGTGCATAAGAACGGGGTGAAGATCGACCCGATCTTTTTTTTCTATAACGACCTTACGCCGGAACAATATGACCTCCTGCTCAAAAAAGCGGCGGCTTCTAACCAGAGCTTCGACTGAATTTTCCACAACAATCATTTGCTTCCTTTTTTCTTTCCTGTATTTGTAACTTCGTACCATGGGGAAAAAGCTACCGCAGATCACTTTTGAATTCGAACCGGAAAATTTAGCAGGGGAGGTTGATACGATGATGGCAGAGAAAACAAAGCAGAAACCCATGGCAAAAGAGACGAACAAACAAAAAAAAGCTCCCGCGCAGGTGCCCGCTGGCAAAAGGGGCCGGAAACCATTGAAAGAAAATGGGCTGAGCGATGATATGATCGATGTGCCGGAAGACCAGATCCTTTTTCAGAAACAATATTATTCCATCGGGCAGGTGGCCCTGATGTTCAAAGAGAATCCTTCTGTGATCCGGTATTGGGAAACGGAATTCGATATCCTGCAACCAAGGAAGAACAGGAAAGGAGACCGATTTTTCCGGCCGGTGGATGTAAAGAACCTGCAGCTGATCTATGACCTGCTGCGCCGCCGCAAATTCACCATCGAAGGCGCCAAAGAATATCTCAAAAAAAATAAAAAGGCTGAAGAGAAATTCGCGGCCATCCAATCGCTGGAAAAAATAAAAAGCTTTTTGCTGGAATTAAAAGCCAGTTTATAGTCAAATATTTCCTGCCTTCTGCAACTTTAACAGGTTGTAAAGCATCTGTCCATCAGCCAACTTTAATTTTGCCACCTAAAATCGTCCGATGAGAAAAATTATACTTTTTACCGGCATCCTGGTTTGTATCAGCCGGTCATCCATTGCACAGTCACCCTATTCCGTATTTTCCGAAAAGCCGAATGAAAAAACCTATGAAGGGATCATTTCAAGACAGATCCTTCTTGCTGATACTTCCTTTCACTGGTATGCAGAGAATGAAGAAAACAGTTACCCCAATCCTAAAGCAATAAACGCACTACGATTGCAGAAGGATTCTGTCCAGCTGCTCGTATTCATGGGTACCTGGTGCAGCGATTCCCACCATGTGATCCCCAAATTCTTTGTGCTGGCCGACAGCGCCGGGTTTTCCAACGAGAATATCACCCTGATCGGGGTAAACCGGAAGAAGAAAACCTTCAGCCATCTTTGTGAAGCACTGGGAATCATCAATGTGCCTACCATTATTGTCATGAAGAACGGGAAGGAGGCAGGAAGGGTAGTGGAATATGGGAAAAGCGGGGCCTATGACTATGATCTTTATGAAATCCTGAATAGTTTGCCAAAATAAACTAAGCCAGATTTTAACTTTCAAACAGGAATTTTATTTTGTAACTTTGATCCATGAAGCGCATTCTTGCGATATTCCTTCTCCTTATTTATACGACTTCCGTATTTGGCGTCACTGTACACGTGCATTACTGCATGAAAAAATTTGCCGGTATCAGCCTCTTACAAGGTGCGAACGAGGCCTGCAAGAAATGCGGTATGAAGAATACAAAAAGCCGGTGCTGCAAGGATGAACAAAAAAAGATTCTTCTTAAAACGGACCATCAACAAGCCCCTGGCCCGGCATTAAAGCTTTTAACAGTTTTTCCGGCCGGAATAACAGCTGAACTGTATCATATTCATCTTCCTGTACTTCCCGTTACTGTTCATTACAGCACCCATGCTCCGCCTGGTCCTCAAATGAACAGGTTATACCTCTTCAACAGCACTTTCCTGATCTGAGACTTTATTCATTTTTCCCTGCCAATCCTTACCGGGTTGGCTATCGGAGTTTCCAGTAATTATTATTGAATATTTAAAACATATTGTATGAAAACAATTTCAGGATTATTAACCATGCTCATCTTCACTTCCCTGGGCTCACAAGTCAAAAATGCCAGGACCGAGTCTCTGTTAGTAGGCGGGAATTGCAGCATGTGCAAAGAAAAGATCGAGAAAGCAGGAACGATACGTTCTGTTTCAAAGACAACATGGGACAAGGAAAATCAGCGGGCGGTCATCGTGTACAATTCAAAAAGAATTACGGCTGATGCAATTGCTGAAAAAATTGCATGGGCGGGTTTTGATAATGACAAATACCTGGCCCCCGATGCAGCTTATAATGACCTGCCGGCCTGTTGTAAGTATGAAAGGATCTATAAACATACTGCTGTCCTGCATGCTATGATGGCTGATACGACGAAACCAGTTACTGCAGATAAAAACACTGGAGCCGTTAACCCGCTGCAGGCCGTTTTTGATGATTATTTCTTATTGAAGGATGCGTTGGTGAATGCTAATCCGGCGGATGCAGCTGCTGCCGCGCAGAAATTGTATGATGCAGTCGCCGGCGTAAAAATGGAAAGTTTAACGTTAGAAACACATATGCAATGGATGAAAGAAATGGACGATCTCAAAACCCATGCTCATCATATCACGGAAGCAAAAACGAACCTTCCCCATCAACGGGAGCATTTCGCCCAGTTATCAGCTTTGATGTACCAGTTAATGAAAGTAAGTAAACCCGATAAACCGGTATATGTGGATCATTGCCCGATGTATAACAACGGAAAAGGAGCTGACTGGTTGAGTAAAGACAGTGTGATCAGGAATCCTTTCTACGGTTCGGCGATGCTTTCCTGCGGCAGTACAAAGGAAATCATTCATTGACCTGTTCGTAATAAAAATCAATATTGGATCATTCAGTCAAAATATGAAATTCTTTAGATGGCTATACCGAAAATTGTTTGTAAGAAAATGCTGCCGGTGAACCTGGCATTGCTTTTTTCGATCAGCAATGTCTCAGGACAGAAAACGGTCCGTTATGATCTGTATGTGAGGGATACGCTGGTGAATTTCACCGGGAAATTGAAAAGAGCCATTGCGGTCAATGGGCAAATACCCATGCCTGCCCTTGTTTTCACTGAGGGCGATACGGCCGAGATCATGGTCCATAATGAATTAAATGAGAACACAGCCCTGCACTGGCATGGTGTCTTTGTGCCCAATAAGGAAGATGGGGTACCCTACCTTACTCAGTCGCCGATCAGGCCGCACAGTGAATATTTGTACCGCTTCCCGGTCATACAATCTGGCACGCACTGGTACCACAGTCATTCGGAATTGCAGGAACAAATCGGCATGTATGGTTCCATGATATTTCTCAAAAAGAATAACGATGAGACATTCCGAAAAGGAATTGATGACCTGCCGGCCTATGACCTGGTTATCAGCGATTGGTCAAACATGAGGCCGGAGGATATTCACCGCCGGTTACATGGTGGAAGCGACTGGTTTGCTTTGCGGAAAGGTTCTGTACAAAGCTTCGGGGAAGCGATCAGGCAGGGATACCTGAAAACAAAACTTCAGAACGAATGGAAGAGAATGACGGCCATGGATGTAAGCGATGTGGCTTACGACAGGTTCTTAATGAACGGAAAAGATCAATATGAAATAAAAGGAATTTTCGGCGGCGAAAAAGTAAGGCTGCGCATTGCAAATGCCGGGGCCGCTACCAATTTCTGGCTGAGCTATGCAGGTGGAAAAATAACGGTGGTTGCCAATGACGGCAATGATGTGGAACCCGTTGAAGTGGACAGGTTATTGATCGCTATTTCCGAGACCTATGATGTGATCGTGACCCTTCCTGCTGACAGCACGGCCTACCAGTTTTTGGCGACAGCTGAAGACAGGACGGGTACAGCATCCGCCTGGCTGGGACAAGGGATCAGGCAATTGGCCACGCCCCTCCATAAACTGAAATATTTTGAGGGAATGAAGATGATGAATGGCATGATGAGAATGAACGGTGAACTGCAGGACCAGGGGATGAAAATGAGCTTGAACCAGATGGATATGAATGCCGTGATGTACCCCGAGATCACCGGTGAAGCGGCGATGGGATCCATGCACAACGGTGATGATAGCATGCAACAAAACAACAACCCGCAGCCTGAGATCGTAACACTTAATTATGCGATGCTCCGGTCGCCCGTGCGAACAGATCTGCCTGCAGCGGCCCCTGTAAGAGCGCTGCATTTTGACCTGACAGGAAATATGAGCCGGTACGTCTGGGCCCTTGATAATAAAACAGTCTCAGAAACTGACAGGATCCTCATTCGGAAAGGAGAGAAGGTGAGGATGATACTCTCTAATGCTTCAATGATGCGCCATCCCATGCACCTGCACGGACATGATTTCAGGTTGCTGAACGGGCAGGGGGATTATGCACCGCTGAAAAATATCGTGGATATCATGCCCATGGAAACAGACACGCTTGAATTCGCGGCGGATAAAAGCGGAGACTGGTTCTTTCATTGTCATATTCTCTATCACATGATGAGTGGAATGGGCAGGATATTCAGTTATATTAATAAGGACAGCACAAATGATCCGGATTTTACTGACCCCAAAAAAATGAGAAGAAAATTGTTTGCCGATGACAGGATGCCCCATTTCATGATCAAGGCAGGCTTCGAAATAAATGGCAGCGATGGCGAAGCGATGATGGCCAACACCCGCTGGAAAGCGGCTGAAATGTGGCATATGGGCTACCATGCCATGCATGGATATGAAAGCGAAACCACTGTGGGCAGGTACTTCGGGAAAATGCAATGGTGGTTTCCCTATATCGGGTTTGATTATCATTATAAGATGGAAGGCTCACCGCAAAAAGGTTTTTTTGATATGGAACACAGCCCGCGCAATTTATTCGGGAATAAGGCAGATGAAAGAACGATGTTCGGACAGACCAGTAATAAAAATAACAGGCACACGTTCGTGGCGGGCATTGCGTATACACTACCGACTTTAACGATCGCAGATCTTAGGATCGATGGCAATGGCAAGATCCGTTTGCAGTTTTCCAGGGAGAATATTGCTGTGACACCCCGTATTCGTTTTAGCTGGATGCTGAATACAGATAACGAGTACATGGCAGGCTTCCGGTATATTCTCGGTAAAAATATTTCGGTTTCAACCCATTACGACAGCGATATGGGCTGGGGTATTGGGGTCACCTTAAATAATTAATTATGGAAAACAAGATCTTTAAGGCAGCGTTGATTTTTCTGACGCTCCTGGCAGGGTATAAAGGATATACCCAGAAAAAAAACATAAAAACAGAAACATTCAAAGTGTATGGTACCTGCGACCAATGCAAGCACCGGATCGAAACAACCCTGATGAATGAAAGAGTAGCCAAGGCAAGCTGGAGTGTTGAATCGAAGATGCTTACGGTCAGTTATGACAGCACTCGTTTTAATAAACAAAGACTGGAGAAAAAACTGGCAGATGCAGGACATGATACCGAAGACTTCCAGGCAACCGACGAAGCCTATTTCAGCTTGCCCAAATGCTGTTATTATGACCGGTATAAAAAACAGGAAGGCATGAATTTGCCGGATTCATTGCAAAAGACAGTCATGGAAAACAACCAGCATACTGTTACAGGCGTTGTTCTGGAAGAGGATGCCAAAGGCAACCTGCTCCCGCTGGTAAGCGCCACTGTTTATAATATGGGTTCGGGGCATACTGTCACTGCCGACAAGAACGGCGTATTTCAGATGATCAGCGCACTGCCGGCCCAGTTGGTGATCAGTTATACAGGGTTTAAAGCGGATACCATTACGGTTAGTTCACCGGATGAGATCAAGGTTATATTGAAGAATAAATCTTCCATGAACCTTCAAACAGTTGTGGTCAGCGCTAAAAACCAGTCGACCTATATTTCATCCCTGAGCACATTCAATACGCTCAATATCGGTTCAAGGGAGCTGATCAAGGCCGCCTGCTGCAACCTGAGTGAAAGTTTTGAGACCAGCCCTTCTGTGGATGTCAGTTATACGGATGCCATCACCGGGATCAGGCAAATACAGTTGCTGGGCCTGTCGGGCAATTACACACAGTTACTGACTGAAAATACACCTGAAATAAAAGGACTCGCAGGCAGTTATGGTTTAACATTTATCCCCGGTCCCTGGCTGGAAGGACTGCAATTGACAAAGGGCATTGGCTCAGTAGTGAATGGATATGAAAGCATTTCCGGTCAGATCAATATCGAAGAAAAAAAACCGGATAAAGCGGAAAGATTTTTCTTCAATGCTTACGGCAATAGTCTGGGAAGGCTGGAGACCAGCATTGACCTTGCCAAAAAGATAAACGACAAGTGGAGCACCGCCTTACTGACGCATGTGAATGGGGTGATCCTAAAAAGTGATGATAACCATGATGGGTTCCTCGATATCCCCCTCGGGAGGCAGTTCAATTTTATCAACCGCTGGAAATACCAGGATACAAGGGGTGTCATTGCACAACTGAGTCTCAAATTGCTGAATGATCATCGCCGCGCCGGTCAAACGGATTTTGATCCGTCAGTTGACCAGTTCACCACCAATCATTATGGTGTGGGTATTGATGTGCAGCAATGGCTCGCCACGGGCAAGATCGGGTATGTGTTCCCCCAGAAAAAATACAAGAGCATCGGTTTTATTTTTTCTGCCGGGAATTATACCGGTCATTCGTATTTTGGGCTGACCCGGTATGACGGCAAACAGCATTCCGTATACGCCAACCTGATCTACCAGTCCATCATCGGCACCACGGCCAATAAATTCAGGACGGGATTTAGTTTCTCGGATGAATATTATCATGAAAACCTCAACGCTACTGTATATGGCAGGACAGAAGTAGTGCCGGGCATCTTCTTCGAATACAATTATACCGGGAAGAATTTCTCAGCGATTGCAGGCCTCAGGGTGGATCATCATAATCAATTCGGATTCATCGCTACACCGAGGCTGCACCTCAAGTATGATTTCTCTCCGAATACCAATCTCCGCTTATCAGCAGGGAGAGGATTTCGTATGGCAAATATTTTTGCTGAGAACCAGGGATTGCTGGCCAGCGCCCGGCAATATAATATTGTGAATCCATCCAATGAATATGGCTATGGATTAATGCCGGAAAAAGCATGGAACTATGGGTTGAACCTCGTTCACAATTTTACCATACAGGGACGCAAAGCATCCATTGACCTCGATGCTTATCATACGCAATTCACCAACCAGACGATCGTGGATATTGATGCAAATCCGCAAAAGATATTGTTTTATGATCTCAGGGGACGGTCTTATTCCAACAGCCTGCAGGCTGAGTTGAATATGCTTCCTGCAAAGAACCTGGAATTGCGGTTGGCTTACCGCTGGCTGGATGTGAAGACAACATACACCACAGGACTTCTTGAAAAACCTTTGACCGCCAAACAAAAAGCGTTTATTAACCTGGCATATCAAACCGGTAACCACTGGAAGTTTGATATAACCGCGCAATGGTTTGGGATGAAAAGATTGCCCAATACTTCCGGAAACCCGGTGGATAAACAGATGGGAGATCATTCACCGGCTTATTTTCAGTTGATGGGGCAGGTGACAAAGCAATTTGGAAAAAGATGGGAACTCTACCTGGGGGGAGAAAACCTGACGAACTATACCCAGAAGAACCTTATCATTGATGCAGCCAACCCTTTCAGCAATTATTTTGATGCTTCCATAGTATGGGGACCGGTAAATGGGAGGATCATCTATACAGGTGTGCGGTTCAGGATCCAGTGAAAGGGCGACCGGGAAGGGAGATACAATAATTAATGCCTGCCCGGACAATCCAGGCAGGAAGTTTCATTCAACCCATTATACTAATTCAAGCTTGGTAAATTCTGAGCCGTTGAATATTTTAGCCAGTTGATGATCGCTTGATTTCTTGTATTGCTGAATATTAATTTCACCGACAATTCGCCAAAAATTTTTTGCTTTTAGCTCATTGTAATCCGCGGTTTTAATAAAAATCCCTTTGATCGAAGATCTTGATTTAAACCTGATCTGCACTTCAGCGCTGCCAGCTGATTTTTCCACGAGAAATTTTTCAATTTGTTCGGTTGTCATAAAAGTATTTGAGTTTTACCTGTTTCAATTTAATAGATATTCAGGAAAAGCTATTGTAATATAACGAATTTTCGCTGTTAAACGGGAGCTATTTTTCAAAGGCGGCAAGTATGAGGATCACTGTAAAAAACAGATAAAATTAAAAGAACCCTTGCGGGCTCTTTTAATTAATCAGATCAGGAACAAATTACCATCTTTTATTATCTGAGCGGGCGGTTTTTGCTCTTGCCTCCGATACAGATATCGCCCTTCCCTCAACTTCGGTGTTGTTGAGACCGTTCATGGCAGATTTGGCCTCGCTGTCCGAGCTCATTTCCACAAACCCGAAACCACGGCTGCGACCGGTTTCACGATCGGTAATGACCTTTGCAGAAGAAACGGAGCCGTACTGCTCAAATAATTTTCTTAAGTCTTCTTCCATTGTGTGAAAACTTAAATTCGAAACATACATGTTCATAAAACAATAATTTTAAATAAAAAAATAGAATTAACGTGATAAAGCAGACAACAAGCAGTGAAGACAAGATTAACTTTTACTAAGCGAGGAGTAAGAATTGAACTGATCTGGACTAAATGATGAAAGATCTTTGAACCACGGTACAAAGATAGGGGTATTTTAGCAAATAAAGGGATATAGTTTTTTTAAAATGCGGCTGATCCGGGGGCTTCTTACCGATTTCCCAGATGAACACAGATGCAGAAAAACCCGTGAAAACAGTATGGTTCGGAAAAAAAATTAATCTTCCTCTTTTTTCCCCGTTCTCAAAAATGCCGCCCTCCTGGGTGCAGGCATCAGCACATCTCCTTTCAACGCATGCCAGAGCACGGCATTGAATTCCAAATCAGGCACGGCATCTTCTCTTGCAAAATTGAATTTTTCAGAACGCAACTGCCATTCATTCATCGCCGTGTTCTTTTCATTCAGGTCAACCCGGGCAGGAACCGAACTGAAGGATGCATGTTTTTTATTTGCATTGAAACTACGCCACATAGGCTGCGCCGCAGCATCATACTGGGTCATCGGGTTAAGCCCCAGGATCAGTTCAATGGTGCGGATCATGGATGTGGTTGAATAGGGAGTATGATCCACATAACCGGATTTCACTAATCCTCCTGCAACATAGGCGGTGGTCCGGTGCGCATCCACATGGTCGGGACCATTCTGTGCATCATCCTCAATGGCAAATACCGCACATTGGTCCCAGATCTTGCTGTGACTTAAATATTCAATGAACAGACCCATGGCAAGGTCATTATCGGCCACATCCGCAAAAGGACTGGGATGACCTTTGCGAAGCCCTTCGGTATGATCACTGCTGAAACGCATGGAATTGAAATGAGGTACGGCATTGATAGCGATCAGGGAATCAAATTCTTTTTTCCACTGGTAAAAACGGGTGGTGTCCCGGGTGCCCATATCCCAGCCGGTATAGGTCCTGCTGAAATGGTCGCGCAATACCGGGATGGTTGCCACGATCCCATTGGTGAATTCGCCATAGGTCCGGTAGCTCACATTTTTCTTCTGGCACTGGTTCCAGAGATAATCCTTGTTATTGGCCACCAGCCGGATCCCTTCGCCATCATAATCCCCGCCGCGACCGCCATAATTGGTGGGCCAGGTTTTTTCCAGGTAATCCGTGGCATATGCGCCCATGCTCCACTCATGCCCGTCAGCGCTCACTTCGCCGTCGCAGAAAAAATTATCCAGCAACACAAACTCTTTTGCGATCTTATGCTGGTTGGGCGTCACGTGTTCGCCAAAAAGGACGAGCGATGGGTCCCCGTTGCCTTCTTTCATGTCACCCAGCACCTGGTCATATGTGCGGTTTTCCTTGATAATATAAAATACGTATTTGATGGGGGAGGGGTCGCCCACTTTCATGGGAATGGGATTGCCCGCTTCACCCTTGCTTTGCATTTCAAATTGTTTTTTATAGGGGGAATTATTCTTTACCTGCGCTGAATATTCCGCCAGTGTCTGATCATCCGGCATATTGATGATACTCAGTTCACCCTTGAATAAACCGCCGATATATTGCACTTCCACCGGTTTGGAACTGTCACCCTCATGGTGGAGCACGGCCTGTCTTCTCTGCACAGGATTGGGCCCGTAAGGATTGGCCATTGAAGTGAATCCTTTTCCATTTGCAACAAATATTTTTTTGCCGATCACTTTCACGTTGGTAGGATACCAGCCCGTAGGTATGAAACCCTTGCTCCGGCTGTTACCCGGATTGCTGACATCAAAAACGGAAAGACAATTATTATCCGCATTGGCAATGAACAGGGTCTTTTCATCGGCGGACAAAGCGAGGCCATTGGTGGTGCTGCCGGCCGGAGAATTGGGATAAATGGCAGCATCAAGTGTTTCCACCACTTTCTTTTGTTTGAGATCGATCACGGAAACGGAATTATCATTTGCATTGGCCACAAATAACCAACGTCCATTCTTGCTGAGGCAAAGCTCATTGGGATTATCTCCCACTGCAATGCTATCACTGAATTTTCTTTTACCGGTATCAAAGACCTTCACCTTATCACATCCCCAGCAACTCACATACAAATTCTTTTTATCAGGGGAGAGGAGGCAATCATAGCCTTCCCCGCCCAGGGGAAGAACGGATAAAGTGGTTTTGGAAGAAAGATCGACCACATACAGGGAACTGTTCTCCTTCGTGACCACGTACATGAGCTTTGCAGCATCGTCGATCTCGATCCCTGCCGGGGAGATCTTGTTAGGCCATTTCTTTCCCAACACAATGCTGTCCGTCCTCACCAGCTGGCTATTCTTTAATTCATATTGAATGATGCAATTATCATTTCCACCGGAAGCATATAAATATTTTTCGTCGGCAGAGAATTTCAATCCATAAAATGATTTGGGGATCACAAGGGTTTGCACCAGTTTGTCATGCACGGCATCGATCAGCTGGATGGATTGGGTGCTCTGGCCGTTATTGGTGACAGCAATCCATTTTTTGGACACAGATACAGCCATATTGAGCGGAAGGTCACCCAGTGCAATGCCCTTACCCGCCGGGGTCAGGCTCCAGCCATTGGGCAGGTGCACGCTTTTAGAATTCATTTGCCGGGACGTTTGGGAAAATGCCATCCCGAAAAAACACGGAATAAAAAGTAAAAAAAGTTTTTTCATACAGAAAATTATCAGTGTATAAAGATAAGCCCCCGTAACTGAAAAAAAAGCTGTTTTTAGTTTTATCTGAAAGCAAAAGGGGTGAAAAAATACAGCTCCCATTTCCTGAAGAAGGCCCCCTTCCTGAGATTATTCATTGCCCAGTCCCTGGGCATACTCCTGCAATGGTACTTGCCTCTCTCGCCGGGATTTTGGTGGATCATTGTAATGACCGCTTCGCTGATACTTTTACTGTTCTTTTTTATTCCCCTGTTCAGCAGGTGGCGTTTATTTATGATAGCCGGCATGGCAGTCACCTTAATTTTCATTTCTCTCGGGGCACTGCTGGCATATTACCATAATGTTAAGAACAGCAAGGGTTGGTTTGGGTATACATACAGTCAAAAAGACGCGGTGATCGCCGTGCTGGATGAACCCCTATCCGAAAAGGCAAGGTCCTATAAAGCCAATGCATGGATCCTTAAGATCACCCGGCATGATTCGGAACTGAAAGTGGAGGGGAAAATGATACTGTACTTTAAAAAGGACCAGCCTGCAGGTAAGGCTGATTCGGGACAACCGGATTTACATTATGGGTCTGTGATTGTATTCAAGAAGGATCTCCAGCCCATTAAAAATGCGGGTAATCCTGGCGGATTTGATTATGAAAGATATGCTTTGTTCCAGGGGATCACCCACCAGGTATTCCTTAAGCCAGGAGAATTCGGGACACTGCATTTCAGGAAAAAGAACTGGTTCAGGAATTTTATCTACACCGCACAGCGCAGTGTTTTGAATTCCCTGCGTGAACATCTTCACAGTGAAAAAGAAAGAGGTCTGGCCGAAGCCCTCCTGATCGGTTACAAAGATGACCTGGACCAGAACCTGGTTCAATCTTATACAAATACCGGTGTCGTGCATATCATTGCCATATCCGGTATGCATATCAGCTTAGTATACTGGCTGCTGATGCTTTTTTTCAGACCCCTGCATCGCAAAAAGAACCTGAGATGGCTTATCGGCCTTTTTGTGATAGCGGGCATCTGGTTATTCAGTATCATGGCCGGAGGGGGACCTTCGATTTTGCGTTCGGCGCTCATGTTCTCCTGCATCGTGATTGGCAAGGAGCTGAACAGGAAAACCAATATTTACAATTCGCTTTCCCTATCGGCCTTCATCCTTTTATGCATCAATCCCTTTTGTTTATGGGATGTGGGCTTCCAGCTTTCCTATGCGGCCGTGCTCAGCATCGTTATTTTTTTCAAGCCGGTTTATAACTGGTTTTATTTTAAGAATAAAGCGATCGATTTTATCTGGAAGATGAATGCCGTAAGTATGGCAGCCCAGGTGCTTACGGTGCCGCTCAGCATTTATCATTTTCACCAGTTCCCTGTCTGGTTCCTTCTTACAAATTTTATTGCGATTCCGCTTTCCAGCATCATCATCCTGGGCGAGATCCTGCTTGTCGCCATTGGCTGGTGGCCGGCTGCGGGCGCTCTGTGCGGAAAGATCCTGACCTGGATGATGGGGTTCATGGATAGTTGGATCGAAAATATTGAGCATTTGCGCTATTCTCTGTGGGATGGACTGCAGGTCAATGCCGTGCAAACCCTTTTGCTTTATTTGTTTATTGCGGCCATCTCATTTTGGTTACTCGAAAGTTCAAGAAGATCATTGTTACCAGCCATTAGTTTCCTGTTCTTGTTTTCAGGTTTCAGGGTATATTCCTTTTGGGAAAAAAGCAATCAGCAAAAGATCATTGTGTACAATGTGCCCCGGTACCGGGCCATCGATTTTATAGAAGGACGGAATTATATATTTGCCGGCGATACTGACTTGATCTCCGATTCTTTTCTCCGCAACTTTCATTTACGGCCCTCCCGCATCCGGGACAGGATCAGTCCTTCCGTTTCATTGAAAGATTTCAATGCAACTGATCATGTGATCAATTATGCGGGGAAAAATATCCTGTTGTTGAATTCCAGCTTCCGGTTTCATCCTTTCCCTGTCCAACCACTGGTCGATCTTTTGATCATTTCCGGGAAACCGAAGATTAATATCCCCCAGCTGGCGGGGAAACTTGTAATCAGGAAGATTATATTTGACAGTTCCGTCCCCTTTTGGAAAACACCCAAATGGAAACATGACTGCGATTCATTGCATATACCTTGTTACGATGTAAATGAAAAAGGGGCTTTTGTCATGAATATCCGGTAACGTACATTTGCCC
>CAZZDQ010000018.1:0-18292 GCA_964652845.1 uncultured Chitinophaga sp.
GACCATGCCCGCAAAGCCCAGGCTGCACCTACATAATCCCATTTTTGTTGCTCGCCGCCCCACTGCACCACGCGGTTCAGGTTCTGGCCCATTCCGTAGTAGTGTGCTGCCCACATAGAACCCATAGCGTCGCTGGCGCCTGTGGTACCGCCCATCTTATCATACCAGGTACCCGAATTATCCGCCGTGGTGGAGATATAGCTACCCCAGTACTGCACATAACGGCCGATATTGATCCCGTCCCCGCCCATTCCGTAAGAACTGCCGGCAGCCGAGGAACTTCCCAAAATGCTACCGATCAGGCTGGGAAATATGATCTCGATCGGTTGCACCGTCAAAGCATTGGGGTTGGCATATGCAGCATCGATTTTTTTGGCACAGGAGTTCAGGATCACGGTGCCAACCAAACCCATTAGTATCAAGTAAAGAAATTTATTTTTCATGTCGAAAATTTTAAAATGTTTATTTAAAGGTTGCCCTGATACCGAAATTAATTGATTTGGGAGTGGGCAGGTTACCATAGTCAAAACCTACGCCTCCCACACCGTTCTCCGCTGCTGTCGTGCCGTTCGTAGAAGGATCCGCTCCGCGATAATTGGTCCACAGTACGAGGTCATTGCCTGTTACGAACACGCCCAGCGCCTTGAACACTTTAGTGCCTTTGACGAATTTATCCGGCAAAGTATAACTCAATGTGATATCACGCAGGCGCATCCAGCTCACATTATGCTCAATAAATTCCTCTTCAGGCATACTCGTATAATAACTGGTCTGGAAATAAGGAACAATTACGATCGTATTGGGGGTGGGCGTTGCAGAATTCTGCAGGCCATCATTCAATACGCCCTGTATCACACGGGGTTTTTCCCTATCGGCCGTGCGCTGGCTTTTTCCTTGCAGCGTGAGATAGTAATCTGTTCCGTCAAACACATCGCCGCCCATTTTCAGATCCCAGAGGAAATTCAGGTTCCAGTTCTTGTACTGAATATTATTCAATGTTCCCAAAGTAAATCGCGGCATACGGTTGCCGATCACCGTAAAGGTCTGTTCGATCACCGGCAGGCCGGTGGAAGGGTTGATCAGGATCTGCCCGTAAATATTACGCTGGTAGTGGAACCCTGTGATCGTCGTCACGGGCATTCCGCGGATCATACCGCCTCTTGCATTGCCATAGAGCCAGGTATCAGCAATATAGGCTTCGTAGGCGATGGCAGTGGGCAGGGTGAGTACCCTGGCCCATGTATGATTGTAATTGAATTTTACATTCCAGTTCAGGTTCTTCTTGTGAATGGGATTCAGATCGATGATCGCTTCTACTCCCTGGTTGCGGGAACTGGCGGCATTTTGCGTATTTAAAATGAAGCCCGTGGCATAGCTGGCCCGGAACTGGTTCTGGATCTGATCGAGGCAGAGCGTATTATAATATGAAAAATCAATACCGATCCGGCTATTTAAAAACCTGAATTCGGTGCCAAGCTCATAAGTATGTTGTTTCTCGGGCCTCAATAGCGGGTTATTATTGTCAAACCCATATGAATAGATGGTTCCGACATTACTGCTGGTGAAATTTTGTACGAACACAGATTGGTTTTTATAAGGATCCGGTTGGCGAGCTGTGCTGGCACGTGAAGCACGTACTTTCCAGTAACTTAAAAACTTAGTTTTCAGTTTTGGAAATATATCTGAGATTATTCCGCTGAAACTAAAGCCGGGATAATTATAGTTCCTGAAATCTTTCGGGAACACGGAAGCAGATTCAAACCGGTGCGTATAATCAAAGAAGAGCACATTATTCCAGCTCAGGGAGAAGTCACCGAAATAAGCCACTTGCCGGGAAATGGCCCTGTTGTAATGACCATAATTATTCTGGGCTAATCTTACCCTTGTGGAAGGCAGCGTAATACTGCTGTCTGAAAGGCTTCCCACCACCTGGCTGAAATTGGTCTCGTTTACAAGTACCGGTGCCGGCAGGCGGAGGCCCGTCTTGCGGTCGATTGTCATATATAATAACCCCGTAGTACCGGCTGAATCGACAAGGTTTGTGCCGTAAATGGCGAACATCTGCGTTTCATAATCCTGCCACATGGTCCCTAACATCAGTCTTGCTGAGAATTTCTTATAATCCTTTTTAAAGGTTGCAGTGATAGTATGGTTGTATCCATAATAATTTCTCCAGTAATTATCCAGGGCTCCTAACTGCGCACGGCTGGAAAGGTTGGAAAGCGGATGATAGAAAGTATAACCGGTCATTTTATAGGTGTCGTAACCGAACCTGCCCGAAACGCTCAGCCATTTGAAAGGAGTAAGATCAATACCGCCGGAGAAGATAGACCTTTTTGTTTCATCATGGCTGCGGTTCCTCTTTACATTGAAGAAGGGATTATCAAGTTCCGTATAGGGGTCCGTTGCGAAAATGGGGATCTTATTTCCTGTGGGATCGGCATAGTTCCTGATATCGTTCGTATTGGGCCATGCATAAAGATCCAGAAGGTAACCACCGGCACTCCTGATGGGTTTATCATTTTCTGAAAAAACATACTGGAAAGAAGGTGTTAAGGTGATCCATTTGTTCACCTTCGTAGTATTGGTGATCCTGAAATTATATCTTTTGAAAGTGTTGTCAGGAACCACGCCATTCTGGTTAAAATAGGAGCCGGATGCACGGAAGCCTGCGTTTTTAAAGCCCGCTTCAGCATTCAGGTTATGTGTTTGTGAAAATCCGGTCTTGAAAAAATTATTGATATTATCATAGCGTGTGGTATTGGCCGGATATTTAGGACCGTAGTAAGTGCCCGATCCGGTTTGGAATGCTGCGATCCCATAATTAGGTATACCACTTGATCCAGGACTGTAATCGTTGTTCAGGTCATTAAAACGGGTGAGTTTCTGGACCCGGAAACTGTTATCATAGCTGATACTGATCTTTTTTACATCTGCTTTTTTTGTGGTGATCACAATGGCACCCGCACTGGCCTGGCTACCATAAAGTGCTGTGGCTTCAGGCCCTTTTAGAACGTTCACGGATTCAATGTCATTAGGGTTAATGTCAGCAATGCGGTTTTGGTAATCATTGTTCCGGTTAGGCCTGTCAGAAGCAAGGCCCAATGCAGTACCGCCGTTGGATGTTTCATTGATCGTTTGATTATCCAGGATAATTCCGTCCACAATAAATAAGGGCTGGTTATTGCCTGTTAAAGAATTATAACCCCGCAATACGATCGTTGAAGAAGCGCCTGCTTCCCCGGTTGTAGGTGTAACGGTAAGACCGGCCACCCTTCCCTGGAGACTGTTTAAAAAGTTTTCCCGCTGGGTGGCAGCAATGTCCTTTCCTGCCACACCCTGGGTAGAATATCCCAGGGACCTTGGAGACCGCCGGGTATCCATAGCTGTGACTACCACAGTTCCCATGGTATTGTCTGCAATTTTAAGGCTCACACCCACGTTGCCCTCGCCGGGTTTCACTTCCATCGTCTGGTAACCCACATAAGTAATTATAAGGGTTTCACCGGGATTCACTTTGATGGAAAACTTCCCGTCAGCGTCTGTTTTTGTGATCTTCCTGGTCCCTTTTACGTGAACCGTGACACCGCTAAGTGGAGTTTTATTATCATCAGATACTATTGTTCCCGTCACTGTCCGTTCCTGGGCTTTTACAGCCGTGGGCAGTAACAACAGCATCAACGAAAGAATAAAGCTGAATTGGAGAATTTTTCTCATAGCTGTTTTTTTATTTGATAAATATGCAATAATAAGATTTTACAATAGTTTTGGTATGACCTGGTCAGGGCATATTCCAGGATTCCAGAATTTTAAGGGATAAGTTGATAATCGAATATTGAACTGAAAGGTTGCCTTCGGCGTTCCGGGGTGCATAAAATGCACTATCACGGGTGTCTGCAGTACGTAAAACCTCGGCCGGTTGTACCATCAGTTAGTTTTTTGGCGGACTAAAAATAAGGTAAAATTCTCCAAAAAAAAGCAGAATACTTAAAAATTTTACACATCGTCCGATCAGCGGTTTTTTAAATCTTTGAATGGCAGGACTCCGATCCCGCCATTGTAATGTTATGGTAAAAAAAAATTTTGATCCCGGGAAATCTGATGCAGAGCATTTTAAACCGAAACTGGTTGTGCTGACCGGGGCAGGCATCAGTGCAGAGAGCGGCCTGAAAACTTTCCGCGACAGTGATGGACTATGGGAAGGATATAAAGTAACGGATGTAGCAACTCCAGGAGCATGGAAAAAAGATCCGGAGATGGTGCTTCGGTTTTATAATGAAAGAAGAAAGAAGGTTCGGGAAGCAAAACCCAACGCTGCACATATGGGTTTGGCGAGGCTTGAAGAAAAGTTTTCTGTGACCATTGTCACACAGAATATCGATGACCTGCATGAAAGAGCGGGTTCCAGGCATATAATTCACCTGCATGGTGAGATATTTAAAATGAGGAGTTCAGAAAATGCAGACCTGGTCTATGATATCACGGAAGATATCAGGATGGGCGATACGGCTGAAGACGGAGCACAGCTCCGCCCGCATATCGTATGGTTCGAAGAACCGGTACCCAAAATGGAGGAAGCACTACCCATTGTGCATGCCGCCGATATTTTTGTTGTGGTGGGAACTTCCCTGGTGGTGTACCCTGCAGCTGGCCTGGTCCATTATGTTCATGCCCATACACCGATCTATGTCATTGATAAGAAATTACCGGGCCTGCCGTTTATCAGCAATCTTATTGCCATCGAAAAACCGGCCACAGAAGGGGTGGCCGAATTATTGAAACATCTTGGATTATAAATAAACGAATCGCGGCTCATTCCTTTATTATTACATTGAATTTAATATTGTATCGCTCCAATTCCTTCATCACCGGTTCGTAGATCTCCGGCAGCACAGGTATATGAAGCCCTTTTGAATTTATTTTACCGGAGAGAATCAATTTTGCTGAGATACCCAGGGGTAATCCCACTGTTTTTGCCATAGCAGTATGTAAATTGTCTTCCCCTTCAACGATCAGGGTGCTCGTTTCTCTTTTTGGAATTTGGGATTTACCAGTTGGAATGTCAAACTCAACTTCATGCATCATAATGATCATATCCTTGTCATGCAGGCCAAGGGCAAGTTTTTTTTCCATGGCAAACTGAAGAATATCGGCAGGACTGCAATCCTCTTTATTGAAACGGGTCTCCTTATCATCCAATCCCAGGTAAAACAGTTGTTTCAAAGTAAGATTGGCCTGGTGCATGCGATAAGTCATATATCCGGCGGCATTATCCTTGATCTCGCTTACATTAAAGCTTCTTAAATTTCCGTCCTGGTCAGCTGCAAGGAAATCCTCCTTGATCTCTTTTCCGGAGCCGGTCACTTTTTTTTCTGTTTCCAGCAATTCCACCAGGTTTTCCAGTACTTTTTTTGTCTCATCCAGTTGCTTGCTTAGTTTCTGGTTCAACCATTCTCCAAAACCAATCCCGTCCAGGTGCATTTTAAAAAGTTCGAATAATGAACGCCCGCCGGATGCGTAATGTTTGGTCTCATCCGTCATTTTCAGGTCCACAATATTCTTCCATCCGTACAGAAAATCCGGGTGACGGAGGGTTGTGCGGAGAATGGTCCGGGCATCATTGAGCCCGTAAATTTCCCTGTATACCATTGAATCGCGGTTGGGATACCAGCCCAGCACACCATAGCCCGGAACTTCAATGATCCGGTCGGGGTTGAACAGTTCAGCATAGGACAATCTTTTTTCAATCCCGTTTTCAATGTAATGCGCACCGTTTTTCCCTGCCAGTACAATATTCCTCGCATTCCAGCTGATCTTATAATGCCAGGGATTGTCATCACTTGACGGCGCCACCAAACCACCGCAATGCGATCTGAAACCCGTGATCCTGCCTCCTTCCTTTTTTATTTTGTCAAAAATCCGCATAGCGCTCATATGGTCAATACCAGGATCAAGACCCGATTCGTAAAGAAAAAGCAGGTCATTCTTTTCTATCTCTGCCTGTATTTTCCTGGTCTCTTCGTCGATATAAGATGCGGTCAGCAAATTTTTTTTCAGAGAGAGGCAATCCTTTGCTACCAGGATATGCAGATGGGGTGGAAGCAGGGAAATGACGATATCAGCTCTATCAATGGCTTGTTTTCTTTTCACTTCATCAACGATATCAAATGAAATGGCCGAAGCCTGCGTTGCATTTTTGATCTTGGAAAGGGCGAGCTGCAGGTCGGCATCTGCCACCACCACCTTCCAGTTTTCCCCCTGAGCATGGCTGCACAGGTAGTCGATGAGTGTGGTAGCTGATTTCCCGGCGCCGAAAAGGAGGATAGTTTTCATCGCGGCTAAAATAGAGAATTATCACATCTGTTTATTATCGATAAGGGTGTAAAATAATCACAAAAAACCCCTTCTTTTATCAGGTTTTCAGGCCCTGAAAAACTAACTTTGCTGCGCTGCAAAACCGGCCTTTTCCGAGCCTGTTTTCAGTCACTTTTCAAATCCCGTTTCAGCAGTATTTACATGGAAGAAAATCTGACACCGCAGGAGACAAACGATAGCAACCGGATCATTCCCGTCAATATCGAGGAACAGATGAAGACCGCCTATATCGATTACTCCATGTCGGTGATCGTGGGCCGTGCCTTGCCGGATGTCAGGGATGGGCTGAAGCCTGTTCACCGGCGCATTCTTTTTGCCATGAATGAACTGGGCCTCGAATACAATAAACCTTACAAAAAATCAGCCCGTATCGTCGGGGAAGTGTTGGGTAAATACCACCCGCATGGCGACCTGAGCGTGTATGATGCCATGGTGCGCATGGCTCAGGAGTGGAATATGCGTTATACCCTGATCGACGGCCAGGGCAATTTCGGCAACCAGGACGGGGATGGCCCTGCTGCCATGCGTTATACCGAGGCCAGGCTGGAAAGGCTTGCCGGACATATGCTGGATGACATTGAAAAAGAAACAGTGGATTTCCAGCTCAACTTTGATGACTCTGAAAAAGAACCCACCGTATTGCCGACCCGTATTCCGCAACTGCTCATCAATGGCTCAAGCGGGATTGCCGTTGGAATGGCCACCAATATGCTTCCCCATAACCTCGCCGAAGTAATCGACGGCTGCATTGCTTATATAGAAAATAGAGAGATCTCAATTGATGAACTGATGATCCATATCAAGGCCCCTGATTTTCCTACCGGCGGCGTCATTTATGGGATGGAAGGCGTAAAAGCCGCCATGCACCTGGGCAGGGGAAAGGTAGTGGTAAGAGGGAAAGCGACCGTGGAAGCAAGGGCCAACGGGAAGGAACAGATCATCATCACTGAAGTGCCATACCAGGTGAACCGGGATGCACTCACTAACCGCATCGGTGAACTGGTGAATGAAAAGGAGATCGAGGGGATCTCTGCTGTCAATAATGAATCCAATAATAAGGAAGGCACCCGCATCGTATTGGAATTGAAAAAAGAAGCGATTGCGAACGTTATCATCAACCAGCTATATAAACTCACCGACCTGCAGACCTCCTTTGGTATCAATAATGTTGCCATTGTAAGGGGAAGGCCCAGGACCTTGAACCTGAAAGAACTGATCCGGGAATTCATCGAGTTCCGGCATGAAGTGGTTGTACGAAGGGCAAAATTCGAGCTGAATGAAGCGGAAAAGAAAGCACATATCCTGCAGGGATACCTCATTGCCCTGGATCACCTGGATGAAGTGATCGCAATGATTCGCAGTTCTGCCACCCCGGAGCAAGCCAAAGATAACCTGGTGAATGCAGGGTGGGGGATTGATGAGACGCAGGCCAAAGCCATCCTTGAACTACGCCTGCAGCGGCTTACAGGCATGGAACGTGAAAAGATCAAAGAAGAATATGATGAACTGGTAAAATTGATCGCCCACCTTACTGCTTTGTTGTCCAGTGATACCATGCGATATGACCTGATCAAAACGGAATTGAAAGAGATCCGGGACAAATTCGGCGATGCCCGTAAGACCGAGATCACTTACCTGGACGATGAGGTAAAGATCAAAGACCTGATCAAGGAAGAAGATGTTGTGATCACCATCTCGCATCTTGGCTATATCAAAAGGACCTCCGCAGCCGAATACAGGGCACAAAGAAGGGGTGGAAGGGGAGTGATGGGGGGCAGGACCAGGGAGGAAGATTTTATCGAGCATCTTTTTGTTGCCAGCAGCCATCATACCATGCTCATCTTTACCGAGAAGGGCAGGTGTTACTGGTTAAATGTATGGGAGATACCCGAAGGGGAAAAAACAGGAAAGGGCAGGGCGATCCAAAACCTCGTGCAATTACCCAGTGATGATAAAGTGAAAGCCATCATTGATGTGCGGGACCTGAAAGATGAAGATTTTGTGAGAGGGCATAATATTGTACTTTGTACCAGGAAAGGAATCATCAAAAAAACGGCTCTTGAAGATTTCAGCCGCCCCCGCCAGACCGGCATCAATGCCATTACCATTGTGGAAGGGGATGAGTTATTGGATGCGCAGCTGACCGACGGACAATGCGAGATCATGATGGCGGTAAAGAGCGGAAGGGCCATCCGTTTCTCAGAAGATAAAGTGAGGCCCACCGGCCGCGGCGCCATCGGCGTGGCTGGCATTGAAGTGGATGATGTGAATGATGCCGTAGTGGGTATGATCTGCATAAACCCGGAATCAGACGGTTCAAAAACCGTACTCGTGGTCAGCGAAAAAGGATTCGGCAAAAGAACACCCATTGATGAATACCGTTTCACGAACCGGGGCGGGAAAGGAGTGAAAACCATCCATGTAACGGAAAAAACGGGAAACCTGGTAGGCATAGCAGATGTGGCAGAGAACGAAGACCTGATGATCACTTGTAAAAGCGGGGTCACCATCCGGATGCCCGTAAGCGGAATCAGTGAACAGGGGAGGGCTACCCAGGGTGTGAAACTGATCCGCCTGGATGAGGGAGATGAGATAGCTGCCATCACCAGGCTGGTGGATAAGGAGAACGGCGATAATGAACAGCCTGAGAATAATTCCTTAAATCAATAAAATAACGCAACCAGCCGGTATGCACCCTCATCTGGTGGTAACAAAAGGACTCCAAATAAAACTTAACACATGAAAAGACTCTTTTTTTCAATTTCAGTATGCCTGTTGGGAATGCAAGCTGTTATAGCACAGGAATTCGATGATATCCAAAAAGAATATTTACTGAATCAGACCTCGAAAGCCAAAACCGATATAGATAAGGCAATGGGCAATTCCAAATTTGCATCAAAGGCACAGTCCTGGATGCTGAAATCCTGTATCTATGCGGCCCTTTCCATGGACCCTGCCAATAAGAGCAACCCGGCGAGTTTTGACCTGGCCAATGAAGCCGATGCTGCTTTTAATAAATACAGGGAGATGGAGCCTTCCATGAAACTGGTGACCGACCCGATGTATGAGAACGGGCCCATCAATATCTATTCTTTTTTGTATAATGCAGGATATGAAAGTTATAAAAAGAATAAATGGGATGAGGGCTATAGCCTTTTAAAAAAGGCGCTGAAATATTCGGATATCCTCATCCAGGATACCATCATCAAATCGAAGATCGATACCAACCTGCTAATCCTGGCAGGCGTGACGGCGGAGAACAGCAATCATAAGGACGATGCATTCAAATATTATGGCAAGCTGGCAGAGAATAAGGTAACAGGGCAGGGTTTTGAAAGCGTGTATAAATTCCTGGTGTCGCAAAGCTTTCAGAATAAGGATATGGCTGCCTTTGATAAATATAAAACCCTGGGAAAAGAACTCTATCCTAAATCCGATTATTTTTCCTATGATAAAGTTGATTTTGCCAACGGGCTGGATTCAACATTTGAAGGAAAAATGAAAGCCCTGGAAGAGATCCTTTCCGCCGAACCCAATAATTACAAAGCCAATGAATTCCTCGGAGAGGATATTTATGATGCACTCATCCCTAAAGATGATAAAATTCCTTTGCCTGCCAATCCAGATGCCCTGGAGGCGAAAATGATCAATTCATTCAACAAAGCGTCAGTCATTCAACCCACCAATGAAGTACCCATCCTCAACGTGGGAAATTATTTCATCAATAAATCCCTGAAGGTCGATAAGGAACGAAAGGATTTCAATGCAGAGCTGAAGACAAAATACAAACCCGGCACCCCGGTCTCAAAGGAGGACGCCGCCAAAAGGGATGCCCTTGATAAAAAATACCTGGACATACTTGACCAGGCCCGGCCGCCCTATGAAAAAGCAGCCGACCTTTTCAAGTCAAAGACCAGCCTTACGCTGACGCAAAAAGCGCAATACAAAAGCATCGTCACTTCCTTATCGGATATCGCCCTTTACAAGCAAACCTATTATAAAGGCAAACCGGCTGAAGTGGCCAAATACACGGCGGAACAAAAGAAATGGGATGCCGTATACGATAGTATAAAATAGGAACAAAACAGGATTTTCCGGATGGTCCTTTCAGTAAGCAACATTTCCAAATCTTACCGCAGCATCAGGGCGCTGAAAAATATTTCATTCGACGTACCGGAGAACAGTGTCTTCGGCATCCTGGGGCCCAATGGCAGCGGAAAGACAACTACCCTGGGCATCATACTGGATGTTTTGAAAGCGGATACTGGCCGCTTCCGTTGGTTCGGCGAAGAAGGAAATACAGCCGGTCAGCGAAAAAAGATCGGCTCCTTGCTGGAAACTCCCAATTTTTATAACTATCTCTCTGCGGAGAATAACCTGACAATCACCCAACAGATCAGCGGCAGGGGAGATGCCCATGCGATCGGGGAAGTGCTTAAAAAAGTAAAACTGTATGAGCGCCGCTTCAGCCCATTCAAAACTTTCAGCCTGGGTATGAAACAAAGGCTGGCCATTGGCGCAGCGCTGCTCGGCAATCCAATGACCCTGGTATTGGATGAACCCACCAATGGTCTTGATCCGGCGGGAATCGCAGAAATAAGATCCATGATCACGGAACTGAAACAGCAGGGCCATACCATCATCCTCGCCAGCCACCTGCTGGATGAGGTGGAAAAAGTTTGTACCCACGTGGCTATCTTAAAAACGGGGGAGATCCTGGCTTCCGGCAGCGTGGAGGAATTGCTCAGTACGGAAGAAGTGATCGAGATAGGAGGAAGGGGACTCACGCCGGGTCTTTTTAGTTCCATGGCAAGGAAGATTGAAACGGATGAAAAGAATAACCTGCTGTTGCTCTATGTGGAGAAAGGAAAGATCACCCCTGAGCAGGTCAATAGATATTGCTTTGATAAAGGTATCATACTATCCTATATCAGCTTAAAAAAGAAAAGACTGGAAGAACGATTCTTTGAACTAACAGAGGATTGATCCGATAATCATGTTTTCGAAACTGCTTTATATAGAGTGGCTCAAGATGAAAAAATACAATGCCTTCTGGTGGATCATGGGCATTACGGCACTTTCATACCCTGGCATCAATTATATATTCAGTTCCCTCTATCACCAGATCACAGATAAAAAGAATAATATCGGGGAACTGGCAAAGATCTATACCGGCAGCCCCTTCAACCTGCCCGAAGCCTGGCATACGGTGGCTTATTTTTCGTCCTGGTTCATCTTCATTCCCGCCATCGTGGTGATCATGCTGATCAGCAATGAATATACCTACCGCACCCATCGTCAGAATATCATTGACGGCTGGAGCAGGAACCAGTTCATCAGCAGTAAACTCACGGATGTACTCCTGATCAGCCTGCTGATCTGTGTATTGAATTTCCTGGTCACCCTGCTGATCGGCCTTACCCAGCCGGAAGGGTCGGGCAATAACCCCTTTGCCCAGTTCTATTATACGGGTTTATTTTTTCTGCAGACCTTTTCACAGTTGTCCATAGCATTTTTCCTGGGGTACCTTGTGCGCAAGGCTTTCCTGACCCTGGGTATCTTTCTTTTCTATTATATGGTCGTTGAGCCGATCGCCGTGACGGTTTTAAAGCGATATACCAATGACCTGGGGCGTTTTTTGCCGCTGGAAATATCAGACAGGCTGGTGCCCGTACCGGCATTTATAGGTAAAATTGATATTGACAGTTATAATACCACCATTGCCCGGATCCCGCAACATCTTGTTTTTACCGTTATTCTTACAGGGCTGGTTTGGATATTTTGTTACAGGATGAATGCCAGGAGGGATCTATAATATTATACATATTACAAAATAGAATGCTAAGAGAAGGGTTTCAGCGTTCTCGCGCCACCCCTTATTATTTTGATTCAAAGCCTACTTAACATAATATATATTATAGGAAATACTATATCTGCAGTTAGGTAACCCTTATCTTAGGGATATGAACCTGCGCAAGACCATCCTCAAGGAACATTCCAGGGCCAACTGCCTGCGGATCGTGACATGGATCGGCAGCAACCAGGAAAGATTTAATGAATTATTCGATTTGTTCATCCATGATGAATACCGCGTGGTGCAGCGTGCCGCCTGGCCGCTGAGTTATTCAGTGATCAGCCACCCTGAATTCATACAGAAACATTTTACTGCGTTGATCAGAAACCTGCAAAAGACAGACATCCATGAAGCCGTAAAAAGAAATACGCTGCGCTTATTGCAGCATATTGAGATCCCGAAACGATTCCACGGCAAATTGCTGAATCTCTGCTTTGATTATATCATTGACCCCCGGGAAAAAGCAGCGATCAAGGCTTTTTCGCTTACAATTTTGCAACACCTGAGCCGGGATTACCCGGATATCAAACAGGAACTCAAAACGATCATTGAAGCTCGCTGGGATCTTGAAACGGCCGCTTTCCGCTCAAGGGCGATGAATATTCTAAAGGATATTTAATCAACGGCGGTCTTTTCGTCTCTGAAGATCAGGCGCAGGTTCTGGTCGCGGGTAAAATAGCTGTACAACCAGTTGATGAAGATGAAAAATCGGTTTTTCACCCCGAGGATCAGCATCAGATGCAGGCTCATCCAGATGAACCATGCAAGGATACCCCCGATATGCATGTTGGGTTTTGGTATATCCACAACGGCTTTATTCCTGCCTACCGTTGCCATGCTACCTTTATCCCGGTAATGAAATTCGTGCAGGCCGGATTTCTGCCTGACCTGTAGCCTGAAATTCCTTGACAGCAGATCAGCCTGCTGTATTGCCACCGGCGCTACCTGGGGAAGTCCTTTTGGAAAATTTTCTGTTTCCGAATAGGATACATCCCCTATTGCATAGATATCTTCAGCCCCTAAGACCCTGCAATACTTATCAGTTTTTATCCTGTTTCCCTTGGTTATTAAATCATTACCAACGCCATCGATAATATTACCTTTAACACCTGCCGCCCAAATCACATTATTGCTCTTTAATGAACTGCCATCGGCAAAAAAAAGGTTCTCACCGTCATATCCCGTCACATGTTTCTCATGCAGTACATTGACCCCCATTTTTTTAAGGTATCGAAGGGACTGTGCCGAAGATTTTTCACTCATAGCCCCAAGTAAACGGTGGCTGCCTTCCACCAGGTAGATATTCATCTTTGAAAAATCAATATCAGGGTAATCCTTGGGAAGCACATATTTTTTCATTTCCGCAATAGCGCCTGAAAGCTCCACGCCTGTGGGGCCTCCTCCCACAATGGCAATATTGATCAGGGGCAACAATGCCTGTTCCTCTGTTATTGTCAATGCTTTTTCGAAATGCTGCAAAAGCCTGTATTTGATCTGAAGTGCTTCCACCGTTGATTTCATCGGTAGTGCGTTCTTCTCAACCTGGGCATTGCCGAAAAAATTAGTGCCTGCTCCCGTGGCGATGACCAGGGCATCATAGCTGATCTCTTCCGAATCCGTAATAAGTTTTTTTTCTGCAGGGATGAGTTTCTTCACTTCCGCCATGCGGATCCTGACATTCCGGCTGCGCTGAAAGACCTTTCTCAGGGGAAATGAAATATTACTGGCATCCAGCCCGGCTGTTGCCACCTGGTAAAACAGGGGCTGGAACTGGTGATAGTTGAATTTGTCGATCAGGAGGACCGCTATACCTTTCCTGTTGTTCAGCTTACGGGCCAGCCGCAGCCCTCCAAATCCTGCCCCGATGATGACGATCTTCATGGAATATCAGCGTTATATCTTTATGAATTGATCAATATAAAATCCTTGTCTTGATCGTTTCCTCCACGTTACGCAGCAATTGCAGCGCACTGGATGAAATATTCTTATCCACATCAAGCACCACGTACCCTATTTCATCATTGGTCTTCAGGTATTGTCCCAGGATATTGATCCGGTGCTTCGACAATTGCGTATTGATCGCGGATAATACGCCCGGTACATTTCGGTGAATATGCAGGATCCTGTGGCTGCCTTCCTGCGGAGGAAGGGCCAGGGCCGGTACAGTATGCGAGCCCAGGGTGATACCTTTCTCCAGGAAGTTCAGTAATTTATTGCTGACATCCTCTCCTATGTTTTGCTGCGCTTCTTCGGTACTGCCGCCAATATGCGGAGTGAGCAAGACATTTGATAGGTTCTGCAGTGGTGTCAAAAAACTATCTCCGTTCTTTTCAGGCTCCGAGGGATACACATCGAGGGCTGCGCCCCCAATCCTTCCTTCCCTGATCCCATTTGCCAACGCATCCAGGTCCACTACCTCGCCCCTGGCATAATTGATAAGGATCGCTCCCTTCCTGCAATATTTCAGGTTGTTCCTGTTGACCAGGTTCTTTGTCTGCGGGGTTTCAGGGACATGCAGGGTAATGATATCCGACCGATGCATCAATTCCTTCAGAGACCTTGCATCTTCGGCATTGCCGAGGGGCAATTTGGTCTCTACATCATAAAAGATCACTTTCATGCCAAAAGCCTCGGCCAGTACGCTCACCTGGCTGCCGATATTTCCATAACCGATGATGCCGATAGTCTTTCCCCGCAGTTCATAACTCCCTTTCGCTTCCTTGAGCCAGGTGCCTGCATGGGCAGCTCTATTTTTATCCGGGATGCGGCGGATCAGCATAATGGAAGCCCCGATGACCAGCTCTGCCACCGACCTGGTGTTGGAATAAGGAGCATTAAAAACCACTACCCCTTTCTTTGTGGCTGCTTGCAGGTCCACCTGGTTGATACCAATACAAAAACAGCCGATAGCCTGTAATTTCCGGGCCGACCCGAGTATATTTTCAGTGATTGCTGTCTTGGAGCGAATACCAAGAATATGTACATCGGCGATCTCTTTTTTCAACTCCTCTTCGGTCAGCGCTTTTGTGATCTTTTGGGTTTGTACATACCCCTGCCGCTGAAAATTCTTTAATGCCGTATCGCTGATATTCTCCAGGAAAAGGATCCTGATCTTTTCCCTGGGATAACTGGTGATCTTACCCATCATACAATGCAAAGATACTGGCATCCATTTCAAAATTTAGCGGAATCGTTGCTAATGAAATGATAGATCCAGTTCAACATTTCATTCTTTAAGTTTTCAACACAGCGTCACAGCGTACACGGAGTTTGCCTTGAAAAATATTGAGCATACCTCTGTGTTCATCAGTATCGCTGTATCTCCGTGTTGAAATATTTAAACCCAAAAGCCTCTCAAAATTCACAGAAAATTTTTTTTGGGGAAAAATAATTAATCCACCCTGACATTTGGCTCTTATTTTGCCGCATCAGTGAAACATGTATAGAAGGTTTTTGATCTTTGTTGTTCTCATAATGATGGTCGCCTGCCGGTCAACCTCCAAAAAACAAAAGACGGCAGATGATTCAATTGCTTATTCTGCCGATGCACCGGGTCCATTGAAAAGGGAGTTTGCAGCAGCCTATACCCATCAACTGGAAAATTTATTTGATACTGCCTTGCTGAAGAAAAACTTCAACGGGGATATCCTGGTGGCGCTGAAAGGAAATATCCTTTATGAAAGATACCAGGGTTACAGTGATCTCAATAAAAAAGATCTCCTCACCGATACCACGGCCCTGCATATCGCTTCAACGAGCAAGACCTTCACCGGGATCGCCATCCTAAGATTGGTGCAGGAGGGCAGGATATCCCTGAACGACAGCATTACTAAATTCTTTCCATCCCTCCCCTACCCTGGTATCACCGTAAAAATGCTGCTGAGCCACCGCAGCGGTCTGCCCAATTATCTTTATTTCATGACGGATGACAAGACCTACCCGTTTGTGAAGGACTGGAGTAAAAAAATGTTCAGCAACCAGGATGTATTTGATTTCCTCGTGGAGTATAAACCGCCGCTGAATTTTCAGCCCGGCACTCATTTCAGTTACAGCAATACCAATTTTCTCCTGCTCTCTATGATTACCGAGAAGGTTACAGGGCAAACATTCCCCGTGTATATGCATCATAAATTCTTCCTGCCCCTGCAGATGAACCACACCTATGTTTATACACCTGCCGATTCCATCCGGTCTACCCCTTCCTTCACGCCTTCGGGCCGTTATTGGGAACCGGATAACCTGGACAATACCTACGGTGATAAGAATATTTATACCACTCCACGCGACCTGTTGAAATGGGACCTGGCCCTTTCCTCAGGGCAAGTGATCGGCAAGGCGCTGCTCGATTCTGCATTCATCGGTTACAGTTTTGAAAAACCTTCCGTACATAATTATGGGCTGGGCTGGCGGTTGCAATTCTTACCCAACGGGAAAAAATTAATTTATCATAACGGCAAATGGCACGGTTTCAATGCAGCCTATATCCGGTTGGCGGATGAACAGGTCACGATCATCATCCTCGGTAACCGCTTCAATAAAATGATCTATAATGTCTCGCGGTTCTGCTGCGATATTTTCGGAGATTACAGGCAGCAGGAAAACTGGCAGCCGGCAGAAGACATTGATTCCAGCGGGATAACAACGAACGATAATGAGAATGATTCTGTTCTGAATAAGCAGGTGAAAAAGAAAATTCACCGATAACCGCTTTCATTTCTGGAAATAGTTTCCCAACTTTAATACTGCTATGAAGATCCTTTCAGCTCCACAGATAAAAGAATGGGATGCCTACACCATTCAGCAGGAGCCAGTTTCCTCACTCGACCTGATGGAAAGGGCTGCAGCCCAATGCCTGCAATGGCTGGACACGCATTATCCCGATGCAGCGTCCTACTCCATTTTCTGCGGCAAGGGGAATAACGGGGGTGATGGGCTGACCATTGCCAGGATGCTTTCACAAAAAAAGCTTTCCCTGAATGTATATATTCTTGAATTCGGCCATTTGGGGACCGAGGATTTCCAGTCCAACCTGGCCCGTTTGCATTATTATGAAACGGTGAATATTCATTTCATTCAATCTGAAGAACAGTTCCCGGTCATTTCAAAAAATGATACCATCATTGATGCACTCCTGGGTTCAGGTATTAACCGGAAAATGGAGGGCGTCACGGAAAAACTGGCCTTGCACCTGAACAATTCGGGGTGTGATATCATTTCAATTGATATACCCAGCGGGTTATTCGTGGATACATCCTCCATGGGCAATACAGTGGTAAGGGCCATGCATACTTTGAGTTTCCAGACTTATAAAACAGCTTTCCTGGTGGCAGAGAATGCCGGCTATTGCGGGGAGGTGCATATCCTCGATATCGGCCTGCACCCGGATTATTATAAACAGATCAATACCACTTATGAATTGACAGATCATGTCCTGGCACATTCAATTTATAAACCCCGAAGACCATTCAGCCATAAGGGAGATTATGGGCATGCATTGCTGTTGGCGGGAAGTTATGGGAAAATGGGTGCAGCAGTGCTGGCAGCAAGGGCCTGCCTGCATAGCGGTCCGGGTCTGCTCACATGTTATATACCCGCCTGTGGTTATGAGATCATGCAATCATCCGTTCCGGAAGCCATGGTGGTCACTGATAAGAATAAAAAACATTTATCAAACCCTGATATTGACCTCTCAAAATTTTCAGCGGGTGGGATCGGCCCGGGAATCGGAACGGAAAATGAGACGGTCAGCTTCGTAGAAGAATTTTTAAGTTCTTATAAAAAACCAATTGTCATTGATGCGGATGGATTGAATTGCATGGCCGCAAGAAAAGAATTGATGAAAAGAATACCGTCCGGTTCAATCCTTACGCCCCATCCCAAAGAATTTGACCGTTTATTCGGTGAACATAAGACCGATTTTGAAAGGATCGAAACAGCAAAAAAATCCGCGAAGGCATTAAACTGCATCCTTGTACTGAAAGGTCACCGGACCTTTATTGCCACTCCCGGGGAAAAGCATTATTTCAATTCTTCCGGAAATGCGGGAATGGCCAAGGGCGGAAG
>CAZZDQ010000018.1:18392-47089 GCA_964652845.1 uncultured Chitinophaga sp.
TGTTTAGGCTGCTCCCTTATCTTTGCCGTCCCCGGTCACAGAAATATTTTAATAAAAGTGACCTTTATTCAGGATTAAGAATCAATAAAGTATGGACAAATTGATCTATCTCGTTCCGGTAATGGGAATCATCGGCTTGCTGTACACTTTCATCAAATCCCGTTGGGTATCCCGCCAGGATGCGGGCACCGACAGGATGAAAGAGATCAGCAACCATATCGCAGAAGGGGCTATGGCTTTTTTAAGATCTGAATGGAAAATACTCGGATATTTTGTGGTCATTGTTGGTATCCTGCTGGCGGTCATGTCCACTTCCAATCCGCATTCGCACTGGCTGATCGCGGCGGCATTTGTCATGGGTGCAGTTTTCAGCGCCACAGCTGGTTTTATCGGTATGCGTGTGGCAACAAAAGCAAATGTCAGGACGGCAAATGCCGCAAGAACGAGTTTAAGCAAAGCTTTGAATGTTTCCTTCGGGGGAGGTTCCGTGATGGGAATGGGTGTTACGGGCCTTGCTGTATTGGGACTCGGTGGTTTATTTATCATATTAAAACAGGTTTTTGCTCCGGATGCACCGGTGCACAGTGATGAAATGCTCCGCACGATCGAAGTGCTGACCGGTTTTTCTCTCGGCTCTGAATCCATCGCACTGTTCGCCCGTGTGGGCGGCGGTATTTATACAAAGGCTGCTGACGTAGGTGCCGATCTGGTAGGCAAGGTGGAAGCAGGTATTCCTGAAGACGATCCGAGAAATCCTGCCACGATCGCAGATAATGTGGGCGATAATGTGGGCGATGTCGCAGGGATGGGTGCCGATCTGTTTGGTTCCTATGTGGCCACTGTGCTGGCCACGATCGTACTGGGACAGGAAACATTTGTGAACGGCGACGATAAAATGGGCGGGCTCTCCCCCATCCTTTTACCGATGCTGATCGCAGGTATCGGGATCTTATTTTCCATCGCCGGTACTTTATTTGTGAAGGTCAGCGATGCCAAAGGAATCAATACATCCAATGTGCAGAAAGCGCTGAACATGGGCAACTGGGGTTCGATCGTACTTACCGGTATCGCTTCTGTCGTTCTTGTTTACCTTGTCCTTCCTGAAAAAATGGTTTTAAGAGGACATGAATTCACCAAATGGGGCGTGATGGGCGCGATTGGTGTGGGATTATTGGTGGGTACCCTGATGAGCGCGATCACTGAATTCTATACGGCCATGGGTAAATGGCCGGTCAGGACGATCGTGAGGCAATCAGTGACCGGTCATGCCACGAATATCATTGGCGGCCTGGCCATGGGTATGCATTCAACAATGTTGCCTGTGCTGGTGTTGGCCGGCGGTATCTGGGGTTCTTATGCCTGTGCCGGTTTATATGGTGTAGCCATTGCTGCTGCGGGAATGATGGCCACCACGGCCATGCAGCTGGCCATTGATGCATTTGGCCCGATCGCAGATAATGCAGGTGGAATTGCTGAGATGAGCGAATTGCCCAAAGAGGTCCGTGAAAAAACGGATGTACTTGATGCGGTTGGAAATACAACGGCTGCAACCGGGAAAGGATTTGCCATTGCTTCAGCCGCTTTAACGGCCCTGGCTTTATTTGCCGCCTTTGTAGGGGTGGCAGGGATCGACGGCATCAATATTTATAAAGCCAAAGTGCTTGCCTCCTTATTTGTCGGCGGAATGATTCCTTTTATTTTCTCTTCTCTTGCCATCCAGGCAGTGGGTCGCGCAGCGATGAGCATGGTAGAGGAAGTGAGAAGACAGTTCCGGGAAATACCAGGTATCATGGAAGGAAAAGGAATTCCCCAGTATGATAAATGCGTAGCCATCTCGACGAACGCATCGATCAAAAAAATGATGTTGCCTGGCGCCATTGCGATCATTGCTCCGCTATTCATCGGGTTTGTCCTGGGCCCGGAAGCGCTGGGTGGTTTTCTGGCAGGCGCAACGGTGAGCGGCGTGCTCATGGGAATGTTCCAGAACAATGCCGGTGGCGCCTGGGACAATGCCAAGAAGAGTTTTGAGAAAGGGATCGAAATTAACGGCCAGACCTATTATAAAAAATCAGAACCGCATAAAGCTTCAGTCACCGGTGATACGGTGGGTGACCCATTCAAGGACACCTCCGGACCTTCGATGAATATCCTGATCAAACTGATGTCCATCGTTTCCCTGGTCATCGCCCCTACCCTGGCACAAGTTTATTCTCAGAAGGAAAACAAAGCCGCTGCGCCGGGCGCTACGAAAGAATTAAAAATTACCGGTATCTCAAAAGCCGGTCCGCCGAATACCATCCGGCTTCATGAATGATCTAATCAGAACCATTACCTGGCCCTGTTGTTCCCACAGCGGGGCCAATTTTTAAATTAAATCATCGCCGGGTTTTCATTCTTACCGCATTGCGGTTTATCTTTATCATGCATACGAAGATGAAACTTAATCATATACCCGTATGAAGGATGCACCTAAAAAAAAATTGATCCCCCGGGATATCAGCTGGCTTTCCTTCAACGCCCGTGTGCTGCAGGAGGCAGCCGATAAGAGCGTCCCGCTGCGCGAACGTATCCGTTTCCTGGGCATTTTTTCCAATAACCTGGATGAATTCTTCCGCGTTCGTGTTGCTACGCTGAAACGGATGGTGCAATTCGGAAACAAGGGGAACATTCACCTGGAGCAAAACCCGCAGGATATCCTGGACGATATCCAGATGATCGTACTGAACCAGCAGGGTGAATTCAACCGGATCTGGGAGGAAGTGATCGGGCAATTGGGCGAACAAAAGATCTTTCTGAGGACTGAAAAAGAGCTGAACCATGAACAGCAAAAATTCGTGAAAGCCTATTTCGAAGATGAGGTGAGCGCGGATATCATCCCGCTGATGATCGAGAATATCAAAGAATTTCCCGCCCTTCGTGACAAATCCATTTATCTCGGCATTGTGATGTGGAAAAAGGACAATGCCCTGAAACGAAAATATGCGCTGATCGAGATCCCTACCCGCACCCAGGGACGGTTCATCATCCTGCCCTCCAAACAGGGGGAGCATGATATCATTTTGCTGGAGGATGTGATCCGGTTCAGCCTCCCTGATACTTTTTCATACTTCGGGTATGATGAATACCATTCGCATATCTTCAAAGTGACCCGGGATGCGGAAATAGATATAGATGAAGACATTTCCACCAACTTTATCCAGAAGATCGAGAAAGGTTTGAAGAACCGGCGAAAAGGCAAGCCTGTTCGTTTTGTATATGATAAGGAAATGGACCCCGGCCTGCTGGAATACCTGATCCGGCGGCTCAACCTGACCCGGCGGGATAACCTGATCCCGGGCGCCCGTATTCATAATTTCCGCCACTTCATGGATTTTCCTGAACAGGTCTTTCAGGAAAAAAAACAACGCAAGAAAGCATTCGATCATCCCCTGCTATTGGATCGCAGGGTTTCCGATGTGATACTCGAAAAGGATATCATGCTGCATTTTCCCTATCATTCCTTTCTTCCCCTCATTGATATCATCCGCGAAGCCGCATTCGATCCCGAGGTCATTTCCATCAAGATCACCTGTTACCGTCTCGCCATCCAGTCGAAGATCGTCAACGCCCTTATCAATGCCGCACGCAACGGTAAGGAAGTGACCGTGATGCTGGAACTCAGGGCCCGTTTTGATGAGGAGGCCAATTTGGACTGGAAGATCCGCCTTGAGGAGGAAGGCGCCCGTGTCATCACCGAGATACCAAACATGAAAGTGCATTCCAAGCTCTGCGTGATACGGAAAAAGACCAAAGACTCCAATTTACTCTATGGTTTTATCAGCACGGGTAACCTGAATGAAAAAACGGCCACGCTTTATGCTGATCATTGTCTTCTTACTTCCAACCATAAACTGATGGAGGATGCGGACAGGATATTCGGTTTCCTGGAGCGTCCCAAGAACGGGCTGGAAATCCTGAGCGAATGCCGTTCGATCATTCCCAGCCCCCATTACCTGAAAAAAGAAATGATGACCCTGATCGACGAGGAGATCCGCAACTACAGGAAGCACAAGGAAGCGGGGATCATTTTAAAGATGAATTCGCTGTCGGATGAGGATATGATCTATAAACTCTATGAAGCAGCCAAGGCGGGGGTACCGATCAAACTCATTGTCCGCGGCATATTTTGCATGTTGCCGGAACAAAAAAAATTCGAAAGGCCCGTGCGGGCCCTCAGTATCGTGGATGAATACCTCGAGCATGCCCGCGTGTGGATATTCCATAATAATGGCAAAGAGAAGGTCTATATATCTTCGGCCGACTGGATGCTGCGTAACCTGGAACACCGCGTGGAAGCCACCTGCCCCATCTGGAACAAGGAAATACAGCGGGAACTCAAAGAGATCCTGAACATCCAGTTGCAGGATAATGTAAAAGCCCGCTGGCTGGATAATGCACAGAGCAACGAATATGTGAAAAGCAGCCGTAAAAAGATACGCTCGCAGGTGGAAACATATAATTACCTATACAAAAAGATACCCGAAAAAGGATGAGACTGGCAGCCATTGATATCGGGAGTAATGCAGCCCGCCTGCTGATCTCTGATGTGATCATTGACCCGCAGGGGGTTCCGGAATATATCAAAGTGGTCCTGGTACGGGTTCCTTTACGGTTGGGATTTGATGTATTCGATAAAGGCCAGATCTCTCCCGAAAAACAGGAAAAGATCATCAAGACGATCCAGTCCTATAAGATATTGCTGGATGTTTATGATGTGAAACAATACAAGGCCTGCGCCACTTCGGCCATGCGTGATGCCACCAATGCCCAGTCCATCATCCGGAAAATAAAGGCCCAGACCGGTATCGATATCAGGATCATCACCGGCGAAGAAGAAGCCAGTTATATCTACGAAAATCATATTGCAGAAAATATGACCGCCGATGAATCCTACCTCTATGCCGATGTGGGCGGCGGCAGTACCGAACTCACTTTTTTCAGTGACGGGAAACTTGTATTCAAGGAATCCTTCAATATCGGAACCATCCGGTTACTGAAAAACCAGGTGACTGAAAAAGCCTGGGATAAAATGAAAGATTATATCAGGACAAAAACAAAGGGTTACCATCATGTCACCGTGATCGGTTCGGGAGGGAATATCAATACTGTTTTTAGCCTTTCCAAAAGAAAAGAAGGAAAGCCGCTGACGCTGGAACTCCTGCGGGATTATTACAAGGAATTCAGCAGTATGACCCTGAACCAACGGATCAGTCTTTATAAATTACGGGAAGACCGGGCCGATGTGATCGTGCCGGCCTTGCTTATTTATATCAATGTATTGCGTTGGGCTGATGCAGAAGAAATTTATGTGCCCAAGATCGGCCTGGCCGACGGGTTGATCCATTTACTATATGAGGAGATAAAGCTGAAGGAAGTGGAAGTATAAAGTATTGGGAAATTTTGGAATTGCGAACCAACTTGGGAAAGGCGCTTCATCCATAGCCGCCCATTACAGAGGCCTGCAGGGAAGGTTCCATACAGCGTTTGTAGCAAAAATTGGAATCGTCGAAGAGGAAGCGGACGAATCAACCCTTTGGCTGGATATTCTCCCGGATACAAAAAATGCGGAACCTGAAGAAGTTGAACCGCTCCTGAAAGAAGCCAGGGAATTAACCGCTATTTTTACAGCAGCAAACAAAACTGCCAAGAAAAATAAATGGAAGCAGCAACAAAGAAAATTTTTCAATTCTTCAATTCCAAAATTTCAATATGAGCATAAATAAAGAAATAAAGAAAGTCACCACCAATACCCTGCAAAAAATGAAAGGCTCAGGTGAAAAGATCACGATGCTGACGGCTTATGACTTTTCATTTGCAAGGATCATTGACGGGGCCGGCATCGATATCATCCTGGTGGGTGATTCGGCATCCAATGTGATGGCAGGTCATGAGACCACCCTTCCCATTACACTGGACCAGATGATCTATCACGCCCAATCCGTGATCAGGGGCATCAACCGCTGCCTCGTAGTGGTGGATCTCCCTTTCGGTTCCTATCAATCCAATTCGGATATTGCCCTGGCTTCGTCTATCCGCATCATGAAAGAAACGGGAGCACATTCCATCAAAATGGAAGGCGGGGAAGAGATCATTGATTCCATCAGGAAAATTGTCTCGGCAGGTATTCCTGTCATGGGGCACCTGGGATTGACACCGCAGTCGATCTACAAATTCGGGACCTATACAGTCAGGGCAAAAGACCGGGCGGAAGCAGAGAAACTGCGCAAAGACGCAAAATTGCTGGAAGCAGCGGGTTGCTTTGCCATCGTATTGGAAAAAATACCGGCGGGACTGGCCAAAGAGGTCTCGGAAAGTTTATCCATTCCAACCATTGGTATCGGTGCCGGCATGCATTGCAACGGGCAGGTGCTGGTGATGCATGATATGCTGGGAATCAATACAGAATTCAAACCACGCTTTTTGCGGCAATACCTGAATATCAATGAACAGGTCACCGGGGCAGTGAAACAATATATCAGTGATGTAAAGGGTGGCAGTTTTCCGAATTCCAATGAACAGTATTAAACAAGTTCAGACCCGATAATACGTCCAATCAATATTCAACCTGACTACATGAGAACCTTTGCATTTGCATTCACCTTTTTTTCCTGTGTTTTTGTCAACATAAAGATCCTGGCCGGTACAGGAAGGCATCTTGGGAAAATATTAATTGCTGATACGACGGCCATCACCCATACAACTGACGGAATGCTCGATGACTGGCCTGCCGGGAGCTTCACTCCGGATAAGGAATCTGGTATTGCATATGCTATTGACAATGATGCTAATAATCTTTACCTCGCTCTGAAAGTTAGTACGCGTACAGAGCAGTTCAAATTATCGCGGATGGGAATGAAAGTCTTCATTGACCTGAAGGGAAAAAAGAAAGAGAGCCGCGGCATTGAATTCCCGGTCAAAGGAGAAAATGGCGGCTTCCGCATGGAAAATACAGGGGGTTCGCAAAATGATCAGCAAGGGAATCGGCAGGACGAGGCCAGGATGAAAGCCATGTTCCGTTTAAGTGCGGTGACCTTAAAACTGTTCGGATTCGATAATCAGCCCGATGAACAGGGCCTGATGCGTGATGGCAGCGCAAATATTGCCTTCAACTGGGATAGTACGAATGCCCTGGGAATAGAGTATGTCATTCCCCTTTCCCTCTTTCATGAGGATCTGAAAGATCTGAATCAGCAAATCATTAGTATCGGCTGGAAGATCAACGGGCTTGATCTTTCTTCCTTTTCCGGTTCAGGTACGGAAAATAATTTCGGCGGAACCGGGGGGCGTGAAAGAGGCAGTGGCTCTTTCCGTGGCAATGGTAGCGGTTTCAGAGGCGGTCGTACGGAAAATAGTTCAGGGAACAATCAGCAATCCAACCGGGACCAATTCACTAAAGAACAGGAATTCTGGGCAAAATATACATTGAACCTTCCTAAATTATAAAGCTGCCATTCAGTAAGCAATAACCAGGATCTTCTTTTTCTTTTGCATTTCACCATCATGTATTTGTTGCTACGATAATGCCGGGCGGTATATCTTTGGCAATAAAATTTCGTATGCAATTTCCCGAAACATTACAATTGGACCGGATCAATAAAGGTGTGAGCACCGGCAGCAAATGGGTAAACAGTTCAGGAGATGTGCTGGATTCCTGTTCCCCGGTCGACGGAAAAAAGATCGCCTCGGTCAAAACTGCCGATAAAAAAACTTATGAAGCGGTGATCCGTAAAGCAGGAGAAGCTTTTCAGCACTGGAGAATGGTACCTGCGCCAAAGCGCGGCGAAATTGTGCGCCAGGTTGGGGAAGCGATCCGTCAGCATAAAGAATCATTGGGTCAGCTGGTTTCCTATGAAATGGGAAAAAGCTTGCAGGAAGGCCTTGGCGAGGTACAGGAGATGATCGATATCTGTGATTTTGCAGTTGGCCTTTCAAGACAATTACACGGTCTTACCATGCATAGTGAACGGCAGATGCACCGGATGTATGAGCAATACCATCCCCTCGGTATCGTTGGCATTATTTCAGCTTTCAACTTCCCGGTGGCTGTCTGGAGCTGGAACAGTTTCATTGCATGGGTCTGCGGAGATGTATGTGTATGGAAGCCTTCGGAAAAAACACCGCTCTGTGCCATCGCCTGCCAGCATATTGTGGCAGCTGTTTTTAAAAAGAACAATGTTCCTGAAGGAGTCTCTTCGCTGGTGATCGGTGACCGGAAAGTGGGTGAATGGCTTTCGGCTGATGAAAGGATACCGCTTCTCTCCGCTACGGGTTCGGTGAGAATGGGCAAGGCGGTGGGTGCAGCTGTTGCTGCCAGGCTGGGCAGATCCTTACTTGAACTGGGAGGTAACAATGCCATTATCATTTCTGAACACGCAGATCTTGATATGGCAGTAAGAGGGGCATTATTCGGAGCGGTGGGAACGGCCGGCCAGCGTTGCACTACCACCAGGCGGCTGATCATCCACGAAAAGATATATGATGCGCTCAAAATCCGCCTGGTCGCTGCTTATAAGAATCTGAGGATAGGGAATCCTTTGTTGCCCCAAAACCATGTAGGCCCGCTCATCGACAAGCAGGCGGTAAAGATCTACCTGGACGCTGTTGAAAAATGTAAGAAGGAAGGCGGAAAATTCATTGTACCGGGCAGTGTGTTCAGCGGGAAGGGTTTTGAAAGCGGTTGTTATGTGCGGCCCTGCATTGCGGAAGTAAAACCCAATTATAAAATTGTTTGCACGGAAACCTTTGCACCTATCTTATACCTCATGAAATATAAAACGCTGCAGGAAGCGATCAGGATTCAGAACAATGTGCCGCAGGGCCTCTCCTCTTCCATCATGACGCTTGACCTGCGGGAGGCCGAACAATTTCTCTCCCACGCCGGCAGCGATTGCGGTATCGCCAATGTGAATATTGGCACGAGTGGCGCTGAGATCGGGGGTGCATTTGGAGGGGAAAAGGAAACAGGTGGCGGACGTGAAAGCGGCAGTGATGCATGGAAGGCTTATATGCGCAGGCAGACCAATACCATCAATTTCAGTCATGAACTGCCCCTGGCGCAGGGCATAAAATTTGATGTATGAAATAGAATCAACATTGAAAAGGGTTAACAGCCCCGGGAAATCTTTTTAAAATGATGTGAATAATATTACAGGATAATTCCTGATTCAAATAAACACTAACTTTCCATTCTAATATCAGTTCAGGCCTATGATAAACATTAAAAATATAAAAACACTGGGCCAGTTAAAAGCCAGTGGCTATCATTCTAAAAAGATCAGGGACGAGATCCGGCAAAACCTGCTGGTGAAATTGCGGGAAAAAGAAACCGTTTTTCCAGGCATCGTGGGCTATGATGAAAGCGTGATCCCTGATGCGGAAAGGGCCTTGTTGAGTCGTCACAATATTTTATTCCTCGGTTTGAGAGGTCAGGCCAAGACCAGGATGGCCAGGTTGATGACTAATCTGCTGGATGAGTATATTCCCGTAATTGCCGGAAGTGAGATCAATGACGATCCACTGCGACCTGTATCCCATTTTGCAAAAGAACTGCTGGCCTTACAGGGTGATGATACGCCGGTAAGCTGGATCCACCGCAGTGAACGTTATGCAGAAAAACTCGCTACGCCGGATGTGAGTGTTGCCGACCTGATCGGGGATATTGATCCCATCAAGGCCGCCAACCTGAAATTAAGCTTCGCCGATGAAAAGGTCCTTCATTACGGGATCATTCCAAGGAGCAACAGGGGCATATTTGTCATCAATGAATTGCCTGACCTGCAAGCCCGCATCCAGGTCGCCCTTTTCAATATCCTGGAAGAAGGCGATGTACAGATCAGGGGATTCAAACTGAGGCTCCTGCTTGATATCCTTTTTATATTTACCGCCAACCCGGAAGATTATACCAACCGCGGCAGTATTGTAACGCCTTTAAAGGACAGGATCGAAAGCCAGATCCTCACCCACTATCCCAAATCACTGGAGGAAGCCCTGGAGATCACTGAACAGGAATCGATCGTGAACGAGGAGCAAAAAGCGATCGTGGCGACCAGCGACCTGGTCAAACGATTGATCGAACAAGTGGCATTTGAAGCCAGGAACAATGAATTGGTGGACAAAAAAAGCGGGGTCAGCGCCAGGCTCACCATTTCTGCGTATGAAAATGCGGTCAGCACGGCTGAAAGAAGAGCGATCATCAACAAAGAAAAAAAGACACAGGTCTGGGTCAGTGACCTGGCAGGCATTATCCCTTCCATCACAGGCAAGGTGGAACTGGTCTATGAAGGCGAGCAGGAAGGCCCCCTGCAGGTAGCCATGAACCTGATCGATAAATCCATACGCACCCAGTTCATACAATATTTCCCTAACCCGGATGCACTGAAAAAAAGAAGAACAGCCTCCAAAACCGCGACGGAAGAAAAAGAAAATGAAAACCCCTATCGCCAGATCATATCCTGGTTTGACAAAGGCAATAACCTTAACATCTCATTCAATAATTCCGATAAAGAAAAGATCACACTGCTGAATAAAGTGGAGGGTCTGCATGCCCTGGTGAAAAAATTCTTTCCGGGCGCCAACCAGGAACAATCCGCCCTGCTGATGGAATTTGTCCTGCATGGCCTGGCCTCCTATTCCCTCATAAGTAAAAAAATGTTTGAAAGCAAGATCGAGTTCAAGGACCTTGTGGGTAGTATGATGAATTTCGGTGAAAAGGATTTTGAGTTCGACGAAGAAGCGTGAATAGCTTTCTGATTTATCTATAATATCTATCTTTATCTCCAACCAAAGCTGCGGTTATGAGAAAGCATTTATTGCCAGCAATATCTATTTTCTTATTCAGTCTGCATCCGGAAGCTGTGCCTGTTTCCGCTCCTGCCATTATCCTCCCGGGCAAAACGCTTTCGAAAGAGATCCTGTTGAAAAAGATCAGCACATTAAAGATCAGGGACATTCAAAAACTAACAGGTAAAAAGCTTTCGCTCAAACAACGAATTGCATTTCTGGTCCTGAAACATCAATTCCGTCGGCAGGCAGACGACAAACAAAACCCCGGACAAACTGCCTTCATTATCGGTATAGTAGGCCTGGGATTACTGATTCTCGGTCTCTTTGTTCCCTATGTGATACTGGGATCAATCTTCGCTTCCATTCTGGCAATAGTCCTGGGATCATCTGCTCAGAAAAAAGATCCGGCAGATCGGAAAGCACATGCTGCAAAATTGCTGGGATGGATCACCCTGGGCGTAACACTGATAGCCCTGATCATTGCTGTCATCATAGTGGCTGCTTCTTTAAGTTCGTTCAATTGGATCTGAACGAGCTAAAACATGTTTACTTCCCTATCCAGTGTGATCCCGAATTTTTGTTTTACAGATACTGCGATCTGCTGGCTTAATTCAAAAATCTCATCCCCGCCAGCTTTTCCATAGTTTACCAATACCAGGGCTTGTTTTTCAAAACAGCCTGCATCTCCTTTCCGGTAACCCTTCCATCCGCATTGTTCTATCAGCCAGCCGGCAGATACCTTCATCCTTCCTTCTGGTAAGGGGCGTGCATTGAACCCAGGAAATTCTTTAGCAAGTTTTTCATATATATCAATGCTGATAACTGGATTCTTAAAAAAGGAGCCGGCGTTCCCGATCTTAGCTGGATCCGGAAGTTTTGCACTACGTATCTGGATCACTGCCTCAGCTATCGCCCTGATGGAAAGCTCCTGCACCTTATTATTTTCCAACTGCTCCGCAACGGCCCCGTAATGAGTATGATAAACCGGTTTCTTTTTCAACCGGAATGTCACGGAAATGATGATGTACCTGTTTTTATATTTTGTTTTGAATGAACTGCTCCGGTATCCGAATTCGCAATCAGAACTGGTTAAGGTCACAATACATTTTTCCCGTGTGTCATATGCTTCCAGACTTTGAAACACATTTGTCAGTTCAACCCCATATGCACCTATATTTTGAATGGGTGCTGCGCCCACCGTTCCGGGTATCAAAGCCATGTTTTCCACGCCTGCCCAGCCACGATCGATGCAATGCATGACGAATAAGTGCCAGTTCTCCCCTCCTCCTGCCCTGATGTATAAATAGTCGTTGTCTTCATGCAATTCCTTAATGCCCCTGACCTCATTTTTCAGAACCAGCCCGTCAAAATCCTTTGTGAAAAGAATATTGCTCCCTCCACCCAGTATGAGTTTGGATGTTTGAGGCAGGATGTTAGCGTTTAATAACTCTGTTAATTCATCAATATCCTTGAATGGTGCGAAATATTTGGCCTTTACATCGGTTGAAAATGTATGGAATGGTTTGAGCGATATGTTTTCCTGGATGTTCATTTTCTAAATTACATCACATCCACATCGGGAATCACGGTCACGCTCCTGAATTTTTTATCCTGATGCAGTATCGCGGTCATTTCCAGCAGGTTCTTTTTACATTGCCCGATCAGTTTACCGTTACGCGGCAGTTTTAACAGCAATTCCATCAGGTATTGGTTACGAATTCTGCCAATGACTGGTTCGGCAGGCCCTACCGTAAAATCAGCGTATCTGTGCTTAACGGAATGAGCAAAACGATCCGCCGCTTCATTCACTGTGTCTTTAAGCTTATGCCTGAAAACAAGATGGATCAGTTTTGTGAAGGGTGGGTATAAGAACTTTTCGCGGGCAACCAGTTCTGTTTCATAAAATCTTTTATAGTCGTGCTGCTGCACCAGTTGTAATACAGGATGCGTAGGATTTGCGGTCTGGATCAGCACCTGGCCGGTTTCGTTCTTGCGTCCGGCCCTTCCACTCACCTGTTCCATTAGCTGAAAGGCATTTTCATTGACCCTGAAATCTGAAAAATGAAGGAGACCATTGGCATCAAGAATACCGACCAGGTTCACATTCTCGAAGTCAAGCCCTTTGACCACCATCTGTGTTCCTACCAGGATATCGATCTTCCTTTGCTCAAACTGCTGTACCAATACATCATGGGCATGCTTTCCCCGTACGGCATCCAGGTCCATCCGGGCAATGTGTGCCCTTGGAAACAGATCCTGCAACTGCTCTTCGATCCTTTCGGTCCCGAAGCTGCGTTGCGCAAATTTATCGCTGCCACAGGCGGGACAGGTATGTACAACCGGGTATTTGGACCCGCAATAATGACATACCAGCTGGTGGCTGAATTTATGATAGGTCAGGGATACATCGCAGTTCCTGCACTGGGGAATCCATCCGCAAACAGTACAAACCTGGTAAGGCGCATAGCCCCTGCGATTCTGAAATAATATCACCTGTTTACCTCTACCCAGTGAACTATTGATCGCATCCGTCAACTGGCGGGTTAAAATAATTTTCGAAGGTTGTTCCTGCCGTTTTTTTTCAGTGATCTCCTCTTTTCGGGTATCAATGATCTCCGTCCGGGGAAGCTGCAGCTCTCCATACCGCTGCAGGATCTCTGCGAGGCCATATTTTCCGGTAGAAGCATTATAATAACTTTCCATAGAAGGTGTGGCGCTTCCGAGTAAGGTCTTGGCCTTAAAAAGCGATGCCAGGAAGATCGCACTGTCGCGGCCGTTATAGCGGGGTGCGGGTTCATATTGTTTATAAGACGAGTCATGTTCTTCATCGCAGATCACCAGGCCCAGTTGCCGGTATGGCAGAAAAATGGAGGAACGTGCACCCAGGATCACCCGCAGTTCACCGCTTTTGACTTTATTCCAGATCTCCACCCTTTCGTTTTGTGAGAATTTGGAATGATAAACACCGATATTCCCGCCAAAATGTTTTTGCAGGCGCCGAATGATCTGTGCAGTCAGCGCAATTTCCGGCAACAAATAGAGGACCTGTTTTCCTGCCCGCATGTATTCTTCGATCAGCTTAATATAAATATGTGTCTTCCCGCTTGAGGTAACGCCATGCAGCAAACAAACATTTTTCTTCCTGAATTCTTTTTTGATCGTATCCAGCACTTCTGCCTGCCGGGTCGAAAGGCTAAAATCCACCTGTATGTTTTTCGGCAGGAAGGAGATCCTGTCCACTGTTCTTTTTTCCGCCACCAGGATCTTTTTATCGATCAGGCCTTTCAGTTGTGCTTCCGATGCCCCTGACTTCTTCAGGAGAGAAGACTTCGTCACTTCGCCTTCAGTTTTGATGAAATGAAGATAACTCAACAGCAGTTCCATCTGTTTTTCCGCACGCTGCAGTTTTTTGTCTTCATTGAGCAGCCGGGAAAGCGATTCATCGTTGTCCAGCGAAGGATTTAACAGGATATAGGTCTCTTTCTTAGGGGAATAGGTCTGCTGCAAAGCTTCCCACACGTAACAGACTTTCCTGTTTACCAGTTTATTCACCACGGGGTACACGTTGGGAGCTTCCAGGATCTGCTGAACTTCGGATAATTTCAGTTGTTTTTTGATCTGAACAGCTTCTGCCACCAGGAATTCATCATGCCCCAGGGCCGAGAAATCATCCCCGAATTCTTCATTGTAGATCAGGATGGTTTCGCTACTAAGTTTAAAATGCGCCGGTAAGGCCGCTGCCATCACTTCTCCTTCACTGCACATATAATATGAAGCCATCCATTCCCAGAAACCTAATTGCTCATCAAATACAAGCCGTTCCTCATCCAACACGTTCAGGACCTCCTTGGGATCAAAACTCCCGGGTTTCTCTGTATGCAGGAATTTGATGATGCCTGCATATTTTTTGGTCTTTCCCAGGTTTACTTCCACCCTGCAACCGGGTTGAGCAGCAGCCAGCAGGTTTGCAGGTACCTGCCAGGTATAATTTTTCGGGAGTGCGGAGGGAATGATGACTTCTGCATAAGTTACCGGTTGCATAGAGGGGGCTCCTGTATTCGTATTTTTTACTCCGGCAGGCATTGACCTGCTAAGTTAATACTGAAAGCTGTTCCGATCACTGACGAGGATCTTTTGCGGCGCGGTTCCAGCGATACCCATAAGACAATAATTTCTTTTCCATTATCGCATAGACTTGTTCTTTCAATCGTTTAATGTCTTGTAATGAATAACCAGCGACCTTAATTTCATCACAATAAACGATCCTGCAAAGCCCCGGGTTGAGTGATAACAAATTCTCATGCGGCATCCGCCTGTATGCATCAACGAAAAGGACTGGCTTGATGGCGGTCCCCGTTTCAATCGCGATCCTGAATGCGCCGTCATAGAATTCTTTCAGCGGGGTCTGTCCCGGGTTAAAAGTGCCTTCCGGGAAAACGACCACAGAGATCATCTTACCAAGGATGGATTTGAGAATACGAATGCTGGTGGCCCTGTTTTCCAGGCTGTCCCTGTTCACGGTAATGATCGCATTCTTATAAATGAATCCGAATACAGGCACGCGGCTCATTTCCACTTTCCCAAGGGGACGAATGGGTTGCCTGAATACTTTGGGAAGCAGCGCTGCATCCAGGTAAGAGCTATGATTCGTCAGAAAAATATAGGGTGAGCTTTTTTTATGCGGGGTCTCGTAGATCTTTTTTACACGGATAAAAATCAGGGCAAACCAGGTATCCGCCCAAAACCTGCATAGTCCCATGATCCAGTTACCACCCCTGATCCTTCCGAAAAAGCTGCTAACGATCACAAAGGGAAAGATCAGCAGCATGAGTGTAATAAATAAAAGGAATGCATAGATATTATAGAGGAACAAAAGGGGCTTCAGGAAAATTTTCATGCGTCAGAGATATTCGTGATTTTTGTTTTCATCACCCGGGCAATCACAGTGCCAGTCAGTGTCCAGGTCGATCACGGTGACCACTTCCGTCTTGTTTCCGCATTGCGCAAAGATGATACGCAGGTTCTTCTGATCGCTGTTTCCTTCCAGGGCATACCGGGGACAGCGGGGATTATGCAGATCACTTTTATTGTAATTGATATGGCCGCGTAGCATGATGTCATTCACTTCCGATTTTGAAATATGGCGACAATCCATCCGGCAATCTGCATGATGACTGTATTCCAGCAGGGAGATACGGCGATCAAAACCCGCATCCCGGTCTGTAGGGTTTGTGGCCGGATCAGTACCAGTAATTGTATTGGTGGACTGTGACACGGGTCTATGCGAATGTGCGAACCGGTAATTCCGCCAGAAATAATATCCGAAGGCCAGCAGGAAGACAAGAATAGTAAGGATCCAGCGCCGGTTATTCATGATTCCCGTGTTTTTGAATAATGCATTTTACCATCGGCAAAAATACAATTGATCAAATGAAACTATCTTTGCCCGCGTGAAACAAGCAAAAACAGTAGCCTTTCATACACTGGGCTGCAAGCTGAATTTTTCGGAAACCTCCACCCTTTCCAGGACACTGGAGGCTGATGGTTTTGTGAAAAAGGATTTTGCTGAATCTGCGGATGTGTACGTGATCAATACCTGCTCCGTTACTGATAATGCAGATAAAGAATGTCGCCAGATCGTACGCCGCATTCAGCGTAACTCACCGGAAAGCCTGGTGGTCGTCACGGGCTGCTATGCGCAACTGAAACCCAAAGAGATCGCTGAGATTCCCGGCGTGGACCTGGTGTTGGGTGCCGCAGAGAAATTCAATATCGCAACCCATATCCGGGAGCTGTCCAAAGGTGATTCAGCAAAGATCTGCAGTTGTGATATTGAGGAAGTAACGGAATTTCATTCTTCCTGGTCTATGAATGACAGGACAAGAACTTTTTTGAAGGTACAGGATGGCTGTGATTACAATTGTTCATTCTGTACCATTCCCCTGGCCAGGGGAAGGAGCAGGAGCGACAGTATTGCCCATGTGGTTCAAACGGCAGAAAGGATCGCCGCCGGCGGGATAAAAGAGATCGTTTTGACGGGCGTGAATTTGGGAGATTTCCTCACCCCGGCCTTCTCCACAGATGAAGGGGGAGTTACAACTCCGTCAGGCAGAAAAAATTTTTTTGACCTCCTCAAAGAGCTTGATCATGTGAAAGGTATTGAGCGTTTCCGTATCTCATCCATCGAGCCCAATTTGCTGAGCAATGAGATCATTGAGTTTGTTGCGAACAGCGATAAATTCATGCCCCATTTCCATATTCCCCTGCAGAGCGGAAGCAACCGCATCCTGGGGTTGATGCGCCGACGCTACAGAAAAGAATTATATGCTGAAAAGGTGGGCATGATCAAAACACTGATACCGCATTGTTGCATCGGGGCGGATGTGATCGTCGGATTCCCTTCGGAATCGAAAGAGGATTTCATGGAAACGTACAGATTCCTTCATGACCTGGACATTTCATACCTGCACGTCTTCACCTACAGTGAAAGAAACAATACCCACGCCCTTAGCATCAGGCCTGTAGTGCCCGCACGCACCCGCCGTGAAAGGAATAAGATACTCCGTAGTCTTTCATTCAGTAAAATGAAAGCCTTTTCACATTCAAATGAGGGACAGATCAGGAAAGTGTTGTTCGAGGATTGTGACAAAGCGGGCATGATGGAAGGATATACGGATAATTATATCCGTATCACCACGAACTACCGCACCGAATGGGCCAACAGGATCGTTGACTGGAAGATCTAGTGGAACGTACTGGGCTCGAACCAGTGACCTCTGCTCTGTCAAAGCAGCGCTCTGAACCAACTGAGCTAACGTTCCTGTTAAGAACTGACCCGGTTTCAGCTTCCTGAAAAATTCATGACCCACATTACTTTCTTATCCGTTTTATCCGGTTCGTGCATGAACCAAATGCTGTAATATTTTCCATTCACCCAATTATCCACGAAATTATCATAGTATTTACTGCCTGGATTGCCGTTCTCACCGCCGGGAAAAACACAATAGGCAACGATAGGAGATCCCAGCTGCACGATCATCCGCCAACTGGGACCATGACTTCCATTCACTGCATTCAGGATATCTCCCGAACCACCCACATGGAGTTTTGTCCGGTCGAGCGGAAGCAGGGCGTTTTTCGATGCGTCCAGCAAATGATAGATGCCCGAATGATTAAGTTTGTACCATTCAATACCATTATTGACCTTTCCAAGGCTATCGAGCAATGCAGACGAATTTTTAAAAGCATTTGTAACAATATCATGCAGTGTCTTCTTTTCGGTTGTAAGTATATTGTCAATGAATCTGAAACTGCTGTCCTTTTTCAACATTTCCATCAGGGTTTGCGGTTTTGGCCAGTAGCGATCGTGTTTAACCCTTGAAAATTCATCCTCCCAGATATCTTTCTGCACATTGGTCCACCATGACACATACACACTCTGACCCTTGGAATCGGGAGAGCCCATCAGGTCCCAATTCTTAATGATGTCCAGGTAGGACCGTTGGTGTTCATTCAGATCATTTTCCCTTACATTCTTCAACAAAACCGGCGCGACATCCCTTGCTGTGATATTGTAATAATTTGTTTGCAGTTGCATCATGTCTTCCGGTGTGATCCCATTCATGGAATTCAGGTAGTAATCGATTGTCCTGCCACGGGCCGTGATGTAATCGCCGGGAATGAAATAAGGATAGGTCGAATCAACCGGCCGCTGGTTTGTGCTTTCCAAAAACCCTCTTGCAGGGTTTTTGATATGCGGGTTTTCAGACTGAGGTATAAAACCCTGCCACATGAATGAACTATCCTGGCCAGGCATTACGTAGAGCCCCTGCCCTTCCCAGCGGGCAGGAAATTTTCCCTGTTGCCAGATGGCGATATCCCCGGTTTTGGAAGCAAACACAAAGTTTTGCCCGGGACAAGTGAATGTTTTCAATGCTTCGGCATAATCATCATAATTCCTGGCACGGTTCAGGTTATAAAAGGTCATGGCCTCATTGCTGGGGTCATGCGCTATCCAGCGAACAGCAAGATCCCTTTTATCTGCAGAAAATGTATCCGGGAAACTTTCATCATACATGACCGGACCAAAAACGGTATAGGCCACTGTGTCTTTAACATCATTGCCTCCCTTTACCTTAATGGTCTCTTCACGCAGACTGTCTGTCTTTCTCCAGCCATTACTGAACCAGTATTCGCGTTTAGTGGCATCTTTGAATTTTATTTCATAATAATCTTTGACATCCCGCTGCGCATTCGTGACGCCCCAGGCAATACTGTCATTGAACCCGATGATGATAAAGGGGCTTCCCGGCAATGATACGCCATAGGAATTATTGGCGGGTGTTGCCAGTTGCATTTCATACCAGATAGAGGGCAGGGAAAGATCCAGATGCGGGTCATTGCAAAGAATAGGCGCCCCGCTTTGGGTCTTGTTGCCAGCCACTACCCAGTTATTACTGCCGTTCTCAGGATGCGGCCTCGAGATCTCCCTGGCAGCAATGGTCTCTTTTGCATTAAAATATAAGGAGTCGGCTGCAGCAGGTTTCGCCGGTATGATGCCTGGTTTGTCAAAAGCCGTTCCTTTCGGAATGATGGGTGCCAGTGAATCGGGAGTTTGCGGGTAAAGCATCTTCAGTTCCGATGGGGTAAATACAGATTTGGCATTGGTGAACTCAAGGTCATGTTCCGTTCCGGAGGATAACATCTTTGCCATCATTTTCAGCAATAAAGCCGTACGCAGGTTGGTCCATTTCTCAGGTTTAATGTTCAGCATTTTATATTCCAGCGGCAATTTTGCCTCTGTCAATGAACTTATATATGAATTGACGCCCTTTGTATAGGCATTGAATATTTTTGTTGCCACGGGATCCTTCCCCACTTCCTTCAGGGCATTTTCAGCCGCATAGACCATTCCGAGTCTTCGCTGCTCCCTGTCATAATGAATTGCCCGGGTACCAGCCATTTCGCTGGCCCTCCCCGCAGCAGCTTTTGTCTGCAGGTCCATCTGGAATAAACGAAACCTGGCATGCAGGTAACCCTGGATGAAATAAAGATCCTCATCATTTTCAGCAAATACATGCGGCACCAGCCGTTCATCAAAATAAACGCTGGCCTTAGCTTTTAGTTCAGGAAATTTCAGCTCCGCATTGAAGCTTTGATTCGCGGGTTCGGCATTTTGCCAGAAGCCCTGCTGGGGGCTCAGGAATTTTCCGAATGGAGGTTTGGCGCCCCATTGTTTATCGAGGGCAAAGACAAGTCCGGCACTGATCAGGGCAGAAACGGCAAAAGGAATAATGCGCATAAAGCTGAATGACGGGGAAAGGTAAGAAAGAAATTGAAAAATATTTATCCGTGATTGGATTAAAAAAATATACTTTTACCTTATAAAATCTACAACTATGGTATTATGGATCATACTGGGCGTGCTGGCCCTTCTTATCCTGATCATTGTCGGCATGTATAACGGCATGGTAAGAAGGAAGATCAAGATCGACAATAGCTGGAGCGATATCAGCGTATTCCTGAAAAAAAGATTTGACCTGATCCCCAACCTGGTCAATACAGTAAAAGGCTACGCAGCCCATGAAAGCTCAACCTTTGAAAAAGTGGTGCAGGCCCGCAGCGCTGCCATGTCCGTGAATCCGAATGATGTGGCTGCGATGTCGGCCGCCAGCCAGCAACTGGGGGGCGCTTTACGGGGATTATTGGCCATAGCAGAAAATTACCCCGACCTGAAGGCCAATGCACAGTTCCTGGAATTACAGTCGGCCCTGCAAAGCATTGAAGGAGATCTTAGCAATGCCCGCCGTTATTATAATGCAACGGTAAGGGATTTTAATACTTCCATACAGCAGTTTCCCGGTGTATTGGTCGCACGTATAGGGGGCTTTACTGCCCGTCAATTCTTCGAACTGGAAGACAAGGCTGAAGCACAGAACGTACAGGTACAATTTTAAATTCCCAGAAGTGAAAAGAATACCGGTATGCCTGTTGGCGATCCTGTTCATGCTCAATGCGCAATCGCAGGAAGCATTCACCATTACGCGTTATGATATCAAAGTGACTGTGAATAAGGATGCTTCCCTGGATGTGCGGGAGGATATCGCGGTGCATTTTACTGAACCCCGGCATGGCATTTACCGGGAGATCCCCGTCAAATACAGGATCGAGCCGTCACCGGCGGGTACCGAGACGGCTGACAGGCAGTTCTCCTCGGGAGGATACAACCGCATTTTCATCGAAAATATCAGCGTCCCTGGTCATAACTATACCGTAAATAATGATAATTATTACAAGCAGATCAAGATCGGGGATAAAAATAAACTGGTGGACGGCGACCAGGAATATATCATCACCTATCGCTTGCTGAATACTATTAATTTCTTCAAAGACCACTCTGAATTTTACTTCAATATCATCGGGGATAAATGGCCGGTCAGTATTGACCAGGTCAATTTTACCGTGGAATTATATGATGCATTACCCCAGGCCCCGAACTATTTTATTGCTACCGGCAGTGAAGGCTCTACTGAAAATGCCACACAGGCTGCCTGGAGCGGTAATAAGACACTGAACGGAAATACGACAGCCCAATTGAATCCTTATGAAGGAGTCACCGTGGGAATAAAATTTCCGCAGGGGTTTCTGATCAAGCAGAATTACCAGATGCGGGGAATCTTATGGCTGCTATTTCCCGCCATCATATTTGTGATCATGTACCTGGTTTGGTGGAAATGGGGAAGGGATGAGAAAGTGACCATTCAGACCGAATTCTATCCTCCTCCCGGTACCAGTCCCAGTGTGGCAGGTTATATCATCGATGACAAGCTGGACAGGAGGGATCTGACCGCCCTTGTGCCTTATTGGGGCGCCGGCGGATACCTGACAGTAAAGGAAACGGATAAGGACAAGGATTTTGAGTTTAACAAGATCAAAGACCTGCCGGATTCGGCCATGACCTTTGAAAAAACATTTTTCAACGGGATCTTTTCAACCGGGAATACCGTTCAACTCACCGACCTGAAATATAAGCTGTATAATACCATGAATACAGCTAAATCGCAACTGGAAGCGGAAGTGACACAAGAAGCCCTATATGAAAAGGGGTCAAGGGGTATGGGTTGTATATTCAGTGGGCTGGGTATTGCGGCCGTTGCGTACGGTATCTGGCATCTGGCCAGGACCTGGGGTGACCAGACCATTTGGATGAGCCTTGCTTTTATTCTGAGCGGGATCATACTGATCATATTCGGCATTTATATGCCGAAGAAGAGTAAGAAAGGAACACTCTTGTATCAAAAACTGGCGGGGTTCAAAGAGTTCATCAAACTGGTGGAAAAACCAAGACTGGAACAATTCCTGAAAGATGATCCGCAATATTTCGATACCGTATTACCTTATGCCATTGTATTTGATGTGGCTGACCGGTGGAAAGATAAATTAAAGGATATGGACGTACCTCCTCCCACCTGGTATTCCGGCAGCTATGGCGCTTTCAGTACTTATTTGTTCCTGAACAGCCTTGATCGTTCCATGAACCAAATGAGTAGCAGCTTTTTCTCTGCTCCGCCCAGCAGCGGTGGCGGAAGCAGCGGTGGTAGCTGGGGAGGCGGTGGATTTTCCGGTGGTGGTTTTGGCGGTGGTGGCGGGGGCAGCTGGTGAGCTGCGGACTAATCTTTCTTCCCTCCGACCATGGGTACAAATGAAAAATTATCGAAGACCTCTTCTTTCAATGCCCCGTTTTCCAGCCTGGTGATACGCATCATTTGTTGAATATTTCCTGTACCTAAGGGTAAGACCATAATACCCCCTGGTTTCAGCTGATCTACCAGTTTGGAAGGTATTTCCGGCGCCGCAGCCGTAATGATGATCCTGTCAAAAGGTGCAAACTGCGGCAACCCTTCAAACCCGTCGCCGTAAAAACATTTTATAGACTTCAGTTTATTCAGGTACTGAAAACGTTTATTGACTTCAAATAATTTTTTTTGTCTTTCAATGGTATAGACCTGTGCGCCCATTTCAGCCAGTACCGCCGCCTGGTAACCGCTCCCCGTTCCGATCTCCAGCACTTTCATAAAGGGTTCTAACTGCAGGAGCGCTGACTGGTAGGCAACTGTATAAGGCTGGGAGATGGTTTGTTTTTCTCCAATGGGAAAGGCGCGGTCGGCATAGGCAGCTTCATCGAAGGCCGAATCAAGAAAAAAATGACGGGGAACGGCCAGCAGGGCATCCAGCACCCTTTCATCACCGATTCCTTTTGCCTGGATCCCCTGTACCAGTTTACGTCTCAGTCCCTGGTGGCGATAGGTGTCCTCAGTTGGTCTCATGGAAGCAAAAATAGAATTCAGAATTCAATTATAACTTTGCACACCGTGGCTTTTTCTGGAATCATAACGGCCTTATCATTCACCAAACCTTATAATCATGAAACCCAAAGCAATCTTTTTATGCACCTGCATCCTTCCGCTATTCGTTGCATCCCAACAAAGCGGGAACAGCGTGACCGGGCAGTACAATAATCAAACCGAAAAACCGGCACCGGTCAGCAAATTATACCTTTCAGACTCTTCCTTCGTGGTGCAGGCAAATGTGATACTGAATACGCAGGCAGACAGCTATGTGGCCACTTTCGCTGTTTCCGAATCATCCGAAAGCCTTGCCAATGCCAATACAAAGATCGACAAGCGCATTGGGGATTTTACCGCTGCTTTAACGAAATCAGGCATTCAAACTGCGGATATCTATATTGATATGACCACACAGACCCAATTATCCGATTATAAAATAAACGGGAATTATGCAGAACAATATGTGACAGGCTATGAGCAGAAAAAGAATGTGATCATCAAGTTCAGCAATATCAAGGACCTGGATAAAATGGTGGTCACGGCCTCAGGCTTCGGGATCTATGACCTTGCCAAAGTGGATTATGTGGTGACGGATATCAGTAAGATATATACACAGCTTTTCTCGGCTGCCACCGATGTGATCAACAGCAAAAAAGATGTGTATGCAAAGGCCACAGCGGTAAAACTGCTCCCGGCTTCAGAGATTTATGGAGAATCTTTTTCCAGTTTTACCCCCTCCCAGCTCTATAAAAGCTATACACCCAACACGTCCACTGAGTATTATGATTATAGTTCTTATTCCAAAAGAAAGGACCTGAAGCGAAACACTACTTATTACTATGACCGGAGCAATTATTCCGGCTATGACCGGGTCATCAACCCTGTTGTGGTAGCGCCTTCTGTAGAATTTATGCTCACCTTGCAGGTAAAATTTGATATAGAAAGAAAATAAAACATCTTTTATGAAATTATCTTGTTATAAAACAGCCACCCTTTCCATGTTATTGGCACTGATAGTGACAGGGATACCGGCGATGGCTCAACTCAGTTCAAAGGAAAAGCAAGTGAACAGTGATGCCGCTGATGCCTTTGATGAATTTATCCGTGTGGACGGGCTTATGAAGAATCTATTCAATAATGCCTATGCGTATGTCATTTTTCCCAATGTGGGCAAGGGAGCTATCGGGATCGGGGGCGCAACGGGTAACGGGGCAGTTTATCAAAATGGTGAACTGATCGGCACGGCCCGTATGATTCAACTGACCATCGGTTTTCAATGGGGAGGCCAGGCTTACCGTGAAGTGATCTTCTTTGAAAACAGTGATGCGCTGGACCGTTTCAAGGAAAGCAGGCTTGAGTTATCAGCTCAGGCTTCTGCCGTTGCCGCTACTGCCGGGGCCGCTGCGAATGTGAAATATGCAGACGGAGTAATGATATTTACCCAGATCAAGGGCGGTTTGATGTATGAAGCAAGCGTGGGCGGCCAGAAATTTGATTATAAAGACCTTGGAACAAAGTAAATGATCAAATTGGTTTTACTGAACAAACTCTCCGCTGATCATCACTTTATCAATCAGGTTTTCCCCAAATGAATAAGGCAAATAAGCAAGCGAGGGCATGGGTTTTGTAAAAACCAGGTTGGCCCGCTTACCAATTGTGATGCTGCCTGTTTCCTGCTCAACATTCATTGCAAAGGCCCCGTTGATGGTTGCTGCATTGATCGCTTCTTCCGGCAGCATTCTCATTTGAATACAAGCCATGGAAATAACGAGGTTCATATTTCCTGCAGGTGACGAACCGGGATTATAATCAGAAGCAAGGGCAAGTGCACATCCCGCTTCGATCATTTGCCTTGCAGGCGGATATGGCATTCTGAGAAAAAATGCCGCAGTAGGCAAAAGGGTCCCGATCGTACCGGAAGCAGCCAGTTCACTAATTGCGGCCTCATCCATCGTTTCAAGATGGTCAACAGAAACAGACCCAAGGTGAATTCCCGTCTGCACTCCGCCGGAAAGAGAAAGCTGGTTTGCATGTATCTTCGGTTGCAGTCCGTATTTCATCCCCGCCCGGCAGATCATTTCAGTTTCTTCCGGTGAAAAAAAACCTTTCTCACAAAAAACATCAATGAAATCCGCCAGCCTTTCCTGAGCGATCACCGGTATCATTTCACGTATGATCAGGTCAATATATCCCTTGTGGTTGTCTTTGAATTCCGAAGGGTAAGCATGCGCACCCAGGAAAGTGGAACGGATAAGAACGGGCGACCTTTCTTTCAGCCGCCGGATGACCCGCAGCATTTTTAATTCTCCTTCTACAGAAAGGCCATATCCGCTTTTTATCTCAATGGCCCCAGTACCCGTTTGTATCACCTGTTGCAACCGTTTCCAGGAAAGAATGAAAAGTTCATCTTCGCTGATCTCCCCGATCTTCCTTGCTGATTGCAGGATACCTCCTCCCCTTTCTGCGATCTCGGCATAACTCATTCCCTTTATCTTATGAACGAATTCATCTTCACGGGAAGCAGCAAATACAAGATGGGTATGACTGTCGCACCAGCAGGGAAGTATAAATTGCCCTGAAGCATTCACCTGGTCCGCAATGGATGATTGCTGCCGGCTTAAAGCATCCATGGTGCCATAGCTTGCAATGAACCCATCCTCAATTACCAGGAAAGCATTTTCAATACAGGTCAATTCAGCCAGATCATGACCGCGGAGCAATTTATTTTCACGCCGGGTATTGACCAATGTCCTGATATTCCTTATTAATGTCGTCATTTCCGGGCAAATTATATTTTATTACCATGCACTCAAATCTTTTTTCATGACCCAGTCGGTCTGCGGATCATCTCCGAGCAGGAACACCTGTTCCCCTGTTTTTTCAAATCCCCATTGGGTATAGAATTGAATGGCCCGCAGGTTCTTTTTCCATACGCCTAATACCATGCTTTTCTTCCCCATTTGTTGGGCCCGGTCAAGGCAATGCAGCATCAATGCTTTTCCGACGCCCTTGCCGATCATGTCTTTGACGGAATAGATCCTTTTCAGTTCGATCGTCTCGGGTTGATTTTCCGTCGTCACTGCCAACCGCGCATAACCGGCAGGCCGGTCATCAACCAGGGCCAGGAAAAAAGTATTTCCGGGGGAGGTCACTTCCTTCGTCAGGGCCTCTTTAGTGAATTGAAGGGAGAGGAATTTTTCCATATTTTCCGGCGTATTGTCTTCCGCGAAGGTTTCGACAAAGGTTTGACGGCTAAGGTCTGCGATCAGTTCGGCATCTTCCGGTCCGGCCTGGCGGATAGTAACGGCCATGAGTCAGGGATTATGGGGAGCAAAATTCCGTATTGCCGGCTTTGTAAAAAATTTTACTTTTATTTTGTCATCCTGCCTCATTATTTAACCATCAAACCTGATATTATGAAAAAGTATCTTTTTTCATTCCTGCTTATTGCTTTAATAAGCGGAATGGCTTATTCACAGCCGGGTACTCCAACCAGTGCCAATTGTACCTGTAATCCGAAAGGATGGCAGGGGCTTGTCGCCAATATCGGCAACCATTCCATGCCCGTCACCTGCGGCTACCAGTTCAGTGTCAAATGCAGGGATATAGTAAGATTAACCGGGGAATACAAATGCATCGGTGATTGTCGCGCAACCTATACTGCTGTCCTGAAGAACTCCGCTGGTGTGGTCATAATGAATTACCCGGCTTTCACATTTCCCTGGAGTTACAGTTTTGCAGCAGCCGGCAACTACAGCCTGGAGATCACGCCGGTTTGCGGCAATACCCGGTGCGAACCCTGTCGTTTCTTCTTTACCGTCACCTGCCCTACCACGGCAGCCTGTGATTGTGGTGAATGGAGAACTATCATTGCCGTCATGCCCGACGGGAGCAAGAGGACCGTCAGTTGCGGTTACCAGTTCGGGGTTAAGCTCCAGCAAAAACTTCAATTGGAAGCAGCCTATATCTGCAAGGGAAATTGCGCTGTAAAATATGAAGGTGTGCTTAAGAATTCGGCAACCAGTGCCGTAGTCATGAATTATCCAACCCTGAGTTTCCCCTGGTCATATACTTTTGCTGCAGCGGGAACATACGAACTGGATATCACTCCAATCTGTGGCGATAAAAGATGTCCACCCTGCAAATTTTTCATTACGGTGAGATAAAATGAACTTTTTTTAAGGGCCCCCGATCAAACGGGGGCTTTTTATTACAGGTTTTTTTAATAAAAAGCCTGCGTTTCGTAAATTATTAAGTAATCTTTCCTGTCCTGAATGTGCTATTTACGTGTCCGGTGACAGATTCGGAAAAAAAATCCTCAGTAAGATTGTACCACTTGGACTGTCATTGTATTTTGTTGGCTGTTTTTAAATCCAAAATGTCCACCTATGAAAGCCATCCTCCTATCAGGGCTTGGTATACTTACCAGCCTTACCCTTGCGGCCCAGGTTGAAGGGCCTAACAATCCAACGGCATTTACCAATTATGATCTTCCAGGGTATAGCAACCAATGGATTGATATCGACAATGTCGGGTTTGATGACGAAGCCTATGCCACATTCGGGAATCTTCCTGGTACAAAGGGAACTTATACCGACTATCTCATGGTAACTGATTTCAAATTCGATATCCCGCCTGGTACTATTATCAAAGGTATCAAAGTGGAAGTTGAATGTTCAGATCCCAAACAACGGACCGCTGATTACAGTGTCCGCATTGTGAAGGCCGGTGCGGTCACCGGCGATGACAAAGCCATGGAAGTTAACTATCCCCTGACCGACAAATACCTTGTTTATGGGGATATAGATGATCTCTGGGGAGAAACCTGGGATAATAACTCCATCGATGACAGTCAATTCGGCGTGGCTATTGCAGCCCAACGTAGTGCCAGCGATGATATCCCCACCATGGGCCAGGTGAATAATATACGAATCACTGTATATTATACATTTATTATCCTGCCCGTCACACTTAATAGTTTCAGCGCGGTAAAAGATGGCAGAACGGTCCGAGTGGACTGGACAACTGCCTCCGAAAGCTATATGCAGAAATATACTGTGGAACGTTCCGCGAACGGATCTGATTTCAGTTCCATACAGAGTATTCCTGCCCTGAATGGTCATGGTGACGCTTATCGTTATATAGACTATTCGCCTCTGGCCGGAACTTCATTTTACCGTTTAAAAATGACGGGAGACGGCAGCTTCCTGAAATATTCCAATGTGGCGACTGTGAAATTTGACAGTCCTTCCGGCATTACGATGTATCCTAATGTATGGCAAAGCGGTTCAGCCCTGAATATAAATAATACGGCTTCTGAAAAACTAACGATTTATTTCATCAATTCAGATGGTCAGGTGCTCTCGAATGTCACTACCCAGTCCAACGTTGTCCCCACCAGCACACTGGGCAATCTGAAGGGTGTGATGTATTACAGGATCAACGACACCAATAATAAACAAGTAGGTTCCGGCAAGTTTATGATCCTTTAAGAAGAATTTACTAATTAATAAAGCCCTGCTTATAGCG
>CAZZDQ010000019.1:0-45701 GCA_964652845.1 uncultured Chitinophaga sp.
AATTTTACATTCAGCTTACTGTACTATGACTGGCATCAAGCTCCTGAAGAAGTCCCGGCAGGGCTCCCGCAATTGCTCCTGTTACAGAAGGAGGTAAACCGAATTTACTTTTAAGGCTGCTGACCAACCCTCTTTCAATCGCACTCGCATCGACATTACCCGAGGCAACACTGTTTTCGGCCTTTCCCGTAATGTTTTTTGAACCACCCTTGCCCTTTTGTTGCGGCTGGGTGTCCGGGGTTGACTGATTTTCCAATGCGCGGGTAATTTGCATGGCAATTTCCTCGTGAACTGCATCTACCTTATCAGGTGAGATCGCAGAAGCGACATCTGGATCATTCCCAAAGCGCTCTTTCACTAATCTTAAAATGTCGTCATACATGATTTCATAGTTTTAGGATGAATAAAAGGGTGTACGTGTATTTCCCGCAAGTATCTTGCAAGCTTTCCTGAAAGGGAGGGGGTTAACAATTATTTAACCCGTTTTTTTCAATAAAATGAGGTTTTAAAGAAGTCCAGAGTCAGCAAAACTATAATAACCCGATTCACTCACGATCAGGTGATCCAGCACATCGATATCAAATAAGCGGGCGGCTTCCTTTATTTTTTGGGTTAGCATTTCATCCTGGCGGCTGGGTTGAAGGCTTCCGGAAGGATGATTATGACATAGAATGATCTTTAGGGCATCCTCTTCCAGTGCCCGCCGCATCACAATTCGGGGATCGACTATAGTGGCTGTGATTCCACCTTCGCTGATGACCTCAAAATGATTGACGCGGTTGGACCTGTTCAGGTAAAGCACAGCGAAGACTTCGCGCCGCTGGTCTTTGAGTTTTGTCTGCAAGAACTTTGCGATATCCCCGCTCTGGCTGATCAGGTCTTTTTCGGTCGGAAGGGCTGCATGTCGCCTGCGGCCTAATTCCAATGCGGCAACGATCGAAATAGCCTTCGCTTCACCGATACCCTTGATCTTCATAAGTTCTTTCACAGACAGCTTCGCGAGCCCAGCCAAATTTTCCTTTCCCAGATGCAGTATTTCCCTGGCCAGGTCCACCGCGGATCTGCGGGAACTACCATTGCGGATAAGGATGGCGAGCAATTCGGAATGGCTCAGTTTTTCTGCGCCAAAGGCCAGTAGTTTTTCCCTCGGCCTGTCGTCCTTTGACCATTTCTTAATTGAGTACTTCTGCTCTTGCATGAGGTGGAGGGGATTTTATCTTTATCTCGTTATTATTATTCACTCGGCCCTGATCTTCTATCCTGAGAAACCCGAACCGATACCTATGAAAACCAGGAACCTTCATGCTGTTGGGGCGCTGCACCCCGCCTTCTTTATGATCATTCTTTATCTGGTGACGCTGCTGCTCTCTGTCTGCGTTTGTTCATCTGTTTTTTACAGTTGCCATGCAAGCCAGTCAAAAATGTATATCACTACCGGGCAGACAGCCGAAAATAGATAAACCCTATTTCCACTCCTATGGAAAATGGACAGATAAATCCTGTTTTTTCCATCCTAAAAGATTTGTGTGAAATATTAAGCGGAAGGAATATGAAATATTATCTTCGCCTTTCCGGGGCCAGGCATACACCGGAGAATCCCCCGGAACCCCTATTTCATCAGTATGGCTTCCGCAAAAATTTTTTCAGGCACCGGCTCCATCCAACTGGCCGAACAGATCTGTAAAAAATACCGCACACAGCTGGGCAAAGTAAATATTCAGCGATTCAGTGACGGGGAGATCTGCCCTGTTTTCCTTGAAAGCGTTCGCGGCGATTATGTTTTCCTGATACAAAGCACCAATGCCCCAGCTGAAAACCTGATGGAACTCCTGCTCATGATCGATGCTGCCCGCCGGGCTTCAGCTTATAAAGTGATCGCTGTTATCCCTTATTACGGATATGCCCGCCAGGACCGTAAAGACCGACCCCGGGTGGCTATCGGCAGTAAATTAGTAGCCAATATGCTGGAAGCTGCGGGGGCCGACAGGGTGATAACCATGGACTTGCATGCTGCCCAGATCCAGGGCTATTTTGATATACCTGTCGACCACCTTGACAGCCATGCTGTTTTCATCCCATACATAGAGAACCTTCGACTGGAATACCTTACCTTTGCCGCCCCCGACGTGGGAGCTACGAACCGGATCCGTGAAATTGCGAGCTATTTTAATGCGGAAATGGTGATCTGTGATAAACACCGGAAAAGGGCCAATGAGATCGCAAGCATGGTGGTGATCGGGGATGTGGAAGGACGGGACGTAGTGATTATTGATGATATATGCGATACCGGCGGCACCCTTGCGAAAGCCGCAGGCTTGCTGAAAGAAAAAGGTGCCCGGTCGGTCAGGGCTTTGACCACGCATCCCGTACTGAGCGGGAAAGCCTATGAGAATATCGAGAACAGCGTATTGGAAGAACTGGTGGTCTGTGATACAATCCCGCTGCAAAAAGAGACTAAGAAGATCAAGGTTTTAAGTGTGGCTGAATTGTTTGCCATCGCGATTCGCAATGCATTTGAAAACAAAAGTATCACCAGCTTATTCATCCATTCGCAACTGAAGAATAAATAATATTTCAAAACGATAAAATGAAAACGATTACAATTGAAGGACAACTGAGGACCGGATTCGGGAAAAGCGCCACCCGGAGACTCCGCTCTCAGGGACTCGTGCCCGGTGTAATTTACGGCGGCAAACAGGAGGTCAATTTCCAGGCTCCTGCAGTTTCTTTTAAACCCCTGGTATACACTCCCGAGTTTCAGCAGGCAGAGGTAAAGATCGGCAGTAACAGCTACCGCTGTATCCTGAAAGATCTCCAGTTCCATAAGGTGGAGGACCACCTGATCCATGTAGACCTTTTTGAGCTGATCGAAGACAAAAAAGTGACGGCCGATATTCCTTTAAAATTTAATGGAACACCCAAGGGCGTGAAAGATGGGGGACGGCTCATGGTGAACCTGAAATCACTGCGTGTGAAAACCTTGCCCAAATACCTGAAAGAGCATATTGATGTGGATATAGAGAACCTGGATTTGCATGATAAGATCCGGGTAGATGAAATAAAAATAGATCATTACGAGATCCTGAATTCACCGCGGGTCACTATTGTATCCGTAGGCCTTACCAGGCAGATCAAAGAGGAAGAGGTTGCTCCTGCTGCAGGTGCAGCCACTGCTGCCACTGCAACCGGTACACCCGCTGCCGGGGCTGCCGGAACAACTCCTGCAACCGGGGCTGCAGGCGCTGCAACGCCCGCTACAGGCGCGGCTGCTGCCACACCTGCACCCGAAAAAGAAAAGGGCGGCAAGGGGAAGAAATAATTTTCAGGCAAACTGTTTCTATAAAACCCGTATCAGCGATACGGGTTTTTTTATCATATTTCAAGGCATTTAAACTACATTTAGATGATGAAGTTTTTGATCGCCGGCCTGGGTAATTCTGAAAAAGAATATACACATACCAGGCATAATATCGGGTTTGATGTAGTGGCCGCATTTATCCAGAAACATAAAGGGACCTTCAGGACAGGCCGCCTGGCCTATCATACCACCGTTAAATGGAAAGGGAAAACATTTGTCTGCATTTGTCCTACCACCTACATGAACCTGAGTGGAAAAGCGGTCAAATATTGGACAGATAAGGAACACATCGATCCTGATCATATCCTTATCGTGGTGGATGATGTGGCCACACCATTTGATAAACTGCGTATCCGTGCCGGGGGCAGCGACGGCGGACATAATGGGCTGAAAAGCGTGCAGGAATCACTGGCCACCACTGAATATGCCAGGCTGCGGTTCGGTATCGGGGATGACTATCCCCGGGGCATGCAATCGGATTTTGTTCTCGGCAAATGGAATCAATCTGAGGTACCGGTGGTAAAAATGAAAATAGCAAGGGCCGTTGAAGCCATTGAAATATTTGCTCAACAAGGCATTAGCGCTGCCATGAACCAGGTAAATAATCAGGCGTTTTCGCTATGAGAAATCAAATCTATTTTTTATTTTAGCAGCCCGCTTCCACTTTTCTCTTATCCAGCGGCGAAAAACTTTTAAGATCCAATCGGGTTAATGAATAAAGGATACACCGGATACCGGCATCCGGCGTATTTATTTAAACATTTCACAGCATGAAAATTTTTTGCATCGGCAGGAATTATGCGGCACATGCTGCAGAATTGGGCAATACGGTTCCCGATGAACCGGTCATTTTCATGAAGCCCAAGAGCGCCCTGTTGCAGCCCCATACTCCTTTTTACTATCCTGAATTCACCAATGAACTGCATTACGAATGTGAACTCGTGTTGCGGATTAGCAAGAACGGGAAATATATCCAGGAGAAATTTGCTTCCAAATACTACGATGCCATCACGGCCGGTATTGATTTCACCGCCCGCGACACCCAGCGTGAGCTGATCGAAAAAGGGCTGCCATGGGAAAAAGCCAAGGCCTGGGACAACTCAGCCCTGATCGGGAAATGGGTCCTGCTGACCCAGATCAAGAACAGGAAGAATATCAATTTCTGCCTCTATAAGAACAAGGAACTGGTACAGCAGGGTAATTCGGCTAATATGATCCATGGGTTCGACAGTATTGTTTCCTATATCTCGAATTATTTTTCCCTCAATATCGGCGACCTTGTCTTCACTGGCACCCCGGCTGGGGTGGGTGAATTGGTAGTGGGAGATGAGATCGAAGGATTCATTGAAGACGACTGTATGTTCACCATTGATATCAAATGATCCTCTTCTGCGCTGCAGTTTCCTGAACGGGTCATTCTTTCCTTAATTTTACAAATGGCAGCAAGCTGCCTGCTTCATGACCGATCCAGCCGTTTTACTGAAAGCATACCGCCTGATGTGCCAGGCAAAGCATATGGCCGAAACCTATGAGGCAAACCGTTCCATCTGCAAATATGTACATTCCACTTCGCGCGGGCATGAGGCCATTCAGCTAGCCGCCGCTTTTGCGTTGCTGCCGGAGGACTTTGTAAGCCCTTATTACCGGGATGAGAGTTTGTTGCTGGGCCTTGGATTCCGGCCTTTTGAACTGATGCTCCAGTTACTGGCAAAGGGTGACGATATCTTTACGGGAGGGCGAGAATATTATTCGCATCCTAATTACCTGGGTGAAGATAAACCAACGATCATTCACCAGAGCAGCGCCACGGGCATGCAGGCCATTCCCACCACGGGGATCGCCCAGGGGTTGAATTATTACAAACAGATGGCTGACCTGCTCCGGAGCAGGCCGCAATATGAAAACGCCATTGTGCTCTGCTCACTGGGTGATGCCAGCATCACTGAAGGCGAGGTCAGCGAAGCCTTCCAGTTTGCCGTCTTGAAACAATTACCGGTTATTTATCTCGTGCAGGATAATACCTGGGGCATCAGTGCTTCAGCCGCTGAATCCAGGGCGATGAATGCTTTTGAATACGCTGCCGGTTTCAGGGGACTGAACCGCATACAGGTTGATGGCAGTGATTTTGAAGCGTCTTATTCAGTGATGAAAGAAATAGTTGATTTTGTCCGTTCGAACAGGAAACCCTATCTCGTACACGCTCAAACTCCTTTGCTGAATCATCATACCAGCGGCGTCAGAAAAGAATTTTACCGCAGCGGAGAGGATCTTAACAGACATGCAGCCCATGATCCGAATATTAAATTAAGAAAGGTTTTGCTTGGTCAAGGGATAACCGAAAAAGAACTGAATGATATTGAAACGGAAGCTGCGACTGTCGTGGAACAGGATTTTGCTGAAGCCGTCAGGGCACCAGAGCCTCTTCCTTCCACCGCCGGTGATTTTGTGTTCGTTCCCTCCCCCGTCACAAAGGAATCAGGTGACCGGAATGAGAAAGGAACAGAAAAGATCATCATGGTGGATGCAGCCCTGTATGCTATCCGGGAGATCATGGAAGAACATCCCGAAGCGGTTTTATATGGCCAGGATGTGGGTAAGCGGCTCGGGGGAGTATTTCGTGAAACAGCCACCCTTGCGGAAAAATTCGGGGAACACCGCGTGTTTAATACAGCGATCCAGGAAGCTTATATTGTAGGATCCACGGTGGGAATGAGTGCACTTGGATTGAAACCGATCGTGGAAGTGCAGTTTGCCGATTATATTTATCCCGCCATCAATCAATTGGTTACCGAGATCTCCAAAAGTTGTTATCTCAGTTGCGGGAAATTCCCGGTATCGATGATCCTGCGTGTACCCACCGGCGCTTATATCGGAGGGGGACCCTATCACAGCGGCTCCGTTGAATCTACCTTGCTTTCAATAAAAGGGATCAAGATCGCCTATCCTTCCAATGCGGCTGATATGAAGGGATTGATGAAAGCGGCTTATTATGATGGCAACCCGGTGATCATGCTCGAACATAAAGGGCTTTACTGGAGCAAAGTTCCCGGAACCGAAGAGGCCAAGACTCCCGAACCTGCACGCAATTACATTCTTCCCTTTGGTAAAGCAAGAATTGTATTACATGCATCACCGCAGAAGATCGGCAACGGCGAAAGCTGCCTGGTCATCACTTATGGAATGGGCGTGTATTGGGCAAAAGCTGTTGCAAAAAAATTTCCCCAGGCGATAGAAATAATTGACCTGCGGACACTTTTCCCGCTGGATGAAGCGCTGGTATTTGATCGGGTGAAAACACACGGAAAATGCCTGGTATTGACAGAAGAACAGCAAAACAATTCCTTTGCTGAGGCATTGGCAGGCAGGATCTCCAAAAATTGTTTTCAGTTTCTGGATGCGCCGGTTGAAGTACTGGGATCATTGAATGTTCCGGCCATACCCATGAATATAGGGCTTGAATCCGCCGTTTTGCCGCAGGCGGCCAGGCTGGAAGAACTATTGGTGCGTCTCCTGCAGGCTTGATGATGACGGATATCTTGATGAGATCAGCCACAAACCAAAAAAAGTGATGACCCCGTTGATCAGGATGAGTTCATTCCCGATCTTATAGCCATTAAACAGCGTATCAGACATATGCTGCAGGCCAAGCTGAAGGTGCAGTTTGGCCTCGTACCAGGATGGATTGCTGAGAAGATCCAGTGCAAGGGCAAGGACAGGTGCAATGATACATACCGGCCAGATCATTTTTTCGTTCAGTTGACGCTTCGTTAAAATGCCAAATGCAAAAAGGCCGAGGAGTGGTCCATAGGTGACCCCTGCAAATTTCAGGATGAAATCAATGATGCTTTTATCGTTCATTGCCTTGAACAAAAGCACCATGACCAGGAAAATGGCGGCAAAAGTGAAATGCACTTTCAGCCGGGTCCGTTTCTTCTGTTTTTCCGAAGCCTGGCTTTTTTTCAGTCCCAGGATATCAATGCAAAAACAGGAAGTAAGAGAAGTGATGGCGCCATCCACGCTGGGAAATAGCGCGGAAATGAGGGCGATGGTGAAAATAATACCCGCCGCCTGGCTGAAGGCATTGCTCAGGGCAATGGTGGGAAAGAGATCATCCGGTGGCGTCTTAATGCCCTGGTTCGCGGCATAGATATAGAGTATCCCTCCTAATACAAGGAAAAGAAAATTGACGATGATCAGCACGGTCGTAAAAGTGATGATATTCTTCTGGGATCCTTTCAGGGTCTTGACGCTTATATTTTTCTGCATCATTTCCTGGTCGAGCCCGGTCATGGCAATTGCGATGAACATGCCGCCGAGAATATGTTTCAAAGCAAAGGAACCGTCCCTGATATTCCAGTCAAAGACCTTTGTATACCCTTTATCCTGCATCAGGTGCCAGGCGCCTCCGAAATCCGTGTGCAGGGCTTTTACGATAACGATCACGAATACGACCAGCCCTACCAGCATGCCTGTTGTCTGTAGTGTATCGGTGTAGACAATTGTTTTTACACCCCCTTCAAATGTATACAGCAGGATCAGGATGAGCATAACCACGGCTGTGGCCAAAAAAGGGATATGGAACTTGTCAAAAATGAAGAGCTGCAGGATGCTGATCACCAGGTAGAGCCGGGCCGTGGCACCAACGATCCTTGATAGGATGAAAAAGAAGGCACCTGCTTTATGAGCATTTACCCCGAAACGGTTCTCAAGGTATGTGTAAATACTGGTGAGGTTCATCCGGTAATACAAAGGCAAAAGGACAAATGCGATCACCATATAACCAATCAGGTAACCGAGAACCACCTGGAAATAATAAAAATTCCCTCCACCTACGCCACCCGGAACACTGACAAAAGTGACGCCGCTCAGGGAAGTACCGATCATGCCAAATGCTACGAGCATCCAGTTACTGTTGCGGTTCCCGATGAAAAAGGATTCATTGTTGGCATGCCGCGAGGTTAGCCACGCTACGGTAAGCAGGAGGATAAAGTAACTGATAACACAGGTAAAAAGAATGGTCGGCGACATAATGATGATTTAATCGTTCATCTTCCTTTCGTGCTATTATATTCTGAAAAATGTCTTCTTTTGCGCAATATAAACCAAAATATGCCGATCCTTTCACTCGCTGTCTTTTGCGGTTCTCATAAGGGAAAGAACAAATTATTTGAAGCGCATGCACGGCAACTAGGGACCTTGCTGGCCGAAAGGAAGATCGAATTGATCTACGGCGGCGGCAATATCGGCCTGATGGGCCTGCTGGCCGATACCGTGATGAAGATGGGCGGAAAAGTGACCGGCATCATCCCACGTCTGCTGGTAAGCCGGGAAAAACAACATGAAGACCTTACCGAGCTTATCATTGCAGGTGACATGCATGAGCGGAAAAAAAAGATTTATGAACGATGCGATGCTGCCCTGGCCATGGCCGGCGGGTATGGTACCCTGGATGAATTGTTTGAAATGCTTACCTGGAACCAGCTTTCCATCCATGATAAAAAGATCTTTTTACTTAATTCATGCGGGTTTTATGATCTGTTGATTGCTCATATAAAGAAAATGGAGCAGGAAAAATTCCTGTATGAATCTTTTGAAAAAAGGATCACCGTGGTCCCGGATGTGCAAGCCCTGCGGGATTTTCTCTAGACCCCCGGACCAGGTTCATAGCGTCTCCTCCTGGGAGGGGGTATGCTTTTTTGGAACAAAGGTACCTGTACACCGCCCCTGATAATGGGAATGGTCCTTCCGTAGGCATCTGTGTAAGGTGAGTTTGTATTGCCGGATACATCAAACAATACCGACAGGTAATAAAATGGCCTGTTACCCTTTCCCATCCTGCCAATACAGTATCCCCCGCCCACCAACAGGCTGTTGGCGCTGATGGTAGCCTTGTAGGCAATATCGGCACTGCCGGGAGCAGGAATATATTTTTGCGTGATGAAATTATGTTCGGCCTGCACCTGTCCGAATAAAAAACGGATCGGGTAAAGTTTCAGGAAAGCCCCTCCGCCAAACTGGTAAAGACGGAGCCGGTCATTGAACGTCGCATAATCCCTGTAAGAAGTATAATTGTAATTCACCACCAGTCCCAGGTCCACATGGTTCGTAAGGCTGACCCCAAATACCGGGCTGGCCCCGATCAGAAAAGTATTATTGTAAAAAGCCAGGGCAATGCTGCCGCCGGTAAACAGGTTCTCTTTTTTGAACCCGTTGTTCTTTTCATTTTTATCTTTCTCTTTTTCTTTTTGGGCAATTACAGCGGCGAGAGGAAAAGCTGCCAGTAAAATCAAAACGAAAATCTTTTTCATGGTGATTGTTTAGACAGGCTGAGGGCCCGGATGTTTAAGCCGGTATATAAATTATTTCAGCTCAAATTACTCTGCTAATCTAACGCATAACCTGCGCGTAGACTTCCTATGCCCCAAAATTTTAACAACATCCCAACAAGCACAAATAAAAATGATGAATAGGGTTTATCCGGGTCGGGACTTACGGTAAGGAGGATATTGCGCCTAAAAGATCTTTCCGGGATTTAAAATATGATGCGGATCGAAAACACTCTTTATTTCCCGCATCAGGCGTAAATGTGTTTCTGTAAATACGATCTCCATATATGGTTTTTGTATCAGCCCGATACCATGTTCCCCGCTGATGGTGCCGCCCAAACTGTATACAAAACGAAAGAATTCTTTTAAAGCTTCCGTCATGGCTTTATTGCCATAACTGTTCGGGGCATCTTTTTTATGAATGCGGACATGCAGGTTGCCATCACCGGCATGACCAAAACATACTGCATCGAATTCATGTTTTTTCCCCAGTTCCTTCACGCCCCTGATCAGGGCCGGCAGGGCTGCCCGGGGAACCACCGTATCTTCTTCTATGGAATAGCCTGCATTTTTAACGGCCTCAGGCACCGTCCTTCGCAGTTTCCACAATTCATTTTTTTGCTGGGCATCTTCGGCGAAATAGATCTCACCGATATCATATTGTGAAAGGATGCCACTGATCAGCTCCATTTCTTTCATGAGCTGTTCGGGTTCATTTCCGTCCACTTCAATGATCAGGTGGGCAGCAGTATTGTCCGTGACAGGTACGGCAAAATTGCTAACAGAACGGATGGCTATTTTCAGGGCATCGACCTCCACCAGTTCCATGGCGCTGGGGGTCAGTCCCGCATGAAAAATGGCACTCACCGCTTCACCTGCATGCTCCAGCTGGTGAAAAGGGACCAGCATCAGCATATCATATTTTGGCAGGGGAATGAGGCGTAACACGATCTTTGTAACAATACCCAGTGTGCCTTCGCTGCCGACCACCAACTGGGTAAGATTATAACCCGTTGAATTTTTCAGGACATTGCTGCCGGTCCAGATGATCTCTCCTGTGGGAAGAACCAATTCAAGATTCAATACATAGTCCTTCACCACACCATATTTCACGGCCTTGGGGCCCCCGCTGTTCTCGGAAATATTTCCACCGATAAAACAGGAACCGCGACTCGCGGGGTCAGGGGGATAAAACAGGTTCTTTTCTTTCACGGTATTCTGCAGTACTTCGGTGATCACGCCGGGTTCGGTGGTCACCTGCAGGTTGCGTTCATCGATACCCATGATCGTATTCATTCTCTCGGTGGAGATCATCACGCCGCCGGTATACGCGAGGGCTCCCCCGCTCAATCCCGTACCGGCGCCACGGGGCGTGACTGTTATCCTTTCTTTGTGGCAAATTTTCATGATGGCACTGATCTCCTGGGCGGTTCGTGGTTTGAGAACGATATCTGGAGGGAAATGAAGGTTCTCCGTTTCATCATGCGCATAATGGTCCAGCGTTTCCCGGTCGGCAAATACATAATTATTCCCGATAATATCTTTAAATGACTGTATGATCGCGGCGGTCAATCCGCTTTCTTTTTCTGTAACCATTGAATGAAAATAATTGTAACAAAAGTCGGGATTTAATCCGGATCAGGACCCGAATTCAGTTATTGCCTGAAAGAGGGGCACATGGACTCCCTGCGGTTCCCGTTGTAACGGTCAACAATACCGTTCTTCACGATCGAGAGTTCAAAAGCGCCGCGGGTGTTATTATAATTCCTGAGTGAGGATGTGGTAGCATCATAACTGAAAGTGAAAGTAAGATCCTTTAAACTGAAACCCATCATCGGAATGATGGCATCTTTGAAACGGTAATAAACACCTGCCAGCAGGGTCTTATCACCGTTGCCCGAAGCATTGAAATGCGCATTCAGCCCGCCCACCAGTTCTGTGGCTTTTGCCTGGTAAGAGAAATAAGCATTGGGATTGATGATCCAGCGGTCGTTGGGTTTATAACTGGCATTCACGAAGGCCGTCAGTCGTACGGGCACCCGGTTGCTCTGCGTGGCGGATTCAGTAAAGAAGGATTCTTTTGGTGAATTGATGTGGGCAGCGGATACGCCGGCATTCAGGTATAATGTTCCCGTAGTGAAATAGGCGTAATTCAATCCTACCTGCAGGTCAACATAATTAATGTTGTATTTGTTGAATATTGGAGCGGCAGAAGTATTATGGACATCGAAGAATTTTCCGTTCCATTGACTGGGAAAAGTGAGATTGGTGGAATTGATATGCTTGTTGCACCAGCCGGCATTGAAACCAAGGCTGAGCAAACTACCCGCATTGATCATCTGGTGATAGGCTACGGAACCATAGATCTTATTGGAAGTGAGAATCCCTGTGCCCGCTTCATCATGCAGGATCAGTCCACCCAGCCCCAGCCAGCCCGTATTGTCACTGTTGGCCATCAGTTGCCAGTCACCGAATGCACTCATGGTTTTATAGGGAAAGGCGGTGACAGATGCCCATTGTGTACGGTAATTGATTCCTATGCGGTAATCACCTTCGGGTAAGAAACCCGTATTGGCAGGATTGATCAAAAGGGGTGAATTGAAATACTGCGAAAAATGAAGGTCCTGGGCGATCGCACAGGGCACAAGGCTCAGGGTACAAGTTGCGGTCAGTAATATTTTTTGTAAACCTTTCATTTCTCAAACATCAGATCTTTTTTCTTACCTGATCAGGGTGATATCTCCTTTCTTGCTTGCTTTTGTTCCGTCCGTAAAATCAACACTCAAAGTATAGACATAGACATCCATCGGCTGAACTGTTCCTTTGAATTTACCGTCCCACCCCTGGTTGCGGTCCGCGGTCTCAAAGACTTTCTGCCCCCAACGATTATAAATAGTGAATAGCATTTTACCGATCCCAAAACCACGTACATACAACACACTGTTAACATCATTGCTAAGCGGTGTGAAAGCATTGGGGACGTCTACCACTGCGGTAATGAGCGCTTTTACCGGTTTACAGACTGTATTATTGCAACCTATATTGTTATAGGCGGTGAGACAGGCATTGAAAGTGCCTGTGGAATTATACTGGTGTTGTACCGGTTGCCGGGATGCGATCTGCAATGAATCCCCGTCGCCGAAGACCCATTTGAATCGTGTGGCATCAGGCGTGGAGAAATTGGTGAATGTGGTAGGTGTGTTGTCCACGGGCGGATCCGGTGTGGTGGAAAAATCAGGCGTCGGGGCATCATATACTGTGATGGTAAAGCTTGTGGTATCTGCCAGGTTACATGTATTGGGATTATTTGCGATCAAAGTGATTGTATAGGTTCCCGCCGTGGCATAAAGATGTGTTGGGTCGGGTAAAGTTGAATTCGTTCCGTCCCCAAAATCCCAGTTAAAGCTTTGACCTGCCACGGAATTATTGGTGAATACTGCATTATAGGGCAGGCAACCTGCGGGCGGGGTCGTGAATCCTGCTTTGACGAGTGATGCCACGCTGATCTGCACCACCTGCGAATCAGGCGCATTACAATATGCCGTGTCTGTTAAGATGAGTTTCACGGTATAGGTACCGGCAGCAGGGAAATTATGAAATTGAGTGGCCAGCCCTGCTTTTACAGGAGGGGTGCCATCTCCGAAATCCCAGGTGAAGGACTGGTTGGTGAAAGGCAGACCTGGCGGCGCCACCGAAGTGTTGTCAAACTGGTATTTGAAAGAATCGCAGGGTGGTAATTTGGTATTGTTGAATGCAAGCGCTGCCTGCTGATTGCCAGCCCGGATCCTCACATAGGAAGTATCCCTGACATTACAGGTATTGGGATCGATGGCTATCAACATCACAGTAAAAGTACCTACAGTGGAAAAAGTATGCGAAGTATTTGGAACCGTAGTGGTGACCGCAGCCGAACCGTCGCCAAAATCCCATTGATAGGTCTGGGCATTGGCAATAGTATCAATAAAATTTACGGGCAGCGGAATACAGCCATAGGTGCGGCCCGGAACGGCATTGATGGAAGATTTTACTCCGGCCGCTACACCGGAAAGATTCATTGCTATTTTCAGTAAAGTGAGGTTGCAACCTGCACCGGAAGCATTATTCACGGTTGACCAGGCACCCGGTGTCGTAGGATAGGGGGGCCTGCCTGCAGGGTCCAGGTTACAATTGCCGCAGATGGCCTGGTAAATGATACCATTGCGATCGAAACGGCTGGTACCTCCGTCCACGTGATCACACCCGGTTCCGGGATGAATATTGTCTTCTCCAAAGAAGCTCCCGAACAATTGCCCCGTCGCATCTTTTTTCAGCACGAAGAAATAAAAATCCTTACCGTCGGTATTGGACTTGAAAGCATTGGGCGTTATGGGCAATCCAGCGGTACCGGCACTTCCATACGCATTGATCGATCCATAAAATCCTCCCCAGCCCGAGATATAAACATTTTCACAACGATCCACCAGGAAAGCAATAGGAGAGATGTTTGGCCTGGCGGAACCCGTGCCGAAACAGGTGGAATAAACATAAGTGGACAGGTCTGGTTGCAATTTTACGATGAATTGCTTGCCGCCTGGATTACTATAAGCAGCATTCACAACCTGCCAGGACCCCGTGGTCTGCCCCATGATATAAGGGAAACCATTATTGTCAAACTGGATACCAAAGATCTGGTCAATGCCGCCTGTTCCGATATAGGTTGACCGGATCAGGTTGGCTCCGTCATTGCTAATAACAGCCACAAAGCCGTCAATACCGCCATTGTTATTGGGCCCGATCACGCCTGTTTTATCGCCGGGGAAATTAGTGCTCTCTGTTCCGCCTGCCACATAAATATTTCCGTTGGATGCCACATTGATCACATAGGCCACATCATTCGCTAAACCCCCGAGGTATGATGAAAACAAAACGGTGGAAAGATCGGGAGTGAATTTAAGTACAACTCCGTCCTGTGCGCCTCCGGGTGTTTTTTGAAATGCATTAGCTGTTACCGGGAAATTGTTGGCTGCTGTGGAATTGGTCGACTGGGTGCAGGATGCCAGGTAAATATTCCCGCCGGCATCCAGGTTCACTTCACTCCGCCCGTCATCGCCATAGTTTTGTTGCAGTGAGTTGGAACCACCCCTAACTACAGTAATATTTACGCCATCATCGGCCGTGCCACCGATCCTTTTTGAACCGATCAGGGCCGAACCGGCTGCATTGAGTTTTGTAACCACGATATCATAACCTCCCAAATTTTCCGTGATACCCGCTGCACCGACTAAGGGATATGAACCGGGACCGCTTACCGGCGAATTGGTCCTTCCCGCCACGATCAGATCACCCTGTGGATCCACGATCAGGCTATGCGGTTGCTCATTGCCGCCACCTCCGATATAGGTTGCATAAATCCTATTGGAGCCGTCGGGGGAAAGTTTAATGATGCTCATGTCGAATTCTCCGCCGCCGAAATTAGTCTGGAAGGCGCCATTGGATACAGGATACCCGGTGGTAAGGTTGATACCCCCGCCATACATGCTGCCGTCAGGCCCGTAAGTTGCTGTATACCCCCAGTTGTCACCGGCACTTCCGGAAAATGAACAGAAAACAATAGTCGGATCAATGATCAGTGTTTGCGCGGGGTCATAATTTTTTACGGAAAAACGGATCACATTATCCTTCAGCACATATTTGCTTTGAATCTCCTGCCGCCCGTTGTCACTGGGCTGATAGGTGAAGGGTGCGGATTCTTTCAGTTCGCCCAGGGAAGTGGAAATGGCCAGTTCCCTGTTTTTTATTTTCAGCCCGTCTACCCCAACATAACGCAGGCCGATCTTCGAAATATCCCCTCCGGGTTTTACTACAATATCATATTTGAGGAAATTATTTTCGGTATAATAGCGCACATCGATATGGGGATAGACATTTTCCAGCGTGACGGCCTGGAAGATCCTGCAACCGCCGTTCCATTTATTACGGTCGTTACCGAAAAAATAATTATTGTAAGTCGGGATGATCTTGTCCGGTACCGCCCTGCTGTCATTCGCAGCATCTACAAAATCCACAGTAAATGCCTGGGTGCGCACATTGAGTTTATCGGATTTATAATCGGGACCGTTCTGGTGAAGTAATTGCATGGCATTGGCCAGGTCGGCTGCATTATATTGCACCACTGTATATCCATGCTGGCGGATGAAGATTGCCCCATTGCTCACATCCCCCCGGTATTGCACACGGCTGTCCCATTGCCCTTTATTCTCGATGAATTCAATATTGTTATGGCTTTGTGCTGCGGTCCGGATTGAAAAAAAGAAAGAAAATAGAAAAAAGAGTATAATTAGATTCTTCAAGAAAAACTTTTTACTAAAATAACTGAATTTTTCGGGCTTTGGTTTCAAATATTCTGTTAAGATGGGCTTTCTCATGTTGTTTTTTCTGAAATCAAAAGTTACAAACGATTCGGTCCTTTTATGAGATCCTGCTCCATGCTGTTTTCCCTTTTTCCCGGCTGAGCCATTTCTTTAGATGCAAATTTTCTGCCGAATTCATATCCGGATCCTCATCCATCAGTTGGGTCGCCAGCCGGCCCGCAGTCTCGATCATGGAGTAGTCTTTGACCAGACTGGCCAGCTTAAAGTTTAATAGTCCGCTTTGCCGGGTGCCTTCAATGTCGCCGGGTCCCCGAAGTTCCAGGTCCTTTTCTGCGATGATAAATCCGTTATTGGTCTGGCACATGATCTTTATTCGCTGCATTGCATCCTGCCCCGGGGTTTTCCCGGTCAAAAGGATGCAATAACTTTTTTCAGCACCGCGGCCTACCCGCCCCCTTAGCTGGTGTAGCTGTGAAAGCCCGAATTTCTCAGCGCTTTCGACTACCATGATGGAAGCATTGGACACATCCACGCCCACTTCTATAACGGTTGTGGATACCATGATCTGTGTGTCATTCATCACAAATCTTTTCATATTCGTATCTTTTTGCCGGGTGGTCTGTCGTCCATGTACCATACTGATATGGTATTTTGGCTCGGGGAAATAGGCTTTTACATTCTCATACCCCTTCATCAGGTTCTCATAATTCAATGTTTCGCTTTCTTCAATAAGCGGGAAAATGATATACACCTGCCTCCCCTTGTCGATCTCACTGCGTAAAAAATCCATGACCCTGTTACGCTGTGTCTCATAACGGTGAACGGTAGTGATGGGTTGCCGCCCCGGCGGTAATTCATCGATCACGCTATAGTCGAGGTCGCCATAAAGCGTCATGGCCAGGGTACGTGGAATGGGAGTGGCTGTCATCACCAGGATATGCGGGGGTGGGGACCCTTTCTCCCAGAGACGGGCACGCTGTGCCACCCCAAAACGATGCTGTTCATCAATGACCACCAGGCCCAGGTTGGCAAAACGGACATCTTCTTCGATCAATGCATGGGTACCGGTAATGATCTTCAACTTACCGGTCTCAAGAGCATCCAATATCTTTTTACGTTCTGAGGACCTGGTTGAACCAGTGAGCAATTCTACGGGAACATCCATGTTTTTCAAAAGCGAAGAAAGCGTATTGAAATGCTGTTTGGCGAGAATCTCAGTAGGCGCCATAAAGCAGGCCTGGTAACCGTTATCAATGGCCAGCAGCATGGCGAGGAGTGCGACAATGGTTTTGCCGCTGCCTACATCCCCCTGGAGCAACCGGTTCATTTGCCTTCCGCGGGCGGTGTCCTCCCTGATCTCGCGGATCACTTTTTTTTGGGCATTGGTCAGGCTAAAAGGAAGATAATTCTTATAAAAATCATTGAACAATTCACCCACTTTTTCCAAACGCAGTCCTGTCGAATGGTGATGCCTCCTGCTTTGTATCATTTTTAACCGGACCTGGGCCAGGAATAATTCCTCGAACTTTAATCGTTTGATCGCCTTTTCACTTTCCGCTTCATTAAAGGGGAAATGAATCTGCTGAAAAGCATGGAAACGGCTAATAAGCCCTAACTGCCGCAAAATATTTCCCGGTAATATCTCAGGAATATCTTTTTCGCTGAGCTGGCTGACCAGGGTATCAGTGAGTTTGCCGATCTGTTTGCCGCCCAGGTATTTGGCTGTTAATTTTTCTGTGGAGGGATAAACGGGTACGAGTGATCTTTTTCCCTGAACCATTGATGTATCATCTGCTGCAACTAAGCCGTTATCCTTTATCAGTTCCATTTCAGGATGCACGATCTGGGGCTTTCCGTTATAAAAGGAAAGCCTGCCATAGACCAGGTAGCGGCTCCCTGGTTTGACGGAACGTTGTATCCAGAGAATGCCCTGGAACCAGGTCAGGGTCATTTCACCGCTCTCGTCCCGGAATACTGCTTCCAGTCTTTTACCATGCCGTTGTCCGATTGTTTCCAGGGAAATGATCTTTCCCGCAACCTGGGCGAATTCTATATCGGGCGCTAGTTCCGAAATAAGGTTCAATTTGGATTTATCGACGTACCGGAAAGGGAAATGCTGCAGCAGATCGCTGAAGGTGAAGATCCCCAGTTCTTTTTTCAATAGCTCGGCCCGCTGCGGACCAACACCTTTCAGGTACTCAATGGGTGAGGATAATATAGAGGTCAGGGCAGCAATAAAAACGGGTTTCAGCAAATGTACCCATAAAAGACCCTATGGGAAATTTACTAAGTAAATATCATTACGGAAAAATTCCTGTCATCGTGCATTTTCCATTGTGCTGTCCTTTGTTAAAAACTATTTTGCAATGAAATCCAATTGCCGAAATGGCCGCCAATATTTTATGATGAACTACTTTCTGCAGATCAGTATTGATTTTCTTCAGTTCAAAAAGGCTTCCCTTAGTTTCTTCACAGCTTTTATTGCCACCATTATTGCCATTCCGCCGGTGATCAGCGTCATCAATAGGCTGAAATTGCATGACCAGCCCAATCACCGCAAATTGCATACATCGCCCGTGCCCACCATGGGTGGGATCGCTGTTTTTTTCGGGCTGCTGGTGGCCAACCTGATGTGGTTCCCATTCAATACGGGCACGGCTACGATCTGTTTTTTCTTTTCCGCCAGTATCATCTTTCTTACTGGTATCATGGATGACCTGAAAGACCTGCCCGCCAAGTATAAATTCATGATACAGTTATGCCTTGCTTTTCTGATCGCTTTAAGCGGTATCAGGATCACTTCGCTCCAGGGTTTCCTGGGTATCTATGAATTGCCCGTCTATGCACAATACTTTTTCACGATACTCGCCATTGCAGGGATCACCAATGCCTTTAACCTGATCGATGGGATTGACGGGCTGGCCGGGGGACTGGGATTTATGAGTCTCGTCACGCTGGGATTCTTCCTCACTATCTCCGGTGATAATGGGACAGCCCTGATCGCATTTGCACTCGCCGGGGGGATACTGGCCTTCCTGTATTTTAACTTGAATCCAGCGAAGATATTTTTGGGCGATACGGGCTCCCTGCTTATTGGATTCGTGATCGGGGTACTCTGTATCCGGCTGATGCAGATGAATATCACGACGCCCTCCCATCCCTACACCAGTTCGCCAGTCTTTGTGCTGGGAATCGTTTTCATTCCTGTTTTCGATACGGTACGTGTATTGGCCCTCCGCACATGGAAGGGCGAATCACCATTTATGGCTGATAAGATCCATATCCATCATGTGCTTACCAACCGGGGATGCAGCCACGTTCAGGCCAGCAAACTGATCTGCCTGGTGAATGCCCTGTTGTTGCTCGAGATCTGGGCGCTGCGCTATATGCGCCAGGAATTCATCTTACTTGCCATGACCGCCCTTCTGCTGGTAACCGTGAAATTATTCCGGCTCTGGGGAAGGAAAATTCCTGTGTCAAAATATTTTCCAACTGTCAAACCGGACAAAAATCAGGAAGATATTATCACTAACTGACCATTTCAGTCAAGCATACTCCCAATTTTATTTGATCAGTCGCAACATCAGTACGTCATGGGCGGGCAGCAGGACCATCAATGGTTTTGTAGTAGTGCCGGTATTTTTTTTAGTCCATACATCAAATAATGTATAGTGAATGGCGTCGGCATGTAATCCTTTTTTAAAAAAATCGTTTTGCACGATTTCTTTTTGCCAGTCAAAACTGACCTGTTGCGGATTTGCACCCCGGTTCAGGAAACAGGCCGCCCAGTCTCCATTGGCAAGGGGCCGGAACCAGGTCTGAATACTGTCTTTGTTTGAATAACGGAATGCCTGCATACCGGCGGGGTCCTGGTCAATGGATATCGCATCCTTGTTAGTGAGAATAGCTACCGTTTCTTTGCTCATCTTTCTGAAATCATTGCCTGCTATCAGCGGGGCTGCCAGCATGCACCACATGGAAAAATGCAAGCGGTCCTCATTTTGCTTCATTCCATTTCCAACTTCCAGCATATCGGGATCATTCCAGTGACCAGGACCGGCATATTTGTAAAGCGTATCCTGCAGGTCAATAATGGTCATCACCCCATTGGGGTGCCATCCCCCGTCCTTCTTTGTTTCCTTCTCAAAATTGCTGCCGATATCACCGGTTGTTCTCCATAACTGGCCTGCTTCCTTCGCCCAGAGCCAGGGCTGGTGCGTACCCCATTCGCAGAGACTGAAAACGATCGGACGCAGTGTTTTTTGCAGGGCACGGCTCATGGTCATGTAAGCTTCTTTTGCATCCAGCCTGTCTGCATAGCACCAGTCGAATTTCAGGTAATCAATGCCCCAGGAAGCATAGAGACGTGCATCCTGGTATTCATAACCGCGTGTACCCGGATAACCGGCGCATGTTTTGGTACCGGCACAATTGTACAAACCGAATTTCAATCCTTTGCTGTGTACATAATCCGCCACTGCCTTCATACCGTGCGGAAATTTCAGCGGGTCGGCCACCAGGTCGCCGGTCAGGGAATCCCTTTCCATTGCCATCCAGCCATCATCCAGTACGAGGTATGAAAACCCGGCATCTTTCATCCCGGATGATACCATGATATCAGCGGTCTTCTTCACCAATTCTTCGTTGATATTTACCTGGAAAGTATTCCAGCTGTTCCAGCCCATGGGCGGAGTAGGGGCCAATAAATTTGTTTTTTGCGCACTGGGTGTAAGGCTGCAGAGGATGAATGCAGCGAACAGGATTTTTTTCATAACCTGGTATTTGGGTTGACAATTTAAGGAGTGCCTGTTTGCAAAGATAGGAGGGTAGGTTACCCTGGAAATGCCAAAAGAATGGCCCCGATAAGATCGGGGCCTGGACACATCACTGACCGGGAACCGGTCAACCCAAACCATTTTAATCCATATTCACATTGAAATCATCGCCGGATTTTTCGATATTGAATTTCTTATGTTTTTCCAGGAAGTTGCGGTATTTGTCATAGGTTTCCGGAGAAGCTTTTTTACCATTGATGAATAATTCCCCATCCCCGTGTTTGATAGTATAGGGTTCCTTTTTATTGATAAGGCCATCCTCATTCAGGCCGTCGATGAATTCCTTATATTCCCTGATCTGTGATTTTGCCTTTTCGATCTCTGATTTTGCTTTCTCCATTTCTTTTTCAATTTTCGGACCTATATTTTTCATCTCCTCACGGACTTTTTCCATTTCTTTATTGAGCTTATCCATATCCACTTTATTCAGGGATTCCTGAACTTCTTTTTGAATTTTTGCAGCATCCACTTGTTTCATGGCCTCGGTAATTTCCTTATTGACCCGGTCAAAGTCAACCTTTGCCAGGGATTCCTGAACTTCCTTTTGAATTTTTGCAGCATCCACCTGTTTCATGGCATCAGCGATATTCTTGTTGATATGGTCGAGGTCCGCTTTGGCCAATGATTCTTCCACTTCCTTGCGGATCTTTGCCGCATCGATCTCTTTCATGGCCCGGGCGATCTCCTCGTTGATCTTTTCAAAATTCACTTTGGCAAGCTCTTCCTGTACTTCTTTCTGGATCTTAGCGGCATCCACTTCCTTCATGGCCTTATTGATCTCCTGCTGCATTTTGTCCATATCCAGTTTGAAATCTGCCCGGTTCAGCTCATCAAGGGCATCATCCAGGTCGCGGATCTTTTTTTCCCGGTCACCGGATTTTTTAGGCGGGGTTGTATCTGTGTTTGAACGGCGGGAGGAACCGGCGCCCTGCTGATGGCCCCAGGAAACCAGGCCGGCAGTGAGGCCAGTGAGCAGGATCCCTACTAATATTTTCCTGTTTGAAAAAAAGGTTGGTTTCATACGTGCAGTTTTAAAGATGAAAAAGATTAACGAAAGGTTTCGTACAAATATACGACTGACTTCGTATTATGTTACAAATTCTTTTAATTAAGGGAAATTTTAACAAATGGGGAAGACCAGGCCTGCCGCAGGCAGGCTTCAGCGGATCAGGAAGATCAGAGAACCAAAGAGGATGAAAAGATGGATCAGTTCGCCGACATAAATGTTGCGCCAGGAAAACAGGCCTTTTTTCAAGGCCAGCATATCATTGCTGAACCTTATTGTATAAAACACAAGGTTGAAGATAAGCACGGCCTGAATAGCCGCCGGGTCCCGTGTTTGCCGCGTCAGGAAATTCAATACCCCTGCGCTGAGCACCATTCCCCCGATGACCCTGAAGAGATAATTATTTTCAGGGGTGGAAGCAAAACCATATCCTTTGGCAACGTTTTGGGGAAGGAGAAGCGCTGCCAGTCCGAACAGGCCGGAAACGATCGCCACGCTCAGTAAAAAAGCAGATAGGCTCATTGCTTTAGCATTCTTCTTACATGTAAAAACTGTAATGGTTGGTTTCCCGGATTTATTTTGCGGGCGGGTCTGCATTCCAGATATCGGCAACGCATTTCCAGTTCCCATCTGCCTGCTTTTTCCAGACCTCACCGTATTTACCGGTCTCTTTCGCATCCTGTCCTTTTGAATCTTTGTATGTCATCTGGTAAACACCCGTTGCATACCCGAGATCACCTGATGCTGAAGCTTCCACCCTGGTGTCCCGGAATGTGAGGTCAATGCCGGGCGTCGCAAACATATTTTTAACGGACGCTTCCCGCGAAGCAGGATCTGCACAGACCTTTTCGCCGGGAGGCATCATGATAGCATCGGCCGAATAATAATTAAGCCAACCCTCCGCGGATTTTTTCTCAGAGATAACTGACCAGGTACTGTCGGCTGCCCTGATAGTTGCGACCGCCGCTGCCTGGTCACCATTGGCTGTTGATCTCTGATCATCCTTTTTTTCACTTGAATTGTTGCAGGCAAGGAGTAAGAGGGTCATTGCCAAACAGGGGAAGAAGACTTTTTTCATTGCTTTGGTTTTGGTGATTTCAACACTTGTTCCGGGATGACCCCGGCTGGGTTACCAATGTAAGGAATTTAATGAGGTAATCGGTATAGGGACATTATTTTTTTTCAATAATGCTTTTCATTAAGGCAAGTGTCGAATCCCAATTCTTATCAGAGTGTTCATACCCTGTTTCCGTCGGGAAATTGCTTTGCGTCAGGGTTAGCTCTGTACCTCCGTGAATATCAGATAATGAAAATGTGATGATCGTATAGTTTTCTGGTGTGTCTGGTAAACCGGAAAATCCGCTCCAGTAATTATATTGGAATGATTTCTCTTTCCCGATCTGCAGGATTGTCCCCTTGTCCGCATAGTCCGTGCCCTGCCAGGTGCCGGTAAACAATATCGGGCTTCCCTTTTTCCAGTCAGTGATCACATTGGTCCCGAATAACCATTGTTTGATGATTGCCGGATTTGTCAAAGCATTCCAGACTGCTGCTTTTGATGCATGAATGCTGATTGTTTTGGTTAAGGTCTTATTTATTGACATAGATAATATTTTTTTGGGCAGCGATATAGCCAGGTATAGACCTGATCTAAATGTAGCTTAAAAACTAATACTGAAAACTTCCATCAGTCTTAAATTGTAAATCATAAATCAATAAATCCTCCCCTCCGTATATCTACGTAATCTCCGTGCGTTTCTACGCAATCCGATCACCGGTCCATTGAAGTGAATAAAAACCATCCTACATTAGTTCTATGATGTTTATTTGGTCAAAAGCCATTAACCATTAAACCACCTGCCACCCGCTGGCAGGCACCATGCCGCAGGCAGTATTCACTCTATCTACCGGTAGACCGAACTGCCTGGCGGCAACCGGTGAAAATCCTTCAGTATCTTCAACCTTAAACTCTTTCACATGTGCAACTTTCATTCCCCCATCCAATGCATCATCCCGCCCTATATGGGCGATAAACTGATCAGCAGCAGTAACAAGGCCATTGCCAAACTGGCGCTCGAAACCCAGTTCCGCAGCAACCGCTTGCGGCAGGACAGGATCTTTTTATCGGGCCTGAACAAGGACCAGCACAAACAGCTTGCGGACATCAAAACAACCAGTAAAAAAAGCCCGGTGATCGAAGTTTACAGCTGCCGCCACCTGCATAAATTGCCGGGAACCCAGCTCAAACCCCGGAACGGAAAATTCTCCGACCCTGATGCGCAAAATGTTTTCAATGCAGCCGGCGATACCTGGAATTTATATTACGATATCTTCAAACGTAACTCGGTGGACGATGGCGGCCTCGTGTTGAAGAACTCTATCCATTACGGTGTAAAATATGATAACGCCATGTGGAACGGCAGCCAGATGGTCTATGGCGACGGGGACGGAAAGATCTTCGGATCGTTTACCACCGATATTGATGTTATCGGGCATGAGCTTACCCACGGCGTCACCCAATACACGGCCAACCTCCTGTACCAGGACCAGAGCGGTGCGCTGAACGAGAGCATGAGCGATGTGTTCGGCATCATGGTCAAGCAGCGGGCCCTGAACCAGGATGTAAAAAAATCGAATTGGCTGATCGGCGAAAATGTTCTATTGGGCAGCCAATATGCCCTTCGCAGTATGAAAGCACCCGGAACAGCGTATGTAAATCACCCTGACCTCAGCACTGATCCGCAACCCGCTACCATGGATGGGTATATCAACGGCCCCGAAGATAATGGCGGCGTGCACCTGAACAGCGGTATTCCCAACCATGCATTTTACCTGGCGGCATATAATGTGGGCGGTAATGCCTGGGAAAAAGTCGGGCAGGTCTGGTATGCGGCCCTTACCAAAGAATTAAGAGCAAGCGCTACCTTCGCAGATGCTAAAACGGCTACCATCAGGCAGGCGGGCATTCTCTTCGGCAGCGGCAGCTCCGTGGAAAAAGCAGTGACGAATGCATGGAAAGAAGTGAAAGTCTGATATGGAATTGGGAAATTTGGAATTTGAAAGTTTTTATTATGGTGCAGGTGCTATTGAAGCGGAGCGGGGGATTTGCCGGTATCAGCATGCAGTCCTCGGGAACACTGGATTATGATTTAAGTAAATTGCTTGACGAAATAAAGAATGCCAGGCCAGCATCATCCGTCATGCATCGGGATGCTTTCACTTATTCACTCATCATCGATACCAATATATTTCCCATCGATCCTGATAAACTGAAGGGAAAACTCAAAACGGAAATTCAGTCCCTCACCAAACAGCTCAGTCCCCTGAAATAATTTTACTTTTACCGAAAAAAATGGAGCTGATCGATCCATTGGTACAGCAATATGCCGAAACGCATACTTCTCCCGAAGATGCCTTGCTAAAAGAAATTGCCGAATACACTTATGCGAAACATTCCGACCCGCAGATGCTCAGCGGACACCTGCAGGGGAAACTGCTGGAGATGATCAGTTGCATGATCCGCCCGCGGCGGATACTGGAGATCGGCACCTTTACCGGATACAGTGCTCTTTGCCTGGCGAAAGGATTGACGGATGAGGGTTTGCTTCATACCATCGATATCAATGAAGCGGATGTGCGATTGTCGCGCAGTTATTTCGACAGGTCGGCATTTGCAAAAAAAATCATCTCGCATTGCGGCGATGCAGGCGTGATCATTCCGCAACTGAAAGAATCCTGGGATCTCGTGTTCATTGATGCAGATAAACCCGCTTATATTGATTATTTTAACCTGGTTTTCCCCTTTGTTAAAAAAGATAGTTTTATCTTAGCGGATAATATTTTTTTTCACGGTACCGTTTTTGATGAGCAGGAGAAGGGAAAGAACACAAAGGGCATACGTGCCTTCAATGCGTTCATACAAGGCAGGACAGATATCGAAAAAATCGTATTAACGGTCCGTGATGGTTTATACCTGGTCAAAAAAAGATAATTCCACGCTATGAAAAGAACGGTTCTTCTTATTACACAGGTACTCATTTTCCGGCTGCTCTGGGCGCAGCAATCGCCGGAAGTGAACAATTATATCATTACCTACAAGGATATTGCCATCAGGGAAATGCAGCGCAGCGGGGTGCCTGCCGCCATTACACTGGCCCAGGGGATCCTGGAATCCAGTTCGGGCAGCAGTGAGCTGGTGCAATTATCAAATAACCATTTCGGGATCAAATGCAAGAATAACTGGACCGGTGAAACGGTGCGGCATGATGACGATGAAAGAAAAGAATGTTTCCGCAAATATCCCACCGCTGAAGATTCCTACAGGGACCATTCGGATTTCCTGCGTTCCAATGACCGTTATGCTTCCCTGTTCACCCTTGATCCGCTGGATTACAGCGGTTGGGCCTATGGGCTGAAGCAGGCAGGTTATGCCACCGAATCCAATTATCCGCAGGCCCTGGTCAAACTGATCGAGGATTATCATTTGCAGGATTATTCCCTGCAGGCACTGGGCAAGAAACCGGATGCAGATACCAGTTCAGCAACCAGGTCAGTACCCGGACAAAACCCAAGATAATTTTTCCAGATGTCCGTTATCACCGTTCATGATAAATCATTCGAGACCTATCTTTCTGCCGAGAAGATCCAGCATCGGGTGCAGGAAATGGCAATAAAGATCAGGCAGGATTATGCGGGCAAAAAGCCGCTTTTCGTTGCTATCCTCAATGGTTCCTTCATGTTTGCCGCTGACCTGTTCAAATACCTGGATACGGATGCTGAACTCTGTTTTATCAAACTTGCATCCTATAAAGGCATGCGTTCATCGGGCAAGGTGGTCACCAGCATCGGACTGGAAGAAGATATTTTCGGGAAAGATGTGATCATCGTGGAAGATATTGTGGACACAGGCAAGACCCTTCACAAGTTCCTGCCCAAGCTCCAGCACCAGCAGCCGAGGACCCTGAAGATCGCTACCCTCCTGCACAAAGCTGAAGCAACGGTGTATCCCCTGCAACTGGATTATGTTGGATTCGTGATCCCGAATAAATTCGTGGTAGGTTATGGCCTGGATTACGATGGCCTTGGACGCAATTATCGGGAAATCTACCAGTTAATATAACGACCCTGAGAAATCACCGATTTTTTGTATCTTATCGCAGCAAATTTTATGCTGTGAAATCATTTTTTTCCTGGTTCACTTGCTTTTTTTTTCTTTCCCAGGCAGGTGCACAGCAATATTATTTTCGGGGAGCAGTGAAAGATGAAGCCGGGAACCCCCTTCAAAACGTCACCATCATTCAAAAAAAGACTGATCTGGTTTATCATACCGGGCATACCGGGAATTTTGGCATCTTATCCAGCATGGAGACCGATACCCTGGATTTTATCCTGGAAGGGTACCAGCGCAGCTGCAGGCAGGCCGATGCTGAGAATTACCTGACCGTTACGCTGAAAAAAAGCTCCGCCACATCCATTTCACGGAATAAATACTCCCTCTCCTCCCTGACCAGGGACTTGGGAAGGGCTGAACAAAATGCATGGCTTCTGGGCGATGAGACCTATGCCAGCCTGCTCGAGAATCATTTTATTGAAGCCGGGAAATTCCCCAGCACTGAGATCGCGCTTTCGATCGACTGTGCCTCCTACAGCAATATCCGGCGCTTTATCAATTACGGGGAGATGGTCCCGCCGGATGCGGTCCGGATCGAGGAAATGATGAATTATTTCAACTTCAATTACCAGTTACCATCAGGCAATAACACATTTACCACCAATACGGCTATCTCGACCTGTCCCTGGAATCCGGCCAATCAATTGTACTATGTGAATATCTCCTCACGCAAACTGAACTTTGATACCCTGCCTCCATGCAACCTGGTTTTCCTGATCGACGTATCGGGATCCATGGATATGCCCAACAGGCTTCCCCTGCTAAAATCTGCTTTTCGTCTGCTGGTGAATAACCTGAGGGATAAGGATTCAGTGGCAATTGTCACGTATGGCGGGGTCACGGGCGTGATCATGAACACTACAGGAGGCAACAAAAAAGATTCTATTAATCAGGTGATCGAGAACCTGGAACCCAGCGGCTCCACGCCTGGAGAATCCGGGATCAAACTCGCTTACAGCGTAGCGAGAAACCATTTTATTGACGGGGGGAATAACCGGGTGATCCTTGCCACAGACGGAGATTTCAATGTGGGTGTGAAAAGCGAGGATGAATTGAATGAACTGATCACCCAGCAAAAATTATCCGGGGTCTATCTCACCTGCCTGGGCGTGGGCATGGGAAACTATAAGGATTCGAAGATCCAGGCCCTGGCCATCAACGGAAACGGCAATTTCGCTTATATCGATAATTATGCCGAAGCCCAGAAAGTGCTGGTAAAGGAACTCACCCAAACCCTTTTTTCAGTGGCCGATAATACGTTTATGAAGGTGGAGTTCAACCCGGAATATGTAAAGGAATACCGTTTGATCGGATTTGATAATAAGGCCGGTGCCCTCAAAGACACTTCATCCAGCATCGAAGGAGGAGAGATCGGCTCAGGACATTCGCAGATCGCACTGTTTGAGATCGTACCCACAGAAAAGAACCTGGAAGCCGTCAAAACCAATACACCAGGTGCAAAATTTGCCACGATCCAGATCAAATACCAGGATCCCGGCAATATCAGGGATAAATTCTTCAACAGTACGGACCAATTGTTACAAACCCCTTTTCCGGAACTTTCCAATAGTTTCAGGTTCGCCACAGCCGTGGCCCTTTTCGGATCCATGCTCAGGAATTCTCCCTTCGTAAAGAATGCTGTCTGGGATGATGCTTGGAAAATTGCCCAAAACTCGTATGATCACAGTAACCCGGAACAAAAAGAATTCATCAACCTGGTGATACAGGCTAAAAAGATCTATCCTGTGAAAAAGAAAAAGAAAAGCCCGGGTATCGTTTACAGATAGAAATGTGACTACTGGTTGTAACCCGCGGGTTAAAGGATAAATGCTGCTTTAAGAAAACATCTCCCTGATCTTATCAAAGAAATTTTTATCGCTTTTTTGCGGCTGGGGTTTGAAATTGGGGGAATGTCCCATTTTTTCCAGCATGGCTTTTTCTTCAGGGGTTACATGCTGGGGGGTCCATATATTGATATGGATCAGTTCATCGCCTTTTTCATATGAGTTTACAGCGGGAAAACCCTTGCCTTTGAGGCGAAAGATTTTACCGCTTTGCGTGCCGGGTGGGATCTTGATCTTTGCTTTCCCGTCAATGGTTGGCACTTCGATCTGGGCGCCGAACACTGCATCCGTAAAAGAAATATGCAGGTCGTAGGCCACATTCAGTCCTTCGCGGTGTAGTTCCTGGTGCGGTTCCTCTTCGATCAGGACAATAAGATCACCGGGCGGTCCGCCCCGCTCTCCGGCATTGCCCTTTCCGTTCACATTCAGCTGCATGCCTTCCTGTACACCGGCGGGGATATCGATACTGACCGTTTCTTCAGCATAAACCCTTCCTTCGCCCCGGCAGGTATTGCATTTTGCCGTCACCGTACTTCCTTCTCCATGACAGGTTGGACAGGTTGTTACGGTTTGCATCTGGCCCAGGAATGTATTTTGAACTTTTCTCACCTGGCCGCTTCCGCCGCAGGTCGGGCAGGTCTGGATACTGCCTTTGTCCTTCGCGCCGCTGCCGCCACAGGTAGAGCAAGGCACATATTTTTTAACCTTGATATGCTTGGTCACTCCTTTGGCGATCTCAGCATAATTCAGTTTGAGTTTGACCCGCAGGTTACTGCCGCGGCTGCCCCTGCTGCGCCCCCCGCTACTGCTTCTTCGCTGGCTACCCCCGAAAAAACTGCCGAATACATCCTCTCCGAAAATGTCACCGAACTGCCGGAAGATATCCTCCATATTCATCCCTCCGCCTCCGCTGTATCCGCCCCTTCCATTCCCCGCTACACCCGCATGACCGTACCGGTCATACTGGGCTTTTTTATCCGAATCACTCAGCACTTCATAGGCTTCTGCCGCTTCCTTGAACTTTTCTTCTGCAGCCTTATCGCCCGGGTTACGATCAGGATGGTACTGCATGGCCACTTTACGGTATGCTTTTTTTATATCATCCGCTGAAGCGGTCTTCCCGATTCCCAGTATTTCGTAATAATCTCTTTTTGACATCCCTTGTAACCAATTATTGTATTGATGAATTATTATTTGCCCACCACCACTTTTGCATGACGGATGATCTTATCATTCATGAAATATCCTTTGGTGATCTCATCAAGCACTTTGCCCTTCAGTTCTTCGGTCGGAGCTTTTATCTCTGAAACGGCATCATGCAGGTCAGGATCGAATGGCTGGTGAATGGATTCCATGGCTTTTACGCCCCGGTTCTGCAAGGCAGTGCGGAGTTTATTGAACACCAGCATCACTCCCTGTTTGAGCGCTTCAGCATCCCCCGACTTTTCCAGCTGTTGCTGTGCCCGGTCGAAATCATCCAGCACTTCCAGAAGGTCCAGGATGATCTCCTTGCCTGCCGTCTGCATCCACTCCCTGAGTTCCTTTGCACTGCGTCTTTTAAAGTTATCAAACTCGGCGACACTGCGCAAATATTTATCCTTCCATGCGTCTGCTTCGGCTTTCCATTTGTCCGCTTCATTTTCATCGCTCAGCGGCTCATTCAGGTGGGTGGTGCCACTCAGGTTCTCATCAGTATTGATGTCGATATTCCCGCTTTCTTCCTGTTTTATTTTCTCTTCGTTCATTATAAAATATTTAAATTCTGCGCAAAATTAAGGGTGTCAAGAATATTGCCAATTTCCCGGCTAGAGGCAAGCTGTCGCATTTTGGACAAATTGACCGTAATAAGCTTTTGATGGCAGGTTTCAACCTGAATCTGGCCTTTATATCATTATTTTGTTCGTATGAGCGACAGGGTCATTCTTTCACGTAAAATATCGCCGCGCATTGCGAACGGGCACCCCTGGATCTATGCCAATGAAATTGCAGAAACTGATGAGGGACTGACCGCAGGGGATATCGTGACGGTATTCAGCCATGATAAAAAATTCATCGGCCGGGGTTATTTCAATCCACGCTCGCAGATAACGGTTCGCTTACTGTCTAGAAATAAGAAAGAAGATATCAATGAGCAATTTTTCCTGGACAGGATCACCGAATGCTGGAGATACCGGCAAAAGCTGGGATACACGGAAAATTGCCGCCTTGTTTTCGGAGAAGCGGATGGTCTTCCGCAGCTGATCATCGACAAGTTCAACGATCATTTTGTGTTGCAGACCCTGGCGCTGGGTATCGATCGCTGGAAACCGGCGATAGTCAGCGCAATTGAATCTGTATTTCATCCCAAAGGGATCTATGAAAGAAATGATGTGCCGGTAAGGGAACTGGAAGGGCTTTCTCAACAAACAGGATTCTTATCAGCTCCTTTCGACACCAATATCATGATCATGGAAAATGGCATTCGCTTTCGTGTGGACATAGCCAACGGACAAAAGACCGGTTATTTCCTCGACCAGCATGAGAACCGCATGACCATTGCCCCGCTGGTGAAGGGAGCCAGCGTATTGGGCGCATTTTGTTATACCGGAAGCTTTGAAATTCATGCGGCGCATTATGGCGCCTCATCCGTACTGGGGATTGATATTTCGGAGAATGCAGTGAAACATGCTTCTGAGAACGCGGATCTGAATGGACTGGCACCCGTCTGCCGTTTTGAATGCGCCAATGCATTTGATATATTGAAACAATGGAGCAGGGAAGGCAGGCAATATGATGTGGTGATGCTGGATCCGCCGGCTTTTACCAAGAGCCGGGGTACCATTCAAAAAGCCCTGGCAGGGTATAAAGAAATAAACCTAAGGGGTATGAAGCTGGTGCGGCCCGGGGGCTTTCTTGTTAGCTCCTCCTGCACCAGCCTTGTAAATCCCGGCCACTTCCTGGATATCATCGGCCTGGCGGCAAAGGATGCCCGTAAAAGACTAAGACAGGTTTGCTTCCGTACGCAGTCGCCCGATCATCCCGTGATCCCCCATATTGAATCCACGCAATACCTGAAATTCCTGGTGGTGCAGGTGAATGATGAATAGAAAAGAAAGGGAATTATTTAGTGACCTGGAACTTGCCGGATTCGATGATCTTACCGGAAACATCCACCAATTGGTACATATATAGCCCGCGGTTATATTCCGTCAGGTCAATGGTGGTCTTTGAAGTGATATTCTTTATTTCGGTCATTTTCTTGCCGAGGAAACTGAAGATCTCAAGGGAGAGATTGCGGTCCGTTGTTTTCTGCAAATCGAATGTGACATAACTGGTAGCAGGGTTGGGATAGAGATTCACGATCTTATCCTGCGCAGGCTGCGGCAACGAAGTCCTGGAAGATGATTGTGCATTCAACTTAAAGGACAATACAGCAACAAACACTAATATTGGTAAAATTCGCCTCAACGATGAATTTTTAATTTTAGTATACCAAAACTAAGGCCAAATACAATTCCGGCCAACGTAAATCTACGAAGGTTTTTTCTCAATTCAAAATCAATTTATTAAAAAGCGGGTCAAATTGGCTTTAACTATACTTTATTGAGGCTTTCCAGAGTCTCCTCGATTTTTGTGAAATCGGGCACCAGGCTGGCATTTTCAAGCACTTCGGCATACTGAACAATACCGTTTTTGTCAATTACAAAAGCAGAGCGTTTGGAAACACCTTTCATATTAAAGGAAAAGGATTCATAGAGGGTGCCATATAAAGCGGATACTGTTTTATTAAAATCACTCAGCAGGCTAAAGTTCAGGTTTTGTTGTTGTCTATACACCGCCAGTGTATGCAGGGAATCCACTGAAATGCCAAAGACCCTTGCTTCAACATTATTATACCAGCCAATATGATCCCGGACAGAACATAATTCTGCCGTGCAGGTCCTGGTGAACGCCAGGGGAAAAAACAAAAGAAGAACAGCGTGTCCTTGTTGTTCTGATAAGGTCACTTTATTCTTATCGCTGTCGTACAGTGAAAAATCAGGAGCGGGTTTCCCGGTTTCGATCATGTCAATAAATTTTACACAAATAAATGTCAAATTTGCTACATTAGTAGCGGTTCATTCAATGACCGCAGGTCCACAGGTAAAATTTTATAAACCAAAACAGCTATTATGAAAAAATATCTTACCGAATTTATCGGCACTTTTTTCCTGGTCCTCACGATCGCGCTGACCGGCGAACCCCTCGCTATCGGCGCTGCGCTGATGGTCATGGTCTTTGCCGGCGGCCATATTTCGGGGGCGCATTATAACCCGGCCGTGAGCCTGGCTGTGTGGCTGCGCGGAAAGCTTCCGCTGAAGGATCTCTTTCCCTATATCATTTCCCAGGTTGCTGGTGCCGCTGTTGCCGGTTTGATTGCCATATGGCTCATGGGGAATCATGCTTTCACTACCATGTCATTGGATGGTATGACGACAAAAGCCATCGCAGCTGAGGCATTAGGAACATTTGCCTTAGCCTATGTGGTACTCAACGTGGCAACGGCGAAGAACACCAGCGGGAACAGTTTTTATGGCCTTGCCATCGGGTTTACCGTATTCGCCTGTGCCATGGGCCTGGGCAAGTTATCCGGTGGTGCCTTTAATCCCGCAGTGGCAGTAGGGCAATGCGTAATGAAAGCATTTGCCTGGAGCAATATCTGGATCTACCTCGTAGGCTGTTTTGGCGGAGCGATGATCGCCGCCTATGTTTTCAGTTTTGATAACCCGGATGACAAATAAGCCTGCCTGTCTTTAATGAAAGGGCGACCTGCATTTTGGAAAAGCATGTTTATTGCTTTGTCGGTATTGCTTTGCCGGCCAGCGGGGTTTTCTCAAAAACAAAGAGCCGACAGCCTGACCAGGCTGCTGAAAACCGAGAAGACGGATACCATGCGGGTGCGTCTCCTGGTGCAGATCGCCAATGCCATTAGCCGCTATAAAGCGGATTCCGCCCTGCAATTCGCACAGGAAGCCTATTATCTTGCCAGGAGCAAAAATGATGTGTCGGGTGAATCCTATGCGCTGGGCAACCTGGCCATCATCTTCAACCGAATGGGTAATTATCCCCGGGCGCTCCAGTTCAACCTGCAAAAACTAAAACTGGAAGAAAAAAGAAACAAGCCTTTTAACCTGGGTTTCGTGCTGATGAATATCGGGATCGTTTACGCCTACCAGGAAGAATATGCCCGGGCACTGGATTATTACCGGAAAGCGGATTCCATCATTGAAAAGTTCAATGTGGATACCTTGAAATATAATATCGCCCTGAATATCGGGGATGCCTATGACCGGCTCAACCGATCAGATTCTTCTTTTTCCTATTTTAATAAAGCCTTTTTACTGGTAGTAAAAAAGGAGGATCCAAATCCTATTGGTAATTCCCTGACAGGGCTGGGCCATAGTTACCGCAAGCTGGGTTTAATTCCGCAGGCATTGTCCAGTTACCGATCCGCGTTGCCCTATTTAACGGCGGCCAATAATCATGAGACCATGTGCGAAGCCACCCTTGGCCTCGCGGCGGTATACAGGCAATTAAAAAAACCGGATTCAGCCATTTTTTATGCCCGACAATCCCTCGCCCTTGCAACGAACGGAGATTTTCAACTGGCTGCGCTGGAAGCGGCTAAATTCCTTGCGGAACAGTATGAAGAGAATAAAAATATTGACAGCGCCTTTGTATACTTTAAGACAATGCATGCGCTCAATGATTCGATCAACGGGAAGGTGAGGATCAGGGAGATGCAGAATATTTCCATCAATGAGCAGTTCAGGCAGGCTGAAATAGAACATGAGAAAAAACTGGCGGCCAAAGAAAGGTATCACCAGTTGCAGGTATTACTGATCGGCATTTTCATTCCCCTGCTTTTCATCATCACTTTATTACTCAACCGTGTGAAGATACATACGACGGCCATCCGTTTGCTGGGTATTCTTTCTCTTCTTTTCCTGTTTGAGTACCTGCTTCTTTTGCTACATCCTAAAATACAGGACCTGACCGATCACAGCCCGGTGCTGGAGATACTGATCTTTGTCGCACTGGCATCGGTACTGATACCTGCCCATCACCGGTTTGAACAATGGATGATCCACAGGCTCATCCATCACAGGAATCGCATGGCTGAAAAAGAAAAACAGGAACCCGGAAAGGGAAATAATTAAGTCGCCCCCATGTCTCCATTCGGGGAGACAGGGGCGGGAATAAAAAACCCGCTCCTTTCAGAAATCTTTTAAGAAACGGGTGTGATGAAGATCATTAATTGGTGGTTCCGCCACCGCTGCCGGGATCGGTCGGCTGCTTTTTCAATGAAGTATCGCCCTTCTGTGTGGTGTCTTTTGCAGGCATAGTGGTCTGCTCCGTTTTCTTGGTGGTGTCCGTTGTGCTTTCTTTTTTACTACCGCCATTATTGCAGGCAGCCACGGTCAGAGACAGGGCAAAAACCCCAACCATCAATTTAAAAATGTTTTTTCTCATGCTGGTCATTTGGTAAAATTTTAGGGTATAATGTTACAATAAATGGCAGTATTTTCCAAAAAAATATTAGTTTGCAAGAGACCATTGATCATTGTAATAAAGAATTTAGAACAGAAGTATAAAAAATTTTAGTTTGCATTCAATCAAAAAAATATCAATTTCTTTTTTTGCATCACTGGCTTCCTTTGCAGGCATTTCCCAGTCTTATTATCATTTGCAATACCGGTCACCCCTGGCCGGAGATACCAATACTTATAATGCTTTTTTCGCGGTATACGACAATGGTACCGCTTTTGCAAGGATCAACAGCTCAGAACCCGGAACAGGAATCATAGAAACAGAATCGATACAACAATTTCCGGCGAGGAATGATGGAACTATCGATACGACCCTGCTTCTTTTTGAAAATAAAGATCCCAAATCGATCAGCGGTTCAATGCCTTCCGGATTCACAGCACCGGTTTACTGGTTCGGGGTCAATGCTTCCGATAACAGCGCCCAACCGCTCTTTCTCACGGGAAAACCAAATGATACCAGCGGCAAGAGGGAATTCATGCGGGCAGAGATCATCAGTAGTTCGCAACTGGCAGACTCCAATTTTATTTTAACCTATTTTACCCCTGGTGAAGCATTTTATCAAAACCGGTTTGGTATCAATTCAAAAGGAGTGGGCCTGCTCACCAATGACGAGAAAAAACAGCGTCTCTTCCTGCTGGTGGTGGCTTCCACGCATGACAAAACCATCGCGCAGGGAACGTTGATGGATGCCCGGCGCATCATGGAGGATTTTGGCAATATCACCGCCTTTCTCGGAATCCGGCCGGTCTTTGATTCCGTGTACGGCGATAATTATGGCTGGAAAAACGTGGAGAATGCCCTGAAAAAAATTGAAGCAAAGGAAAGTAAAAAGAACGGCAGCTTCAACCCCAATGATATCATTGTATTCTGGTTTTCGGGACATGGCTTCTCAGATGTTCACAGCAAGGATCCTGTCAAAAGGAATAAACAATATGCTTATATGGACCTGCTGAATCCCTTGCAAGCTCCCCGGCCCGAACCCAGGGATTCAACCATGAATATTGAAGATGTATACAACCGGATTAAGAAGATCGGGTGTCGCTTCAATCTCGTGATCGCCAATTGCTGCGATGATGAAATATTGCCCAAACCCAAACCAGAAAATAATATTCCGCCCATGCCCAAACCAAAGGGGGTGCGGGGCCCGAAATGGAACTGGAACAATGTCTATTCCCTGATCATGAAGCAGCACCAGTCCCTGCTGCTGAACTCAGCCAGCCAGGGCCAGCCTTCCTTCACGAGCAATTCAAGCGGCAGCGTTTATGTCAACTTCTTTTTGCATTCCCTGTTGACCAGTTTTCTCCCTGATAAAGCTTCCCCCAACTGGATGCAGATCATCCAGGATGCAAAAACGCAGACCATCAATAAGATCATTAATTCGAAGATCGGATGCCCCGAACCCTTTCAGCCAAATAAAATGTGTGACCAGACCCCCTCCTGCGTCGACTGCGATAAACTAAAGTCCCAGTGAGAGTGGGTTGAAATATGTTTTCATTTTAACGGATGCCATTAATTTTTTCCACTGATCCTTATTGCGGTAACCGTTCCATACCGGGTCACTGATCAAAACATAAGAATAGTTAAATCCTTTTTGCACGGCCGCATTCAGCCATTTCCATGATTCCTCTTCATTGCCCGCCTGGGCATTTAATTTGGCCAGGGTGTAATCCGTTTCAGCTTCTTTCAAGTGGTAGCCGAGAAAAGTTTTGTAAAAGGGAATAGCCTGCGCGGGCTGGTGCGACATAAGATTAAGTCTTCCCAGCAGATCGTAGGTGGCAGGAACCTTATAAGGATACATGGACTGAACCTGGAGCAATATTTTTTTTGCTTTATCAAATTTTCCTTCATGAATGGAAAATTCCCCCAACAATATGCTGTATGGAAAACTGATCTGCAGGCTGTCGTTCAGGTAATCCAGGTGCTTCAGGGAGGTACTGTTCCGGTACAGGATCCTGGATACATCAATCATCTTCATCCTTGCATTGGCATTCCTGGTATTGTATTGTATGGAACTGTCATAATAAGGAAAGGACTGTTTGGGCGAACCCGCTCGAAGGAACACATTGCCGATCTTAAAATGAATATCAGCCAGGGTGGAAGTATCACTGATCAATTGCGCTGCCTTGGATAAATAAAAAATGGCATCTTTCCGGGTTGTATAGATTGGTGCCAGGGCCAGTTTTACCTGTTCAAGGGTACCCGGCAATTCGATCCCCCCTTCAGTTGGATTATATATCCCCAGCTGGGTTTCAAAACTGATATTTTTATCCGTATTCATGTCCAGCATAAATTGGGGATCGCTGGCCAGGGCATTATGTTTATTTATATCAATGAATACTTCTTTGTTCTGGAGGGGAAAATAAATGATGGTATCAATATAATCACCAGCGTTTTTTCCAAACGCTTTTTCGTACAAGAAGTTTCCCAATTTCAAAGGCCAGTTCCAGTCGTATGGATAATAAAGCATGGCCCGTCGATAAAATGCATTCAGTTCAAGCGCCGCTGATTCCGGTTGATGGGAGGCAAATTCGAGAATGATCTTTTCAGCTTCTGCATAGCGGGCCGAACTTTCCAACAACTGCCAGAGCTTGATATATCCGCCTATATCGTCAGGGGATAAGCGGATGATCGAATGGTAGTTCAATTCTGCGTCTTCCAAATGCCCCCATTTTTCATCTATCGAAGCCAGGAAATAATTATCCTGTATCGGAAAATAATATTTTGCCCGGAAAAAAGATTCCATACAACTATGATCATATGGATATTTTTTTTTCGCGGCAATTGCAGACAATGAATCCGCATAATGACTGAATACCTCACCGCTCAACTGATAACGGAGGGCGAATTTGAAAAAGATTTCGGCCGGCTCCCAACGTTGCTGATCATAATATACTTTTCCCAGGTAATGAAAGGCCAGCGGGTTGGTGGAATCGAGTGTTATAATCCGCCTGAATACCCTGTCGGCGGTCGCATATTGTTTGGTGTAGTATGCATCCATGGCCCAATAAAACAAACCGATGATATCATCATTCTTCAGTTTGGATGAATCATAATAACATACGGTTTCACTCAGGGGAGCGATCGGGGCCATTACCATCACTTCGTAGAAACGACTCCCGTTAAAATGATATCCGGCTTTCCGGATCCCGGCTTCAAAAAAAAATGAATCAGCCTGCGCATACTGTGTGGTATTCATATACACATACCCAAGCCTTTCAAAGGGGGAATAATGCCTTGAATTGATATCAATGGCTTTGCGGTACTGTTCCTCCGCCCGCAACTGGTCACCCTGCATCTCATAATTGTAACCCAGGCTGATGCTGGTGGTTTGCAGCCCGGGCTGTAGACTGTCTGCAGTCTTCGCTTCAGCGATCCCTTCATTGAATTTTTTTCCAAGGGCATTGAGCTGGCTGAGGTTTGCATGGGGAATGGCCCAAGTGGGTGCCAGTTCAACGGCTTTCATAAAATATTTCCTGGCTGAATCCCGAAGATCCCTGTATTCCGAAAGAATGCCCAGCTCATTCTGAATATAGGCAGCGGCGGGTTCCAGGTGCAAGGCTTTTTGCTGCAAGGCCCAGGCAGAGTCCACCAGTTTTTTTTGCTTTGATTCTTCCGTAGCCGGAATTTTCAATCGCACCACCAGTCCGGTAAAATAATTTTTATTCACCTGCAGGATCCGGGAAAGCGGTATTTCAGGCGGCGTGAGTTTGATCGCAATATCATAAGCTGCAGCATACTTATCATAATTATTAGAAAGAGAATTATAATAGCTCCGTTTTTCCAGCTCAGCCGCATCACCCTGGAGATAAAGATTGATGATGGTTTGCCCCGCACTGTGCAGGATCTCCACCAGCGATTCAATGAAGGCCTGCATCGCCGCTTTATCCTTACTGATGGTTTGTTGGTAGCGGGCAAATTTGATTTTACTGGTACTGTCCCCATAGATCTTCTCCACCTGCCCGATGAGTGCGGCAGGTATATCCTCTTTTGATAATACCGATAGGGAATTCAGATCAAGGGATTCCAGCACAGTGCGGCTTTTCAGAGAACCGAAAAAGTATTCCTTGTCGGGTTGCTCTGTGACCTTCAGGGCTGGTGCCGGTGCACTTTGCATGAGCAACAATTCTGCTTTATTCACGTTGGCCAGTTTAAAATCATTCCTTCCGTTCAATACCGGGGTTTGTTTCAGGCTGTTTTGTTTCAGCACCCCATCATTCGCGATACAGGAATCTACATAGTCCCTGGCTTCATCAAGGGTGATGATATTGTCATGGTTCTTATCGGCGAGGCCTTTCAATCCGTTGATCAGATAATAAGAAAACACCCCGCGTCCTCCCCCCCAGGCCTGGTTCTCATTGGAAAGTTCATTGGGTAAGCAGGCGGCCAGCCGGATCTCATTTTGTTGCACTGCATTCAGGGTGCGTCCCACCAGTTCCGGGCCGTGCAGATCACTGCCGGCCAGTTTACCGGCATGACAAGCATCGGTGACCAGGATCACTTTGGCATGAAACTGCACTGAAAGAGTAATGGCGTAATAATTCAGGTCCTCCAGCCTCACAGCGTTATTGATATAATTATTGGCGGGGGTATTATAGGTCAGCAGGAAACCCAGCTCATTGATGGTTTGACTTTCCACATCGCCATGGCCGGAATAAAAAAAATAAATAGTATTGACCGTCTTGCTGTCTTCTTGCATATCCTCATCACATTTATCGTGCAGCCAGTTCAATGCATTATATACAGCTGCAGTAGTGGCATTGGTATCGATCAGCAGGCGGATATTATCGGAGGGTACCGAACCGCCTGCCTGTGATCGCAGGTAATCCGAAAAAGCCTGTGCATCCCGGTTACAGAAATTCAGGTTGGGGATGTTCTGGTTCTCGTAATTGGCAATGCCGACAATGACGGCATAGGTATTACCGGTTGGAGCTGTATTTAATTTATTAAATGCGGGTACTGACAACTGGCCGAAAAAAATAATGGAGTTAAGTAAAAGAAAATTGGTGAAGCAGTATTTCCTCATGCAGAGCCGTTATAAATATAAATTTAGGGAAATGTGATGACTAAACTTTTAATGAAAGTCGGATGAGTGGTTAGACGCTAATTATTTTACCACAAAGGACACAAAGGTTTTCACAAAGTGCTCAAAGTGCACCCGGGTGCATTTTTGTAATACTTTGTGATCTCTGTGTATTCCTCTGTGAGCTTTGTGGAAAAAAAAGAAACTATCCATTAAAACGATCACTACCTGATCAGCACCAGTGTTCCGCTTTGCTTATGGATGATCTTATCCAGGCCGAGCGCTTCCATGGTCCAGACATATACGCCCGAAGGCTGGATGATACCGTCAACAGTGCCATCCCAGCCGCGGTCATTGGGATCAGGCATATGATAAACCAATCGGCCGTTGCGGTTATAGATCCTGAAATGATAGAGTTCTTTTATCCCGATAAAGGTCGGCTTGAAGAAATCATTCAACCCGTTATTATCGGGCGTGAATGCATTGGGCACATAGACCTTCACTTCCTTGATGGTCTTGACAAGCTGCTTGTCAATGGTCAGGCAACCGCCAGGTGTAGTGATCGAAATGGTATATTGCTGTTCGATATCTGCCAGGGGTGCTTTGAATACAGGATCGAAGGAATTGGCATCGTCGAGGTAAACTCCCGGCTGCCATAATACGGTACTGCCAAAATTGCGTGCCTCCAGTTCAAGGGGCACGTTCATCACTGCATATTGTACAGGATAGGATATTCCGGGCTTGGGCAATTCAATGGCAATATCCTGCGGTGGCGTATTCACCCGGCAACCATCGCTGTTGATGAGCAGGGCGCTGTATTGTCCCGATTGCAGGACCTTATATCGTACCCCGGTGGCTCCGCTGACAGGATTCCCGTTCATTTCCCATTGAATAGAATCAGTGGGTTTCACCAATAGCACGGCGCTATCACTCATTCCGGCACAGAATTTATCCTTGCCCAGCAATTGCAGGGTATTATCCACAAAAGAGGCCCTAACGATCACCGAGTCCCAGCTATTGCACCCTCCTCCGCTGCTGTTGATATGAAGGATATATTGTGTGGTAGAAGGCGGAGTGGCCCAGGGGGCTGCAGCATTGGGATCGGATAGTCCATAAACAGGCGACCAATTGTACGTGACACCAAATTTCGGAGGAGAACCGATGAGAACGGGATTGTTATTACAGGAAAGTCCATCATTTCCGGCATGGGCATGAAGCGTGAGCGTATCTTTCAATATAGCAAATAATGTATCGAGGCAACCATATCCATCGTATGGAATCACTTCCAGTTTCAAGGTATCGCCCGCCGGCGGGGGCGGATTTAAATTGAGAACGAGTCCCGTCCCCAGGATCTGTGAAAAATCATGATTGAACCAGGTATACTGCTGGTAGCCTGAGGGGGCGAGTAAATTCACTGCCGTATCATCAGGGCAATAGTTGGCGCCGGGAAATTCACCACTGCACTCGGTATTCACATCGATATAAGCATAACCGAAATGACGGCGGAAAGTACAATCCGCTGTTTTAAAGAATAACTGGATGGCCTTGCCGGCCATATTGTTGAGATTGATGGTCACGGCCGACCAGGGTTTGCACCATACCGGTGTGGAATCTGAATTAGGCGATAAAATAAATCCGGGTAAGGGCGAACCATTCGGGAAGAATGTAAAAGAGGAACAGGTGATCTCCACGTTATCTGTCAGGTTAGTGACATGCACTTCCATCCTGGGCTGCTGGTATTCCAGGTGGTTGGGATCCTGGAAAACGACGGCATAATCATATATGATGGAATAAGTATTCCGGTTGGCGGGAATGGTGAATTCATAGGAAATACCTTCGGCCTCGGCGCCACCGAGATTATTCCCAAGTTTGACGGAATAGTTGCTGCCATTTGGGCTCACGACGGGAAAACTGCCGTAATAGTCATAAATGCCCAGGTCGTGGGCACGGGAAAACATTTCCTGGTGCCCGGTCTCCGGCCCGCCGACATCATTCAGTGAGATCACATTCTGGCCGGTGATCGCCGAAACATTGCCTACCCAGCATTTCCAGTTATCGAAATTGCCTTTTTCGAAATCAATATTGTCCGGGCATTGGGAAAGAACCGTGAGAGGCGTTGATGAAACGATCAATAAGAATCCGGGCAAAAAAGTATGCCTCTTTAGCCTGGATAATTTGCGATACAATGAAAGAAATGTCACAGAAGTCCTTTACCCTTTAAAGTTAGTGTTTTAGGGTTAAACGGCGGGAAAGAGGAGCGGGTTGCCGGGGGTCAAGTTTATCCGACCTGATAATCAATACCGGATCATCGTTCTTTAAAATCACCCTTGCCGGTGGTGAGATAAGAGAATAAACTTCTTGTGATCCAGTGATTCCAGCCGAAATCGCAATCCTTGTAACAGGCTTTATCAGGAGTAAGGCCTTCATGCGTAAATTTCAGGGTTGTTAAGCCATCGCTTTCAGAAAGATCGAAGATCAATCTTGTGTGCGCCCATTCTTTTTTGTCATCATACCAGGGCATATTGCAATCAGTGATCAGCCAGACAATTTTTTTACCGGGAATGAACTCTTCCACTGTACAATCAAAAAAAGAATCCCCTCCCATCTTTATAACGAACTGATCATTTTGTTTTTCCGGCTTTCCTTCACAGCTCACCCTCCACCAGTCCGTTATGTTGAAGATCTTTTTGGTGGCTTCGCTTGCGCTGATCTTTACAGAGATGCTGCGGGTGAAATTCTCGTTGTTCATTTTTTGATCGTTTTATTGTTTAATAAAGTTTCTAATTTTTTGAGTTTGCTGGTCCAGAACTTATCAAAATAATTAATGAAATCCTGTAACGCATTAAAGCCTTCCTGTTTGAGGGTGCAATACCTTTCCCTGCCAATGTCTGTGATAGAAATAAAGCCTGCTTTGAACATGATCTTTATATGTTTTGAAACGGCCGGACGACTCATGTCAAAGTTTTCGGCCAGGGTGTTGATGGTCATACTGTCTTTTGAAAGCATGACCAGCATTTGTCTGCGGCTGGGATCGGAAATGACCCGGAAAACATCGGGATTATTTGTTCGCATGGAGTGAATTTATAGATTCGGTCATACGTTCCAGGCACTTGTTCCAGCCATTGGTATGGGTGGTCAGGTCTTCAAGGAATTTAAATCCGTTATGCTGCAACTGAAGTTCTGTTCCGTTCTCTTTCGGAATAAGGGTCCATACCACAATAGAATCGAAGGTTCTTTTTCCGTCCTTTGTATGAACTTTCCAGGAATAAGATAGCCTGGAAAGCGGCTTCACTTCCAAAACTTCGCAATCCGTTATACCGGCATAATTGCTTTCGTTCTTTGGCGTGTGCGTAAAACGGAATTTATGTCCTTTGATTGGCTGGAAATCTGATTTCATCAGCCACTGTTCGATCAGTTCAGGACGGGTAAGCCATTCCCAGATTTCGACGGGTTGTTGTTTGAAAAACCAGGTTTTTTGGATGTCTTGTTGCATAATGAGTAGCTTTTAGGTTACGCAAATATATGTAACTTTAAAGTTACTAAACAAATTTATTTACAATTATTTTTCGAAGAATTAAGTAGTGTTTAAATTGAATCATTTGAAATAAAGGTAGCAGCTCAGATTTTTTTCTGGATCAGCCAGTCATGCCCGAATGGATCCCGTAGCGAACCCTGACGGTAACCATAGTCATAATCCTGCGCAGGACTGAGCAGTGTGGCGCCTGCCAGGATGGCTTTTTCGATCAGCCCGTCCACATTCTCTACGAAGATCCCGACCATGACAGTTATTCCCCTATTTATTCCGGGCGCCTGCTGACCTTTGGATGGATTTTCTTCATGCAGGTGAAACACAGCCCCGCCAACGGATAACTCTGCAACATGGATGCTTTTATCTTCATTGCTCCAGCGCCGGTGCTCGACGGCTCCAAGACCCTTTGTATAGAAATCAATATTATGAACACCGCTTGGGATAAAAAGCTGGGGAGCAAAGAATGTTTGGCTTGTTTGGGTTGGCATGAATGAAATTTTATATCTGGATCCAGAGATGAAAACCCCGTAAAACCGGGAAAGAATGAATTTAATGAATATCCGGAGACAAAGTCTCAGAATGATCGAGAATCATTTTGAAAATTCTTAAATCTTTATTGAAGATACTTGGTCAGTGCCTCCCAATAATGCTCTGTCCATCCGGTTGATAAATGTTCTTTCAACCCCTCTGGAAAGCCTATATGGTCAAAAATCAATTTTGTCCCGGGACTTTGTAGCTGCAATTCAAATTTAGCTATAGAATAAACGCCTTCAGGCCAGTCAACCACACGCCATGCTTCCACGATTCGTTGATTGGGAACCAATTCTAATATCCTGCCGATAATATGTCCATCAAATAGCGAAAAGGCTCCGCCGGTAATAGAATCAATATGAGCAGAGTTTGATGTAAAATTGTCAAATGATTTTTTAGTACAGCTACTAAATTCTTTTGAACTTAGTAAGACTTCGTAGATACGTTGTGGACTTGCCTTAAAATAGATCTCCTGATGAATAGTTATTCCTTTAAGTGAATCTGCATTATTTATTTGTTCATTTGTGCCCGTCTTGGTACCCTGGGCATTAACCGAAATTTGAATGGAGAAAAGTGCTATAATAAAACTAAACGCACAACATTTTTTTATATAAGAAATGGTTTTTTTCATATATAGGTTTTGTAATCAAATTGTTCATTTGGCAAAAGGTAAGATAAAATAGAATTACCAAAGCTGAATTTATGTTCTTTTATGAAATTTGTTGACCATGCGAACTGCATCTGATAAGCTCTCGGGACGATGAAGATATATTTACTAACAAGCATTACAGAAAAGCCCTGGTTAGCGGTGTCAAATAAGCCTCGGGATTTCCTAATGATTTGTAGCTAATATAGTTCAGGTATTCATTGAACTTAAAAAATGGTATTGGCCAGGCAGGCACAGGGGCCAGGAAGTAGACTAAATTAAAACAGACAAGTTTTATGGAAAGGATACAGAATTACCGGATCTTTTCAGTGAGGAAAACGATAAGCATTAAAAAATTACCACTCTGCCGGCCAAGCAGATGTATTAAGCTTTTGTTGGCAACTGCAACTTTCATTTAGAACCATTCTTTTTAATTTATTAATTAAATCACCTTTCACAGTTTATCCAACCTCATCTTCCTGGTATCCGTACCGCTGGTTTGCGTGGCTTCTACAT
>CAZZDQ010000020.1:0-44013 GCA_964652845.1 uncultured Chitinophaga sp.
TTATCCAACCTCATCTTCCTGGTATCCGTACCGCTGGTTTGCGTGGCTTCTACATAGGTCCAGCTATTGCGGTCAATATGCCAGTAACCATTGATCTGGTTGAGGGGATAAGCTGCGCCGGCAAAATTGGCCCAGGTGGTCATGGTCGTGGCATTCCCGTCCCAGTCGCCGGTCTGTTGCACGATGCCATTATTGATGGCATCCACTTTCTTATTGCTGTAGTATTGGAATTTATAGGTAGAAAAATCCGCTGTGATATCCGTGCCATTGAAGGTAAAACTGGTGATATGCCATTGCCCGTTGGTCATGGCTGCGATCACCAGGTCTTCCTGCACGGCAGTCACTGTCTTCTTGCAAGCGACTAAGAAGAAACAGCAGAGGAACAGGTAACGGGCTTTTTTCATCTGACGAATTTCATCACAAAATAATCATTTACGTTTCCTTGTGCAACAACGGATTTTATGAATTTTTATTAAATTATCTTTGAATAAACTTGAGAGATTGTGAAAAAAAGAAGGGTACCTGTTTCAATATCTGCATTTATAAGGTTTAAACACAAAGGCACAGAGCACTCGGAGTTTCACAGAGATTGCTCCGTGCTTCTTCCTGTCTATATGCCTTCGTGGTTCAAAAAAATAATCCTGTCAATCTTTTTCCTGTTGGCCATTCAATCTTCTTTTTCCCAGGGACCAGCAGAGATACTGAATAAGTGGGGAGCCAGCACCCCGATCGAAAAGGCCTATCTCCACACCGACCGGGAGAATTATTTCGCCGGTGAAACCATCTGGTTGAAAGGATATCTTTTAGCAGATTATTCGCCCGACACTATCAGCACCAGCCTGTACGTAGAATTGCTCAATGATTCTTCCCGTCTCCTGTCCAGGAAGATCTTCCCGGTCTACAATGGGATCTCCTTCGGCCAGGTGGAGCTTTCAGATAGCCTCTATTCCGGGCATTACCTGCTCCGTGCCTATACATCAACGATGCTGAATGCGGGCAATATCAATGAAACGGATCCCTTTATTTTCCAGCAAAAGATCTACGTAGCGGGAAAAAATATCAACCGGGTTATTGAAAAGCCTGGTCAGCATTTGAAAATTGATTTTTATCCCGAGTCGGGGAACTATGTTTCTTCCATTGAGAATACCATGGCTTTCAAAGCCACGCTGAATTATGGAATCCCTGCCGCTATAAGCGGGATCATAAAAAATGAGAAAGGCGATACCATCACTTCCTTCCGCTCTTACCACGACGGGATGGGCATGTTCGAGATCAGGCCCGATCCCGGTGTAAAATATTTTGCGATGGTAGATGGAGACAGCACGGCCCAAAGATATTATTTACCGGTTGCTACAGCTAGTGGCATGGTATTGAAAGTGATGCCGGCTCCCAGGGGAAAATTTATTGAAGTGATCCGCCAGAATTGCAGCCCCGAACAGGATCCCGCTTTTGTGATCGGGCAAATGCAGCACCGGGTGGTTTTCAACCAGAAGCTGCAGGCGGGAAATAATGATTTCATCATGACTCTCTATGATACCCTGCTTCCTTCGGGTATCTTACAGGTCACTGTTTTTAATAAAGACAATATGCCACTCGCCGAAAGGCTGAGCTTTGTGGATCATGGCGAATACAGGATCAGGGGCAATATCATTGCGGATACCACCGGGTTCCAGCGCAAATCAAAGAATGTATTCCATGTTTCCCTCCCCGCAGGCACGACCGGCTCTTTTTCCGTATCAGTTACTGACGATGACCTGAATAACCCCGGTCCAAGGGAACAAAATATCATCTCCTCATTTTTCTTGAGCAGCGACATAAGGGGCCCCATTCCCAATGCAGCCTGGTATTTCTCATCAGGGGAAGATACGGTCCTCAATTCTCTTGACCTGCTGATGATGGTGAATGGCTGGCGCCGTTTCAGCTGGATCAAATTGCTGGCCGGCTATCCTCCTGTATTGTATCATGATCTTAGTTTTATCAGTTTGAAAGGCAGGGCCGGTATCAGGGATACGCGGAAGCCATTCGCTTCAAAGGATATGATCCTCTTTGTCACCACACCCGATTCATCTCATTTCATGAAGATGGCCTGGGCGGATGAAAAAGGGAATTTTTTGGTGGATTCCCTCCTCTTCTTCGGCCGGTCCAGGATATTTTTCAAAGATATCCGCGGCAAAAAAAGTGACCTGCTGGACATTAAGCTGTACGGTGATTCGATCACCCGGAAAATTATTTTACCCGCCCCACTTACTGAAAGATTTCACGACTATTTCCCCCAAAACATTAACCTGGTCCGTATGGATGCCGAATACAATTCATTTGTCAATGGCAAAGGCATCCTGCTAAAGGGGGTCACGGTCAGGACAAGAAAAAGATCCCCTGTTGATGAGTTGGAGAACCGTTATATCAAGAACGGTTTGTTCAGCGGATTTGACGAGCATACCATCGACCTGGTGAATAACAGCAATGATGTGATCGGCTACAATAATATATTTGATTACCTGCAATATCATGTGCCCGGGCTCAATATCCAGCGCAATGGCCTGGATTATACGATCTATTACCGGCAGTTCGCATCCATCAGCGGGATGGGCAGGATACCAATGACCCTTTACCTGGATGAAGTGGAGACCGATGCGAGTTTTATTTCCACCATTCCGGCTACCGAGATCGCCCTGGTAAAAGTATACAGTCATTTTGTGGGGGCTGCTGGCGGTGGTCCCGGCGGCGCCCTGGCCATTTATACAAAAAAGGGAAGCGACCTGTTCAACAGCGCCGGCTCCGACGATGTAGTCCGCTATGAAGGATATTCCATCATCAAGGATTTCTATTCACCGGATTATGGAACAGATACGGCAGCGATCAAAAGACCGGATAACCGCATCACCCTTTTCTGGCAACCCGATATCATCTTCAACGGGAGCAATACTGAATTTCCCTTCCGGTTCTACAATAATGACCGTACAAAAGAATTCAGAATTGTAGTAGAGGGTATGACAGACGACGGGCGACTGTTGATGATTGAGAAACTGATCGGTCCAAAAGGATTTTAGGAATCAGGGAAGTGTATTGCTTTGATTTTTTTTAACTACAAAGTGGTTTCAATCAATCATAATGATGCTTTGTGCGCTTCGTTATATCTTAGCATTCTTTGTGGTTAAATAATTATTTGGGGAAACCATTCTCTGCTTTAACTTCCCTGATCTTCTGCATATAGTAATTCGTTTCTGCAGCGGTGAGCAGGCAAAGCTGGTAGCAATCCATGGTGCAGCAAGGGAGCTGGACGATATGATCACGAAGATCTTCGGTGGTTGATTTCATGTACCGGATATGCGCCGCACGGTTAGCAATGAAATTATCCAGTGCAAAATAGAAAGAGGTATAATTGATCCTTTCGGGGTTCATTCCAGCCACGATGTCGTCGGAGAGGGGCTGGTGGGCCAACAGGTTATCAGAGATATTTATTCCATTCTTTTTTTCAGGGTTAGGCTTTTGCTTCATGGCCTTACGCATAAGGTTCCAGGTCGTTTTTTCCGCAGCGGCAGCCAGGAACATATAATCCCGGATGGAAGAACTGGCCTTTGTTTTTTTATAATTGATCTGTTTTTGTGTGAGTCCCCTGATGGAAGAGAGTAGTTCTGTCCTGGAATTTTTCAGGAGCAATAAGGCCGACCTACGTTCGGCATGAAAGAGAGAATTTGTATCAACGGTACCTGCAAGGCCGGTGATCACGAGCAGCGCAAGCAGGGAACGTCCGATGTTTCTTTTAAGCATTGGCAGATCCTTTAAACAATCATTTTTTTACAAAGGGGCTGGAAACCTGTCACTTATCAGCTATCTCAGGGCAGTCAGGGGCAAGAAAGATACGAAAGGATTTCAAAAAAACAATTTAATGTTTCGTACCATCTCAGTTTGAATATTTTAACCGCCTGCCCTCTCTATCGCAGGCAGGTGTGCTATCGTGATAAAAAGGGAATCCTTATATAAAAGTTTTAAAACTAATTTTGCGCAGCTTGGCCATTATTTAACTATCTAACACATGAAAATCAAGGAAATCACCGCTCATCTTGAATCGATCGCCCCCCCTGTTTTGCAGGAGGATTATGACAATGCCGGCTTGCTGGCAGGCGATCCTGAATGGGATTGCAGGGGGGCACTCTGTTCGCTGGATTGTACGGAAGAAATAATCGGGGAGGCGATCGAAAGAAACTGTAACCTGGTAGTGGCCCATCATCCTGTCATTTTCAGGGGTTTGAAAAAAATAAATGGCGGAAATTATGTGGAACGGACGCTCATCAAAGCCATTCAGAACAATATTGCGATCTATGCCATCCATACCAACCTGGATAACGTGAAAAACGGGGTAAACGGAAAGATTGCCAGCCTCCTGGGCCTGCACGATCTTTCTGTCCTGATGTCAAGGGAAAATTCTTTATGTAAACTGTTCACATTTGTGCCATTGGCAAAAGCAGATGAGGTGCGGAATGCACTGTTTTCGGCAGGCGGCGGTCATATCGGTAATTACAGTGAATGCAGTTTCAATGCAGAAGGATTTGGCACTTTCCGGGCGGGGGAAAATACGAAGCCATTTGTGGGAGAGAAAAATGTTCAGCACCGGGAGCCGGAACTCAGGATCGAAATCGTTTTCCCTGCCTGGCTGCAAAATCAAATGATCAGCGCTTTAAAATCCGCACATCCCTACGAAGAGCCGGCCTATGACCTGGTGAACCTGGGAAATGAACATGCGCATACCGGATCGGGAATGGTTGGTGTTCTAAAGGAACCCATCACTGAAAAAGAATTTATTGACCAGCTGAAAAAGATTTTTAAGACACCCCTGGTCCGGCACAGCAAATTTCTCGGAAAAAAGATCCTAAAAGTGGCCCTTTGCGGGGGAGCTGGAAGTTTCCTTATCCGCCAGGCTATCACTGCAGGTGCCCAGGCTTTTGTAACAGCCGATATCAAATACCATGAGTTTTTCAATGCCGACAACCATTTGCTGCTGGCCGATATCGGCCATTATGAAAGTGAACAGTTCACCATTGCGCTTCTGCATGATCTTTTGGTGGAAAAATTTCCTACCTTTGCCGTCCTTAAAACAAAGCTGGACACCAATCCTGTAAATTATTCCTGATAAAATAAATATACATGGCACAAACAAAAGATTTTTCCGTGGAAGAGAAGCTGAGCTCCCTGATTGCGGTGCAAAAAATTGAAAGCAAGCTGGATGAACTGAAGACCCTGAAAGGCGAATTGCCGATGGAAGTGGCCGACCTGGAAGATGAGATCCAGGGGCTGCATGCCCGCAAGAACCGCATCGAAGAGGAGATCAACGGCATCACCGATTTCATTGAACAGCGCAAGACCAAGATAAAGGAAGCCGAGAACCTGATCAAAAAATACAACAAGCAAAGCGATAATGTGAAGAACAACCGGGAATTCGAAGCCATCAATAAAGAGATCGAATCCCAACAATTAGATATCAAGCTGGCTGAAAAACATATGAAGGATGCTACGGACGAGATCGCTGAAAAAGCGGAAGGGCTTGAGAAGGCCAAGAAGAATATCGACGCCAAGGAATCCGTTTTGACCACCAAGAAGGGTGAACTGGAAAAGATCATCGCAGTGAATGAAAAGGAAGAAAAAATCCTGCAAAAAGATGCCGATGATGCCCGCAAACATGTGGATGGCCGCCTGTTAGCCAGCTATGAAAAGATAAGAAGCAGCTACCGCAACGGTTTAGCCGTGGTGCCGGTGGAGCGGGATGCCTGTGGCGGATGTTTCAATGCCATTCCTCCGCAAAAACAAAGCGAGATCAAACAGCATAAAAAGATCATGATCTGTGAGAACTGCGGGCGCATCCTGGTAGATGAAGAATTGAATAACAAGGTCGTGATCCACTGATCACTGTTATGAACAAGATATAAAGGCTGCTCTGAAGGGCGGCTTTTTTGTTGTCCTGCGGGCGATGGATTGATTAAATTGCTCCCTGCAATTTCACATGCTCAAAAAGATTTACATCAGCAATTATGCCATCATCGATGAACTGGAGGTCGGTTTTTCCCCACGGCTCAATGTGATCACGGGGGAGACCGGGGCAGGTAAATCCATCATCATCGGGGCCCTTGGTTTGATATTAGGGGATAGGGCCGATTCCGCTGTACTGGTCAACAAGGAAAAGAAATGCATTGTAGAGGCTGTTTTTGATGAAGAAAGCAAGGAACTCAGGTCTTTTTTGACCAGCCATGACCTGGATGTTTCCGAAGAACTGGTGATCAGGAGGGAGATCGGGATTAACGGGAAATCAAGGGCTTTTATCAATGATACACCTGTTACGCTTCAGCAGTTGCAGGAACTCAGCCTCCTGCTGGTCGACCTGCACCAGCAGTTCGATACCCTCGCACTCACTGAACATGATTTTCAGCGGGAAGTGCTGGATGCTCTTGCCGGTCACTTAAAACTTTTAGATGAATACAGGGAAGTATTCATGCAATGGCAGGTGTTAAAAAAGGAAACAGAAGAACTGAAAGCAAAAAAGATACAATTTGAGAAAGAGGCTGATTACAACCGGTTTCAATACAGCGAGCTTGAAGAAGCCGATTTCAGGGAAAACGAACTGGAAGAAACAGAATCGGAACTGAAGCTGATGAACAATGCTGAAGGCATCAAATCGGCGCTGGAAAATATTTATGCTGAATTGCGTGAAAGCGAATCGCCGCTTGTTCCCCGGCTCAGATCAATTGTTCACCAGTTGAATGCTCTTGCATCCTTTCACTCGGGGTTACCTGAATTGATAAAGCGGTTTGAATCCATGCAAATAGAATTGCAGGATATCAGCAGCGACCTGGAAAAGATCAGCAGTCATATCCATTACGACCCGCAAAGGGCAGAACAACTGAATCAACGGCTTTCCCTGGGTTATAAACTTCAAAAAAAACATGGACTTGGTTCCACTGCTGAGTTACTAGCCCTGCAGGAAGAAATAGGACAAAAAATGCAGGAAGTGCTGGAAATAGATGATGCCATCCATTCAAAGGAAAAAGAACTGGGTCATTCTCTTGAACATGGAACGAGCCTGGCGGAAAAAATTTCAGCCGGCCGTCAAAAGCAAGTCACAGCTTTTGAAAATAAAGTGAATAAATTGCTAACCCAGGTGGGTATGCCGCATGCACGCCTGAAAGTCGTGATCAGGCATACAGAAATGCATCAATCAGGAAGCGATTCAGTGGAATTTTTATTCAATGCCAACCTGCCTGTCGGAAAAACGGCACAGGATGCAAACTTTCAGCCTTTACGCAAAGTGGCCAGCGGCGGGGAGCTGAGCCGGCTCATGCTTTGCATCAAATCCCTGGTGGCTCAGCGTATTGACCTGCCATCCCAGATATTTGACGAGATCGAGGCAGGCATTTCCGGTGAAGCCGCCCGCCAGGTGGGAATCATCATGAAAGATCTTTCCGGCAAAAGACAGGTCATTTGTATCACGCACCAGCCCCAGGTGGCAGGCAGGGCCGATGCACACCTTTTCGTTTACAAACAGATCATCGGTGACCATATCAAGACAAGTGTCCGTCTCCTGAATACGGAAGAAAGGATCACCACGATCGCCAAAATGCTCAGCGGAGAAAAACCCACGGCTGCTGCACTCGAAAATGCCCGTGAAATGATCCGCAATTAATCGACGCTTTGCTATCATTCTTGCGGCAAGTACTCTTCCCAGCAGGTTTTATTACTTCGGAAATGCACGATGAGCAGGCTTTTATGCCCTGCCAGCATGGTGTTTGATGTTTATTATCAGGACATCTGTTCAAACAACTAAATCCAACTTTATGAAAGCACTCAGGCCGCTCCTCCCAGCCCTTTTGTTCCTGGTACAAATGCAGGCGGGAGCTCAATTACAATGGTACCAGGACCAGGATGGACCCAACCAATATCCATCGGGCACCATGCCAACCTGTATCCTGCCCTTTAACGCTAATTCCTTTCTTTCGCTCTACCTCTGGTCAACGGATGCAGACAATAATTTTGTCTGGAAGATATCCCGATCGAGCCTCAGCGGGACAGAGGAAAAGACTTTTTATATCTCGGGCAGGTTTTCCCAGGTGCAGATGAAAATTGCATCCAACGGCTTTATTTATGCCATGGAAAGCAGTTACCCCGCCGGTGCGGGCCCGGTTTATACGCTTTTCAAACTTGACGGCAATCTTTCCATGAAGGCCCAGCGCACGATCAGTTTGCCGGGCACCTTCACGATCTATAATATCAATGCATTTGCAACCGATGATGATGCGAATATTTACGTGGCCGGGGACGGCGCTACGCAGGATCAGTCACCGGCTTCATTTGTGATCAAGTCGTCATCTAACTTCCTCACCCGCTGGAACCATATCGATACAATTCCTACTTCTTTTACCCAGATGCAGGTGGATCATCATGGCACTGTTTGGCTGATGGAAGATTATTATTCCTTTTACCCCGATGTGCACATCCGTTCGATCAGCCAGTCGGGTGCAATGGAACGCGTTAATACGCTCACCACTTCCCCGGGTCGACAGGGTATCTCAATGCAACTGGATGCCGCTGACAATTTGCTTTTATACGGGAACGAAATGGACAGCAACTATATGGTTGATGTTTTTTTATATAAGTTCAATTCGAGCAGCAGGCAGATCGTTTATCGGAAAAGCTTTTTCACCTCACAATATATCTATATCAATGACCTGAAGCAGGATGGGACTGGAAATATCTTCGCCCTGACCACCTGGTTCAATTCTTCCTGGGAACAGACCAGCAGGGTCTGCAGTATCTATCCCAATAATGGGAGTGTGATCTGGAGCCAGGACTTCAGTTATGTCCAGGACAGCATCACGCTCAATAGACTGGCAATCGGCAGGGGGAATTTGTTATATGCTGTGGGGCAGCAAAGCCAGGACCTTAACTGGTCAAGAGGCTATGCTGTGCGGTTGCAAAAATGGGGCGGCAGCCTGAGTAATTTACAGGGGCCCGACAGCGTCAGCTTCTATAAGATGCATTACCTGATGGATGGAATTGCCGATAGGAATGACCAGCTGATCGCCGTGGGCGCTACCAATGACCTGGACCCCATCACATTCACCAGTACCTATTCAAGAGCTTTTGCATCCCGGTATAATAATGTCGCACCCTTAGTGCGTTCATCGGGGACGCAGACAACAGATCAACCCCAGACCAATACCAATGCTGCAACAAATGAACCAGCCGCCGGTAAGGCCATCCTTGCTTATCCCAATCCGGCGAAGGATCATATCACGGTTACAGGATCAGACCTGGGTGGCTACAGCAAACTTTCCTTAATGGATGAAAAAGGCAAAGCTGTATGGCAGCAAATGTTGAACGGCTCTGCCGTCACCATCAATGTAGGTTCACTTCCGAATGGGAACTACACCATTTGGTTAAGTGCGGGCCGGGATGGGTTACAAAAAGCAGTGAGGTTTATTGTGAGTCGCTGAGACCAGGAAGACGGAGCTGATCAAATACTGCGGTTGACCTCCTGAACCCCGGGTCAGGATATTTAGCAGATCATTCGCGCAATATTTTCTTTCTTTGCAGCGAATGAAAAAGCTGGACTGGTACATACTGAAAAAATTCCTCGTCACTTTTTTCTTTTGCCTGCTTTTATTCACGGTGATCGCGGTGGCTGTCGACAGCAGCGAGAAGACCGATGATTTTGTAAAAGCAGGGCTGACCACCGGCCAGATCATTTCCCAATATTACCTGGGCTTTGTTCCCTGGATCTGGAGCATGCTTTTTCCTCTTTTTGTATTCATTGCCGTGATCTTTTTCACCAGCCGGATGGCCACCCGCTCAGAGGTCATTGCCATCCTTTCTTCCGGCACTTCCTACAATCGTTTTCTGAGACCCTTTCTTCTGGGCGGTATCTTGTTGGCCACCCTGCTCTGGTTCGGGGGCCGCACCTGGGTGCCAAAGGCAAATATTCTGCGCACCGATTTCCATGCAAAATATATTGATCCCAATACCCAGACAGGGCCGGCCAATATCATGGGCTGCCGCACCTGTTTTTACCGCAAAGCAGACAGCAATACCTATGTCGGGTTCAAAGATTTTAATTCCGACTCCCGCAGCGCCCTATTTTTTTTCATGGAAAGAATAAAGAACAATAAAGTGGAGTATAACCTGCGGGGCAGCCCGGTGGCATGGGATGTGCAGCGGCAAAAATGGAGACTCACTAACGCGGTGGAAAGAAGCCTGGACAGCGTAGGGGAAAAAGTGACACATTATGATTCATTCTTTCTTGCCCTTTCCATCCGGCCCGAAGAACTGAGAAATGATGAATACATGAAAGATAAGCTCACCACGCCGCAGTTGTCAAAATTTATTGCAAGAGAAGAGCTACGAGGATCGGAGGGACTGAACACCTATAAAGTTGAATTGTACCGGCGGACGGCCACTCCTTTTGCAGTTTTGTTGCTCACGATCATTGGCGCTGTTATCGCCAGCCGCAAGACCCGGGGCGGAAGCGGTATGCATCTGGCATTGGGTATCACCATTGCAGCTATGTTCGTTATCTCCGACCGGTTCTCTACCGTTTTTTCCACGAAAGGAAATTTTCCGCCTATGCTGGCTGCCTGGATGCCGGATATTGTCTTCAGCTTTGTGGCGTATGCGTTTTACAGGAATACTCCCAAATAGCATAAGTTTTATCTGCTGTGTAATGAGAAAACTATTCTACTGCTGCTTGTCATCACTGACCAATCCGTCTTTTACTTAATTTTGTAGTAGACTTTATTCTTCATCTTCTCAATATATTTTTATGGGTATCGTAAAAGACAGGTTTAAGCTGAAAGCCGACAAGGTTGCACTGGAAATCAGGGATCTTTTAAAGGATCATGGCAATAAAGTGATCGGGGAAGTGCAGCTGGCCCAGATCTACCAGGGTATGCGGGGCATGACGGGGCTGGTGACTGAAACATCCTTGCTCGATGCGCAGGAAGGCATACGTTTCCGCGGGTATTCCATTCCCGAATTAAGACAAAAACTTACCAAAGCTCCCGGCGGTGATGAACCTTTGCCCGAAGGTTTATTTTACCTGATACTGGTCGGCGATCTTCCGGGCGATGATGATGTGCACCATCTCACCTCTGTATGGCAACGCCGCAGCCATGTACCCACACATGTTTTCCAGACCATCGATGCATTACCGATAACGGCGCATCCCATGACAATGTTCGTCACTGGTGTGATGGCGCTGCAGACCGAAAGCCATTTTGCAAAAGCATATGCCAGTGGCATCAATAAAAAAAATTACTGGGAATATATTTTCGACGACTCCATGGACCTGATCTCCCGTCTGCCCCGGATCGCAGCCTATGTATACCGCCGGAAATATAAATCGGGAGAGCATATTCAGCCGAATGGTTTGCTGGACTGGGCCGGGAATTTTGCTCACATGCTCGGGTACGAAGATGAAAGTTTCAAGGAGCTGATGCGGCTCTATATGACCATTCATGCCGATCATGAGGGCGGCAATGTCTCCGCACATACTACGCACCTCGTAGGATCGGCGCTAAGTGATCCCTATTTGAGTTATGCTTCAGGCATGAATGGCCTTGCAGGCCCGCTGCACGGACTGGCCAACCAGGAAGTGGTGAAATGGATACTGGAATTGCGGGACGAATTGAAGACAGAATCACCAACAAAAGAACAGATCGCTGAATATGTAAAAAAGACGCTTAGTGAAGGGAAAGTAGTACCCGGTTATGGCCATGCCGTTCTCAGGAAGACCGATCCCCGGTTCACCGCCCAGATGGAATTCGCCAAAAGACATATTCCCGATGATCCCCTGGTCAAAACAGTATGGGATGTGTATGAAGTGGTGCCGCCCATTTTGCAGTCACTGGGCAAGATCAAAAATCCCTGGCCAAATGTGGATGCCCACAGCGGCGCCCTGCTGGTACACTATGGCCTTACAGAATATGAATACTACACTGTTTTGTTTGCAGTAAGCCGTGCATTGGGTGTGCTGGCAAGCCTTTGCTGGGACCGGGTGCTGAATTTCCCACTCGAAAGACCGAAATCAGTGACAACGGACCTGGTCGAACTATGGCTGGAAGGAAAGGATAATATATGGGGGGAATGAGCGTAAGTGTTTGGCAAAATTTATCTGCAGCAATATATTTGCAGCCCCCGGGGGTTTAGCTCAGCTGGCTAGAGCGTTTGCATGGCATGCAAAAGGTCACCGGTTCGATTCCGGTAACCTCCACCAATTTTACCTTTTGAAAGTCTTCAACCAGATCGCACAATACCTCTTCCTGAAGAAAAAAGACCCCAATCGCCCCAAGAGCAATTTTGTACGTTATATGCACAATATCAACCGGATCGCCTGGCTGATGTTCATGCTATGCCTGATCATCCTTGCCCTAAAATTGTTGTTGTAAATATCTTTATGATCTTTCTTCCTAATAGTTGTATTCGTGCATTCATGGCATCAATTAATACTTTTCTTTATAAATTTTAACCGCAAAGACGCTAAGATTCGCAAGGATTTTTCATTGAAAAGCATCAATGTCTCAAATGATCAACGATACTTCTCGCCGCATTGGCCGAAGCGTTGCCCTGCTTCCCCAGTAATTCTTTCAGTTCGGTATAATCAGCTTTCACTTGCCTGATCTTATTTTCATCAGTCAGTATTGAAGCCAGCTCAATCTCAAGGTTCTTTGCCGTCATCTCATGCTGGATCAGTTCTTTCACCACGGGTTTATCCATGATAAGGTTCACCAGGCAGATATATCTGACATTCACCAGCCTTTTCCCGATCTGGTAGGATATAAAAGAGCCTTTGTAACAAACCACTTCAGGCACATCAAATAATGCCGTCTCCAAGGTGGCCGTTCCGGATGTGACCAATGCCGCTTTTGCCTGCATGAGCAGATTATAGGTCTGGTTCTTTACTGCACTCACATTCTTAAATGGCTCCGTGAATCTTTTATAAAATGATTCCTCCACCGAAGGCGCTTCAGCGATTACAAACTGATACCCCGGAAATTTCCTCGTCACTTCAAGCATCACCGGCAGTTTTTTAGCTATTTCCTGCTTCCTGCTGCCAGGAATTAAAGCAATAATTGGCTGATCCGATAACCTGTGCCCTGAACCTTGCACCTTGTACCCTTCCACCTCTTCCACCAGCGGATGCCCCGCATACTCGACTTCCCAGTTCCATTTGTTCTTATAATAATCCTTTTCAAAGGGCAGGATGACCAGCATTTTATCAATACTTTTTTTCATGCTCTTCACCCGGTTTCCCTTCCAGGCCCAGACCTGCGGACTGATATAATAAATGACCTTTAAACCTTCAGACCTTGCCCATTTGGCGATCCGCAGATTAAAACCAGGATAGTCGATAAGGATGAGTGCATCGGGTTTGAATGCCAGAATATCTTTCTTGCAGAATTTAATATTACGGAGGATGGCCGGTAAATTCATCAGCACTTCCGTAAAGCCCATAAAGGCCCCTTCGCGGTAATGTTTGACCAATTCCCCACCGGCGGCCTGCATCTTATCTCCTCCCCAGCAACGGATCATCGCAGCATTATCTAACTTTTTGACCTCTTTGATAAGATTGCTGCCATGCAGGTCACCTGAAGCCTCACCGGCGATGATATAATATTTCATGCTTGAACAAAAGTAAACCCGAAAAATCAATTCTTCATTACCGGTAATTCTATATACGTCGGGTACTTTGCAGAAAAATAAATGGTATGGGTGGCTTTGATGAAATCCGATTCCTTCGCTTCAAAAATATTCGGCACATATTTCTGCGGGTTACGGTCGATCACAGGGAACCAGGTACTCTGCACCTGGATCATGAGGTGATGGCCGGTCTTGAACACATGATTGATACTGTGCAGGTCGATCACGAATTCCTCGGGTTGATTGGGAATTAATGGCGAAGGATTGGAAAAGCTTTTCCTGAACCGGCCCCTGAAAACTTCCATGGCAACCGGCAATTGATACTGGCTCATCAGGATATTTTTTCCATACTTATCGGGATAAACATCGATCAATTTGACCACCCAATCCGCATCCGTTCCGGTTGTGCTGGCAAATAAATGAGCCGTGATCTTTCCCGTGACAGTCAGGTCAGATGTCAAACTGTCTGTAGTAAAGGAAACCACGTCCGGCCTGGTGGAAACAAAACGCTGATCCTCCACCTGCCAGGGGCGCCAGCGGCTGCCAAAGCCATAGGTGGCTTCAATGGGCTGTGTGCGATAAGGAACGGGTTTGGCAGGATCGCTGATATAGCTAACAGATCCTGTATTGCTCCTTGGCTCTTCAAATGAGGCAGTATTGTTCTCATGGGCAAATAATTTTTTTATTATGGCTTCTTTCGGCGGCCAGGATGAATAGGTCTTCCAGGTATTGCTGCCGGTCTGGAAACAATAAGCTTCCTCGAATTTTCCGTCGCCCTTTCCCTTCAGATAATAATCAAACCATTTTTTCTGCAGGTCCTGGAACCAGGCAGCCGTATTGCTTCCAAAAGCAATCTTGCCCAGGCTGTCGGCCCTGTCCCGTGACCATTGCCCGTGATTCCATGGCCCGAGGACAATGTGGTTTTGATTGCCCTTGTCCTCTTTTTCCATCTGCTGGTACATGATCTGCGGGCCATTGATATCTTCCTGGTCGAAATATCCGCCCACATGCAATTGCGGCACTTCTGCATATTTGGCATAGTTCAGCGGAGAATTTTTTTGCCAAAAACTATCGTAGCCGGGATGGTTCACAAAGTTTTCCCAGGTGGGAATGCTATGATGAAAATACTTTTCATTCACATTTTTCAAAGAGCCAAGGTTAAGATACCAGTTATAGAGATCGAACTGCGGGAAAGGAAAATCGCTGTCCGTGGTCTTATCATGTTCCACTTCATAGGTGTATTCCATTCCATAGCTCAAACGGAAAGCTCCATTATGATGAAAATCATCACCTAAAAAGAGATCGCCCATACAGGCCTGCTCGGATGCAGCTTTCAATGCGGGATGCGGATCAACAGATCCGACCAGGGCCAGCCAACCGGGGTAAGAGATGCCGAAGATCCCGGCTTTGCCATTATTGTTTGGTAAATTCTTCACCAGCCAGTCGATCGTGTCCCAGGTATCTGTGCTCTCATCCACAGCGCCTTTTTGTGTGGCATGAATGAGGGGCTGATGGATCTGCATGATGCCCTCGCTTTTATATTTTCCGCGAACATCCTGGAATATAATATAATAGCCATCTTTTATAAAACTGCCGTAGTAATTGGAAGGTATTGAAACGGAGTAGGCGGAATCATTTACGAAACCCTGTGGGTCGGCGCCATAGGGAGTCCGTACAAGCAGAATAGGCATCGGCCTGGTTACTCCCACCGGTATAAAAACAGCTGTATTCAGTTTGATGCCGTCCCGCATGGGGATCATTACATTTGATTTCTTGTAGAACTTAATGCTGTCCGTTTGCCCGAAGAGCTGCACGAAATAAATGCAAAACAGAAAGCTTATGATTAGTTTTTTCATAATATAAATATAGGGGCCATTGCCCGGGGACTCAGGTCAGGATCTTCAATACCAGGATACCTATTCCATACGCTAATGTAATAATGAATATTCCTTTGGCGGTATTATCCCGGTGGGTATTGATATAAAGCGTGAATAAGATCACATTGACCAAGAGGCTTAATGAGCCTACGGAAGTGATCATATGGTTGTCATTCATGAAATATTCCAGGAAATCCATGAATGAATAAGCTGGGAACTTGATAAAATAAATGATCACTAAACCCAGTAAAGGACCCAGCACGCCCAGGGCAAGTCCTAACCGGAGATTATCTTTTTTGAAGATCATAGCCCCCATTTTTTTTGCAGCTTGTCTTTCAGTTCATAGTTCGTCATATCGAACTGCACCGGTACCACACTGACAAAATTATTGGCCAGGGCCCATACATCGGTATCTTTTCCTTTGTCGAAATTCACGAACTCTCCTGTCAGCCAGTAATAATGACGGCCGTTCGGATCGGTTCTTTGTACAAAATCTTCCACGTACTTGGCATAGGCCTGCCGGCAGATCCTGATCCCTTTCAGTAATTCGGCTGGCACTGAAGGAATATTCACGTTCAGCACGGTATGCTTATCCTGTTTGGAGAGCAGCATTTTTTCAACAATGATCCGGGAATATTTTTTAGCGCCTGCAAAATCGGCTTCAATACTATAATCCAGCAGGGAGAAACCTACGGATGGGATGCTTTCGATCGCCGCTTCCACCGCGGCACTCATCGTGCCGCTGTAAATGACATTAATACTGTGATTGGCGCCATGATTGATGCCGCTGAGGCAGAGATCGGGTTTGCGGTGCAGGATCTTATCTACGGCCAGTTTCACACAATCAACAGGTGTCCCAGAGCAGGTCCAGGTTTCAATATTCTCAATGCTATGGATCTTGTGCAGTCGCAAGGGCTGCCCGATCGTGATGGCATGTCCCATGCCCGACTGTGGTTTATCGGGCGCTACTACAATGATCTTTCCCAGATCCTTTACCGCTTCCACCAGGTATTTCAGTCCGGGAGCGTTGACGCCATCATCATTCGTGATCAGGATAACCGGGTTCGCCTTTTTAGCCATATTGAAACTCAAAAGTCACCAATTTTTTTATAAATAATTCAAAATCTTTTTGCAAAAATTTGATTTGATAAAAAAATTAGTATCTTGCAGCTAACTAAATTAGTCATCTATGCCCATAGCCAATCAGAATTTCAAATACCTCCGTAAACTCCGCGGATGGACACAGGAAGAATTTGCCCATAAACTGAATATCAAACGCTCCCTGGTGGGCGCTTATGAGGAAGAAAGGGCCGAGCCCCGTACCGATGTACTGGCCAGGCTCTGCGATATGTTCAAACTGACAATGGATGATATTCTCCGCAAAGATCTCAGCGATAATAAATCCAGTTACCTTGCCCGTCGCAGGGCAATGAAATTAAATACAGGCCGTTCCGAGATCCCCTTCGTGCCCGTAAAAGCTGCTGCCGGTTACCTGGCAGGATATGCCGATCCCGAATTCGTGGATGAACTCAATACATTCACCCTGCCGATGCTTAGTGGCGGACAATACCGTGCCTTCGAGATCATGGGCGATTCCATGCTGCCCACACCTAGCGGCTCGGTGATCGTGGGAGAAAAAGTGGATGATATGGAAGACCTGAAGAATAATGCGCCCTGCATTGTTATCTCCCGTCATGAAGGCATTGTATATAAACGAGTGCAAAGGAACCTGCGTCAGCGGAACAAGTTGACACTGGTCAGTGATAACCCTCAATTTCATCCCTATACAGTCAATGCTGACGATGTGCTCGAAATGTGGCAGGCACAATATGTCATATCCAAATCAACTCCGCAACGAAAATGGGATATGAACCAACTGGCAGACGTGGTTTCGGACCTGCAAAGCCAGGTGATCAACCTGAAACGCAAAATGAACTAAGGTATTCTACGTGAACAGGATGATAGTTTTCGAATGGTTACCGGCTGACACCGTATTTATGTAGATTTGCCCGAATCGTCCAACCATGTTGAAAAGGTTTGCCAGCATCATATTTCTTTTCTTGCCCGTTTGTATCTCACTGGCGCAAACCCGTACCACGGTAGCTGTTAAAACCGCTTCCCCTCCGAAGATCGATGGTAACCTGGATGACCCAGCCTGGCAGGAAGCGCCTGTCCTTTCCGATTTCATACAGAATATTCCTAATTATGGACAACCTGCAATTAAAAATACAGAAGTAAGGATACTATATGACAATACAGCTATTTATATCGGGGCTTATTTATATGATGACCCGGCACAGATCAGGAAACAGATCACTTCCCGGGATGCGGAACAGCGGCAGGATGTGGATTATTTCTCTGTTTTCATTGATACCTACGATGATCACCAGAACGGGTTCCAGTTCCTGGTCACTTCCAATAATGTACAGACGGATTCAAAGCTAAGCCAGGCGGTGACCCCAACCTTCGGTCTCTACGGTGATCTTTCATGGGATGCCGTTTGGGAAAGCAAGGTAAAAATGCAAAAGGACGGATGGACCGTGGAAATGAAGATTCCTTATTTTTCCCTGCGCTTTGCCAAAAAAGATTTGCAGGACTGGGGCATCCAGTTCCTTCGTTTCTTTCGCAGGATCAATGAATCTGATTTCTGGAATCCTGTGGATCCGAAAGTGGATGGTTTTGAGAACCAGTTCGGGTTACTGAAGGGACTGAAAAATATCCAGCCGCCCCTGCGTCTGAGTTTCTCTCCTTATCTCGCCACGGGATACCGCCGGACCCCTGAAACGAACGGTTACCTGGATGAATGGCTCCGTAATGGGGGCATGGATATGAAATGGGGGCTCAATGAAAGCTTTACCCTGGATGCAACCCTGATACCCGATTTTGGACAGGTAGTTTCTGATAATGTGATCAATAACCTGACACCCTATGAGGTACGATTCACTGAGAACCGGCCTTTCTTTACGGAAGGAACTGAGTTGTTCAATAAAGCAGGGTTATTTTATTCCAGGAGGGTGGGGGCCATACCTTCAGGGTATGATTCGGTTCTGAATTTTGTATCTGCCAACCCCAACTGGGAGATCAGTAAAAACCCATCGGTAACCCAATTATATAATGGTATAAAATTCTCAGGCCGCACCCAGGATAAATTGGGTATTGGAATATTCAATGCCGTCACTGCCCCGATCCATGCAAAGATCCATAACACAGTGAGCGGTAAGGATTCGGTCATCGACACAGAACCACTCGGTAATTATAATATCATTGTACTTGACCAGGCATTGAAAGGACGCTCCTATCTCACATTCACCAATACCGATGTTTTGCATAACGGGTTTGGCCGGGATGCCAATGTAGCTGGCCTTGACCTGGCCTTGTATGATAAAAACAATAAGAATAAATTCCAGCTGCAGGAACGGTACAGCAAGATCTGGAAAGCGGATGCAGCTGAAGGGTTCAGGAGCACGATCAGTTATGGTAAAGTGAGCGGTAACTGGCAATACCTGCTGTACAATGATGTGATGTCGGATAATTATAATCCCAATGACCTGGGTTACCTGGCTTTTGCCAACAAGATCACGTACCGGGCCAACCTGACCTACCACCAGTTTACTGCCACGGACCGGTTTGTCACCTATCTCTTTTCTATCGAGCCTAAACTGCAGTATATCTATAAACCCTATGCATATAACAGGTTTGATATCACGGCAACGGCATTCTGGGTATTCAGAAATTTCTGGGATTTTACTTTTATCGAAAATGTCGTACCGGGAAATGAGAATAATTATTTTGAACTGAGGACACCCGGCCGTTATCTGCGTTTTCCTTCCAATTACTTCTCTTCCTTATTCGGAAGCTCGGATAGCCGTAAGAAATTATTCTGGAGTTATAATTTCAATTATGCCATCTCCCCGAAATTCAGCAATACTTTGGTCAGCTGGGATATGGGCTTCCGGTACCGTTTCAGCAATAAATTCTCATTAATTCTGGAAGGCAATTCCAATTATGAAAAAAATCAGCTTGGCTTTGCCTTTGTGCGGGAGACCAATGGTGACCCGATCGCCGGTTTTCGTAACAATACATCCTTTACTTCGGTGATCTCAGGCACCTATAATTTCAATTCCCGGCTGAACCTCACTATCCGCACACGTCATTACTGGAACAAAGTGGACTACCTTAATTTTCATGATGTAGACCAACTGGGAAACCTGGCGGACCGCCCTTTTATCCCTGGTCTGAATGAGAATGTGAACATCTTTAACGTGGATGGTTTCCTGACCTGGGATTTCCGCCTCGGCAGCCAGCTGATCATCGGGTATAAGAACTGGCTCGGGAACAATGAGGTGGTCAATATTACGGGGGAAAATAATTATTTCAAGAACCTGGATGGCACCTTAAAAGCCCGGCATGGAAATGAATTGACTGTCCGCTTCATTTATTACCTTAACTATAATCAGCTCCGGAAGAAATAGCATGGGTCTTTTTGATCACTTCCCGCCCTGTTACAATATACACGATATCTCCCTTCCTGATCTTTACTTTATATGTTCCGGTGAATTTGCTGAAAGCAGGCAGGATGCAGTGATTATTTGTAAAATAAAAACAGGGAAGCTGCAGGGTCTGCATTCCCTTGCCTGATAGTTTTATGCCCGGGTGCACATGCCCTGAAAAAACAAATCCTGCGGCAGGTGTATCCCTTAGGGGATCGTCGTCAGTGAATTCATGCCTGAAACAAAATCGGTCCAGTAACATTTCCTTTTTATGTACCATGATGCCGGACTCGTCATACCATTGCAGATCGAGAATATCATGATTCCCCTTTACAAGGTCAAACCTGATCAGGGGAAAATCATGGCGCCATTTTTTGAACAGCTCCAGTTCCTTATTCAAAACCGTGTGCGTGAAGTCTCCCACAACGATCACCCGGGTTGCTTTAAAAAGCAGTAACTGTGAAATGAGGCGCTGGAGATCGGCCCGGTACACCTGTTGGGGTACGGGGATACCTTCTTTACGGTAATGTCCCGTTTTTCCCAGGTGGATATCGGCCAGTATCAGTGCTTGTTGCTCTTCCCAATATAAACAGCGTTCCGGGGAAACCCAGAATGTATTATTGTCAATGATATGCTGGTAGGGCTGAAACATCGTGGCTGGTCTTTTCTGTGGATATGAAAGGGCAAATGTATAAAGCACATTTCTTCCCTGGAAATTTAATCGGTGGTATCCAGTTGCATGCGCCGGATGCGGTCCTCCAGTTTTTCAGAGGAAAGCTCTTCCCGCATGCTGTCCACTTTGATGGGGAAACAAAAAGGCGTTAACTGTAAGGGGAAGGTAATGACGATTTTTGAGCGCTGAATCCGGTGCAACATATCCCGCAGTCGTTCTTCTTCCATCTGGTCCTGCAGGGCTTCATTATAGGCCTGCCGCAGGAGGAGATTTTGCGGGTCATACTCACTGAATACATTGAAAATAAGACCGGCCGAAGCTTGCAAATGCCTCGCTTTCTTTTTCTCCCCCGGCATGCCCTGGAAGATCAGCCCGGCAATAACGGCTATATCCCTGAATTTTCTCCGCGCCATCTCTGTGCTGTTAATGCTGCGCTGGATATCATTCAACAGGTCATCCGGGGAAAACAGGTCATAGACATTGCCGTCATCTACCGGGATAGGAATGCTGCTAAGCAATTCAAATCCGTAATCATTCATGGCAATGGAAAAAGTGATGGGCATGATCCTGCTGATCCGGTATGCAAGGATCGCTGCCATGGCTTCATGCACCTGCCGCCCTTCGAAGGGATAGACAAAAAGATGAAAGCCGTCATCCGTTTCAATATGTTCGATCAGCAGTTCATTTTCACGGGGTACATGAGAAATTTTTTCCTGAAGATCAAATAAGGGTTCGAGGATATCCAATTCACCGCATGCAGGACCAGCATTGTCTTTTTTATGGACCCTGTTGAGTGTATTTCTCAGCAAGGCACCCAGGTTAGCACTCAGTGGCATCCTTCCCCCGCTGAAACTCGGCACGATCGATTTTTTCTGCCCGCTGGGCTGTACAATGGCCGTCATTTCCCTTACCATGACCAGTTCCAGTTTTCTGCCTGCCAAAGAAAATACATCCCCCGGTTCCAGGCGTGATATGAAATATTCCTCAATGACCCCGATAAAACCGCCACTAAGTAATTTCACTTTCATCATGCTTTCGCTTACAATGGTCCCGACATGCAGTCGATGACGCATGGCCATGACCCGCCTGTTGATCCTGTACCGGCCGGCCTCATCCTTTTCCACTTTTTTAAATTCATTGTATTGCTGCAGGGCATTGCCACCTTCTGTTATAAAATGCAGGATATTTGACCATTCTTCTTCACTGAGATCCTTATAGCAAAATGTTGTTTTGACCTCGGCAAAGATCTCATGCGGAATGAATCCGTCTGATACAGCCAGGGTGCCCAGGTATTGTATCAGCACATCATAACAAAGTATCCTGGGTTCCCTGCTTTCAATGATATTCTTTGAAATAGCCGTCTTGAGGGCAGCGGCTTCCATCAGCTCCAGCGAATGGGTGGGCAAAAAATAGATCCGGCTGATGGCATCGGGCTGATGGCCGCTGCGACCCGCCCGCTGTAAAAAACGGGCCACTCCCTTGGGAGAACCCACCTGGATCACCGTCTCCACAGGGCGGAAATCAACACCCAGGTCAAGAGAAGCCGTGCACACAACCAGTTTCAGTTTGCCCGCATGCAGGTGATCCTCAATCCAGGTTCTCAATTCCCTGTCGATGGAGCCATGGTGCAAAGCAATATTACCGGCAAGACTGGGATAGATGTCCAGCAGTTTCTGGTACCAGGTTTCGCTCATTCCCCTTGTATTGATGAACAGGAGAACGGACCGGCTCTGTTCAATGACCGGAATGATCTTATGTGCAAGTTTGATACCCAGGTGCCCGGCCCAGGGATATTTTTCAATTTCATCGGGGAAGATGGACAGCACTTCGATCTGTTTGTGAATATCAGCCGAAACAATTTCACCATATACGCTGTCAGACTCCCTGCAAGGAGCGAGCAATACTTCTTTTGCCTCTGATAAATTGCCGATAGTTGCCGAAATACCCCATACCAAAGCCTGTTCCTTATGCAGGGAACACTGTAAACCGATGATCCTTGAAATAGCCAGCTCCACCTGCACCCCTCTCTTGGTTCCCAGCAATTCATGCCATTCATCCACAGCAATGATCTGAACGGTATGCAAAAGGGAAGCATACCCTTTTTGCGCCAGGAGCAGGTGCAGGCTTTCGGGCGTGATGATCAGTACTTCCGGCATTTGTTTTTTCTGCTGCAGCCTTTCTGTACTCGATGTATCCCCGTTCCGGATACCGATGCGCCAGGAAAGCCCGGTTCCACTGATCACTTCTTCCATGGCCCGGGCGATGTCCTTTGCAAGGGCCCGCAGGGGAGTGATCCAGATCAGTTGCAATCCATTATCCCTTTTACTCCGGTAATTTTCCGGATACTTGTTGATGAATTGAATGAGGGAGCCAAAGAATACGGAGAATGTTTTGCCGCAACCGGTAGGGGCATTGACGAGACCGCTCTTATTATCCCGGATATGCTGCCAGGTTTGCTGCTGGAAGGCAAAAGGTTTCAATCCTTTTGAGGCCATCCATTGCGTGACGGCAATATAACCGCTGGTTTCCTGCAGTTTCACAACATGGGGAGAGGTTAATAGACTGATTTTAATTCGCCGTCCTTGTATTTCAGAAAATAAATCTTTTTATTCTCAAAATAATCAAGCGTCATGGTCTGACGGTTCAGGACCGGTTGAATATCGAAGTCCGTAAAGATCCTTGGCTGATGGTTGGCAAGGTTGGATGCAATGTCTTTCCCGTATTGCAGCAACAGCCTGACGAATTTCATGGTCACTTCATATCCCCGGAAAACCATATCACTGGGCCGCATATACATTTCCTTGCCGTAATAATTGATGATCTCCTGGCTGATATTATCCGTTTTGGTGTTATAGAACGGCGTACCGTAGACGATATCAATACTTTTAAAATCATTTTTTTTAAAGTCCTTGATATTATCCCAGGTGGGCATGCCGATGAGCGTGGAAGGGAATTTTTTTGCAGCCAGGGTCAGTTGTTTGGTCAGCAGGCGGGCAAAATTTTCATCCAGGCTGCCTGCGATACAGACCGTTTGCTGCATACTGTCGAGAAAAGGCCTTAACTGCGTGACGGAAAAACTGTCAGGAAGATTAACATACCTGAATTTGACTGGTATGGATGAAGTGGTATTATTATAATCGTCAAAATAGGATTTGATCCGGTCCTCCAGGCTGCCTTTTTTCCTGAAGAGGATCACAGGGTTAAGGGAATAATATTTCTGAATGAATTTCAGGATCCCCTCGCATTGTGTTCGCAGGGTTGAGTTCATGATGACCAGGAAAGGATTGCCGGTCACATTCCCATCATTAGGAAGATTTGCGTTGATGACCGGAATATTCCTTTTCAGCCCCTCATCAGCCAGAAATTTTTCCTCGGTGGCAGTACAGTGTGCAATGATCATTTCCATACTGTCCATTTCCGGGCCGGACAATTGTTGCGCCAGGGACTCAGCGGCGGAACGGGTATCATAAACATATACTTCCAGGGGAGCGGATTCTTTGTTGAGGGAATCCAGCGCCAGCCTGACACCTTCATAGAATTCCAGGCCGGGATTGATGAATTTGGGGAACTCGGTCTTTGCATACAGGTATCTTGCCGAAGTATCATAGGCATTGAAAGCGGAATCCAGGTAGAGGGGACAAAAAACAGCGATCTTATGTTTGAACGGATGCTGCAACTGGGCAAAGGTTCCTTGCTGTTGACTCCATAAAAAAAAGGTCATGAGGCCAGCCCGGATGATTGATCGCTTCATAATTTGCTGCTTTCTATTCCCATTCAATGGTGGCGGGTGGTTTGCTGCTGATATCATAGACCACCCTGTTGATCCCTTTCACTGAATTAATGATCTCATTGGATACAGATGCCAGGAACTCATAGGGCAGTTGCGCCCAGTCTGCCGTCATTCCGTCCACGCTGGTCACCGCCCTCAGGGCAATCGTATATTCATAGGTCCGTTCATCTCCCATCACCCCTACGGACTTTACAGGTAGCAAAATAGTGCCTGCCTGCCATACAGAATTATACAAACCTGATTTTTTTAAATTATTTATATAAATGTAATCAGCCTCTTGCAATAATTGTACCTTTTCCCTTGTAATTTCCCCTAAAATCCTGATACCAAGGCCGGGCCCGGGAAAAGGATGTCGTTGTAAAAGGGAGGCAGGTATTTCCAGCTCCGTTCCTACTTTTCTTACTTCATCCTTGAACAGGTAACGCAACGGTTCTACGAGAGCCAGGTGCAGGTGTTCTGGCAATCCGCCTACATTATGATGTGATTTGATGGTCACGGAAGGACCGTGAACGGAAATGCTTTCGATCACATCAGGGTAAATAGTGCCTTGTCCAAGGAACCCAACGCCTTCGATCTTTTTTGCTTCTTGCTGAAAAATATCAATGAAGCAGCTGCCAATGGCCTTTCTTTTGTCTTCCGGATCAGTCTTTTTCTCAAGTGCTGTATAAAAAGATTCCCTGGCATCCACTCCTTTTACATTCAATCCCAATTGTTCATAGGTCTGCAGCACTTCCTCAAATTCGTTTTTGCGTAATAAACCATTATCCACAAAAATGCAAAACAGGTTTTTCCCGATGGCATGATGGATCAGTGTGGCCGCCACGGTGGAATCAACCCCGCCGCTCAGTGCCATGACCACTTTTTTGTCACCCACTTTATTTTTAATGTCCGCAACGGCATCCGATACAAAATGTGCCGGTGTAAAATCCTGCGAACAACCGCAGATACCGGTTAAAAAATTCCTGATGACCTTTTTCCCTTCCGTTGTATGATATACTTCGGGATGAAACTGTACCCCGTACAGCGGGAACCGGCCGGAAGGTATTTTTTTAAATGCCGCCACAGGTATATTTTCAGTGGTGGCGAGGAGTGAAAACCCGGGAGGCATCTCCAGGATCGTATCCGCATGACTCATCCAGACCTGGGTATGATCCTGTACTGAGTCAAAGAGAAGATCATCCGAGGTTTTATGAAGGAGGGCCCTGCCATATTCCCTTTTATTGCTTTTGGCCACACGGCCGCCGAATTGTTTGGCAGTGAGCTGGGCCCCGTAACAGATCCCGAGTACGGGAACCGTTCTATTGAGTTCATGAATATCTACTGAGGGTGCGTCCGTTTCATTCACCGAGCAGGGAGAGCCGGACAGGATGATGCCTTTTAATTCCGGCGGAAAGGAAAATGATTTGTTATAGGGAATGATTTCGCAATAAACACTTGCTTCTCTGACGGCGCGGGCAATGAGCTGGGTGTACTGTGAACCGAAGTCGAGGATCAGGATCTTTTCCGTCATCTTGGCTGCGAAGATAAGCAAAGGATGACGGGAAGGGATCAGTTCATTCTATATGAAATGAGAAAATGATCATGCGTGACTGGATCTTGTCAAATACGCTAGAGAAGATCAGGTTGGGGTCACGGCTATGGATATTGCGCAGCCCGGTGCTGATCTTTATTTCAGGTGAGAAAGTGAACCATTCAAAATAAAAGTTGAAGCCGATGCCGAATTCCGGGCCATAGTCATATTTCTGTATTTTCAAAAGGTCTTCGGCCCGGTGAGCACGGGCATTGGAGGCCATGTCAATATCAAATTTCAGTCCTGCCAGGGTATATACCCTGAAATTGCCGATCCTGTCACTTTGAAATTTGATCTGGAGGGGAAAGGAGAAGATCACCGACTCCACTTTTTTTGTTACAGAGGAATCCCCGTTGTAATTATAGTTGAGCTTGTAAATGATCCCCCGTTCAATGAACATAAGCTGTGGATTGAAGCGTGCCTGGAACCGGTTGGACAGACGGGCGGTGGCGGATAGTCCAAGCGTAAAGCCGCCAGAATTGGTGGGCTCAGCCACGAAAACACTGTCCTGCTGCAGGAAATTCGGGTGAAGGTAGGTTTGAAAACGGGCCAGGTTGACACCCAGCGTGATGCCGAAATAATAAGGGTAATAATCCCTTTCTACGCGATTCATTTCCGGCTTATCTATTTGTGCAACAGATCCCGTTGAATCAAGAAATAGCAATGCTGCAATACAGTATTTCAATGTGGTTTTTCTCCTGAGTAAATGCAGCATATTCCAAAGCTTAACGGTTTGAATGAAGTATGGGTAAATCCTGTCTTGTCTAATATATCAACAAATGATTGCCGGTGCGGGAACGAATGGATGGACTGGCACAGGTAACGGTAGGCTTCTTTATTCTGCCTGAACCAACCGGCGATCCTTGGTGAAATGGTTTTCATATAAACCTTATAAAGAAAATTGACCGGCCGGTTAGGGGGTCTCGAAAATTCAAGTACCAGCAGGTGTCCACCCGGTTTCAACACCCTCTTGATCTCCTGCAAGCCCGATTCAAGGTCTTCAAAGTTGCGCACCCCGAATGCAACTATCACCGCATCAAACGAATTTTGAGCAAAATTTATTGTTGCTGCATCCCCCTCCTGGAGCGTTATTTTGTCCTGATAACCAAGTTTTTGGATTTTTTGAAGGGCTATTTTAAGCATCCCCGGGGATATATCAATTCCGGTAATTTTTTGAGCAGCTTTCATCCTGGCTGCCAGGATGGACATATCAGCCGTTCCGGTGGCCACATCCAGAAGGGTTTCCGGGTGATATTTTCTCAGTCGGCGGATCGTTTTTTTCCGCCAGGCCACATCCATGCGGGCAGAAAGAAAATGATTGAGGAAATCATACCGCGAAGAAATGGCGTCGAACATCTCAGCCACCTGTTGCTTTTTCCCATGTTCGGAATGCGGGAAGGGAACAACCTTGTTGTGCGAATATGTATCAGGCATGAACCTGCAAAGCTAAGGACAGCCGGGAAATATTCTTTATGGGGGCACCCTATTCAGGATTATCTTGCAGCGTATGGAGATTATTTCATCCCGGTTTGTTACCAGCAGCGACAGCTATAAAAAATGCCCGCCTCCCGACCTTCCGGAATGCGCTTTTATCGGCCGCAGCAATGTCGGTAAATCCACACTGATCAATATGCTGGCGAATCATAAGGGGTTGGCAAAGACCTCTGCAACACCGGGCAAAACACAACTGATCAATCATTTTTTATTCACACTTTCTGGCAAAAGGGATATTTACGTGGCCGATCTGCCCGGATATGGCCATGCCGGCGTATCCAAAACGAAAAGAAATAATTTCATTACGATAAGGGAAAGTTATATCCGCAAAAGAGAAAACCTGGTACAGGTCTTCGTGCTGATCGACAGCAGGGTGCCCCCGCAGAAGAATGATATTGGTTTCATCAATAAGCTGGGGGAATGGAGGATCCCTTTCACACTGGTATTTACCAAAGCAGATAAAAATAAACCAGCTGCCATCCGGCGAACAGTTTTAGCCCTTGCAGGTCAATTGCAGGAATATTGGGAAGCATTTCCGCCGTATTTCATCACTTCTGGAACTAAGAAAACCGGAAGAAAAGAATTGATTGAGTATATGGCCTTTATAACGGACCAACCAGGGCTTTCCTTATGAGGAAATAACTTATTTTCATTTCCGGAAATTATTTTTACTTTGCAAAACCTTTATTATAAACCTTATATGAAAATCAGATCTCTTGAAAAAAGAATGGCAGCGATCCTCTTTGTGTTGGTATTGGTTATCTTTTCCCTGGCCAACGAAGATACCCGTAAACTGAAACAAACCTTTACCGGTATCAATAAGGATGCCGCACAATCAATGCAGCAGGATCTTATCGCCCGGTCGGTTCACACGGCGCTTTCAGCAAAGTCCCGGAATTGATCTTTCAGTATTATCAGTTCACCACTTTATTGGCACAACTGCTGCTGGCAAAGGCCTCTGGTTTGGCCTTAAAAGCGAATCCCATGCCCAGGATATAGCCCATAGCTTCCCGAAGGGCATCATTGCTTTTGAAATGAGGGTTGGTATTGATATCGGCGTGCACTTCCATGTCCACATTGTATACCGTGAACAGGTTGCATAACTCATAAGCGATCTCGATGCTTTTGGCTACTTCTACCAGCATTCTTTCCTTGATGGTATACTGGTGCCTGGTCTTTTCATTATGAATGAACATGAAACCCCCGTGTCCTTCCCTTAAAAAGACGATCACCGTAGCAAATTCCGTATCCTGCCCCTTCACCTGTGAATCGGTGCCGATACAGACCTTCAGCCGGTAGCCTTTTTCCGTTTCCCGCCGGATGGCATGTTCCACCGACTGGTAAATGGGAAAATCCAGGGGATCACCGTTGAATTTCCTCCAACGCATAAAAAAAGTTTCCCGAATATACGGAAAACTTTTTTAAAGAAAGGGTACGGACTATAACGGGTATTGAGCGCAGTGTTATTGCCTGACGAATTTTTCACTCCAGTTACCGGTCTCATTCTGGTAACGGATCAGGTAGATGCCGCTGCCGGTTGCACCGGAATTGATCACATTGGAACCATTGACCAGTTTCCCCTCTGTCATGATCCTGCCATGGAAATCGTAAACGGCAAAATTGAAATTGCCAGGTGAAGTAACTTCTACCGTATTACCGCTGACCAGGTTGCTGACCAGGGAAGGCTTGATATTGTTCAGGTGACTCCGCAATGTGATGGTATTGGAATAATATTGTTTGTTGTTGGCAAATGTCACATTCAGACGGTACTGTATGGTCCCGTTATCGGACGGTGTATAGCTGTATGAACGGTCTCCCACCGGGGCATCCCTGAGCGCGATGAACGTTCTTCCGTCGGTTGATTTTTCGATGACAAGGTCCGTTACAGGCTCATCGGCATCGATGATCCAGTTTAGCTGGTGCATATCATTAATGATCGATCCGTGAAGCTCCAGGCGATGCAGAGGGAGTACGCCTGACATCGTTCCAACAAGAGAATAAGAACCCAGGCTTGCATAATTGGGCGCATAGATATTCCCTTTCCCTTCCACTTTCAGATAATAGTTTCCTGCTGCCAGGTTTGTATCGATCGAAGAACTTAACAACAAGCTTGGATTATATTGATTCAGCAGGGTATGTGAATTGTTATACAGGCTGACCTGCATATCCAGGTCGGAACCCGCATCACCGGTTCCCACATTATAAGGTACGGCACTGAGGTTGAAATGCTGGCTGCTTCCCATCGTGAATTTGAACATGTCCTGGTCGGTATTCTGTTCAATGACCCCATTGATCGTAAACTGATTCCCCGAAATCGTTAACACATAGGCACTGGCAAAGGTTCCCGCATAGTCATCTGTTCTGTATGTAAAACCATTACCGGTTGTGATCACACCCAGGTCACTCTGTATGCTGTTGCATCCATAGGAATTGGGGCCGTTGTTCCATAAGGTCATGTTTTGATAATAACCCACTCCCATGATCGGCGCCCATCCGATCTCTCCGCTGCCCTGGCCATAATTGTATTCATTCAGTTTATTACAATTGACATCGTATACAGACTGGTGATAAAGGCCCAGCGTATGTCCTGCTTCATGCGAAGCGGCCTCAGAGATCTGCTTGGTATTCAGCCCAAGCAAAACGGAAAATACAAAGGCCGGGGTTCCGTCGCCCCAGGTAAAAGAACCTACATAAGATACGCCACCGGCGCTTCCGTACCAGGCGGATGAATCTGTGATCATCACCCGCATACGTTGCGCGGCCGGCGCAGCATTGTATTTGGTGGAATCGGTGGTGATATTGATATTGAACGGGCGGTAATCCTCGGCTACGCGGTTGAAGACCTCTGTGATCTGTGCGCTGCTTAATTTGGAATCACCGCAATAAAATGGCCCCGATACATTCCAGGCAGTATTCACGATCCAATGCCCGTCAAAATCAAGATAGATGACGGCAGTGGCCGAAGGATAACTGCTGTATATGGGAGCCTGCGCGCGGGTATGCAGGCTAACCAGCAGCATACCGGCGGAAAGACAAGTTAGTAAACGCTTTTTCATAACTACGGATTTTAAGGATGATGATAGGGTACATTGATCAAAAACGGGTCAGGAAATATTCTTGCGTAAAGGTTTATTCATTGATGACATCGTAATAATTTTTTTTGGTGAAATAAAACAGACCGTCTTTCTGTTCCAGGATATAAGCATCGCCGAAACGGCGGTCAATAATATGACCGTTATATTTCCAATCCCCTCCCGGCAATTTCACTTTTGATATGAACAGGATCGCCCCGTTATAATTGGTCGCCCGGAGCGTAACGGTCTGCAGGGTGCCGTCATTTTCTGATGAAGACGAAATGACCTGCCCGTTGACCGGTAAGGCATTGGCATCTGCCGACAGGTTTACATTGATGCTGGCACCTCTGGAAGCCTGCAACAGGTTGTCCAGGGTCTGCGTATTCACAGACACGGAAACGGGCAGCCCGTTGAATAGTTTCGGCTTGTTATAGTCCGGCTGGTTGATGGGTGCCGGCTGGATTTGAGCAGCTGACCTTACCTGCAGGAATGCCAGGAAAACGAATAGAAAAACAACACGATGGTTTTTCATGTTTAACTTTTTTGGTTAAAAGGATATTGTTAACAGCAGGGCTTTTCCTGCTGAGTTTTCAGGGGGATTACGGTAACACAATATTTGCAATTAAATCAGGCAGGAGGAAATTCTTGAAAATGAAAATGAAATAATCGGGTGTTATTGCTCCCCTTATTTCGTAAGGTCAGCAGCGGGGTATCGTACAAGTCCGGGAAAAATACAGTTCAATACTGTCGTGTATTTAACAGTACCAGGGTGCAGGCATCAATGGCGAGGATACGATTTTCCGCTGCCAGCCTTTTCAATTCTTCATTTTCTGCACCGGGATTGAAAATGATGCGACGGGGATGCAGGGAAAGGATATACTGGTAATACTCTTTCTGATGCTCGGGGTTCAGGTAAATGCTGACCGTATCAATTCCGGTAAAGGGGATCTTTTCGGTTTCAACAGGTACTTCCGACACGGTCATTTTACGTTTGCCAATGGCTACTACCGGGTAATGGTATTTCTTTAAGCGCTGTACAGCCAGGTAACTATAACGGTTGGGGTTATCAGAGGCACCGAGGACCAGGGTTTTTTTGGCTGTGCTGTTCATACATTATACCAGCATCATGACGGGGTTTTCAAGGTACTTTTTAAAGGTTTGGAGAAATGCAGCTCCGGTGGCTCCGTCCACGCTGCGATGATCGCAGCTCAAAGTCACTTTCATAAAACTAGATACACCAAAACCATCAGATCTTTTGACGACGGTCTCCTTTATCTTACCTACAGCCATGATGCAGCTGTCGGGAGGGTTGATGATGGCCGTGAATTCATCAATATCCATCATACCCAGGTTGGAGACGGTGAAGGTATTGCCGGTGAATTCGGGTGGCTGTAATTTTTTATTCTTGGCGCGGGTGGCCAGTTCCTTTGTTTCTGCTGCGATCTGGGGTAAGGTCTTGTTGTCAGCAAAACGGATCACCGGTACGATCAGTCCGTCCTCGATGGCTACGGCCACACCAATATGAATATGGCGCCAGCGCCGGATCTTGTCGCCCATCCAGGAGGCATTGACGGCTGGATGATGGCGGAGCGCCAGGGCCACTGCTTTCACCACCAGGTCATTAAAACTGATCTTTACAGGACTGATCTCGTTCAATTGTGTGCGGGCTGAGACCGCATTGTCCATGTTTATTTCCATGGTCAAAAAGAAATGGGGGGCGGTGAAATTGCTTTCTGCCAGCCTTTTGGCGATGACCCCGCGTATCTGCGAATTGGGAATATCCGTATAACCTTCTTCACTGGTTAAAACGGGAGCATTGTATTGAAACAAGGGAGCCGATGACTTTCCGGTTGGTGTTGCCGGCTGAATATTCAAATTGTCGACATCGGCCTTGATGATCCTTCCCCCGTCACCCGACCCGCTTAATGAGCTGATATCGATCCCTTTTTCTTTGGCAAGTTTTTTGGCCAGCGGGGAAGCCTTGACCCGGCCGCTTTCATCCATTACCGGGCTAACAACCTGTTGTTGTGTGGTGACCGGTTCCGTAACGGTTTGTTTATTGGATGAAACTTCAGCCTTCACTTCTTTTTGATCCGGCTGGCTGGCTTGTGCAGTTGCTTTCTTCCCACTGATCAGTGCGGAAATATCTTCACCTTGTTTTCCTACGATGGCCAGTAAGTCATCCACCTGTAATTTTCCTCCTTTATCGACGCCGATATACAACAATGTGCCATCCTTATAACTTTCCAGTTCCATCGTGGCTTTATCCGTTTCAATCTCTGCGAGGAGGTCGCCTTTTTTAACAGCATCGCCCACTTTTTTATGCCAGGCGGCAATCACCCCTTCTGTCATTGTATCGCTGAGCCGCGGCATGAGGATCACATCAGCCATGCTTTAAAAAATTTTGTCGAAATTAAGATAAAATGATGAAATGAATACAGGGCATTACTGCAATTCCGCTGGCACCAAGGATAGTTTACATAAATGAAAGAGGCAGGTCAGTAATCCAGTTCCATACCCAGCCTTTTCTTGAGTTCATTGACAAGGGGATACTTTTCTACCATCTTTTGAAATTGTTCTTTGGATGATAGTGGAATTTTTATCGCCGGCTTTGCCTGGTTTGATTCATCTATGAGGACAGTGAATTGCAGGGAAACATTATTCAGTTTTTCTTTCAGGAAAATCATCAGTGCATGGCTGTTCTGTTCAATGCATTGTTTGCTGAAGCTGTCCGTCACCACGATCTCAAAATTATTTTCATCCATGATTTTCAGCACCGCCGTTTCAAAACCGTGTCGGGCCGAGTTGTTCTCTGTTTTCAATTTCTCAGTAAAGGCATTCCAGCAGTCTTGGAGCCGGGCGATCTCCAGCGGGTTTGCCGATTTATTGTGGTCATGCGTTCCCTGGCGTCTGAAACTGTTCCGTATCTTATCCAATGTGAATTTCCCGTTACCCTGCTGCTGGCCCGGCAAGGGTTGCTCCCGGTCATCGGGATAGGATTGAATGGATTCCTGGACCAGGTTATTTGCCGGCATATTTTCTTCGATCAGCAGTTTTGCTGTTTCTTTTTCGGTCGATAATATTTTTTGAGGAGCGAAGGGCCGGATCGCCGCTGTCCGGAGGGCAACAGGAGCATCAATCATTTTTTTTTTGCTAATACTGTTCCCGGAGGCAGTAACCTCCAGTGCCTGGGGCAGGTAGCATAATTTCACAAGGGTGAATTCCACATGGAGCCGTTTATTACGGGCCGCTTTATAATTGATTCCCGCTTCAGATAAGATATTGAGGGCGCTGATCAGTAAGGAAGGAGATACGTCCTTCGCAAGTGACAGGTATCTTTCCCGGTAATTATCTATGGCATCCAGCAAAGAAGCAGCCTTCTCATCCTTACATACCAGGAGGTTTCGCAGAAAGCTGGAGAAATTATCCAGCACCAGGTCCCCTTCAAAGCCTTTTTGGTTGATCTCATCATAGCACAGGAGCGCCCGGGGCAGATCCTGCTGCAGGATACAATCCATCCATTCGAAATAAAATTCATCATCGAGGATATTGAGATGTTCCAGGGTATTGGAGTAGGTCACTTCTCCGTTGGTGAAACTGACGATCTTATCCAGTATGCTCAGTGCATCCCGCATGCAGCCCTCGCTTTTCAGGGCGATGACCTGCAGGGCGGGTCTTTCAGCACGGATATGTTCTTTTGAACAGATCTCTTCCAGGTGTTTTACTGTATCGGGGAGAGTTATTCTTTTGAAATCGAAGATCTGGCAACGGCTGAGAATGGTCGGAATGATCTTATGCTTTTCAGTGGTTGCCAGGATGAAAATGGCATAAGGGGGTGGTTCTTCCAGCGTTTTTAAAAAAGCGTTGAAGGCCGACTGGCTCAGCATATGTACCTCGTCGATCACATATACCTTGTAACGGGCGCCCTGGGGAAGAAAGCGGACCTGGTTCACCAGTTCACGGATATCATCCACAGAATTATTACTGGCTGCATCGAGTTCAAAATAGTTGATAGATAAACCTTCATTGAAGGAACGGCAGGAGGCGCATTGGTTGCAGGCTTCGCCGTCAGCTGAAATGTTTTCACAGTTGATCGTTTTGGCCAATATCCGGGCACAGGTGGTCTTTCCCACACCACGGGGACCGCAAAACAAAAAAGCATGGGCTACCTGGTTATTTTTGACCGCATTCTTCAGGGTAGTGGTAATATGTTCCTGCCCCACCACTGTGGCAAAGGTCTGCGGCCTGTATTTTCGAGCTGAAACAATGAATTTATCCATAACCACCGCTCCGGAAAACAAAATTATAGGAAAGTGAGTTGCAAGATAAGTAATCGCGGAATAAATCAGGAAAACAGTAATTTCAACCTGCTAAAACAGGCGGTTGTAGTTGTATGAAAAATTATGTTATAGTTCTTCTTTATAAAAAAAATGCGCATAATAAATATCATAGTAGTTTTTATCCTTTGTCCTGGTCCTATAAGAATATTTTGCCAGCATAATAGCGGCTGGCAGTCCTTATTCGACGGTAAAACACTGAATGGATGGACATTGGCGACTGGCAGGGCGGAATACAAGGTGGAAAACGGGGCCATCGTGGGTACGACCGTCATGAATTCACCGAATTCATTCCTGATCTCAACGAAAAGATTCACCGGTGATTTTGTACTCGAATTAGATGCCATGATGGAAGACACCCTTTCGAATTCAGGGGTACAGTTCAAAAGCAATTTCGACAGCGCTGCAAATGAAGGCAAGGGAAAAATCTACGGGTATCAGTTTGAAATGGATCCTTCTTCCCGCAGGTGGAGTGGGGGTGTTTATGACGAAGGAAGAAGGGATTGGCTCTACCCCGTTTCACTCCACCAGGCAGCGCAGGCCTGGTTCACTCCCGGAATATTCCATAAAATAAGCATCGAATGTGTCGGCCATAGTATCAAAACATGGCTCGATGGAAAGGCCATGGCCTATGTGGTGGATACATTACAATCCAATGAAGGGATCATCGGCCTGCAGGTTCATTCCATCAACAATGCTTCGAATAAAGGATCAAAAATATATTGGAAAAATATCCGGATCAGGACAAACGGCGTTATCGGCACTCCCTTTCCGCCAGGTATTTATGTGGTAAATTTTCAGAATAATTCGCTAACGGATTATGAAAAAAAAGATGGCTGGAAATTATTGTTTGACGGGAAGACAACAGGGGGCTGGATGGGGGCGTATAAAAATACTTTTCCTGAAAAGGGCTGGGTGATACAAAACGGGGAAATGACGGTTTTATCCTCCGAAGGAAAGGAATCCACCAACGGCGGGGATATTGTGACAACAGAAGAATTCAGCGCATTTGATCTTTCGTTTGATTTTAAATTCACACCGGGCGCCAATAGTGGGGTGAAATACTTTGTAACGCTGAGCGAACATAACCAGGGTTCGGCCATCGGCCTTGAGTACCAGGTCCTCGATGATACCCTGCACCCGGATGCAAAACTCGGCAGGGACGGTAACCGGACCCTTGCCTCTCTATACGACCTGATCCCTGCTCAAAAGACCAGCCGTTTCATTCACCAGCCGGGTAACTGGAACACCGGCCGCGTCATTGTTTATCCCGATAACCATGTTGAGCATTACCTGAATGGTATCAAAGTGCTGGAATATGAACGGGGATCACAAGCATACCGTGATCTCGTCGCAATCAGCAAATACAAAGTGTGGAAGGATTTCGGAGAAGCAAAACAGGGGCGCATCCTTTTACAGGATCACGGAAATGAAGTGAGTTTTCGTAGTATCAAGATCAAGTCTCTCAGATAACTTTTCCAAATTCCCTCCAAAGGAGTCCCTTTGGGACAATTCCACTTTTAACAAATCAGATAGCGGGTTCCCATCCTTTTTCATATTCTCTCCTCCACAGTTTCATCGCTTCAGCATCATTCATGATATGCCCGTTTTGCGGATCGCAATGCAGGGTTCGGCCGGTACGCTGGGCAATATTGGCCAGGTGGCAGAGTAAAATACTTTTATGTGCCTCGTTCACAGGTGAATTGAGCACAGTATTTCCGCGGATACTTTCAATAAAGTTATTAAAATGAAAAAGGTCAAGGTTGCCCGTGGCGCTTACCGTATTGGTCCCGTCATTTTGTGCTGCGGATCTGATTTCCTTTACAAGTTTATTATCGGCGTCAAGGATCTTATAATCATCATTGCCGTAATTGATCAGGGACCCCTTGTCGCCATAGATAATGAATCCCCTGCTGGCGCCTTCCACATTCATTTTATTACAGCTTCTTCCTTCCCAGGTGATGGATTTTTTATCCCCGAATTCAAAACAGGCCACCTGGGTATCCGGTGTTTGCCAGTCATCCTTATAAGCATAACGACCGCCGGCCGATGTGACCTTGGTAGGAAACCCAGTATCCAGCAACCAGCGGCACATGTCGATCTCATGGGTGCCGTTATTGCAGGTTTCCGCCGTGCCCCAGTGCCAGAACCAGTGCCAGTTATAGTGCACAAGATTATCCCTGAAATCCATCCGCGGCGCCGGCCCCTGCCATAATTCAAAATCAAGTGTGGTCGGAACCGGTATTTTCTTCCCTGATCCAATTGATTTCCGGTTATTGGCATACCAGGCCTTGCCAAAATAAGCATTACCGATAATGCCTGCTTTGATCTCTTTTGCAGCATTGATCAGGTTGGGCATGGACCTGCGCTGGTTACCCATTTGAATCAGTTGTCCGGGATATTTTTTCATGAGTGCTATCAGCAACTCTCCCTCGTACGGATTATGGCTGCATGGTTTTTCAACGTAAACATGCTTCCCATGGGTTACACCCAAAATTGTTGCAGGTGCATGCCAGTGATCGGGCGCTGCAATGATGAGGGCATCAAAATCCTTTTTTGTCACCAGCTCACGGATATCTTTAATGACCACCGGTTTACGGTCAGCATTGGCGAAAGGCTTTAAGCCGTTCGCGATCGCTTTCTCTTCCACATCGCAGATATAAGCGACCTCCACATTTGAAAGGCTTGAAAAATTCTCTGCGAGGTATGCCCCCCGGCTGTTCACACCCATGACCGCCACCCGCACTTTATTACCGGGTGTGTTTTTGCCGAAGATGGGAAAATGAAGAATGGTCACCCCTGCCGTGGCAACAGAAGCTTGCCGGATAAAAGTGCTGCGTTTCATAATAATTTATTTGTTCATTAAAGTTAATGATATAGCAGATGCGGGAACAGGATTTTGCCGATTGGATTATTCAGGTGACCTTTAAAAGCATGACAGAAGGGGAGAAAAATATTGCGATCGTATGCAACCCGCTGGCAGGAACAGGCCGTGCAACCGGCCTGGCGCAAAAGATCGCGGAAGCATTACTCCCGTTAAATGTTCCTTATACATTATTCAAAAAAGATTGGCCCGGCAATTTTAAAGGATTTACAGATGTGTGGATCGCCGGCGGCGACGGCACGCTCAATTATTTCATCAATCAATACCCCGACATTCGTTTACCCCTGGTGATCTTCCCGGGAGGAACCGGTAATGATGTACACTGGATGCTTTTCGGGAACAAAAGTTTTGAGGAACAACTCTACCTGGCCTTACATGCAGGACCAAGGCCGGCAGACGCAGGGAGTTGTAACGAAAGACTTTTCATCAATGGTGCGGGGATCGGGTTTGAAGGCGCCGTTGCCGAAAGCCTGGCGGGGAAGAAAAAAAGGGCCGGGAAGACATCTTTTATGATTGGCATTCTGAAAAAGATATTTACATACCGGTCAAATGATTACAGTATACAGGCTGATGAGAAAGAATGGCAGGGAAAATACCTGATGATCAGCATTGCCAACGGGTGCCGGGCCGGAGGCGGATTTCATATTGCACCCTTTGGGGAAATCAATGACGGGCGGCTGGACCTTGTAATGATCAAAGCCATTTCACCGCTGAAGAGGTTACGATTTCTCCCTGTGATCGAAAAAGGTAAACACCTGGGTCTTTCCTTTATCCAATACCTGAAAGTGAAAAAAGTAATAGTGGAAAGCAATACCATTATGCAGGCACACCTGGACGGGGAACCTTATCAAAGCAATAGATTCAAATTGGAAATCCTCCCAGGGAAATTTTTATTCCGTTATTGATATTTCTTTATAACAGGACCGGATGCGGTTTGAATTCCTTTGTGCGGTCAAAGAGGTAGCGATAGGTGGTCAGGATGCGGCTGCGGTAAGTGCCAAGGGCTTCGGCCACATTGATCATCTTCGGATTGAACTCCCCGATCCATTGCATTTCATAGTCATCATAGATGGGCTTTCCATTGATATATGCGCCATTCACCCGGGTGATATTCTGAATAATGGTAGCACCCTCGAGGATCATATAACTGTCCACTCCCTTACCCTGCCATTCGGGGACGATACCAAACACAAGACCGGTGAATTTCTTATTTCTCTTTGTGGCCTTGATTAATAAGAATTTCAGTTTGCTGAACAGGTCAAAGCGTCCGTTTAAATATTTAAACCACTGGTTCAGATCAGGAAGATTGATCCAGATGCCGATAGGCTCGTTCTTATAATATATGAACCAGCAGATCTTTTCATCCATGACCGGTTTCATGGTTTTAAATAATTTGAGAACCTGGCGTTCATCCATCTGTTTCAAGCCTCCATGACCCGCCCAGGCTTTATTGTATACAACGGTGAAATCGGCGGCAAATTTCGGGAGCTGATTTTTTCTGATATGTGCTGAACTGAAAAAAGGATCTTTCGATATTTCAGTATGGCGTAAATAGAATTTTGGGATCAATTGTTCTTTGGGATCCAGGGAAAAGCAGACCTGGTTATAAAAATTCCTGAACCCGTAATTTTCAAATAACTGCACATAATAATACGGATTGAAATTCATACAATACAAAGGCTGTTGGTCATTCCCCTTCACCACCAGCCCCCACCAGCGGTCCCTTTCTCCGAAATTGACAGGGCCGTCCATGGCTTCCATGCCCCGTTGCATCAACCAGTGTTTGGCTACATCAAAAAGCATATCGGCTGCGGCCTGGTCATTGATGCAATCAAAAAAACCAATACCTCCTACAGCCATATCATCACCCTTGTTCTTGTATTTTTTATTGACAAAGGCCGCAATGCGTCCTAGCATGTTCCCATTTTCATCTTTCAGGATCCATCGGGAGGCTTCCCCCTGGCGGAAGGTCTTGTTTTTTTTGGGGTCGAACACTTCCTGTATATCCTTGTCCAGTGGCCGGATATAAGCCGGGTTTTTTTTATTGAGCAACACATTCACTTCAATAAAATTCCTGGCCAGGGAGGCGGTGTTTACTTCGATCAGTTTCATTCGAACGGTACCAGGCACAAAAGTAAAGTTTGATGGTCAAATAATTGAATCGCTTGTCAGGCGAACAGGATATGCATAAGGCTTTGACCGGATTAAATTAACGGTTCAAAAAAATTAACAGATACTGTACAATTTAATTCTTAAAAACCGTTTGAAGGGTATGAAAAAAGCCATCCACCTCTTGCCTTCATTATTTATTGCTTTCAGTTTATCAGCTCAGCCGGGTAAATCATTGGTAAAACAGGATACTTCTGTTTTTCGTTCGGATGAGTGTCGATGGCTGATAAGGTCTTCGCAAAGAGAAACCAAGCCCGTACCGCAATACATTTTAGAATCCATACGATCAGGTAAATTAAAAGCTATTGACCCCCAGACAGGAAAATTGATTCCGGGCAATAAAATCCTTACCTGGAAACAATCAACTGACACCGTCATGATAGTTGATGAAAAAACGCAGGAAAATCATTACAAGATCCTGCAGCCTGAAATTAACCCCACCAGCCTTTCACGAATCAGGGTTTACCAGGACTGGTATTTTTATCCATCATCAGGGAAATTGCAGTCCCAGGTAACGAAAATTGAACTTCTGATGGAATTGCATTCCATGACCGGAGAGATCCGGGGCTTTGTTCCATTTTGCCGGATAAATTATTGAATAAACCACTATTTTCCCGGGTCAAATATTAGTTTTCCCCCCTTCTCCAGAATCACCATATTCTTATTGGCGAATAAACCCCACAACCTTACCTTTGCCGCCAAATTAAATACCTGTTTTCTATGGGGAAAGTTGGTAAGGTAAAACAAGTGATCGGGGCGGTGGTGGACGTTCAGTTTGATGGCACCCTCCCAGAAATTTACAACTCACTGGAACTGAAAAGAGCCAATGGCGATACCCTGGTATTGGAAGTGCAGCAGCATCTCGGGGAAGACAGCGTTCGTACCATTGCCATGGACGGTACCGAAGGCCTGGTACGCGGAATGGAAGTGACTGATACCGGCAAAGCCATTGCTATGCCGACAGGCGAAGCGATCAAAGGCCGCCTCTTTAATGTGACGGGTGATCCTATTGATGGCCTTCCTCCTGTTTCTAAAGAGAACGGCAGGCCCATCCATAATGCACCACCCACTTTCGAAAATCTTTCCACATCATCTGAAGTTTTGTTTACAGGTATAAAAGTGATCGACCTGATTGAACCCTATGCAAAGGGCGGTAAGATCGGGTTGTTTGGCGGCGCCGGAGTGGGAAAAACAGTCATTATCCAGGAACTCATTAATAATATTGCGAAAAGCTACGGCGGACTCTCTGTTTTTGCCGGGGTAGGCGAGCGCACCCGCGAAGGAAATGACCTGATGCGTGAAATGATCGAGGCAGGGATCATGAAATATGGTGAGGGCTTCGAAGAAAGCATGAAAAAAGGAGGATGGGACCTGAGTAAGGTGAACCTGAAAGAACTGTCCGAGTCAAAAGCAACTTTCATTTTCGGCCAGATGAACGAGCCTCCCGGAGCCAGGGCAAGGGTAGCCCTGAGCGGTTTGACGATCGCAGAATATTTCCGCGACGGAGAAGGCCAGGGAAAAGGCCGCGATATCCTCTTTTTCGTCGATAATATTTTCCGTTTCACCCAGGCGGGCTCCGAGGTTTCAGCGCTGCTGGGCCGGATGCCTTCTGCAGTGGGCTACCAGCCTACGCTGGCTACTGAAATGGGGATCATGCAGGAAAGGATCACTTCCACCAAGAATGGCTCCATCACGTCCGTGCAGGCAGTGTATGTACCGGCTGATGACCTGACCGACCCGGCACCGGCTACTACTTTTGCTCACCTCGATGCAACAACAGTATTAAGCCGCAAGATCGCAGATCTTGGTATCTACCCGGCCGTGGACCCGCTGGATTCCACGTCCCGTATCCTGAGCCCGCAAGTGGTGGGCGATGCGCACTATGACTGTGCAAACAGGGTTAAACTGATCCTGCAACGATATAAAGAATTACAAGATATCATTGCGATCCTCGGTATGGATGAACTGAGTGATGATGATAAGATGACCGTACAAAGAGCGCGGAAGGTACAGCGTTTCCTCTCACAGCCTTTTCATGTAGCCGAAGCATTTACCGGCCTGAAAGGGGTATTGGTCCCGATCGAAGAAACGATCCGCGGTTTCAATATGATCATGGACGGAGAAGTAGATGAATATCCCGAGGCAGCATTCAACCTGGTGGGCTCCATTGATGATGCGATTGAGAAAGGGAAAAAAATGATGGCTTGATGGCAGGATGGTTCGATGGTTATTATAAACCCAAGATAACCATCAAGCAATCGAACCATCCAACAATCAAACAACATGCACCTCGAAATCCTCACTCCCGAAAAAAAAGTCTTCAGCGGCGATGTCTATGGCATTCAGATGCCCGGCATCAGTGGCTCCTTTGAAGTATTGGAGAAGCATGCTCCGATGGTCAGTGCACTAAAAGCCGGGAATGTAAAGATCCTGCTGAACAAACAGAACCAGGTGAATCAGCTCCGGATCACCGGGGGATTTGTGGAAGTACTGAATAATAAGGTAACGCTGCTGGCAGAAGCGGCAGTAGTTGTTGAATAAATGAACAACCCCGTTATTCACTGATCAACTTTTTTGATACAGTTCAAACCGGGATTTGCTGATTCTATATTATCGGGATTCAAAAACTTCAATTGAGCTGGGGATCGATCGGAAAATTCACCATCATTTCATATTCTCCTCCCAGCTGTTTCAGCGCATCTTTCCAGATGGAGTCATCATGTGTATGAAAGACCAGGGATTTACTGGCTTTCAGGGTGAGCCATGTCTTTTCTTTCATTTCATCATTCAGTTGCCCTTCTCCCCAGCCTGAATAGCCGATAAAAAATCTTATTTTTTCTGTATCGAGGGTTTGATTTTTTATCTGCCGGACAAGGAGGTCAAAATCTCCGCCCCAGTAAACCCCGCTGATAACTTCCTCTCCGCCGGGTATCTCATCAGGGCATTGATGCAAAAAATGAATGGTATTGGTTTGCACCGGGCCGCCATAATAAACCGGCATTGCAATACCTTCCAGGTCGGGGATCAGTTCATCGATCGTATTCCGGAAACGGCGGTTCAGGATGAACCCGACAGTGCCTTCCGGTTTGTGTTCACAAAGAAAAACGACGGAACGTAAAAAGTGAGGGTCTTTCAGAAAAGGTTCTGCGATGAGTAATATACCACCGGCCGGTTCAATCATGATTCAAATTAGAAATATTTTTTCAAACGTTGCAAAATTGATAAATCTTTAACGTCAGCTTCCTGCCCTGATAACTATATTTTACATTTGTGCCTGAAAAATTCGATACTTGAAAAGGATATTTCCCTGGATTTTTGTGCTGGTCTCTTTGTCCATGATCGGGATCATTGTGCTGCAGATCTCATGGATTAAAAGCATGATCCTGGTCAGCGAGGAGCAGATCCAGCATAATATCAACGATGCCACCAAGTCGGCCGGTTATGATTTGGCGGAGCATAAGAGTAATTTTTCCATCACCCCCACCAAGAAAGGGATGAGCTTATTGCCCGATGATATGCCCTTTGATTTCACAAAACCCATCTATATCGGTCAGCGGGTCAATATCAATGATGTCAGGAACCTGATCGTGCATGCTTTCCTGGAAAATAATCTCAAGATATCTGATTTTGAATTTGCCATCATGGCTTTTGGCCCCAACAACAGCAGTAGTTTCGAAAAGCAAACGCCCAGTTTTTTTAACCTGATGAAGGATAAGGATTCGGTCAATAATTTCTTTTCAAATGTGGCGATCGAAGCGCTGAGCGGTACAGCCGCGGAGAATCTCAGCGCCAATGAGGTCCTGTTCGTGATCGTACCGCATAAAAAAGAATTGGTGAACCGGTCCCTGTTCTGGCGGATCTTCATTTCCGCCGTTTTCACGGTCATCATCCTGGCAGCTTTTTACCTGACGGTAAGGACCATGCTGCGGCAAAAAAAGCTGGCCAAGATCAAGAACGATTTCATCAATAATATGA
>CAZZDQ010000021.1:0-42273 GCA_964652845.1 uncultured Chitinophaga sp.
ATGCTGCGGCAAAAAAAGCTGGCCAAGATCAAGAACGATTTCATCAATAATATGACGCATGAATTCAAAACGCCGCTGGCCACCATCTCGCTGGCGGTGGATGCCATGCATAATGAAAAAGTGATCGATGACCGTGAAAAAATGAATTATTTCAGCGGGATCATCAAGGAAGAGAACCAACGGATGCACCGCCAGGTGGAAACCATCCTAAAAGCCTCGCAGCTCGATAAACAGGAAGTGGAACTCACCCTGTCTCCGCTGCATGTGCATGACGTGATACGTGAAGTAACTGATACTTTTTTATTGCAGTTGCAGGAGAAGAAAGGATCCATCCAGCTGGACCTGCAGGCGGTTAACGACCTTGTTGAAGCAGATGATGTGCACCTGGCCAACTGTATCAATAACCTGATCGATAATGCCCTCAAATATGCACGGGAAAATGTTCCCCCCGCTGTAACGGTCCGGACCTCATCCACACACAAAAAACTATTTATCCGCATCGAGGATAACGGGATCGGCATGACCAGGGATACGCTGAGAAAGATATTCGAACGTTTTTTCAGGGCGCATACAGGCAATGTGCATAACGTAAAGGGATTTGGCCTCGGGTTAAGTTATGTGAAAACAATGATAGAAGAACAGCGTGGCCATGTAAAAGCTGAAAGTACCTTGGGCAAAGGCAGCACTTTCACTATTGAAATGCCCTTGCAACAGACGTAAGGTTGCTTTCGCAAGGCAGGAATGTTTGCAAATTCCCGTCTCCAGTTCCCCTCATTTCATAATATTTCCCCTGGAAGATCATGCCGACCTTATATTGACCATAAGCCCGGAATTGCAATTTTACCGGTTCGCTCCCCCGGAAGAAATAAACATTCGTCCTCCCCGTTCCTTTTGAGGGCAGGGCGCCATCCAGCGGAACGAATGGCATGATATTATTTAACCTGTTTTCATCACAAGGCTCAATATCTTTTCCAGTTTGATCAAAATAATGTTTTTGTCCCGCAAGATCTGAGATCTGTTCCACCTTTATATCGCCCCAGAGCATGATATCACTGATCGCAAGGGAAGCATCAGCGAGCAGGGATTGCGGCAGCCTGTCCTTTCGGCCCGCAATGGAAAGAGGGATCACCAGTAAATTTCCGCCGCTCCCGGGGTCGCCGGCCCAGACCGTATCACAGCACATGGTATATTGCCAGGCGCCAGTTGTGGCGTTGATGGTAATAAAATTATTCCGCGCAGTGTACCAGTCATGACCGGTGGAACCTGACTTATACCAGCTCCTGTTTGGATCATAGACATATATTTTCTTGGTGCTGCCCACTGTTTCTGTATAATAACCGATCAGTACATGACCGCCGTCTGCAGGCGAAAGGCTTCCTGAAATACTGATGATCGGCTGATCATCCTTGGCCAGGTCCAGGTCCACCTGCTGATAAGCATAACGCCCGTCCCTGTTCTTGTGGATGGCAATGACATCCAGCAGGAAGGAAAGGAATCCGTGATTGATCTGGTACCCGTGTACAATTTCGATCGCTGTTCTGAGCGTTCTGTCCGTAGGTCCTACCGTATCATTGTTCGGCATGCTGGCTGGGTTGGTATTATTGGCATATGATCCTGAATACATATAAGGAGGATGACAGTAACCGAGGAATCCCCCATTCTTTTTCATCAGCATCGACATCACATCCATTCCATAGCAATGCCCCGGCCCTGCCAGTTTGGTTTGATAGATCTGGCTGTAAAACAACTGGTCAAAATCTCCTGCCGGCGCCGGCGCCACCCCAATGAATGTTTCCCTGAAGATCGACCAGGGCAAGGTATCCCTGACAAAATTGTCAAAATACCAGGTATTGTTCTTGATAAAATTGGTATCCTGCGCTTTGGTTTTCTGTGAAAAAAACATCATTGAAAATAAAATCACCGCCAGGAATACAGAGCGCTTTATGCCCTTTTTGTTTTTCATATACTTTATTTAGGGTGTGATATTTCTAATGGCTGATAAAGCTGACAATCTTCCGTTCTTCATCAATAAGCCGACCCGGTACCAATAGGTCTGGCCTTTCACCACATTTATATCAGTGTAAATATTGTCCTTTACCGGACTTACTACAACCGGGGTGAAAGGACCTGCACCTGAACCGGACCGGAAAACGATAAATCCTATCTCCGTAGTCGTATCGATCACGGGGCTCCATTGCAATACAATGGCACAGGGATCTGCCTGTGTAGTGATACTAGTGATAACAGGTGCATCCGGTATCCTTCTCGTAAAACTGAAGGTGCTGATTGCAGCAGCCTTTGTCAATGGGGTCTCATTTCCGTCATAATCGATCCCTACTACCTTATACCAGTAAGTGAGTTTTGGCTTTATACTCTTGTCTTCAAAATATCCCTGGCTCATCCAGGGTGTGGCCTGCACGGAAATTTTGTCACAGGTGGCGATACCGGGGGGAACATATGGACTCGCCAGTACTTTTGGCAGGGTGGGAGGTAACTCGACGGTCATTCCACCAACCCAATGATAAGCGGCGGGGGGAGGTTCAGTCCTGGGATCGGTGCCTTCGGCACGATAAACATGATAAGCCCTTGTATCCTGCGTGGGTGGACCCATCCATTCCACCCTGACCTGTTCGGCCTGTGCAAAAAGTCCTGAAATAAGGGCAGGTTCAGGCGGGGTAAGATCATGCAGCCTTTCGCATTTGATCTCCAGTTTTTCTGCAGGTGAAGGAATTGGAAAAGTTCCGCTCAGATTTCCCGAAGAATCCTTTGCCTTTATCCAGTATGCATAGCAGAGTGGCGAACCGGCCGGAATCGTCCTGTCATCAAAAAAGAAATGACCGGCAGAAACGGCCCGATGAACAGAATCCTGCGTGATTTCACCGAGGAAAACAAAGGGACCGCTGCAGGGGCAGGGCATCCTATTCCGGGTGCCACCGGTTGTTACACTGGAGATACCCTCAGTTACGGGCATACCCTCTGGCTTCTCGGCTTTTGAAGGGTCATAATTCTGCCAGGTATTGCAGGTATCCTTCTGTTTATCGCAATCGATCCAGGAACCCAAATGACAAAGACTGCGATAGATCATATAGCTGGCCATATCCGGTTCCGTATTGGGTTTCCATTTTACGGAAATATATGTTTCAAAACCTTTTGTGACCAGGTTCCTGACGATGGCAGGCGGTGTGATATCTTTAACAATGGCAGATACAGCAGAGGACCACTGGCTGACATTATTGTTGGCATCAATGGCTTTTAAACGGTACCACCAGGTTTTGTTACCATACGTGGAACGCAATGACGGATCTGTATCTGTTGTATCCCTTGATTTCAAGCCGTGCAGGGTCACGGTTTGCCCGATATAATTATATGGGACGCTGTCAGGATTTTCAGACGAGGGGAACCGGTATAATTTGTATCTGACCGTGCTGTCAGGATATTCCCAATGACCATTTCTATCCTTCACTACCTGCGTCCAGCGGACCGTTACATTACCGGTGATATCATCTGCAGAGGCAGCCAGATCGATCGGGGTAGAAGGAGCTGTACTGTCCCGGGGCGTCACCGGCCCCACGACAGAGGAAGGACCTCCCGGTCTTTTGAACAGGTCAATGGAACGGACCCTGTAATAATAATCAATATTATTTTTCGGACCTTCCACAGGAATTCCATTCACCGTGTGCGTGGAATCTTTCCCGTTTACCACCGTATATCTTTTGAAATCGATCATACCGGGTGAAGGGGGTGTCAGCACTGTTCCATTCAGGTGATTATTTATTTTGGTAGCAAACACACTTTCATTCACCCGCGTGAATGGTCCTGCCCCTGTCAGCCCTCTTTCGAGGATAAATCCTGCTGCGCCGGCCACACTATCCCATCTCACCAGGTTCAAAGCATCACCAGGTTCGGCGGCAACTCCGGTAGGCGCGGGAGGAAGAACAAAGGAACCTGCTGTCACCTCCAGGTCAATGGCCACATTTCCCAGTATTGTATTGGATGCATTTAAGGCAACGATCCTGTATTTGTAGGTTTTTCCGCTGGTGACTGTATTGTCCTCATATCCCAGGCCAGCCACTATAGCGATAGGCATGGAACCCTTACACAACATCTGTAATCTTCTGTACTTTTCAGATGTTCTGGAGATTGTGCTGATATTGCAGGGATTGAATTTAGCCGTGGAATCGGCCAGGCCATTTTGCACGATCTTCCAGTCGGTCGAGTCGGGAGAAGTGATCAGTATGGTTCTTACGGTCGCACAGTTTGAAACCGGCACAAGGGGGCTTGAATTGAGGGGTGAAGAAGGATAACTGGCGTCGGCACTGGGTTTACGGAAGATATTATATTTTGCTGCGCCGCTGTAGGGTGACCAGTTCAGGGCGATATGCAATCCCGGTCCGGGATTACTGCTCACCGCTACTGCTTTTTGTGCATGAGCATGGCTGGCAACAACTCCGAGTATAACTGCGAATACAAGATCCTTTTTGGCAGGAAACATATTTTGATTTTTTATCGTATATAAAAACCTTCTGAGGAATTCAGCCCGATGGTCACATCAACAGACCCGCAGGCTACCCACAACACGCAGGCTTCCAATCCCACCCTTCCTTCAAAACCAAACGGATAAGGCCCGATAACGGAAAGATTGAAATAAGCTCCCGCCGAAACCAAGCCTCCTAAAATTTCGCCATGGACCCTTCCGCCGAGATTACCAACCACATAAGGTAGTCCCAGGCCGGGCGACAAGGCACCCAGTGCAGTCGCGACGGTAGGTTCGAGTACAAAAGCACCCAGTCCGACTGTAATTTCATACCCCCCCGAGATGATGGCAATGTTGACCGACTGTTCCACATGCAGGGAACCATAGATACCAGTAAGATGGTCCGGTAGGGGAGCCATGTTCAAACTGAACCTGGGATCACCACCTACCAATACCCATGCACGGGTCTTGGGAGCCATATGACCAATATAGAAAGCTGCGCTGATGCCCATCCCCGCCCCGGCACCCAAACCGGGAATACCGACCGATGACATCATTTTCAATCCTACCATTCCCTGCAGTTCTGTAAAATCTAAACCAAGGTGCCAGTTCAGTTGTCCTTCTGCCTGCAATGAACTACCTCCTAATACGCCGGTGCCGCCGGCAACATTGATCTTGCCTGAAACCTCACCTTCGAGGAATCCCTCAGCAAAATTCATGGTGAGTTGCATATGGCCATTGATATCGGCATCCAGGGAAAGGGCTACGGATAATGTCGCTTCTCCATCAATAGTTACCCTTGCCAGGGATGGACTCACCTGGAGAATTGCGGATAAATAAGAGCCCACTCTTGCTACTACACTGAAATTTGCAGACGTCGTTATTTCACCGCCCACCACCAGGTTGTCGATCCCATCATGCGTGATACATACGCAACCCCATATTCTTGTTATTTCAGAAACATTGGCGACGGGCCCCAATGATATTGCACGCGTGTCCATCAGGTTGGAACCAATGCGAATACAAGTACCATGACTGTTCATTTCCAGGGTCGAAAAAATATCCCCGTCTGCTGTTGCCCTGTCATCATTAGCATAATTCGTAAAACTGGCACCATGGCCGCCTCCACCACCACTTCCGCCGCCTCCTCCGCCACCGCTGGTTATAAGATTTCGTAAAAGACTTGTTCCATCACCTTTAAATCCGTCCTGCATAAGAGAGGCATATTGTAACGTGAAATGAAATATGCCCAGCCCGTCATTCCAATTGCCGCCGATATTAAAATTCGTAGGACTGAATCCGGGTGAAAATGAGGAAGGACTCAATGTGATCACCCGTCCATCATAGGGCGATCCCAATGAATTGTTGTATGTATCGATGATATGCAGGTAATCTCCACCGAAGAAGGGAAAATGCGCATTACCGCCCACTCTCAGGAATCCTTTTTTGGAAGGATCGTAAGGAGATAATGCCACCGCATCATGCACGTAATTGAACTGATCGAATTGCTGGCCAGCTGAATTGAAATCAAAGAACAAACGTCCCATATTGCCGTTCGCCAGCATTTCACCCCAGGTAAGCCAGAATGGTTGAGCGAAATGCCTGTATTCAGCCAGCCCGGCTGCAGTTAAAATGACCTGTCCCGTTCTTACACTGATCAACCCGGCCGAACTGAAACCCGGTTTGGGAACCAGTTTCAATCCCCAGTATGCCAGGGAATCACTACTGCCCACGACCAATTTCCCCCCAGCATTGTTGGCGGTGGAAGTGAATACCATTTCTTTGAAGGCCAGTGTCCTGTTCACCGGCATGGGTTCCACGATCAGGGAACGGTAATCGCAGGTAATGACAGCGCTTTCCACGCATTGCAGCACGATACTGCTGAAAGGAGGAATTTCTTTAATGGTGGCAACAGGAGTAACAGGTGTTTTGAAAGAAGTACCGCCTACATATAATGGTTTGGTGGAATCGCCGAGGCTCGGCCCGGGTGTCTGGGTAATTGCGCCGGCGATCGTGCAATGCACTCCTTCGGTAACCACATTCATCCAGTTGTTTGAATTATTATTCAACAAAAACCAGATCGGATTATTATTGGCGGGTATGCCGGGGTTATTCGGATCCCTCGGATGCGGTACCCAGGCTGAGTTGATGACCAGTGTATTGAAACTGGTGATCGTGGCGCCTTGCATATTATATGTTTCGACAGCGGCAGCATTTATTGTAGTGAAAGGAACCATGAAATTCTTGCCGCCAGGACCCGTAGGCATGAATGCGGGTTGGGGGGTAGCAGAAAAGAAAAGCAATACCTCACGGGTAGCATTGACGATCCCGAAGGATTTTCTGTCCCCGCCACCGGCAGCGATAAGGTCGCCCCAATACACACTCATATCCGGCCTGATCAGGGCAAATCCTGATACGTCCATTGTTGGTTTGATCGTCAGGCTCATATCCGAAATAACGACCGGTGAATTATTAGCCTGCCTCACTGCGGTTTTTGGCAATATCACCTCTCCGTTCCTTAAGAAGCCACCGCTTACAGCGCTGGATGCAACATCCACTTCTGCATTGGAAAAACTGAGGTTGTAACCAAAGGGTTGCGCCGTCCCGTAATGATAGGGAGAAGTGGCCAGCTGGAAGGCGGCTGTTAAACCTGAACTTTCTACCAACCCGTTGCTAAAACGATAATCAGCCTGCAGGTAACCGATATTGGAAATGACATCATCTCCGTTCGTGCCCCTTGATTCACCCTGCATCAATACCACTCCTTTCCAGTTGACAGGCTTGCCGGAAGGACCATAGGCCTGGGTGGAACTGAAATCCGCTACATACCCCCTTCCTTGTATAGCCAGTGTGGTATTACCCACACCAAAAATACCATAGGTCGAATCAGGAAGTTCTTTGTAAAATTCGCAGGAAGGAGAGAAGACAATATCCCCGAGGTTGAGGCTGGCAGCCCTGCACCCGCTATTTTGTGTAAGAGAGGGGGGCAGGTTCAGTACAGCCGTTACCACCGGGTATTTAACAGGGGAGAATGTAATGGCGCTGATGTCCAGTGAAAAACCGGATGCAAGATTCAATGTGAATGGTACGGCAGGCAATGGGCTTTCCGACGGGTAAACAGCGATGCCTGCACTCACTTGTCCTGCAGCAGCGCCCGGTTTAATTGGTGTTGCGGCGAGGTCACTGAACCGGACCCTGATTCCATCAGGTTCTTTTCTCAATTGCGATAGATAATTCGGCACGCCGATCGATTTGTCATTATAATGGGGCATCATCACTTCCACCGTTGATCCCGGTTGTGCATTCAGGCCAAGGGAAGCAGCATCTTTTGCACTGATCTCATTATTACCGGGGAAAGCATTGTCCACTACCTTCAGGCTGACCGGTTTGAGTACCGCGTTCTTCCAGATAGGTGGCAAAATGGAGATCTTTGAGAGGCAGGTGAATTTCAGCCGGCCGGTACCATTGAGGTGCAGCCATGCTTTTGATACTTCACTCCATTCTCCTCCCTTGTCATAGTTTTCTACGACAATGAGATAAGACCCCATGATAAGGGTATCCGGGAAACGATTCAGCAGTCCAATGGCATTATTGTTGACGACTGCAGGATTCACAATGACATTATTGTTAGCGGGAACCTTGTTGGGTGTGATCTCTTTGTTTGGATTGGCGGGTGGATTATTATCCTTTGGTTTGACCGTATCTTTTTTGGGGGTGATGATATTCGTGAGGATCTTATTCAGGACATTGTTTTTCCCCGGAGGCAGGGTGTCCCTTTTCTGAGCATATACATGAGCGGAGAGAAGCAGGAAAAAAAATCCACACGCCTTCAGGAAGCCACCATGGAATGCCTCTTTTTTAGTTTTTCTCATAGGCAATATTTTGTGATAATGATTTTATTGTCCCTTTTGTTGAATATCCGTTTGCCGGCGGCAAATGAGTTTCAACAAACGGTTGCTACATGTACAAAGCCCTTTCCTCGTTCACTTTGCATTCACCAGGGTAAGCAGGTTACATGGATACGTCTACGGCTCGGAGTTCTTAAGTGGAAATGTTGAAGTGGTTGAATGATATCCTGTTTTCTAAAGGTAGGGAATGTCCGGGTACAAAAGAAATTTTTTTCCCGCCCGTCATGCATCCTTCCATAACAGGCTCCCGTCGCCATAGCTCAGAAATCGAAAATTATTATCAAGTGCGTAATCATATATTTTTCGCCAATGCTTTCCGGTAAAGGCGGCGACCAGGAGCAGGAGACTTGACCCGGGGAGGTGAAAATTAGTGATAAGCCCTGTGACGATCCTGAACCGGTACCCGGGAACGATCATCAGTTGCGTCCGGGCGATCAAACGGTCCATGTTATTTTTTTTCATATGACTGACAAGTGCATCGAGGCATTGTTTTGCGGAGTAGTTATGCTGATCTGAATAGGCTTCCCACTGCGATAAGCCTGAAGAGAAAGGATCTGCTTCGCCGGCCAGGAGTTTTACCCCAAGCCAGTACAGACTTTCCACGGTACGAAGAGAAGTAGTTCCTACAGCGATCACCTTATTCTGGAGACCGGCAACAATATGTTGAATGGCCTGCCGGGAGACGTCCATCCATTCCCCATGCATTACATGAGCGGCTGCAGAAGCAGCGGTCACGGGCTTAAATGTCCCGGCTCCTACATGCAGGGTGATGAATGCTGAGCTGATATTTTTATGCTGCAAAGAATCAAGTACGGATGATGTGAAATGAAGTCCCGCAGTTGGCGCAGCGACAGAACCGGGCGATTCTGCAAAGATGGTCTGGTATCTTTCTTTGTCCCATTCTTCGGGGTCCCGGTGGATATAGGGTGGAAGGGGAACGGCACCTGCTGCCTGCAACACTTCTCCAAAGCTGAGGGAAGAAGGCGACCAGGAAAATTCGATGGTAAAATCATCATCCGACTTACCGGTGTATGTGGCTGACAGGATGATCTTCTCTCCTGAACGCTCCGTTTCTTTGGAAAGGATCTGTCCCCTTTTCCATTTAGAAGCGCCCCCGATCAGGCAATGCCAACTGATCCTTCCCTTTTGTTGCAATGCAAGGGCAATATCGGGAAAATGACCGGGTTGCTCCAAGCAGAATATCTCTACGATACCCCCGCTTTTTTTGCGGAAATGCAACCTCGCATTCAGCACTTTCGAATTATTGAAGACCAGCAGGGAACGGTTGGGGAGATGATCTGATAAGTTTTTAAACAAGTCATGGGAGATATTTCCCTGTTTATAGATCAGGAGGTTCGACTGGTCCCTGTCCGGGAGGGGAAATTTTGCGATCCTTTCTTCAGGCAGTTCATAATTGTAATTAGAAATGGACAACAATGATTCATTCAGCGGACCAGGTTTTGATATTTGTGACATCTGCGATGAACTGTTTACGAATTGCAGCCGAATCGGGTTTCTAAATTAGGGTTTAACAGTAATGCGGTCTTTTTCAATTACCTGCTATGGTTTTCCACAGTAATCCACATCAATTAACAGCACCTGGCAAAATGAAGATAAGTTTTTGACGCTACTGCCTGCCCCATAAGGTTTTCAGCCTGTAAATCATTGTGGAAAAAAGAAATCAACAAATATTTGGTGGTTAAGTGGGAAAAAGTGTTATTTTGTGTCAATTTTAATTAATTCTTCCAAACTATTGATAATGACAGGGCTACTTGGCGAATATGAATCCACATTAGATGCCAAAGGAAGATTTCTTTTCCCGGTCGGTTTCAGAAAACAACTACCGGAAAAGGAAACCAAACAATATGTCATAAACCGTGGTTTGGAAAAATGCTTAACCCTGTACCCTTTGAAGACCTGGGGCCCCCTTTTTGCAAAAATATCCGGACTGAATGAATTCGATCCCCAGCAACGTGAATTCAGAAGGGCTTTTCTGAATGGCGCCACCTATGTGGAACCTGATTCAGCAGGCAGGATCCTGGTGCCGCCCTCCCTGAAGCTCTATGCCGAATTACAAAAGGATATCGTGCTGATCGCTACCGGCGATAAAATTGAAATATGGGATGCCAGTAAGTATAAACAGTTCTTTGATTCTATTTCTGCGGATACATTGAGCAAAATGGGGAAACAGGTCCTGGGCGGAAGCGCCGGATCGAACGGTTAATAAAAGATTAAAAATGAAAAATCGTATTGGATGCAATCCCGGTTTTTCGTTTTTGATAGATAATAACTGATGGCTACAGGCGAATATCATATTCCGGTCCTGCTCCGGGAAACCATCCATGCCCTTTCTGTTATTCCCGGGGGCGTATATGTGGATTGTACTTTCGGCGGCGGCGGTCATGCGAAAGCCATTCTCGGACAATTGAACAAGAACGGAAAGCTGATCGCATTTGACCAGGATATCGATGCACAGAAAAACAAGCCCGAAGATGCGCGCTTCCTCCTCATCCACCAGAACTTCCGGCATGTACGGCGGTACCTGCGATTGAACCATATAGAAAAAGTAAATGGTGTACTCGCCGATCTGGGTGTCAGCAGCCACTTGTTTGATGATGCACAAAGAGGGTTTTCAACAAGGTTTGATGCCACACTGGATATGCGGATGGATCATCGCCAGCCATTCACCGCCCGCGACGTGCTGAACAATTACAGCGGACAAGAACTGCAACGGATGTTTGGGCAATACGGTAATGTTTCCAATGCAAAGACCCTGGCGGCCACCATTGTGAAGGCAAGATCAAATGCTCCTCTTTCTACCATCAGCCAGTTTAAGCATGTAATTCGCGGAACTGTAAAAGGCAACCCCCATAAATACCTGGCGCAGGCCTTCCAGGCAATACGCATGGAAGTGAATGATGAACCCGGGGCTTTGAAAGAATTGCTAGGGCAGCTTTCATCCATCGTTACCCGGGGCGGACGGGTCGCCGTGATCACCTTCCATTCCTTTGAAGACAAGTTGGTGAAAAGGTTTTTCCGGGATGGTTCTTTTGAAGATCAGCCGGTGGTTCCTTTTATACAGGAAGAAAGAAAAAAAGATTGGAAGCTCATCACAAAAAAACCGGTACAACCGGCAGCAGACGAAATCAAAAAAAATCCAAGGGCAAGGAGCGCAAAACTAAGGGTGGCTGAAAAGATATAAAACACATGACCTGAAGGGACGAACTGATCCGATACATCTTATAGCATATGGACATTAAAAACGGAACACAGGATAAAGTTGCAAAGCCTACATGGAAACGCTGGCTCAATTTCCAGTCCGTAGTCAGGCAGCTTCCCTTTATCCTGTTCCTGACCATCCTGGCAGTCATGTATATCTATAATGTTCACTATGCGGAAAAACTGATGCGCAACATCAGTAAAACGGAAAAAGAAGTGAAAGAACTGAAATATGAATTCATCCACATCAAGAGCGAAGCATTGTTCCAGGGTAAGCAGAGTGAGATCATCAAAGCCGTGCAGCCGCTGGGCCTAAAGGAAATGAACCAGGCCCCGCCGGTGCTGACTGACAATAATAAAAACTAAAGGTTGGATATCAGGAAAGACATATTGTGGCGTGTGTATATCAGCTTTATCGGCGTGATATTGCTGAGCTTTTTCATTTTTGGCAAAGCCTTCTATATTCAGCGTATCCAGGGGCGTTACTGGCGCAGCATGAGCGACAGTATGCACCAGCGTTTTCAGCCGTTGGTGGCCGAAAGGGGAAATATCTACAGCGAAGACGGCCAGATGCTCAGCGTTTCCATTCCCACCTTCGATGTCTATATAGATTTCAGCGCGGATGGCCTGCGGGAAAAGAATGGGAAACATTTTTTTGAGAACATTGACTCTTTTTCACTGGCCATGTCCGGTTATTTCGGTGATAAGACCACCGGGCAGTACAGGCGTGAACTGAAAAAAGCCTATTCAAATGAGGAAAAATATTATCTGCTGAGAAAGAAATTAAGTTTCGATGATTATAAAACCTTCCGCGAATTTCCCCTGGCCCGCCTGGGAAAGAACAAAAGCGGGATCATCATTGAAGTGCGATCAAAAAGACTGACGCCTTTTAAATTACTGGCCAACCGTACCATCGGGCTTTCCAGGGATTATACCGCTTCTGACGGCAACATAAAGAAACAGAATGTCGGCATTGAAAAAAGCTATGATTCCGTACTGTCCGGTCATGACGGCCAGCGCCTGGTTCGCTATACACCGGGAGGATCTGTACCTGTAGAGGGATCGGAAACTGAACCCGAAAACGGGAAGGATGTATATACTACACTTGACGTAAATATCCAGGACATTGCAGAATCGGCCCTTATGAAAGCCATGTTGCAATGCCAGGGCCCTTATGGTACGGCAATTGTAATGGAAACTTCGACCGGGAAAATCAAAGCAATAGCCAACCTGGGCAGGCAATCCGACGGCTCTTATTCTGAGGACGATAATTACGCTTTGCGGACCACGGAACCCGGTTCCACGATCAAGCTGGCGACGCTTTTATCAGTGCTGGACAAAGGTACCAGCAGCCTGAATGATATCATTAATGTGGGCAGCGAAGGGCGTTTGCAGGTAGGTTCCAAAATTGTGACGGAAGCGGAAACCATGCCCAAGGCCACCATGACCGTGGCAGAATGTTTTGCCCACAGCTCCAACGTCGGTATGAGTACGGTTGCCTATAAGGCTTTTGCCGGACGTCCGCAGGAACTGGCAGAATACATGCACCGTTTTCATCTTGATACGCGATTACCGGTCGATCTCGCTGATCTTCCCAAACCCGTGCTGGCGCCGCTGAATCAAAAAGGAAGCGCAGAAGGAAATATGCTTTGGATGAGTTTTGGATATGGCATCCAGCTGAGCCCCCTGCATACGCTGATGTTGTACAACGCTATTGCCAATAACGGTACAATGGTCAAGCCTTACCTCGTTAACAGCATCCGCTCGAATGGTACCATCTTCAAACAATTTGAACCCAGTGTGCTGGTAGAAAATGTTTGCCGTCCCTCCGTGATCGCTGATGCCAAGACCGCTATGCGCATGGTGGTCACAGAGGGTACCGGGAAAACGGCATTTAAGGATATTTCTTTTATGGTGGCGGGAAAAACAGGTACAGCACATGTGGCTGACGGTAAATTAAAATACGGGGACGGCGTATACCAGGCCACATTCGTAGGATATTTTCCATTTGAAAAACCCCAATATACCTGCATTGTCGTGATCCGTACCCGCCCGCATGCAGCCGTTCACTTCGGGGGAGCGCTGGCAGCCCCGGTGTTCAGGGAGATCGCCACGAAGATGTATGCAACATTCATAGCGGATAAAAAAAACCTGGTACTGGCTCCTGTAACGGACAGCTCAAAATATTTCTATGCCGGCTATTCACCCGATGTAAGAAATGTGTTTGACCAAATGCAGATCCGCTATGCAGATTCGACACCGCAGAACAGTTGGGCATATATATATCCCGACCACCTGTCTCCGGTGATCCGGGAAAATAAAATGACAGGGAACGCAATGCCCAATGTAAAAGGCATGGGACTCAAAGATGCCATTTACCTGCTGGAGAATATGGGTATCAAAGTATCTGTTAACGGGAAAGGGAAGGTCATTTACCAGTCGGTGGCTCCCGGTACCCTGATCGGGAAGGGGATCACCGTAACGCTGGAATTAAGTTCTTAAAACAACAGGGAACTGTGTTACTGAGCGATGTTTTATACAAAGTGAAGATGCAGTCGGTGGAGGGAAATACTGCTGTTCCTGTCAAGGGCGTGCAGATCGATTCGAGAAAAGTGAGACCCGGCGACCTCTTCATCGCTGTCAGCGGTACGGCGGCAGATGGTCACCAGTTCATTGATCAGGCCATTGAAGGCGGTGCCGTCGCAGTAGTGGGTGAACGATTTACAGGAGCAAAGAAATCCGGGATCGTTTACGTGCAAACGGAGAACAGTGCAGCAGCTGCGGGGCTGATCGCCTGTAATTTTTTCGGCAACCCGTCGGAAAAAATGAAACTGACCGGCGTGACCGGCACCAACGGAAAGACAACGATCGCAACCTTATTATATAAGCTCTTTACATCATTGGGGTATACTTGCGGGCTCTTCAGTACGGTAGAAAACAGGATCGGGCAACAGGCTTTACCGGCCACGCACACCACACCTGACGCTATCAGTTTGAATGAACAACTGAAAAAAATGCTGGAAGCGGGCTGTTCCCATGTGTTCATGGAGACCAGTTCACATGCCCTGCATCAGCACCGCGTGGAGGGTATACAGTATGCAGGGGCCGTGTTCAGCAACATCACGCATGATCACCTGGATTATCATAAAACATTTGATGAATATATCCGGGTCAAGAAAAGTTTTTTTGATGCCCTGCCTTCCTCCGCTTTTGCTCTGAGCAATGCGGACGATAAACGGGGCGCGGTGATGTTACAGAACACGAGGGCAAAGAAATTTTTCTATGCACTCAGGACGGCGGCTGATTTCAAAGGGAAGATCCTGGACAGCAACCTGAACGGTTTGCACATGCTTATTGATGACAGGGATGTGCATTTCAGGCTTATCGGGGAATTCAACGCCTATAACCTGCTGGCCGTTTTCGGTGCGGCTTCCTGCCTGGGAGAAGAAAAACAAAAACTGTTAACAGCCCTGAGCAGCCTGACCGGGGCCCCGGGAAGATTCGATTACCAGGTCTCGGAAAAGGAAAAGATCATTGCTATCGTTGATTATGCCCATACGCCGGATGCTTTACTGAATGTACTGGCCACGATCCGGAAGCTGAAGAAAGGGTTTGAACAGGTGATCACCGTGGTGGGATGCGGGGGCAACCGGGATAAGACAAAACGGCCGCTGATGGCACAGGCGGCCTGTGAATACAGCGACAGGGTGATCTTCACCAGTGACAACCCCCGGTTTGAGGACCCGGAAAAGATCATCCTCGATATGGAAGAAGGGCTGCCGGCAGCCTATAAAAGAAAGTATATCGCCATGGTAGACAGAAAAGAAGCCATTAAGACCGCCGTGAGCCTGGCACAGAAGGAAGACATTGTACTGGTGGCGGGCAAGGGACATGAAACATACCAGGAGATCAGGGGCAACAGGAATCATTTCAATGATAAAGAAATAGTGAGCGAAATGTTTCGGTTACTGGACAAATAAAAATCGGGTCAGGAATGTTGTATCATTTTTTCAGTTGGCTGGATAAGGAAGGGTTCAGGTTCCCGGGCAGCCGGTTATTTGAATATGTCACCTTCCGCGTGCTGCTGGCGATCCTGCTTTCCCTGTTCATTGCCATGTATTACGGGAAAAAACTGATCAGGTACCTGAAGAAGAACCAGATCAGCGAAGGCATCCGCAAGGAAGGCCTGGCAGGAGAAGAAAGCAAAAAGGGGACGCCCACGATGGGAGGATTCATCATCCTGCTGGCCATTATCATCCCTACTTTATTGCTGGCAGACCTGACCAATATCTATGTCATCGTGTTACTGACTAGCACGGTTTGGCTGGGAGCGATCGGCTTTATCGATGATTACCTGAAGTTGAAAGGCAAACGGAAAGCACATCAAATGGGAGTGGATTATAAAAAGACAGGAAAGGATGGGCTGGCCAGTAAATTCAAGATACTGGGGCAGGTGGGGTTGGGGATCATTGTCGGCGCTACACTTTATTTCAATAGTAATGTAAAAATGTGGCGGGAGTACCTGGGTAAGACACCCACCAGCGACAGTACCGTGTTCCAGAAAAACATTAATGGCAAGACGAAATATTTCACTGAAACAAAAACGGTGCTGACTACCATACCTTTTGTAAAGACGCATGAATTCAATTATTCAAAACTCCTGCCATTGCAATGGAGAGATTTCACCTGGGTTCTCTATATCCTGATCGTGATCTTCATCATTACTGCTGTTTCCAATGGATCCAACCTTACTGATGGACTGGATGGACTGGCTACCGGCACGTCGGCGATCATCGGTTCCTTGCTGGGCATATTTGCTTATGCCAGCGGTAACCTGATTTTCGCAGATTACCTGAACATCATGTATATACCGGGATTGGATGAAGTGGCCATTTTCATTGCGGCGCTGATCGGCGCCTGCATCGGTTTTTTATGGTACAACTCCTATCCGGCCCAGGTCTTCATGGGTGATACCGGCAGCCTGACCCTTGGCGGCATCATTGCTGCCCTGGCCATCATCGTGCGGAAAGAATTACTGATACCCATCTTTTGCGGGATATTTTTCGTGGAATCGCTGAGCGTGATGCTGCAGGTGGGTTATTTCAAATATACCCGGAAACGTTTCGGCACCGGCAGGAGGGTTTTCCTGAAAGCGCCCCTGCACCATCATTACCAGGTAAAAGGATTTCATGAAGTGAAGATCGTAACCCGGTTCTGGATCGTAACCGTATTACTGGTGGTGTTAAGTATCGTGACCTTGAAGATAAGATAAGGAAGAACGCAACAAGATAGTTGAGCAGACGATGAATACGCTGAAGAAAAGTTAAAAAGATATTATACCCGACCCCTTTTCGGTTGGAAAGGAATAAAGGATGAAGCTATTACTGAAAAACCCATGATCCGATCCTGTACCTGTTGAAAACAACCAATAACTATGGCGATGATAAAAAGGACTTACAGTGCAGTTGTTTAAAACTGATGCTTATGAAGAACCGGATTCCGTACATGTTGTCTGATGAAAAAACGAGTGGTCATATTAGGCGGTGGCGAAAGCGGTGTGGGAGCTGCTTTGTTAAGCAGCCGGAACGGCTATGATGTTTTTTTGACAGACGCAGGCTCTTTGAAAGAATCGTACCGCAATGAATTGCAGGAAGCGGGTATCCGCTTTGAAGAGAACATTCCTTTTACAGGAAAATTGCCGGCAGCTGATTACTACGTCAAAAGCCCGGGCATCCCGGAGAAAAATGAAATGGTTTCGGCGATCCGGCAGGAAGGAAAGGATGTCATTGGTGAAATAGAATGGGCCTTCCGCTTTAAAGGAGAGAGCAGGATCATCGCCGTGACGGGCAGCAACGGGAAATCCACCACGACGTCACTGACCCATCACATATTAAAGACAGACGGTTTGAATGCTGCGTTGGCAGGCAATATCGGCTATTCCTTTGCCCGGCAGGTGGCCCTGGAACCGAAACCCGTGTATGTGCTGGAAGTAAGCAGTTTTCAACTGGATGATTGCAGAACGTTCAGGCCGGATATCGCCATTCTGACCAATATCACGGAAGACCACCTGGACCGGTACGATCACAAATTTGAACACTATATCAGGAGCAAATTCCGTATTGCCATGAACCAGCGCAGGGAAGATCATTTCATTTTCTGCGCAGATGATGAAATCACTATGAAATACCTGGATAAGACCGCTGACCACGGTTTTATCCTGCAAGCAAACCAAATACCGTTCAGTATGAAAAATGAATTGCCTATGGGAGCTTTTATCAAAGACGGGGATATGTACCTGCGGACCGGACAGGATGTGATTTCGATGAGCATTTATGATTTTGCCCTTAAAGGGAAACATAATGCCTACAACACGATGGCCGCCTGCCTGGCAGCTTCCCTGATGGATATCAGGAAAGAGAAGATCCGCGAAGCCGTGAAGACCTTCCATTCACTGGAGCACCGGATGGAATACGTGGCCACCGTACGGGGTATTGAATTCATCAATGACAGCAAGGCCACCAATGTGAATTCAACCTGGTATGCGCTCGAAAGTATGGACAAACCGACCGTGCTCATCCTTGGTGGCATTGACAAGGGAAATGATTACTCCCTGCTGGACGGGCTGGTAAAGGAAAAAGTAAAAGCGATTGTTTGCCTGGGCAAGGATAACAGGAAGATCTATGAAGCATTCGGAAAAACGGTTCCTGCGGTCGTACAAACGGCTTCGGCCGCCGATGCAGTAAGAGCGGCTTTCCATTTCGCTGAAAAAGGGGACGTGGTATTGCTGAGCCCCGCCTGTGCCAGTTTTGACCTGTTTAAAAACTATGAAGACCGCGGTAGCCAGTTCAAACAGGCTGTAAAAGAATTATAAAATGAATGGTGAAAAAAATATAACCCTTCCTCACTGGAGAAACGCTTTCAGCGCCAACCACCTGATCAGTAAAACGAAAGGGGATAAAGTGATCTGGGCGCTGGTCGTTTTACTGGCCCTCGTGTCCCTACTGGCGGTGTACAGTGCCACGGGTTCACTGGCTTATAAGAATTACAAAGGCAATACGGAGATCTATTTATTCAAGCAGGTAGCGTTTATTATAGCAGGAATACTGGTTATATACTTTGCGCACCTGGTCAATTATACTTTCTACTCAAAGGTTGCCAAGATCGCATTCCTCATTTCCATTCCCTTACTCGTCTATACTTTGTTTTTCGGAGTTAAAATGAATGAAGGCAGCCGCTGGATCAGGCTTCCGCTTATCAATATGACGGTTCAGACCTCCGATTTTGCCCGGCTGGCCCTGTTCATGTACCTCGCCCGGCTCATCAGCAAAAAACAGGATGTTGTCAAGGATTTCAGGAAAGGATTTTTGCCCATCATCTTACCAGTGGCATTGGTTTGCCTGCTGATCGCACCTGCCAATTTATCCACAGCATTATTATTGGGACTTTGTTGTTTGCTGCTCATGTTCATTGGCCGGGTAAGGGGAAGGCATATCTTACTAAGTGTCGCTATTATCTGTATCCCGGTCATTATATTGGTGGCTGCTGCTGCCATGCGTCATCAGCGGCACACCACCGAAGACACCCTGGCAACGCAGAAGAAAAAGACTTCCGGCCTGTTCGGACGGGTGGATACATGGATCGGTCGGGTGGAGAATTTCATGTACGGCAGCAACCAGCCGGATGATGATGCTTACCAAAGTAACCAGGCCAAGATAGCCATAGCGAGGGGCGGCCTGCTGGGTGTGGGCCCCGGCAACAGCACCACCCGCGATTATTTACCCCAGGCTTATAATGATTTCATCTATGCGATCATCATTGAGGAATATGGTTTGCTGGGTGGTGCGTTTATCATTTTCATATACCTGGTCTTTTTATACCGGTGCATCCGGATCTATAAGAAATGCCCTTATGCTTTCGGTGCATTTTTAGCGCTGGGGCTCAGTTTTACCCTTGCGATACAGGCCCTGGCAAATATGGCGGTCACCGTGAATTTATTCCCGGTTACCGGTGTCACCCTTCCCCTGGTCAGTATGGGCGGTACCAGTTTCATATTCACCTGCCTCTCGGTCGGGATCATATTAAGCGTGGCCAGGAATGTGGAACAAATGGAAGGGGATAAACAGAAAGCAGTGAATGAAGAATCTTTGAAAGCGGCTTAAATGAATGAAGATACCGGCCATAAGGGTGATGCAGGGATCCCTTCGGCAGAAGGGCAGCGGGGCCGGATCATCATTGCGGGCGGCGGTACGGGCGGACATATTTTCCCGGCCCTTGCCATTGCAGAAGCGCTGAAAAAAATGGATGATAAACTGGAGATATTGTTTGTTGGTGCAAAGGGAAGAATGGAAATGGAAAAGATACCCAATGCCGGTTACAGGATCGAAGGGCTGGATATCGCGGGTTTCAACAGGAGTTCTTTGATAAAGAATATTTCATTGCCGTTCAAACTGGTAAAAAGTTTTTTCCAGGTCAGGAAGATCTTTAAAAGGTTCAGACCGGATGCAGTGATCGGGGTGGGCGGGTATTCCAGTTTCCCGGTATTAAGGCTGGCGCAGGCAAGAAGGATACCGAGTTTCATACACGAATCAAATTCTTTTGCCGGGAAATCCAATATCCTGCTGGCTAAAAGAGCCACTGCGGTCTTCACCGGAACGGAAGGGATGGAAAAGTTTTTCCCTGCTAAAAAAATAATCGTCAGCGGGAATCCGGTGAGGGATGCCATTACCGGGGCGGCAGTGACAAAAGCAGAAGCACTAAGGTCCTTCGGATTGGAAATACAAGCCAAAACGGTCCTGGTTGTAGGAGGAAGCCTGGGGGCAAGATCGGTCAACGAAGCGATAGCAGCAGGAATGGAAAAACTAATGAACAACGGGCTGCAGCTCATCTGGCAGACAGGAAAATTATTCAGTGAAACGGTAAAACAACAGGTCATAAACAGAAAAGCTATTTGGGCGGATGCATTCATTGAGAAAATGGAAAATGCCTATGCTGCGGCAGATATCGTAGTGGCAAGGGCAGGCGCAATCACCGTTGCTGAATTATGTGTGGCCGGCAAACCGGTGATTTTTGTACCCTATCCCTTTGCAGCCGAGGATCACCAGACAAAAAATGCAATGAGACTGGTGGGGAAAAAAGCGGCCCTGGTAGTGCCCGACAAGGATGCAAAAGAAAAACTGGTGGATACGGTCATTGACCTGACCGGCAATGAAAAAGAATTAACTGAAATGAAAAATAATATCACAGTGTTAGCGATAACAAATGCGGATAAACTGATCGCAGGAGAAATATTGAAAATTGTATATAAAAAATGAGACAACTGTACCAGGAATGAAGAACAAACCAGATATAGGGTCAAAATATGTGATGCCGATAAAGAAAACCGGCCCGGCTTATTTTATCGGTATTGGCGGAATAGGGATGAGCGCATTGGCCCGCTGGTTTCATGCGTATGGCTTCGACGTGAGCGGTTACGACAGGAACCGGACTTCCCTCACAGAGGAAATGGAATCGGCCGGGATCAGGATCCATTACGAAGAAAATACGGGCCTGATACCGGAGAATATCCAGTATGTGATCTATACGCCGGCGATCCCTGCAGAAAATATTGAATTGAGATATTGTATGGATAAAGGCTATGCATTATTGAAAAGAAGTGACGTCCTGCAAATGATCACAGCCCGATCCTTCAATATCTGCATCGCCGGCACCCACGGTAAAACAACTACTGCCACGATGGTAGCGCATATCCTGCGGAGCAGCGGATTGGGTTGTAATGCATTCCTGGGAGGTATATCGGCCAATTATCATACTAATTTCTGGCGTGATGAAAATAATATCTCCGTAGCGGAAGCGGACGAATATGATAAAAGCTTCCTGAAACTGAGTCCTGATATCGCTGTTATTACTGCGATGGATCCTGATCACCTGGATATATACGGCACACAGGAAAAAATGGAACAATCCTTCATTGATTTCTCAGCCTGTATCAGGCCGGGCGGTACCCTCTATGCAAAATACGGGTTGAAACATCAGAAAGATCTGCAGGCGACTCATCATTATACCTACAGTCTTCAGAATGATAATGCCCATGCCTACGCAGCCAATATCAGGATGGAGAATGGAGGTTACCAGTATGATGTGGTGGTGCATGAAGATAATATCGGTGGGTTGCAACTGCAAATGGGCGGGATGCACAACGTGGAGAATTCGGTGGCAGCCATTGCGGTGGCGCGCTCACTGGAGATAGATGAAGAAAAGATAAGGACTGCGATAGAAAGTTTTAAGGGTGTAAAAAGGAGGTTTGAATATATCATTCCTCCACCCTCCGAAACCACCGGCCGACCGGGGATCATTTACATTGACGATTATGCACACCACCCGGAAGAATTAAAAGCGCTGATCAGCGGGGTCAGGTCCTTATTCAGGCAGCAAAAATGTACCATTATTTTTCAGCCGCATTTATACAGTCGTACAAAAGATCTGGCTGAAGGTTTTGCCCGTGCATTGGATCTGGCCGATGAAGTGATCCTGCTGCCCGTTTACCCGGCAAGGGAAATGCCCGTACCCGGAGTGAGCAGCCAGCTGATCCTTGATAAAATGAATTTGGCAGATAAAAAGATACTGTCAAAGGAAGAATTGCTTCAATGGCTTGCACAGGATTATCTGAAAAACCTGAACCCAGAATTTGGTCATGTGCTGGTGACGGCGGGAGCAGGGGATATCGATCAGTTGGTGGAGCCGGTCAAAAATATTATTAAAGAACGTATATGAGTTTTCGTTCTGACATAAGAAAAATATTATTTGTTGCTTTCTGGGCATGCATCGGGGGCGGTATGCTGACCCTGCTGCTTGCGGCTATCCATAAACAGAACAGGTCCGACTGCAAGGGCTATACCATTGAGATCAGAGGAGCAAAAAATATTCAGTTCATCAGCAAGGCCGATGCTGAGGTCCAGCTGCTTGAGCAACTCAATGGTTCGCCGGAAGGCAAACCACTATCTTCTGTCCACCTCGATGCTTTACAGCACCTGTGGGAAAAAAATACCTGGGTACGCCGCGCCGAACTGTATTTTGACAGCAAAGACATCCTGCATATTATCCTCAGCGAAAAAGAACCCGTAGCAAGGATATTTACAACAGCCGGTAATTCCTTTTATATTGACAGTGCGGAGAACAGGCTTCCCCTGTCCGATAAATTCAGCGCCCGGCTTCCTGTTTTCACAGATTTCCCCGACAAAAAAACCTATACCGCGAAAGACAGCGCTTTGCTGGAAGAGGTCAAAACCATCGCCTGCTTTATCAGCGCGCACGCTTTCTGGAATGCACAGGCTGCACAGTTCGACGTGACGCCGCAACGGACATTCATCATGGTGCCGCTCATCGGAAATCATATCGTCCGGCTTGGACATGCAGATGACCTGGAAAATAAATTCAACCGCCTGATGGCCTTTTACCAGCAGGTCCTGGGCAAAACAGGATTCAATAAATACAGAATCATTGATGTACAATATGCCGGGCAGGTCGTGGCATCCCGTTTCATTGACAATCCCGTGATTGACTCCCTGCAACTCAAAAACAATATTGACAAATTATTACAGGAGTCGAAGCTGATACAAACAGATATGCCGGTCAATAAGGGGAATGCGGTTTTGCCAATACAAAAGAACAGCTTCCGGGAAAATGATACGGTGAGTGAAGAAAAAATCAATGAGACCCGTACGGATCCCCGAGACAATACCGGCCCGGCGGAGACAAAACCAGTGGTCAAAAAAACAGAATCTAATACAAAGAAAATGATACCGGCAAAAAAAAATAGAAAGATCCCTAAGGCCGTCATGCCTCCGCAAAAGAAGGAAGACGCCAACGGGGGTTATAATTAAATATGAATCCTTATCCAACAAATACATAACAACTAAAAACAAATGCTATGAACAACGAACATCCCATCATTGTAGGTCTTGATATCGGGACGACCAAGATCGCCGTCATTGCCGGGCGCAAGAATGAATTCGGCAAACTCGAAATCCTTGGTTTTGGCAAAGCCAATTCCAATGGCGTAAAGCACGGGCAGGTACTCAATATTGATGAGACTATCAAAGCCATCCGCTCCGCACTGGAAAACTGCGTGGCATCCAATCCCGGCCTGCCTGTCCATGAAGTATATGTCGGGGTGGCAGGTCATCATATCAAGAGCCTGCAGACCAGGGGCGATATGGTACGCCAGAAAACGGAAGAAGAGATCACGCAAAAGGAGATCGATAAACTGGTCGAAGACCAGTACAAGACCTATATCCCGGCAGGCGACCAGATCATTGATGTGATACCGCAGGAATTCACCGTGGATAATTTTCAGAATATTCCCAACCCCATCGGGTATGGTGGTGTCAAGATCGGGGCCAATTTTCATATCATCACCGGCGACAGGAATGCCATCCGCAATATCAACCGGAGCGTCGAAAAAGCAGGACTCAATACCAAGGACCTGGTTCTCCAGCCCCTGGCATCTTCTTCTGCAGTGATGGGGCAGGAAGACCTGGAAGCAGGCGTTGCCATTGTGGATATTGGCGGCGGAACCACCGACCTGGCCGTTTTCTATGAAGGCATCTTAAAACATACGGCCGTGATCCCTTTTGCGGGGGAAAATATCACCAATGATATAAAAACAGGATTAGGGGTGCTGAGAACACAAGCCGAACAGATGAAGATCCAGTTCGGTTGTGCCATTGCTAACGAGGCTAAGGCAAATGCCTATATCACCATACCTGGATTGAGGGGTATGCCGGCCAAGGAGATCAGCGCCAAGAACCTGGCCAATATCATCCAGGCCAGGATGAGCGAGATCCTGGACTTTGTGACCTATCACCTGAAACAGATCGGCCTGGATAACAAGATGCTTAATGGCGGTGTGGTGCTTACCGGAGGCGGTGCCCAGTTGAAACACCTGGTACAGTTGACCGAATATGTGACCGGGTTGCCTGCCCGCATCGGGTTCCCCAATGAACATTTGGCGCCCAACCACCTGGATGAACTGGCAAGGCCGACCTATGCCACCTGTATCGGGCTTATATTAAAAGGCTATGATGATTATGAACATAAACGCAAGGAATTTGAAATGGAATTCAGCAAAGTGGAAGTGCCTGAAGCACTGAAAAACAATGAGCAACAAACAGCAATGGCCCAGGAGGAAGTGATGGTGGAGATCGCAGATAACAGGAAAAAGAAACTGCAGGGCTTCTGGGGTAAATTCAAAGACAGGCTGATCGATATTTTCAAGGAAGAAGAAGACAAGCATTTTTAAAATCATCTGCGTTCCTTCCCTTTGGAAAGTATCCCGGATGATTTGAAATCCAATAATTGCTACTGAAAACCCAATACTAACCTATTTACACAATCCTTCCTGATTCCACCAAAGAGGATTCAGGAGTCTTAAAACTCAACTCTTATGATACATTTTGATCTCCCTAAAGAAAAATCATCGATCATTAAAGTCATCGGTGTAGGCGGCGGTGGAAGCAATGCCGTAAGCTATATGTTTTGCCAGAAAATTGAAGGCGTCAATTTCGTTGTGTGTAATACAGATGCCCAGGCGCTGGCGCATAGCGGGATCCCGAACAGGATCCAGTTGGGCCCACATCTCACACAGGGGCTGGGCGCAGGCGCCAATCCCGAGATCGGAAAGCAGGCAACTGAAGAATCCCTTGAAGAGATCAAGCGGATCCTGGAAGTGAATACCAAAATGGCATTCATTACAGCCGGCATGGGTGGCGGCACCGGCACTGGCGGCGCTCCGATCATCGCAAGGATCTGCAAAGAACTGGGAATACTTACCGTAGGGATCGTGACCACTCCCTTTTCATATGAAGGTAAAAAAAGAACACAACAGGCCGAAGAAGGGATCAGGACCCTGAAACAATATGTGGACACCCTGCTGGTGATCAGCAATGACAAACTCCGCAACCAGTTCGGGAACTTAAAAATGCGGGAGGCTTTCTCCAAAGCGGATAATGTACTTGCCACGGCAGCCAAATGTATCACGGATGTCATCAACAGTACCGGGCAGATCAATGTTGACTTTGCGGATGTATGCACGGTGATGCGCAATGGCGGAGTGGCTATTTTGGGCAATGCAGCAGCCGAAGGGGAAAACAGGGCACTGCAAGCCATTGAAGAGGCGCTGAATTCCCCGTTGCTGAATGACAGTGATATCCAGGGAGCCAAATGGATCCTGATCAATATCAATTCAGCAAGCGGGCAGCATGAATTCACTATGGATGAAGTGGAAGTGATCCAGAATTACCTGCTCAGCCGAGCCGGGGAGAATACGGATGTCATCATGGGCCTTGGATATGATGAGAACCTCGGTCAGAAGATCGGGATCACCCTGATCGCTACCGGGTTTGAATACAAGGATCCGTTCACCCAGACAGTTACCAAGAAACCCGAAGGGAAATCAGAAGGAAAGATCATCATGGTCCTGGGTCAACCGGAAGAAGACCTTACTTCCAAAAAAGCAATGGAAGAAAAACAGGCCCATGAAAGAAAAGTGCTGGAAAAGGAAATGGAAGTGATGGAAAATGAGATCATCCTGTCTGCGAAGAACAAAGCAATACATAAAGATGGGGATAAACTTGCTTACCTGATGCCGGTGATGTCGGAAGAACCCCAGCTGATGGATGTGCCGGTGATCGATTTCACAGACGTGAAGGAAGAGATCATACGCTATGAACTGAACAGCGGCATGGAATCAAAGGAATCGGAGCAGAAGGGAAATTTACCTGGTAAATCTACGAAGGGCGATCCCGAAAAAGACAGATTTCATCACAAAACGGAAGCTGTAAGCAGCGAAAGCATACATTCGGAGAACCGAACCCTCAACATCTCTTTAAAACAGCTAAGCGAAAAAGAATCAGTTCTTACTGAAAATACTGCCGGAAATACCAATCCTGTAGCGGCCGCTGCGGGTGGTTACCTGGCAAGGCCATCCAATATCTATGCAGAGGCAAAAACAGAGGAAATCACCTCCATACCTTCTGCGGAAGAACCGGTCTCTTCAACCACCGCTGCCAGCAGTGAAGAAGAAGAACTTCTGGATCTGCAAATGCAGCTGATCGAAAGAGATGACATACCGGCGGCTGATATGCCGTTGGCCCATCAGGCTCAAACACCTTTGCTGACTGACGTTGAGGATCCCGCTTTGCAGGACGAAACGGAAGAGCAAAAACGTAGGGCGGCCGAACGACTGCAAAAGTTGAGAAACTTATCGTTCAATATTAACGCTGCTGACCCCAATCATGAGTTTGAAACTGTGCCGGCATATATCCGCCGCAATATGGCGATGCATCTCAACCAATCGCACGTGGAGAAATTCTACAGCAATTACGAAGTGAAGTCGGATGAAAAGAACCAGGCACAGATCAGCACCATCAACACTTTTTTAGACGGAAATAAACCGGATTGATCCGCCTCTGGCGGAATGAACGCATACCCGTTCCAATGAAACCCACCCGGTATCAACCCGGGTATTGAGAACAATCAGTTGGTGTTTTTAGTTGTACCCCCGATTTTTATCGGGGGTTTTTCTCTTTAGAGGATACATGTTCATATTCCTTTTGTGCATTGACCCATTGTACGATAAATTTGCACACCTGACACGGTTTCCTGTTCTTTCATGAAGCAACCTCAACGATACCTGATCACATCGGCCCTGCCTTATGCAAATGGGCTGAAACATGTCGGACACCTGGCGGGCGCTTACCTGCCTGCTGATATCTATGTCCGTTACCTGCGGGTGCAGAAAAGGGATGTTGTTTTCATTTGCGGAAGTGATGAACATGGCACGGCCATCCCGATACAGGCAGCCCGGGAAGGGACGACACCCCAGGCCATTATTGATAAATATCATGCTGCGATGAAACAGGACTTTGAAGACATGGAGATCAGTTTTGATATTTATCACCGCACTTCCGATCCCCTGCACCATGAAACCGCCCAGGAGTTCTTTACTTACCTGAATGACAGGGGAGAATTGGAAATAAAGGAAACAGAACAGTACTATGACCAGGAAGCAAAAGCCTTCCTGGCAGACAGGTATATCAAAGGAGTATGCCCCCATTGCGGCAGCAACCGGGCTTACGGCGACCAGTGTGAGAATTGCGGCAGGACACTTAGCCCCGATGAACTGATCAATCCCGTGAGTACCCTGAGCGGAAAACCCCCGGTGAAGAAAAAAACTTCGCACTGGTACCTTCCGCTCGGTAAATATGAAGATCTTTTAAAGCAATGGATCCTGGTTGAACATAAAGATGACTGGCGTCCTACGGTTGTCGGACAATGCAAAAGCTGGATCGAAGGAGGATTACAGTCGAGGGCCGTGACAAGGGACCTGTCATGGGGTATACGCGTACCTGTGAACAATGCAGCCGGTAAAGTACTGTATGTTTGGTTCGATGCGCCGATCGGGTATATCAGTGCCACCAAGCAATGGGCCATCGATAACAGGAAAAAATTGCCGGATGGGGAGGCCGCCTGGATCCCTTACTGGTATGATAAGGAAACCAAGCTGGTTCATTTTATAGGGAAGGATAATATTGTTTTCCATTGCATCATTTTTCCGGTGATGTTGAATCTGCACGGAAATATATTGCCGGATAATGTGCCAGCCAATGAATTCCTGAACCTCGAAGGCGATAAGATGAGTACCAGCCGTAACTGGAAACTGGACATGCGGGATTATATCAATGATTTTGTGAAAAAGGAAAATGGCGGAAGCCAGTGCGTGGATATGCTGCGTTATTACCTGACACAGATAGCACCCGAGACCAAGGACAGTGAATTCACCTGGAAAGGGTTCCAGGACGCAGTGAACAGTGAACTCGTCAGTGTATTCGGGAATTTTGTGAACCGTACCTGGGTGCTGATGCATAAACTCTGCGGCGGCAAGGTGCCGAAGCTGCATAATGAAGTGCTGGATGAGCATGACAAGACATTGATGGAAGATATTCAGCGATCCAAAGCACGGATAGAAACATTGCTGGAAGGTTATAAATTCAGGGAAGCGCTATTTGAAGTGATCGACCTTTCGCGTAAAGGGAACCAGTATATGCAGAAAAAAGAGCCTTGGAAAAAAGCCCTTCCTGCGGAGGACCCGCCTGCCGGTCAAGCAGGGTTTGGGGAAGCTCAAAAACAAATCGACAATTGTATCCACCTCTGCCTGCAATTGACGGCCAACCTTGCCATTTATATCAATCCATTCCTGCCGGGTACGGCAAAAAAAATGCTGGGAATGATGAAAGTGGTGGATAAGATGCTGGATTGGGAAAATGCAGGAAAACTTAAACTGCTGAGTATCGGATATTCATTGCGTGCCCCCGAGCTCTTATTCAGAAAGATAGAAGATGATGAAATAATATATCAAATTGAAAAACTGAGATCAGGTTTGATCAAAAAGGAGGATGCAACTATGGAAAATAATATTACATCACCCGGGGGAACTGCCGGAAAGCCCGAGATCGTATATGACGATTTTGCTAAACTTGAACTGAAAGCAGGTACCATTACCGCTTGCGAAAAAGTAGAGAAAGCTGATAAGCTGCTCAAAGTGGAGGTGGACCTGGGATCGGAAAAAAGGACCATCCTCTCCGGCATAGCCCAGCATTATCAGCCCGAAGCGCTGATCGGCAGACAGGTGATCGTTGTCGTGAACCTCGCCCCTAAAAAAATGAAAGGAATCGAAAGCCAGGGCATGATCCTCACAGCTGAAGACAGTGACGGTAAGTTGCAATTGCTGAAACCTGACAATCCTGTTGCCCCCGGTTCAACGGTTAGCTGAATAAGTATCGGATAAAAATATAATTTTATTTCGCAGACGAATTGACCTCAAACCGTGAAATGAATTTCCCTCAAACCATCCGTCAGCTTTTTGTTTTATCAGCAGTCATTTTGTTTCCCGTCAGGATCTTACCGCAAACACAGGAGGATTTCAATACTAAATTATCAGAAGTATATACGAATGTGGCCGATAAGAAAAAGGCACTATCGCTCGCGAAGAATCTTTACGATATGGTGGAAAAGAAAAAGGACCTGCAGACCTATTCCAATTATTATTTACTCAAAACAATTTTTGAGAACCAGGCACCCGATGCAGCACTGGCAAAGACCTGTGCTGATAAAGCTACAAGGGCGATGAATGCGATGGTCGGTTTGCCGCAGACAACCGGGGATACTGCCGGTAACCCGATGAACCAATGGTATTATGTTCTCTATCCCGGCCTGTTCAGCAATAAGGATCCGCAAAATGCAATCAAAGCACTGGCATTCCTGGAAAAGAACCCTTCCTTTAAGACTTATGACAATTATTATTTTATCGCCTATGCATTTGAAAGGGAAGGGGATTTTCCGGCAGCCAGGCAATACTATGAAACAGCAATGGCCATGGAACCAAAAGAAGATAACGGGTTTCACTCCCACCTGTATTATGCCAATTTTCTGTCGCGCACCGGGGATTACCTGAGGGCGGAGGATTATATCCGTAAAATGGAACAGGCATCGCTTTCGGGGCCTGAGATCTTCCGCAATTCCTATAAATCAGAGGCCATGAGCGCCAAAGTGGTCTATTACCTGAATATAGGGGATTTTCAATCTTATATTAAAGCAGCCGATGAGAATGTGACCTATTCATCGGAACTATGGCATAAGACCAATACCACGCTCTGTGATCCCTACCCGGGTATACGGTTCACGAATGAAGCTTTTGCCAAAGAGATGATGAGACAATATGATGAAGCTGAAAAGCTTTGGAAAAGCCGCGATTCGGTGAATTATATCTGGGTAAACTGTTATAACCAAACTTATCCCAATAGTCATTATTACCCTATATCCATGTACCCGGTGTACCTGATCAAAAGGGGCAAATTCAGTTCATTGCCCAAACCGGCTTCATTCTTCATTAAAGAAACCGAGGATCATTATAATAGTTATAGCCAGTATGCGGATATAAGCATCAATTTCATGAAAGCGACGCAACTGGGATTCCTGGGAAGCAGCAGGTACCCGGACCTCTTCCGGTCGATCATGCAAGAGGTTAAGAATACAAGGAATTTCCGGGAATCCACGCAACCCTTTTCAACTTATGCCTACCTGGGTATGCGGGACAGGCATTTTGATGAGTCTGCTAAAACGTATACTGAACTTTTTGGCCTGAACGCAGGATGGATCAACGATATCATCTTCACGTTTGGGGAAAAAGCATTTGCGACCTATTATAATTCCAGGTTGAAAGAAGGCTACGATAATTTTCACAGTTTCGTGAAGATCGCAAAGGAAAAACAACCGGCATTGTTCCCGCAACTGTCCCGGCAAGCTTATAGTAACCTGCTGTTCACCAAATCCATTTCATTGAAAGGGACGGAAAGAAGAAAAGAGGCTTTTCGCGATGCCAATGATCCTAATACGTTGAAATTATACAACCAATGGATCGAAAAGAAACAGCAGCTTATCAGGCAATACCTGAAAACGGATGACCCTTCTGCCATGGATTCAACGAATAAAATGAACCAGGCGCTCCTGGATAAACTGCAGGATGAAGTAAACACGCTGGAAAATGAACTGACCCTTAAAGCGAAGGGTTTTAAAAAATACCTGAGTATAACGGCACCCGATTGGACGACGGTACGGGACCGGTTAAAAGATGGCGAAGCAGCGATTGAAATGATAAGGTTCCAGTGGAGGGACCAGGTCTATTATTCCGATACTGCTTATTATGCTGCCTATATCATCACTAAGGGAAGCCAGAACCCTGATGTTATTTACCTGCCCGATGCAGCCAGCGATCTTGACAATAAATATTATAAAGCATATAAAGCAGCGATCCGTTCTAAAATTGAGGATAAGGAATCATATAATCATTTCTGGAAACCGGTAGCCATGGCTTTGAAGGGAATAAAGAAAGTATATTTTTCACCCGATGGGATTTACCACCTCATCAACCTTGCCACATTAAAGGATCCTGGGACCGGTCAATTCCTGCTGGATGAAATGGAGTTACATTATACAACTTCAGGTACGGATATTGCAGGAACGGGGGAAAAGAATATAGGCAATGCCGTTCTCTTTGGCCGGCCCAGTTATAGGATCGAGGGACCGCTCCCGACATCTTCAGCAGAAAACAAGACCCGATCCTATGTCATGAGTTTTAAAAATGAGAATATACCCGATTTACCCGGCACCGAAGAGGAGGTCCTGTCAATTAAAAAAGAAATGGACCAGCACAAACTTCCTTCAATTGATTACCTGAAAGCGGATGCGACAGAGGATAAGTTTTACAAATTACACAGCCCGGCTATCTTGCATATCGCTACACATGGTTACTGGTCGCCGGCAGGGGACAATGCCACGGAAGGTTACCGCGTATTCAATGCCATGGCCAATTCTGGTTTATTATTATCCGGGGTGGTCAATTATTACAGCAGTGGCCAGTTCCCGGACACCTATGACGGCATCCTGACAGCTTATGAAGCCCAGAACCTTGACCTCGCAAATACATCACTGGTGATTCTCTCGGCCTGTGAGACCAGCCTTGGATACCTCGATGCGGGAGAAGGCGTTTATGGGTTACAGCGTGCATTCCGCGCAGCGGGAGCTAAAAACATCATGACCAGTCTTTGGAAAGTGGATGACAATGCCACCAGGGATTTTATGATCGCTTTCTATGATAAATATCTTGAAACAAAAGACCAGGCAGCAGCCTTTTTATTTGCACAAAAAACGATCAAAGAAAAATACATTCATCCTTATTACTGGGGAGCCTTTGTAATGACGGGGGAATAAGTATTTCTTCAATTCCTTCTTTGGTAAAATCACCTAACTTCGGCATTCAATTAGTTGCATAACTAACTAAAATTTTCTATGTCTAATCGTATCATAAAAAAAGTTGCCGTTTTAGGCAGCGGGGTCATGGGATCAAGGATCGCCTGTCATTTTGCAGGGATAGGGGTTGAGGTTTTATTGCTGGACATTGTACCCAAGGATCTGCCTGCAGGTGCAAAACCGGTTGAGAGGAATAAGATAGTCAACGATTCGCTGGCAGCGGCTATAAAAAGTAACCCTTCACCTGTTTTCACGAAAGATGTAGTGAAAAAGATCGCGACCGGCAATTTTGACGACAATATGAAGGATATCTCCGCCTGCGATTGGGTGATCGAAGTGGTTGTGGAGCGGCTGGACATCAAACAAAAGGTATTTGAACAGGTGGAAAAATTCAGAAAGCCCGGTACCCTTGTCACCTCCAACACATCGGGTATTCCCATCCACCTGATGGCGGAAGGGAGGAGCGATGATTTCAAAAAACATTTTTGCGGCACACATTTTTTTAACCCGCCACGCTATTTAAGACTGCTGGAAATAATCCCCACACCTTATACGGATCCGGCCATCACTGATTTCCTGATGAACTATGGGGATATATATCTTGGGAAAACAACCGTATTATGCAAGGACACTCCCGCATTTATTGCCAACCGGATCGGTGTTTTCGGTATCATGTCCATCTTCAGCCTGGTGGACAAACTGGGCCTCACCGTGGATGAAGTGGATGCACTCACAGGCCCTGTTGCCGGCAGGCCGAAATCAGCAACATTCCGCACAGCAGATGTGGTAGGTATCGACACCCTGGTCAAAGTAGCAAAAGGAGTGTATGATAATTGTCCAAAGGATGAAGCAAGGGATCTTTTTATAATTCCTTCCTGGCTGGATAAAATGGTGGCCAATAACTGGCTGGGAGATAAAACAGGACAAGGCTTCTTCAAAAAGATGCCTTCATCTCCCAAAGGTGAAAAAGAGATCTATTCACTGGACCTGGGAAGCATGGAATATAAACCGAGGCAAAAGCCAAAATTTGCAACCCTGGAAGCAGCCAGGCTTGTCGATGATCTTTCCGCAAGATTGAAAATGCTGGTTGCGGGCCAGGATAAAGCAGGTGAATTTTACCGCCGATTTCATTATGCACTGTTTTCTTATATCTCTCATCGTATTCCCGAGATCAGCGATGAAATATACCGTGTGGATGATGCCATGATGGCGGGTTTTGGCTGGGAGATCGGGGCATTTGAAAGCTGGGATGTGTTGGGTGTTGAGAAGACAGTGAAAGCGATGCGGGATGCCGGATATCCGGTAGCCGCCTGGGTGGATGAGATGATCACAAAAGGAATAAAGTCTTTTTATAAGGCAGAAGCGGGAAAACGTTTATGTTATTCTCCGTTAAAAGGGAGTTATACCTCTCCTCAGGGTGGCGGTGATGAAGGCGCTTTCATCGTCATGAGTAATTTCGCAGATAAAATAATTTGGAAGAATGGCAGTTGCCGGCTCTATGATCTCGGCAATAATGTGCTGGGCCTGCAATGGTTCACTAAAATGGGAAGTATCGGCGGTGATGTTTTATCCGGAATGCTGACAGCTATTGAAAAAGCGGAAAAAGATTATAAAGGCCTTGTCATTGCCAATGAAGGAGCCAATTTTTCAGCAGGCGCCAATGTGGGAATGATCTTCATGCTTGCCATTGACCAGGAATATGACGAGCTGGATATGGCGGTCCGTTTATTCCAGAATACCATGATGCGGGCCAGGTATTCTTCGATCCCGGTTGTTGTGGCGCCACATGGCCTTGCGCTGGGTGGAGCCTGTGAATTAAGCCTGCATGCAGATAAATGCTGCCCGGCGGCAGAAACGTATACTGGCCTGGTCGAATTGGGGGTTGGGCTGATTCCCGGAGGGGGTGGTACAAAGGAATTCACCCTGCGTGCATCGGATGAGATGCATGAAGACGAACCCGAGACCATTACGCTGAAAAACCGGTTTTTCACTATCGCAACCGCCAAAGTAGGCACTTCAGCACAAGAAGGATTTAATATTGGTGTGTACAGGAAAGGGCATGATGAGATCGTCATGAATATGGACAGGAGGATTGCTGAGGCGAAACGATCCATCATCGAGATATATGAAAACGGTTATACAACACCCGTTCAGCGAAAGGATATTAAAGTGCTTGGACGCTCGGCCCTGGGTGCTTTATACGCAGGGATCAATGGTATGTGGCGGGCAGGATATGCCACTGACCATGATGTGGTGGTAGCAAAAAAACTGGCTTATGTGATGTGCGGCGGCGACCTGAGTGAACCAACTCCCGTGTCCGAACAATATTTGCTTGACCTGGAGAGAGAGGCATTTCTTTCATTATGCGGCGAAAAGAAAACCCTGGAAAGGATACAAAGTGTGCTAAAGGGCGGCAAACCGGTAAGGAATTAAAGGTAGTCCAAATCCGGTCTGACGGTTTCCGTCTGACCGGGTTAAAAGAAGATATTTTTAAGATGAAATTTCAACCTGGTCGTATATATCATGTCTTTAATCAGGGTAATAACAGGCAGACGATTTTCTATCAGAATAAGGATTACCTGACTTTTTTAAATTTATATAAAAGATTGTTTACCAATATTGCTTCGACAATTGCCTGGTGCCTGATGTCAAATCATTTTCATTTCTTGATCCTAACGGATGAAAGATGCAATAAGATCATCAGGCAGGGCGGAAATTATTTGGATCCTATTACGAATGGAATCAGAAAACTTTTAAGCGGATATGCGAGGATCTTTAATAATTTATACGATAAAACAGGCTCACTCTTCAGGCAGAAAACAAAAGCGATATGCCTTACAGATATTCCAATCAAACCAGGCAGCCCGATAGTTATACAGGATTATTATATCAATTGTTTTAAATATATACATCAGAACCCGCTTAAAGCAAGGCTCATTAAAAGGCTCGAAGACTGGGAGTTTTCATCTTTTAAAGACTATGCTGGCCTGCGAAATGATGATTTCTGCAGTAAAGAAATGGCAGTCAAATACTGCGATTTTAAAGAAAAGAAATTTATTGAAAATTCTCATAAATTAGTGGAACAGAAATTTATTGATCATATTGTATAAATTTATTGGTCAGACCAGTTCAAAAAAAACTTCACCATGCAAATAACCGTAGCAGATTTCGCAAACGACCGCGTCATTTACAACTTCACCGGCTGTACGAAAGAAGAACTGGAAAATAAAATGAACCTCTTTTTTCAGTCGGAAGGGTATTGGCCAAAACCATCTGAAGGGGAAATAAAGATCTATGAAAGGGGCAGCCGCGCCTTGCGGATCATTTTCGGCGCCTTTTCAAAGTATAATAAGCAGTCGGTCACCATCAAACAGGAAGGCGACCTGATCTCCGTCATGCTTCACCGCGACTCCACCGGTATGTCCGGCGGACTCATCGGTATGAACCAGGTCAAAAAGGAATTTACCCGCCTGGCAGAAGCATTTAAGAGTTATTTCAAATAGAGTACCGTTTGGGTTCTTGTCATCAACGAAGAAGAGAACTTTACTGTTTCCCTCTATTCAATACATTTGTTTTTAAATCCCTTGAATGAAAAAGAATTATTTCCTTATGCTGCTCATGGTCATCTCTTATGCAAGTGATGGCCAAAAGAAATTATTGACAATGGAAGATGCCATGCTCAAAGCCAGGACCACACTGGCCCCTGAAAATCTCGCTCAACTGCAATTCTATGGCGCTACCAATGATTATGTATATATTAAAAAAGACAAAGGAGCTGATACATGGATGCGCGGAAACAGTAAAATGAGAACCGATACTGTTTTTTTAACACTTGCAGGACTGAATAACCGTTTGAAGTCGGCGGGGCTGGATACCGTTACAACCATGCCAACCATCCGGTTCTTATCAGAAGGCTGGGTAATGACAGTGAACAGCAATAAAATAATGCTGGACCCCGGGTTGCGTGAATACCGGATGCTGTTGCCCAAAGTGCTCGCGGGGAAAGAAAATGCTGAGGAGAGCAAAAAGGGATATGTTGCCTACCTCGATAATCATAATTTATTCGTTGCACACCTGGCCGATACCAAAACAGGTGATGATTCCAGGGCTGATAATGCGCCTGTACAGGTGACCACCGACGGAAGCAAGGACATTGTTTATGCATCTTCCGTGCACAGGGAGGAATTCGGTATCACAAAGGGTACATTCTGGAGTAATGACGGCTTACACCTGGCTTTTTACCGGATGGATCAATCGATGGTCACTGATTATCCCATCATCAACTGGACAGAACGTCCGGCAAAAGTGGAACTGATCAAATATCCGATGGCAGGCGACAAAAGCCATCATGTTACGGTGGGCATTTATCATACTGCAACCCGATCAACCATTTGGCTAAAAACGGGAGAGCCGGCCGAGCAATACCTCACCAATATTGCCTGGAGCCCCGATGATAAGTATGTGTTTATTGCAGTCCTGAACCGGGAGCAGAACCATATGTGGCTGAATGAATATGAAGCTGCGACCGGAAACTTTTTGAAAACATTATTTGAAGAAAAGGATGATAAATATGTAGAACCCCTCGTGCCCATGCTCTTTGTGAAGAATAACCCCACCCAGTTCATCTGGCAAAGTAACCGCGATGGCTGGAATCATCTGTATCTCTATGATACCAGCGGGAAAATGATCAGGCAGCTTACAAAAGGTAACTGGGAAGTGCTGGAAGTAAAAGGCTTTGATACGAAGGGAGAAAACCTTTTTTATGTGTCAACGGGTTTATCGCCTGTGAACAGGAATTTATACGGACTGAACATGAAATCAGGGATCACCAGTCCGCTTTCACCGGTTCCGGGCGTACATAATGCCCAGGCAAGTGCCGACGGCTCCATGGTGCTGGATGTATACAGCACCACTACGAATCCCAGGACAGTGCAATTGATCGACGAACAAAATATGCCGAGATCAAAGCCAAAAATTCTGTTACAAGCCGCGGATCCTTTGAAAGATTACAATACGGGTGAACTTTCCCTGTTTACCATAAAAAATAATGAGGGCGACAGCCTGTTTTGCCGTTTATTTAAACCGGCAGGGTTTTCCCCGGATAAGAAATACCCTGTGATCGTCTACTGGTACGGAGGACCGCATGCACAACTTGTACTGAACAACTGGAACGGAGGAGCTGCTGATTACTGGTTCCAGTATATGGCTGAAAGAGGGTATATCGTATTCACCGTCGACACCAGGGGCAGCGATAACCGCGGCAAAGCATTTGAACAATCAATCTTCAGGGAACATGGGAAAGTTCAGATGGAAGACCTGGTAACAGCCATGAATGATCTCACTGGCCGGTCTTATGTGGATAAAAGCAGGATGGGATTATTCGGCTGGAGCTATGGAGGATTCATGACCACTGATTTTATGCTCAATCACCCCGAAGTTTTCAAAGCGGCGGTGGCCGGCGGACCGGTGATGAACTGGCAATTCTATGAGATCATGTACGGAGAAAGGTATATGGATACACCCCAGGAAAACCCGGCCGGTTATGAAGCTACGAACCTGATCAAACAGGCCGGCAAACTCAAAGGGAAACTTTTATTGATCCATGGTTTGCAGGACCCGGTAGTGGTGCAGGAAAATTCAGTGGCATTCGTGAAAGCCTGTGTAGATGCGGGCGTGCAGGTGGATTATATGATTTATCCCGGTCATGAACATAATGTGCTTGGTAAGGACCGGGCACATTTATACCAGAAAGTCACGGATTATCTTTCTGAATACCTGAAATAACCGAACAAAGTATTGATACCGGAAAAATATCATCCAATGGATAGAAAAAAAACCCGGTGATCATCACCGGGTTTTAAGAATGAGCTGTCATCATTTCGGACCACCACCCTGCATATTAGCCGGCGGCAAGGGTTGCGGTACGACATTATGTATAGGTTTGATTGATTTTAAATATGCGAATACGGCTTTCAACTCATCATCCGTTCTTAACCTGAAACTGGGCCAGGGCATAGGTGGCAATAAAGGACGGTTCCCTTTTATCCCATGTGAAACGCCCTCCTTAATACAGGTTAGGAATTGGTCCTCTGTCCAAAGACCGATGCCGGTTGAATCCGGGGTCAGGTTAGCAGTAAAAGATACACCCCAGGGCCCGATCCATGATGTTTGTGTATTGGTAGCTGCCATGCCTTTGGATTCAAGCATTTTACGGTCAACATCCGGCAAAGGTATAGCTGAAGGATGGCCTGATAGCCAAAGTGTAGTATCATCAACCGGCCCCATATTTGTCATTTTTTTTGGGGTATGACAATCTGAGCAGAAGGAGGAGGTGACAATATGTTCCCCCCATTTTACCTGGGTTTCAAATCCGCCGAAAGAAGAAGTGGATTTTCCGGAAGAATTACCACCGGACTGGCAATTGAACTGAACAAATAAGATTACGATCGATCCCGCAAGCAGCAGCAGGGTTGTTTTTTTGTGCATATGGTTAAGTTTAGTGGTGACTTATTGAATGCTCTTTACTGAAAACAGAACAAGTTTCAGCAGTAAGACAACATCCGGGAAAGTAAAATAACCAATAAAATTAAATAAAAATAATTTTTATTTCCTGAAAGCCCATTTGATCAGTTCTTTCCAGCTGGGCTTTTTGCCATACATCAGGATACCGGTCCGGTAGATCCTGCCTGCAAACCAGGTGGTGAAAATAAATCCGCCCACCAATATGCCCATGGAAAGCCCGAGTTGCCACCAGGGCACGGTACTCGGAACGCCAAAGGGCAATCGAACCATCATAATGATCGGCGATGAGAAGGGGATGATGCTTCCCCAGAATGCCAGCGGTCCCGAAGGATCTTTTAATACGGCGCTCATGATGGCAACGGAAAAGATAATTGGCATCATGAGGGGAAAGCTTAAGGATTGGGCTTCACGCATGTCTTCGTTCACTGCACTGCCGATGGCAGCGAAAAGGGATGCATAAAAGAAGAATCCGCTGATCAGGTAAAGCACAAAAAAGGTCAGGAGAAGAGTGAAATTTGCCTGGCTGAATACATCCTGCACGCCGCCTACGATCTGGTTCACTGTATTGCTTTTACCGGCGGCAGCCGTGATATTATAGATCAGGAAGATAAATGCTATCCATAATAAGATCTGGGTCAAACAGACCAGCCCGATCCCGATGATCTTACCGATCATCAGCTGGAAAGGTTTCACGGAGGATACGATCACTTCCGCAATGCGGTTCGTCTTTTCTTCCATCACGCCCATCATGACCTGGGAGCCGTAAAGGATCAGGATAATATAGATCAGGATGGCGGATATCGAACCGATCACCGTAGCAATACCGGAATTGGCTTTTATATCTTTTAAATTATGCGGGATCACCGTGATATTGCTTTGTTCAAGAATCTTTTTCTTTTCTTCATCGATGCCCAGCTTTTCATTCTTGATACTCCGCCATATCGAACTGATCTTGGTCTGTATGGGAAGGGAGCCTTCCATACTCATGGTTTTGTTCATATTGAGGGAAACAGTATTCAATGGCTTATCCCAGGCAGCGGCGGAGGGAATAACCAGGTAACCATCATAGGCTTTCTTTTCAAGTAATTTATTTAGGCTGTCAGGTGAATAGCTGACCAGGGTGATTGAACTTGAACTGTCTGCGGTATTGGCAGCCGCGATGTCCTCTTTGGTGAAAAGGCCTGATGAATCGATGAGGGCGACACTCAGTTCCTTCCCGCTTTTGGCGGTGATATAGCCGGCACCCAGGATAAGCCCAAGGTAAAGCAGCGGGAACAGCACTGTGCTGATGATAAATGTCCTTTTACGGATCTTGGTGAGGTATTCTCTTTGTATGATCAGCCGGATCTTGTACATAAAATATTATTAAAGGTTCATCCTATGATTTTACGGTTTGAAATTGCCGGGAAGTAGGCGTGCCTTCCACCAGTTTGATGAATATATCATTCAGGGAAGGAAGGATCTCATTGAATGAATGGACAGCCGTTCCCTGCTGCAGCAGGTATTGAAGTACTTCATTGGGCGTTTGCCCGTCTTTGATCCTTACCACGAAGGCACCGTTCTTTGTACCGACATGCTCATAGGGTGAATCGGGGCCGTCAGGAATATTTTGCCCGCCGATACTGAAAAGATTTTCCTTGAAATCCTGTTTGATCTGTTTCACCGTTCCGTCGAGTATCTTTTTACCCTTGTTCACCAGGGCGATGTGGTCGCAGATCTCTTCCACCTGTTCCATCCGGTGGGTACTGAATATGATGGTGCTTCCGTTCTGCGCAAGGTTGAATATTTCATCCTTGATCAGGTTGCTGTTCACCGGGTCCAGTCCGCTGAAGGGCTCGTCCAGGATAATGAGTTTGGGATTGTGCAGTACCGTGATCACGAACTGAAGCTTTTGGCTCATCCCTTTAGAGAGGTCCTCCACTTTCTTGTTCCACCAGGTCTCCATCTCAAAACGGATGAACCACTGTTTTATCTTTTGAAGGGCTTCTTTATGATGCATCCCTTTCAGTTGTGCCAGGTACATCGCGTGTTCACCGATCTTCATTTTTTTATACAGGCCCCTTTCCTCCGGCATGTAACCGATCCTTGCCACATCATTAAGCGGGTCGAATTTTTTGCCATCGAAAATAATTGTACCCTCATCCGGGTAGAAAATGCCTGTGATCATCCTGATCAGCGTGGTTTTCCCTGCCCCATTGGGGCCCAGCAACCCGAATATATTACCCGTATCCACCGACATACTGAGGTCATCCACAGCTTTCTGAGTGGCGAAATACTTTTTAAGATGCTCTAACCGGAGTAGGGCCATAGTGAATTATTGAGCTGCAAAGTTAAAAGGGCAGAAAGAAACAGAGGATAATATTTATATAAACAGGAGAAGTATTTGTTTTGCCTTGATCTACAATTCATCAGCCAGTTTATTCATGATATCCTTGCTCATGATCTTCATATTGGCTTCAAAATCGTCCAGGTATTTTGCAATAGCTTTCCTGCCGGATTCAAGATAGTGCAAGGGCTGCGATGAAAAGATGCTTTTTACTTCGACTGTTCCGCTCTTTTCAATATTGCCACCGGATGAAAGTTTATAAGAAACAACAAGGTTATTTTGATCCGGCGAGAACCAGAGTTGTTGCCAGCCGAATAGGGGAAAGATCATCCTTTCCTTGTCATTCAATATGAACGAAACGGGCGTTTTATCAATGCTCAGTTCAAGTTTTTTACCGGCGATCTTATCCAATAACCGCTTATTGGTATAGCTGCTGGCTGTATTAGTAAAATAAACGGAAGGGATTGTTGAATTTAGGGTGGTCAGCCTTTTCCCATCCCATTTCCAATATAAGACAATGGGAACAAAATGTATTTTTTGCGGTTGTGTCAGCGAAATGCCCGCGGGCATATTACTGGCTGCGGGGTGGACCTGGATCTCATTCTTTTTCTTTTTATCCAGTACAGGTAACTCATGGTTATAATACCTGCTTATCATTTTGTCAAATTGAGTTGCGCAGGAACAAAGAATAATGACTACCAGTAAAGGCAGCAATATAGCAGGGATAGAAAACCTTATCGGGGCGATTATAAGTTTTTTCATTTCAGGTGGTTTGGTATATTTTTTTTCTATAGAAAAATTTCTTTATTACTGTCAATAAAAAAAGCAACACACTCATACCTGTCATTATTTTTGAAAGCAGGTCCCCATGCTTTACAAAGAAGGTTTGCTGATGCTCAGATGGAGAGAGAGCAAGTTTAATGGCGGCGTTTGTATTATAGGGCTGTGCCTGCAATACATCC
>CAZZDQ010000022.1:0-12638 GCA_964652845.1 uncultured Chitinophaga sp.
AAGAGGGACTTGATAAGAAATTGAGCGGTGACCTGCTCGCCGTGGACATCCGCAATTGCATGCATTGGCTGGGTACGATCATCGGGGAGATCACGACGGAGGACCAGCTGGATTATATATTCAGTAAGTTTTGTATCGGGAAGTAGGACTACATCTGTTATTTTCGAATATATATATATTATGAAACACTGTAACAATCGAAATTATATTATACGTTAGTTAACGTTTAGTCCAAAAATCGCTGAAGATTTACAAGTACAATTATTTATTTAGTACATTGATGAATAAAATATATTCAATAATTTATTTTCTGATTTTGTTCGGTTTTGATAGAAAACCTCCAAGGGAATGTATGAAAATTACATGTTTAAATCCAACCCATATAGTTTCACAAAGATTTCAAAAAATAAAATCGATATTTTTATTTGAGAGCCTGGGGGATACTATTTCCGATTTTAATATCAGGCCATCATGTGGATGCGAGTATTCGATTTGGGGAAAGGGGATGAAAATATTCCCAAATCATCCAGATACGGTAATTATTATTTCTTTAGTAAGAGACCATATTGGTTCTTGGTTAAAGCAAACAACAGTATCTACCAACAAATGCACACAGCTAATTCAAACAGGCCCTTGGGTAATTACCGAATAAATCGATATTATCCGCTTTATTTGAATGATTTGTCATAGAAAAATAAATGAATAATCCGCTTTTTTGTGATCACTAAAAGATACTATCTTAATTCTATAAGATGAAGGAAAAGAAAGATATTAGTATTGCGATAACAACGCCTTATAGATTCAGATAAAATCTAATTCTTATAACGCAACAAGATTTTATGAAACATACATTAATCTGTGTATTCATTTTGACTTTATCTAGTGTCAGTAAAACACAAAGCATTGATAAATTGGTGGAATCAATTAATAGCGAAATGAATTCCATTCAGCATCTCCAAATTCAGTATCAGGACAAATTTTCCAATTATAATTACCATAAGAAATTGGTAGAGTTTTACGTCAGATGGTACCAGGAACAACATGATCATTTACAACGCATTTTGGATGGCAGATGTTCTGGTGAAAAAAGCGCTGCAGATGACAATGAATGCTCAAAGTTAAAGAAGGAATATGATACAAAAGATATAACCAATTTTAATCAGGCAAAAAAATATCGAGATCCGCATGCTATTGCGGCAAATAAGGCCAATAAGGAAGGAATTTTATTACAATCCCAAATCAACAATGGATGGGAACGAATAAGAGCATTGCTTGCGCAATTGCATATCCTCGCTCCCAAATGTTTCCAAAATGAAAGTAATATTTTAAAGCCAATTGCTTGTTGCAATCATTTATCTGACGCTGGTAAGCAAAATGTCATTTCCACAACACCACGAATTGGGGTTTGTGCGAATATCAAAGGCACTGTGATGGCCCAAGCACCGGGGGGAGTAGGGAGAATTATAAAACCGGGGACGCCTATTTATTTGAATGACCATGTGACTACAAGCGAAAATGGCGGTTTACAGGTAATGTTGCTTGATGAAACAGTTTTTACCTTAGGACCAAAGTCTGATATGGTATTAGATGAATTTGTTTATGACCCCAATGATGGTGTAAAAAGTGTGTTTTTGAGACTCATAAAAGGAACTTTCCGTATGATAACCAGCACAAGTCACAGACATGAACCTTCAAATGTGAAAATAAGATTACCCGTAGCAGCGATTTGCATCCGAGGTACAGATTTTCAAATAAATATTTTTAAAAACGGAGACGGAATTATTACACTTTTTAATGGGAGTCTTGAAATTAGGCCTGATACAATTAAGAACATAGTACAGGCAGCTTTTTTTACTTTAGATTCCGGGCAAAGCGTACGCTTTCATGCTAATAGTATTTTTGATGCTCCGAAAGAAATAGATCCAGATGAAGTTTCCGAATTGAAAAATAATTCTGAACTTGATCTGTTTTCTGACAGACTTGCTGGTGATTGGAAATGGAATAGTTATACTTATCATTTTTCGGGGAATGGATCAGGCAAGTTTATTTCCGATATACTTACTTGTGAAAGCTTTGACTATGTTATAGATGAAGGTCAACTCATAATCGAAAATATAAAATTAGGAGATGGAGATCCATGTCAAAAATCTGGTAAAGCAAATAATGAAATCATCCATATCAACATTGAGGGAGATAAACTAAAGATGTATCATGATGCAACTGGGTTTACAAATATTTGGACAAAAATAAAATGAATTTCATAAACGTGTGTAAGGGAAATGATATTAAATTAAAATCGCATCACTCAATTATAAACACTTTATTACTAGAAAATCCAGTTGCTGCTTTATTTACCGATGTTTCCTTTTGGCACCACAAATCGTGTTACTAATCTGTTACCATAATTGTATAACCATTTACAAATCACATTGATGGTATATTCTGTATCGGGGAATAACCCTACAGTCCAGATTGTGATGACGGTATACATATATACCAAATAAAGAATGATAATAAAATGAAGAAATTATTAATCATTTTTATTGCATTCAGTGTTTCAACATATAGCCTTTATTCTCAGAATAAAACTATTAAAGGAAGAGTGATTTCTAATCAATTTGATATTTTGATTGGAGTTCCAATTATGGTTAATGACACAGTTGTGGTTGGCAGAACAGATTTAAACGGTTTTTTCCAAATAGATATCCCTGTTTCCGTGAAAAAAATATTACTTAAGGATGTCGGACTAGATCCAACAACTATAGAGCTTGTGGATAAATGTGATGAAGTAGAGGTTGTAATGATGTTAAGTGGTACCTACGATTTTATAACTCTCAGGAAGGTAGATAGACTTCGAAAGAAAAGATTTAAGAAGTTACCAGGACTTCATAAAAATGCATTTGAAAAAGGTTTGTTTAAAACGGATAATGCTTGCTATACACAAGAGTTTATACCTTATTGTAAGAAAAAATAAAAGTGATATTAAAAGACTTTTGTTTTCTTCGCCGAACTGTCTCCTTGTGCTGACGGCATACAAGTAGTATTAGCATTTTTGGAAATGATGTAGAAAAATTATGAAATTTTTTAATGATTTTCGATCTCCAAGATTAATTTTATTCCTATTACTTTGCTTGCTTCCAATTTTAGGAGGCGTTTTAGGGTTAGGTTTAATTCTTTATGGAATCTATAATCGAAATAAAAAACCTTATATCGCAATTGGGATAATTGGAATCATTTCCACAATTATTGGTATTGCCGTTCTAAATTATAAAGCAACTCACAGGGGATCTTTTGATCAAGCTAGAATTATGATGGCTCAAAATACAATGACTTCATTGGTAAAAGAAATTGAATTTTATAAATTAGACTTCGGGAATTATCCAGATAGCCTCCAAATGCTTAAGAAAATCAGTTCTCATTTAGATCTATATGACCCGTTACAAGACGTAAATCCAAATTTATTAGATAAGAATTATTATTATAGGTTATCGGGAAATAAATATTATTTGTTTTCAAAAGGGTTTGACGGGATACCATTTACAAATGACGATATTATGCCTAATATAATAATTAAGGATACCTCAAAAATTGGGCTAATTTATAGATAACGTAAAAAAACCCGTTGTCCTTTCCTGGCCATCAAAAACACCTACCTGCAGGTAAGCCCAGTTCTAATTGACTTTCACCATGCAAACGACCACTTTTCATAACTTTAAGTCCAGATTGTGCTGACGGGTTACACTCCAAATTAAACAAATAAATGACTAGCTCATGAAAAAATTGCTCATACTTCTATTACCAATAACAGTTTACGGACAGAACCAAAGCAACCAATTTATGGTTGAAGGTGATTTGGTACTTGCGGGTAAAGACCAAAAGGTATATTTAGAATACACGTCTTATTCCCATCAGAAAATAATTACTCATTTTGATAGCGCATCTATGACTGGTGGTAAATTTTCCTTTGCTGGAAAAATCCATGAGCCTTCCAAGGCTACAATCTATTGCTATTTATTTGGCCCTGGACTGAAGTCGTCACTTGTATTCTTTCTAGCGTCAGGGAAAACAACAGTAACAGCTACAACTATTTTAGAACTTGCAACGGTTGGAGGCACGGCTGAAGCAGATGAATTTGTGGAATTGAAACGAATGGGAAAAAAATATGACAAAAAGAAACTGAATCTCGCCGATTCGTTGATAGCATACTCAAGTAATCACGATAAAGGAGGGATTGCTCTTATTGGATCTGAATACAAAGTACTCCAAAGCGAAATCATAGACAGCGTTTATATTCCTTTTATCTTAAGACATCTCAGCTCTGCAGTAGGAGTCTATGCATTGAAGCAAATAACCGAAAGCAACATCACTGATCCAGAAAGAATGGAGAAATTATTTTCTCAATTATCCCCTATCGCAAAAAAGTTGCAATCAGCAATCCAATTAGAAAAGGAATTGGAGAGATCAAAAAGAACAGCCGTTGGGACACAAGCACTTGATTTTACAATGCTTGATACAAAAGGGAAGCCCATATCATTGTCATCTTTTAGGGGAAAGTATGTGTTGGTGGATTTTTGGGCTAGTTGGTGTAGGCCATGCCGTGAGGAAGCACCCAATTTGATCAACGTACTAGCTAAATATAAGAACAAGGGGTTTACAATTTTAGGTGTTGCCCTTGAGATGAAAGGTGACCGTGAAAAATGGCTAAGAGCAATAGCGCAAGACGGCCTCTTCTGGACTCAGTTGACAGATTTTAAGTATTGGGACAATTCAGTAGTTAAACAATATTTCGTGACTTCAATACCCTTTAATTTCTTAGTAGATCCCCAAGGTAAGATTATTGCTCGAGATATACAAGGTGCTGAACTTGAAGATACTCTTAGCAAACTATTCAAGTAATTATTCATTTATCTATTCCCTTCATAGTTTTATAATACTGCCTCTTTTCAGTTGGGCTGACGGTATACAAAACTGTCTCTAAGGAAAAGTTCAAATTGTTTTGACGACACGCACAAAATCTTCACAAAGTTCTTGGTAATCTTTCGATACTGAAAAATAGTGTGTTGATAATCCGTCAACAATGAAAACGTGAGAAATTCTTCTGCGATATTCATATAACAGACCGGGTATAATTACTTCTTAAAACGAGAAGCAAGGCATTTCCGTTTTGGCATGGCCCGGTCAATAAATGCTAAGTATAATTGACCTTGTTGACCACCCCATGAACACCTAAGTTTGGGGTATAAAATTTATATTTTATGAATTCAAAAATTATTTCTTATCCTGTATTGCTGACTCTTTTTTTTATCACTACAGGAGAAATTTCACCTGAAAAATCCCCGGTATCAGATAAACAAAAGACTGCAGTAAATCCTGTCTTTTCATTCTCGCATGCGCACAGGCAGGGACAGGGTATTACATTCATGTGGATGACCAATACCACGCCATCTTCCGTAACCGGGTTTGCTGTATACAGAACATACGAAGATCCTTCAGACCCGTATGCTGAATGGGCAGAAATGACTTATATGCCCTGTACGGGTGCACACTCTTACAGTTATACAGAAAATACAGTTTCTCCGGGATTTGTCAGTTATCAGGCCATGGCTTCCATGACAGGGGGTGGATGTATATTTTCAGATGTAGAAACGGTTCATATTGTACAGCACTAAGGGTAGAAAGTCTCACTCTGTAAAGAGAAATTATATCCTGTACTGTTCAAAAATTTTTTTTAAATCCTGCCCTATGAGATCCTATTTACTATGGGTATTTATGGCCTGCAATCTTTACGCAAAAGCCCAAATCACCACGCCGGTCATTAAAGCAAGATTTGGAATAGATGCAGACCTGAGAGCTAATTATTTTAATGGACTGGTACAAACCGCTAATGACGACTGGTTTAACCTTATTGCCACAGACACTTCAGGGAAATATGTCATTGATACCACGGGTGCAGCGGGTATAATAGCCGGCTATGCTTCCGATATATCTCCATGGCCCAGGAGAATGGCTACACTGTTTCGGAAAATGAACAGGCCCGTCTTTTCAATCGTTAATAACAGGCTTTGGATGGAGGCGTTGTGGGTAAGAGATTACCATGGTAACGATTCAACCGTGTTTGCTGCGGGCTCCAATAAAAACGGAATGAGTCCTGCTGACTGGAGCGGCGCCATTCAAAATATTCCTGATAAAAATGATATTCTCGATGTATTCATGCATATCCGCCGGGCCGGGCCAAATAATACTGACTCGCTCTGGATGTTTGGCGGAATGTCACTCGATAATACAACCGGCGACCGGTATTTTGATTTTGAAATGTATCAATCAGATATTTATTATGACAAGGCTTCCTTTAAATGGTATGGATATGGACCTGATGCCGGCCACACCAGGTGGCAGTTTGATGCTGCAGGAAATGTAACAAAACCCGGCGATGTCATTTTTTCAGCCCAATATCAGAGCTCTGTACTCACCAATATTGAAGCCAGGCTATGGGTGGACAGCACTACCTGGAGAACCGTAACACCCGCAGAATTTAACTGGAGCGGATCCTTTGACGGAGCTACTGCAAGCCCAGCCTATGGCTATGCGAGCATTTTACCAAAAGTATCAGGAGCATTTTATACCGGCTTGGGTTCTGCAAATAATGTGTGGGCCGGGCCTTTTCAATTAGTGCTGCAGAATAATTCTATTACCCCTATCTATATAAAAGATCAGTTTATGGAATTTTCTGTAAATCTCAGCAAACTGGGACTGGATCCTGCCACTCAGATTGGGGGTGATATTTGCGGGGCGCCATTTCACCGGCTGGTGATAAAAACGCGTGCATCAGCCTCTTTCACGGCAGAACTGAAAGATTTTGTGGCACCGCTTGACATGTCATTGGCACCAGGTGTGAGAATAGCAACAGATAATCCTTATATATGTCTTACACAAAATATTGCACGCATTTATGTAACGAATCCCGTTTCCACTTCTTTATATCAATGGTCAACGACGAACGGTCATATCCTCACTTCGCCGCCTGTTGGTACGTTCATTGACGTTGATACGCCCGGTGTATACATCGTGAAGCAATACCTCCAGGCTGGCTGTTCCCTGTATGCAAGCGATACCATCCAAATATTTCCAATTCTCAACTGTGGAGCACTGCAGAATAATCTTTTTGGGCTTACTGCTTCGTTTTTAAATCCATCAGTTATAAAGCTTGATTGGAAGGTTCTTAACAACCAGGTGGTGGATCATTTTGAAGTGGAACGGAGCGGGGATGGAATTTATTTCAATTCAGTTGGAATAGTGATGGCAACGGGAACTTATCAGGTACCAACAGATTACTTTTTTATTGATACGTTACCGGCGACCCAGCCACAGTATTACCGGATAAAACTATTGGAAAATGACGGGCTGACCCGGTATAGCGCAGTAATAAGGGTATCTGCAAAAACAGAAGATATAACCAGCGTTGTACTGTTTCCTAATCCGACAAGTGATGTGATTCAGGTGCAGGTGAACGCAACGGTGGATAATAATATCGTTCAGATATCAATATATGATTTTACGGGTAATAGAATAATGTATCAGAAGAGAATTGTAAATAAAGGGTCCAATCTCATCCAGCTTGATGATTTGGCTAACTGGGCAGGAGGAGTTTATTATGCAATAATATGGGTGGGCGATCAAGTCTTCCGTCAAAAGATAATGGTGAGGCATTGATATAGCTGTGATAAGGTTCTAAAACAGCGTTAAGTTATGCATCATTGAATAAAAAAATTCATCGTAGATAATACCGGCTATATATTTCATTTTTATATATTTTAATTGATCCTGGGCTACTCCCATTTTTAATAAAACCTGATTTCCGCCGATGAACCGGGCCAGCCTGAAGCAGGGACGCCTGACAATATTTTATGTATGTAACAACAGGAAACCAGGTCTGTAGCTGAGCATGACGTACAAATACGTAAAATGAAAATTACGTATAAACTCTTTCTTTTCTTTTCCATTTCTTTCCCAAATTTGAATTCCAAAATAATTTACTCAGCATTCCAGGCCCGATGTAATACTTAAACCCATTAACCTGGTTCAATAAAAACTTTTTGGGAAACACCGTAATTTCTCTATATAGAAATGAAAACCTATGATGTAAGGAATCTTAATTTTTAATAAAAAAAAAGGAGGCCAGTCATGAACAAAAAATCACGCCTTATCGTTTTCTCGGTCCTGACCGTCTTTCTTGTGGGGTTTACCCCGTCACCAAAGCAACCTGGATCGAAGATGACATCAAACATGTCGTCGCAACAACTGAATTGGGGTCAGCAACCACCTATCCGAATCGTTGTTAACATCCCTTCACCCCCTGCAAACATGAACATTTACAAACTCACGGTAAACCGCGCTCCTGTTGATTTTTTCAACGAGAAACTTAAAGAGGCCAGGCTTCCGTCGCTCAACCTGGACAAGCAACACTATATAGTACGAAGTGGCAATAGTAATGAGAATGGTCTTCACGCATTTATAAATATGAGGAGTGGTGATGCCGAATTTGTTCCGGACCTGGCTGATGTAGTAAAGACAGTGGACAAAATGCAGAATATCGGATCAGAACGTATCGTTTCCCTGGCCCGTGCAGCATTCAGTGACGAAAGATTCATTCCGAAGGATGCTACAAGTCTGCAGCTGACAGATGCTATTACTATTAATGGCGGCGCCAACGCTAATCCGAAGTCCAACGGGATACGAAAGGAACCCACTCAAATGATGACGATTGTGCCGGCAGTACGTTATGCGGGCGGGTACAAGGTATATGGTCTTGGCTCCCACGCCGTGGTTACATTCAACAATGAAGGAACCATCATTGGCGCAGTGCGGCGCTGGCGTATGGCAACAGTTGCCGAAAGCGTGAAACCTTTGATCAATATGGAGAATGTGCGTAACGAGATCATACGCCAGTTGCAGCCCATGGTAAGATCAAAAGGTACAGAAGCTGTCGTGGATAAGATCGAGATTGCATACTACGACAACAACAAAGAATTCCTGCAACCTGTTTATCACTTTGAGGCCACGGTACAACCATCCGACAAGCGTATTTCGCCCGTCCGTGCGTCAGGGTTTATTCCAATCGTTTCGCCCCGTGAAGAGATACCAGACCTTACCAGGAAAGTGGAAGGAGCAACGCCCGGTAAAGCAAAAACTCCGGATCCGAAGCTGCCCCGCAATGGAATTGGTGACAGCCCGACACCGAACGACATCACATTGGGAGAATATTGTAACCGGGACTGGCCAAATGATGGCGGCTATATCAGCATGTCATATGCTTTCCTGAACGGGCTCACCTTCTTCAACTCAATTATCCCCGGTCTTACTCCACCAACCACACGTACACAATGGTACGAAGCATGGCCATGGGAGGTGGTCGGATCATCTTCGAGATACTATATGAATGCGGTGAACGTGGCTTATACCGTTCCTCATGGCGATTGGCTGATCAATACAACATTGAGAAACAACAGCGATGTTTGGTATGTGCCCGACATTGGGACGGGTGGAAATCCGGGCTACGGTGCTGCAGCAGGTGGCGTGCTGGCTACATGGGTGATCATGTCTTGCGAAGTGATCCCATCATTTTATGACCGGGCGAACGAGTCTGGTGGAAGCGGCAATGGCTATGATGCATTCAATCCCTGGTGGGGTGTTTTCCAGGGATTACATAATGCGATCGGCTTTCGGACAATTATGTTTTACCCGGACAATAACACGAATTGGGCCTTCGGTGAAGTAGCTTCACTGGGTTGCGATGTGAATGCCGCATGGTTTCAGGAAGTTGCGGCCTATCACGGCGGCGATGGTACTTACAAAAGCCAGCACCTCATCGATAGTCAATTGGTCCACTATGACCGGGCATCGACAATGATCGATGCACGTAATCTTGGTCAGTCGATCTTCAATGTCAGCGCACAAACTGCGGCGGGAACATTATGGAATTTCTGGATGGGGAACTAACACGCAAATCAGCCTTATAACGAAGCAAACAGCTCCTTTTTTGGAGCTGTTTGTTTTTTTGTGTATATCGCTGTAATGCTCTCCAAAAGTTGACCATTTAAAGTTGCAGAAATTATTATATTGAGCTGCTCCGGGAAAACAAACAATCAGGTCTAACTTATCGAATCTAAAGAGCTTTTTAAAACAAGTGTGAATTTGTAATCTAAAAATATTTTTTGAGGTAATAATATAATTACTGTAAATTCGGTTTCTCGGCAGCCAGTTGCCTCAAGATCAGTGACCGGTCATTTAATTTTTGCTGGTCATTCATACCCTTCGATTATATTTTGTTGTTCCGCACTCTTTATAAATCAAAACTTATGCAATCATTCATTAAAAAATTTTTGGCATACCTGTTTTTTGGCAGTGCAATCATTTTGCTGACCAGCAGTCATAAGAAAACTAGCTTTGTTAAAAAAAATAACAGCGGCATGTCCCGATGGACAGGTACGGTGACGATGGAGCAAATCATTAAGTACACTTCCCCTGACTGGACCGGCACCGACAAAATAGAAATTGTGACGACATTTGTTGACGCTTTACCTACGATGTACCGGGATAATGTAGATGTTTCAAACCCCGACGAAGCAGCACTGAAATTCAAAGATGATAAAGGAACGGGCAGCCATACATTCCATAGTGATGTCACCGTAGGCGGCAAGCACTGTGTAACGGATTGCCAGGGTTCGGGTGAAGCGGAATTACATGCCGTTGTGATCAATGAAGAGGAGCACAGTTATGACATTGAAGCCATAGGACCTGGTTGCAAGGGGACTACGTGCGGAGATGAAGGCGGGACAGCGGAATACCAGAGCACTGATGCTGATATCACCATTACAGAGCCACTCGGTTCGAACATGGATGTATTGACTGGCAGTACAACTACAACGGCAGACCTGTTAGGTACCCAGGGAACGATGACCAACACCACCACCTGGCACCTGGAAAGATCGAAACCGAACGATGTTGAATTAATTGTCACTCCCCAGGATTATGATTCATGGCTGCCCGTACCTGGCAGGGATGAATTGAGCAAAGGTTCTATGATGACAGTTAACCTTAAACTACAGGGTAAAAATAGAAAACCATTGAATGTAAAAGCGGAATCTTTTGAACTCCGCCTTAATAACACTTCAAAAGAACCTGGGATCACGATCAATTATCCGTTAAGCCCCGGGGCAAATCAATTGCCTGACCTTCGTTTTTTACCGCTCCCTAATATTGAAAGTGTGGATGAAGGTCAATCCATTTCTCTCAGCAGTCCTGACGGGGTAAGCGGTAAAGCATATATCGGTTCTTATGATGGGGGCGGATGGACAATGCTCACAGCAGTAGCGATATTGAATGACGGACATCATACGCATATACAGGGAAGATTGCTCGTACCGAATGGAGAAACAGAAATACGAATTCCCAAAAGAGACCCAAACTCAAATATAGCTACTGCATGGTTGTCACAAAACGGGAAACCGGGCGACAAAGATGATATAGAAGCATCGCAAGGAAATACAAATAATGGTGACGGGCTAACAGCCTACGAGGAATACCGGGGGGTTATTTGCGAGTCAGATATCAGTAATAATTCACACCAAATATTCAAACGTCTTGACCCGCAAAAGAAAGAATTGGGCGTCAGGATGAAAAAAAATGAATTTTCTCTTTTTTCTCAGGGAATCAGTTTGTTTCTAAGCGCTACAGGCGTCATACCGATACCTTTCGATGAGTCAGAAATTTCAGCAGACAGGAGGCTCAATAATAATTCTTCCTACGCAAGCGATTATAAGCAATATGTTGAAATCCTGGAAAAAGAAGCATTGCCGAAGGATGCCGTTGGGGAAAACCAGCCTTATAATCTCACACCAAAGATTCCGAAGAATAGCCTCCGGGTAGTCATTGACATAGATAAAATAAAACAGCAATACCAGGTGCAAATAACTGTATTGAATAATGCAAACCGGAGGAACGGGACCCATTACAGTATGCCCTATACCGAAGCTGAAAACATTGCCAATACCGTAGCGCATGAACTGACACATGGGATGGATGTCAAACATCATGGGAACCCGACGCTTGAACCGGACCACCATATTCAACAGGGAAGTTCGTATGTTCATGTATTTGCAGAGGACGGATCAGACATTACTGAACAGTTCAGGGGACAGACCATTTCGAGTATCGGAATTCCTCAAAATGATGAGAGCGGTGACTTGAACTGCATCATGGCTTATGCTGGCCTGTATAACTGGGCATATAGAGTAGACATTAACGGTTCAGAAAATTATTATAAAGTCCCGATTTTGCCTTTGGGAAAAACGCTTTGCAGTTCAGAAGCGGGAAGCGGCATCAATGCCGGGGGTAAATATTTTGGTGATGCCCAAGCGAAACATGGTAATTGCATCAGCCAGATCAGGCTAAAGGATTGACAGGAATTTTTATTAAATCAATATTGGGCCGCATTAAGCGCACTCCACCTGAAAGGTTAGTTTGTTTTGATATTTCTTAAGTAATATGAAGTGATAGCTGCCTTCCGAGAGAAGACGTGGAAGCGGTCAGTGTTTATGCAAACTCACTCACGCTCCTGGCAGGCGAAGGCCCGTCCGAAA
>CAZZDQ010000022.1:12738-41378 GCA_964652845.1 uncultured Chitinophaga sp.
GGAGGCTCATTATCGGTAATAGTTATGGTGAAGGAACATTTCTGTCCGCCAGCAGTACTGGCAATAATACTGTGCGAGCCGAGCCGAAAGAAAGAACCCGAAACGGGTGAATAACTTATTTCACCGCAATTACCAACGGGCGTAGCTGCGGGAAAAGTCACTTTGGCGCCTTCCTGTCCTTTATCTGCACTTATTATCATATTGGAAGGACAATTGATGGTACAAGGCTGGGCAGAGCAAAACATTTGCTTATAGGCAAAAAAACTTGTCAATGTCAGAACAATTAATGTTTTCATGATTTGTTTTAATAAAATTACAAAAGCTGAACGTTAAGAAACTGTATGTCGTTAAGACAATCTGAACTTTTGCTTAGAAACATTTTTATGGTTACAAGTTAAGCATTTTTGGCTTTTAGTTTGCAGGGAGAATGTTTCTAAAGCTGGCTAACTTTCAGTCTATATGATCTGACGATCTTCAGGTCAGGTTTAAAGAAGTATTATCAATGCACAGCAGTAACGTTCACCTTTTCAATTCCCTTCAGGAAGAGCGCGATACGCCGCTCTCTTGCCTTCTCATCAAACTCACTGATAATCTCCAGAATATCATAGTCAATGAAATTGCATTCACTGCCATCAATGGTGAGGGTACTGTCTTCAGGGATCTGGTCGAGGGCTTTTTTCAGGTTCACTTTATTGAGGAAAGTAACATTGCTGTTTAGTTTAATCAGGTACGTGTCAATACTATTTACCGTTGTTTCGGTGATTTTGTATTCCGCCTTGAAATTGTTTCTGACAATATAATAGAAAGAGATCAGAAGCCCAATAGTGACACCAACAAGAAGATCGGTCGCCAGGATCATAATGATCGTGAAAATGAAGGGCAGGAACTGCTTTAACCCCAGGCTCCACATATTGCGATAGAGTTTGGGTTTGGTAAGATTATAACCCGTCATGAGAAGAATGGCTGAAAGAGAAGCATATGGGATCTTATTGAGCAAAAAAGGAATAAGTAAGACCGCAAGGAGAAGAAAAAGAGAATGGGTAAAAGCTGACAGTTTGGTTCTTCCTCCTGCATCCACATTAGCAGCACCACGCACCACTACTGCAGTTAAGGGGATTGCTCCTAAAAACCCGCAGGTCATGTTTCCAATTCCCTGCGCAACCAATTCCCTGTTCACCGGGGTGATCCTGTTTCGCCGGTCCAGTTTATCGATTGCTTCAATACAGAGAAGGGTTTCAAGACTGGCAAGAAGGCCGATGATGAGCCCGTTTTTCCATATGTCAATGCTTGAAAATAGTTTACTGAGGTCGGGGAATGTGATCTGGTTAAATACATTTTGCGGGATGTTGACAAGTTGAGATTCTTTTAAGGAAAATCCCGGAACTATTCTTTTAAAGAAAAGATGTAAAAGAATACCTATGGTCACTACCAGTAACGGTATGGGGATGATCTTAAATCTCTTTGAAACGGGAAGCTGAAAAAAAACAAGAATGAATAGCGATATGATGGATATTAAGATGGCCTCCCTGGAAATATGCTGGTTAAGCTTTCTGAGATGGCCAAAGAAATGAGAGGATGAAAAGATCTTCAAAAATCCACTCGACCAAAAATCTGGTTTGTCATAGCCCAGGGCAATGGGGATCTGCTTGGAGATAAGCATAATGCCAATGGCTGCCAGCATTCCTTTAATGACTGATGAGGGAAAATAGTTGGCGACGCCCCCCAGTTTTAAAAAGCCAAGGATGAGCTGAAAAACTCCCGCAATAATCACAGAAAGCAGGAAGATCCGGTAATCACCCATTGAAATGATGGAAGCTGCGACAATGGTCGTGAGGCCTGCTGCAGGTCCGGAAACAGCCAGTTGGGAGCTACTGATGAGGGATACAACGAGTCCCCCAATTATACCCGAAAGCAGGCCGGCATATAATGGGGCTCCGGATGCAAGAGCGATACCCAGGCACAAAGGAAGTGCAACGAGGAAAACTGAAAGACCAGCCGGCAGATCATACTTAAGCCAGATAATTCGGTAGTATTTAATGGTACGTCGCACCAAATAAGCAGGATTAGTAAATCCAGATGTAAAAGGCCGGATGTTTAAAGATAAGTTTTTTTGCGAATACTGTTCATGGCTCTTTGATTGCATTTCAGCTATCTGTTCCTGTCAACCGTCAAAAGTGAGGTTTACCGGTACATGAAGGAATTGCACCTTCTAAGTGGGTTTCATATAGCTTTCTTCCCCGAGAATCTCATCCTGTTTTTTACAAATGGCTGAAGATTCACTAGTGATGTTTTCTTTTTTGATAAGCTCTCTGTAAGATAAAGTATCCAAATAGGAAGAATATATAGATCGTATCGGATAAAAACTTCGTTACCCGGTGAAAGATCAAAGCATTTGGAGCTGGGAAAATATTAGCCTTTCCATATGAGTAATGAGTGAGAATATTTAACATTAAGGACTTGTTTTGAGCATCCTTTCTATATGCATATTTGAGGAGAGTAGTGTCTTCGGCCAGGTACTTTATCTCCGGCCGGTTTAGCTTGTTTAAAACTGCTGAATCTGGCTCCAGCGTTGGGTCAAAAAAATGCCATCGGTTTCCGTAATAGACCTCAAGGGCAAAGTGACCCGCTTTATTACGCTCGCTATAAAAGCCGACCTTTCGGGTCGCGAAACCCCTATACTTCAACACTTCCATCATCACAATTGACTGCTGGCTGCAGGCGGCATAGGGGTATTTCAAAATATCATCAGGAATAACCGTCGCATCGTACCCCCACTGGGTTATTTTCGAGAAAAGAATAGAAAGATAGTTATTATTAAAACCGTAACAAGAATATCCCCAGTAGAAGCGTTTGCGGATTACGCTGGTCACAATGGATGCATATTTCTTTTCACTCTCCCCCGGTACTTCAGTTTCTTTGCATGTCGCCTGGCATAGACTGTCACAATAGGCCCGCAATTTACTGACAGAATTAAGCCGTATCAGGGAAGGGTCATACTCCTCCCGCTGATCATACACCGGAACAGTATAGTCAAAAAATGTAAGAGGATTTGAGGATTTCAGGAACCGCAAGCAAAAAAGGGAAAAAGACAAAATGAAACCGATAAGAAAGGAAAGTTTGATGGCAAAAAGAGCTTTTTTCATAAGCGTGACAGTTAGACTTTCTTTTTTCAAAAAGGTTTAACCTGCAATCACAAACTATCTCTAAGGAAAAGGTCAAATTGTTTTGTGACGTAAATTCTTTGCAATCAGCGGAAACGCGGATCACTGGAAGCAGTATTTATTTGAATGATTAAATTTGTTTTTGCCGGAGTTGAAAACGCTTGACAGCCTTTTGATTGAACCTGGGATAGAAATGTGGGCCGACAGGTCCACTTGCGGGAGATTCGTCGGGGAAGGGAATGCCCAAAACCCTTATAAATAAAGACTTTTCATACTTTATAGTGGTAAGTAAAAGGAGTGCTATAGTATCCTGCCATCACATTATCAATAGATGAACAAAGTATTACCATTCGTTTAAAGAATCTTTAAGTTTCTATTATATTCCAGACATACAAATCAGGGGAAGAGCATGCGCATTAGTTTCGTTAAGCTAAAATCAACATGCTTATGCGATCTTTCTCCCGTTTTTTCCTGCTTATTCTTTTTTCATCATTTTCCCTCTCGGTTTTCGCCGGAATTGTCCGCGGAAAAGTTACAGATTCAGAGACGGGCGAACCTTTAGTCGGCGCAACGGTGACAATTGAGGGAGCTTCTCATCCTTTAACAACGCTTGTCAGGCTGGATGGCTCCTTTATTTTCAAAGACCTGCCTGCCGGTACGTATACAGTTAAGGTCAGTAACATAGGCTATGAACAACAACCAGCCGTTCAAATAAATCTGACGGCCTCTTCACCAGATGCCATTGTAAATGTGCCGTTGAAAGTCAAGACTACAGAAATGTCCGAAGTGACGATAGCCACCAATCATACCGGCTCTGATGCCGGTGCGAGAAGCCTCGAAAAAAAGGCTAACACCCTCCAAAATATTTTATCTGAAAAAACGATTCAACTTCTGCCCGATGTTACCGTAGCCAATGCACTGCAGAGAATGAGCGGGGTAACCATTCAGCGCAACAGCAGTGGGGAAGGCCGTTATGCGATCATCCGGGGAATGCAGCAACGGTATAATAATACCCTGGTAAATGGTATCAAGATCCCCAGTCCGGATGACCAATACCGTTTCGTCCCCATGGACCTGTTTCCCTCCGACATGCTGCAAAGGCTGGAAGTGATCAAAGCCCTGACCCCCGATATGGAAGCAGATGCCATTGGCGGCACCATGAACCTGGTCATGAAATCAGCACCCGACAATTTTTTGTTCACTGCCAATGGAGCATTGGGAACTGCGAACTTATTCTCCGGCAGCAGGCCATTTAAAGCCTTTAGTCATTCTGTAATTAATAAGAATTCCCCTGCCGAGATCAATGGAAATAATTACTCGGCCACGTCTGCAGATTTTCCCCTGGGCAATTTGAATTATACAAACAAGAACTCGCCGGTCAATACTACGCTTGGATCAACAATCGGGGATCGTTTTTTAGATAAGAAATTAGGCGTTGTTCTTTCAGTAAGTTATCAGAACTTATTCGGGGGCTCTAACCAGAATTTTTTGATCCCGAACGCACAGCCAAATCCTGTTCCTGCCAACCAGCCTGTATTCACGGATGCCTATGCCCGCCAAAACTCCAACCAGACAAGCCGGGTGGGCATTCATAATAAGATCGATTACCGTATCAATGGCAAAAATGTGATTTCGCTGTATAACATGTATGTTCATCAAAATGATTTTCAAACCCGCTATACGGAAGATACCACACTGGTGATCAATTCTTCATCCAATTCCAAATTGACCACGGTCGATTCCAGGAGCCGTTGGCAGATGCAAAGTATCTATAATGCTACTTTGCACGGAGAACACTTGTTGGGAAAGCTGTTCAAACTGGATTGGAGTGCTGTCTATTCCATTGCCAAAAACAGGGTCCCGGATATGGCTTCTTATAATTTTGATGAGAATTCACAGTATGATAACACGGGAAAATTGATACACGTTGACTCTACCATCAAGTCCAAGTCAATGAAAAGGATCTGGCAGCATAATTCCGACCAGGATCTGGCCGGCTATTTGAACGGCACCTATGTGGCAAAAATATTCAAGCGCAATGTCGAATTCAAAGCAGGGGGCCTCTACAGGCATAAGACAAGGGACAATTATTATAACGAATATTCACTGGATCCCTACCCGATCGGGGTGACCCAAACCTTTCATAGTGTAAATACTGCACAGTATGGATTTTCGTTGCCCGCTTACAGCCAGGGCAATTATACGGCCGAAACGCCGAATAATTACACGGCCACAGAAAATGTAGGAGCGGGCTATTTGCAGGTTAAATTCCTTTTGTGTACCAAGCTGCAGATTTTGGGTGGTGCAAGAGTAGAGCATACGCATTATGATTATACCACCGTGATGCCGGATAATTTCAACGGCCGTTCAGGAACGATCTTTTATACGGATGTTCTGCCAAGCATTCACGTGAAATATGATTTAACGCCGACACAGGCTTTCAGGGCTTCCTATTTTAAATCGATCAGCCGCCCGGGTTTTGGGGAATACATTCCTTATGATTACCCAGGGGATTATTTTGACCAGATCGGGAATCCTTATTTAAAACACACACAGGCCAATAACTATGATCTGCGCTATGAATTGTTTCCGGGGAGGGCAGACCAGGTTTTACTCGGGGCTTTTTATAAATATATTCATAACCCCATCGAATATTTTGTGGTCCGGAACGGCGGACCGAGTGCACAGTTCATTCAACCGGCCAACGTTGACAAGGCAATCAATTTCGGTTTTGAGGCTGTTGTGACGAAATATATTGGAAAATTCGGGGTATCTGCCAATTATACATATACCCACTCAGAAGTGACGACAAATAAATTACTCTACAAGTATGATTCAACACTCGGGAACTCCCAGGTGAATGTTTCTCAAAAAAGACCCTTACAGGGGCAAGCTAACCACGTAGGTAATTTGTCCTTGTTATACAAGGACAATAAATCCGGCCTGGATGTGCAATTAGCCTTTGTTTACACAGGCGAAAGAATCGCTCAGGTGTCCCCTTACTACGGATTGGATTTTTGGGATAAACCTTTCAGTCAACTGGCATTTTCCATGGAAAAACGGCTTGTGAAAAAGTTTTATTTCTATGCAAAAGTGAATAACCTGACCAATTCCCAACGGAGGGTCTATCTGAAATATCCAAGTTCACAACTGAAACAATTATTGCCCTATCAAACAGATGGAAACATAACCCTGGTTCAAAAAGATACTTACAGGTTATCATTTTTGGCGGGGATCAGGTATAAATTCTAATTCAAAAAATAATCAGATTATAAAATGAAAAAGCTGCAATACTTCATTTCGCTTGTTTCAATCCTGTCATTGTTGGCCTGTAAGAAAAACTGGTCAACTGACCATGCCGATATTTACCAGTACAAGATACCCCCTGGTGTGGCTGTTACCGACGGCACACCGCTCTGTGGTGCCATCAAGGGCATCATGTTAACGGGAAAGACCTATATCATCGATACCTGCGGTATCGTGGTAAATTCAGGGGATACTTTAATTGTTCAGCCAGGGGTCACTGTTTATATGAGAAAGAATGCCAGTGTTGTGGTAAAAGGGACTTTTTTGAGTCTGGGAACGAAAACACAGCCCAACTGGTTCACAGTGGAGGGGATGGTAAAAAACCATACCCCCGGGCTACCCAAAAGTGCTGACCCCGCTTATTCTGGTTACTGGAGAGGCATAGCAGCCGATACATCCTGTAAACTGGAAGTGATAAAGTGGACGCATATTGAATTTGCGGGAGGGGCTTACGGACCTGTTGTAGCTCCGTTGGTTCACCAGTCCAATACAACAGCCTATGTGCTTTTATTCCAGAATTACAAAGGAAGTTTCATTCTTGAAGATTCCTGGCTCTATGGCGGAACGGACGATGCCGTGCGCGTTTCCAATGGGAAGATCCACATATTCAGGAATACATTCGAAAAAACAGGTTTAACGGGAGGTGATTGTTTTAATGTAAAAGGGGGTACGACGGGTACCATGGCGTATAATTTTTTTATCGCAACAGGCTACAATGGGCAGAAGGCTTCCAACAAGGGTCAGCCTGCCGGTGCACCACAGACCTATATTGTGATGTATAACAGCACATTTGTGAATTGTGGCAACCAGGTGGTACCGGGGCAGAGAAGGGGCAGCATTAATTTTGAAGAGGGTGCCCGTGGTTCCTATTATAACAATGTTGCGATCAATTGTAAAGTGGGATATGGTGTGGTGGGCAGCCCGGTGGCAGACACAGCACATATGTACTATGGCAATAATTATCAGTGGGCGGACAGTGTGGCCATCGCCAATAACTTTTTTACTTTTGGAAATGTAGTTACCAAACCCCAGCCGACAGACATTCCCTTACCATCCAGTTACCTGCCGGCCAGTTTCAATTACCTGGCACCCACTCCTTACGATGGCTCGGCCGCTGTGCAGAAATTCAACCCTATGTTCATTAATTACCCGCTGCCACAGCCGGCAGGCATAGCGTTGTTTTCGATCAATGATATCGGGAATTATAATTTTCATTTGCAATTAAGTTCGCCCCTGATCGGTAAAGGATACACAGGATCCCTGACACAACCTTTGATCGTTGTACCGGTGGATCTTACGTATGGAGCAACAGAAGTCACCCCTCCGGGAATCGACCTGGGCTGTTTTCAGACCAATGGAACCGGGAACCAGCATTAAATAGCCTGTATCATTGATGAAATCTTTTGCTCCGCTCCTGCTGCTGATTTCTTTAACGTGCAAGGCTCAGCAAAAAGAGATTCGCATTGTTTTCACCGCTGATCTCCATTTTGGATTAAAACGGTGTTTCAGGGACAAGGACAGTACAAGCAGTTATGAGGTAAACCGAGCCATGGCAGCTTCCATCCGATCCTTAGGAAAAATTGATGCGATCATTATTGGTGGGGATATTGCCAACCGCCAGGAAATTTCCATTCAATCTGCTTCTGTTTCCTGGAAACAATTTGAGAACGTTTATGAAACGCTGCATATTCCTTTGATCACCATCCCGGGCAATCATGATATTTCCAATGCGATAGGCTATTATAAGCCCATGTTTCCCATGATTGACCGGGGAGCGCTTGCCGGGATTTATTCCATCACACATGATCATGCCCGGTTAGATACTGTGCATTTCAGGTATAAAGAAGATGATTTTAATTTTTCAAAAAATATCGGGGGGATACATTTTTTGTTTATAAATCTCTGGCCCGATTCAGTGAACAGGCAATGGATGGAAAAAGACCTGCGAAAAGCAGGAAAGATGCCGGTTTTGATCTTTGCCCATTATCCGCCTGAGGGGGATCCCAAACAATTCACCGGTCCTCCCGCAAAATCACCGGATGCCGCCGACAAATCTGAAAACCTGACCCCGGAAAAATATAATGATCATTATGAAAAAGACTGGGATATTTTTTTAAGGGCGCACCCGAACATCAAAGGATATTTTCATGGCCACTCCAATTACCAGGAGTTTTATTTGTACAAAGGGGTGAACGGAGACCTTGCGCTTCCATGCTTTCGGGTGGATTCGCCACTAAAAGGTAAACTCTCTGTAAAGGAAGAATCACTTTTGTCGTACCAGCTTATTACCATTTTTCCCGAAAAGAAAATGATAGAAGTAAGGCCTTATTTCTGGAACAGGGGGAAGAATCCGGTTCGGGGAGAAGTTTTTACAATGAAACTTTAGTGTTATGAACAACCGGGTAGATTCTCTGCTTTTTTACAATCCAGGGAAGAAACTATTCCTTTGATATATTTCTGCTTAGGGCCAATTCTACGCCCCTTAACTCAGCAAGCCCTTTCAGCCTTCCGATGGCGGAATAACCCGGGTAAGTTTTTTTGTGCAGGTCATCCAGCATTTGGTGGCCATGGTCGGGACGCATGGGGATAGAAATATGATTCCTACGCTGGATATTCAGCACTTCTTTTATGATCTCCACCATATTGGTATCCCCATACAGGTGATCGGCTTCATAAAAATTACCAGCGGCATCTCTTTTTGTATTGCGCAGGTGCAAAAAATGCACCTGGTCGCCAAACCGCCTGAGCATTTGTAAAATATCATTATCCGGCCTGGCGCCGAAGGAACCGGTGCAGAAACAAAGACCATTGGCAGGGGAAGGAACGGCATTCAGCAGGTCGGCTGCATCCTGCTCAGTACTGACCACACGGGGCAGGCCCAGCACGGGAAAGGGGGGATCATCCGGATGAATGGCCATTTTAAGTCCCAGTTCCTGGGCAACCGGGATGACCTGCGAGAGAAAATGAAAAAGATGTTGTTTGAGTTTGGGCGCGTCAATTCCATGATAGCTGGCTAAAGCTTTTAATACCTGGTCCGGTGTAAAGGCATCGTCACTGCCGGGCAGGCCCAGCAAAACATTTTTGAATAGTTCTTTTTTTTCCGGTTCCTGCATGGAAGTGAACCGGCTTTTCGCTTGATTGATCTCTTCTTTGCTGTAATCTTTTTCCGCTCCGGGCCTTTTTAATAAGAAAAGATCAAATGCCATGAAGGCAGAGCGTTCAAAACACAAGGCCTTACTGCCATCGGGCATTGGATAGGACAGATCGGTTCGGAGCCAGTCCAGCACCGGCATAAAATTATATGTAACCACCTTGAGACCGCATTGTGCAACATTGCGCAGGCTTTGCTTGTAGTTCTCAATGTGTGATTGGTGATCACCGGTTTGTTTTTTGATATCCTCGCTCACCGGCAGGCTTTCGATCACCGTCCAGCTCATACCGGTTTCTTCAATGATCCTTTTTCTTTCCATGATCGTTTCAACCGGCCATATATCTCCAACGGGTATATCATGCAGGGCTGTGACCACGCCTGCACAACCGGCCTGCCGGATATCCTGCAGGCTTACCGGGTCACGGGGACCGAACCAACGCATGGTTTGATGCATCAGCATAAACGATCAGGTATGAGGGATCTATTTCGCGACTCCCAAAGGTGAGAAATAAGTGAATACGGCAATTATAATGGCAATGACAATCAGCGAGAGGATCACATCCCTTGCGTTCCAGCTGGCACGGCTGGCAGCCCTGTCTTCCGCTACGGTCGTTGCGAATGTTAGCCCCCTGATCTTTTCCTCTGCCGGTTTGGGTGTGAGCAGACTTACCACCACCATCACACCGATGGAAAACAGGAAGAGATAGATACAGAAATAGAGGAAATTGATCGTGGCGAACTGGTACAGGATCCCATCCGGTGGCAATTTATCCCTGAGGATCTGCAAGGTCAGTTTTAAAAGTCCGGCAATGAACCCAGCTACCATGGCGCTATACGCTCCTTTGGCGTTCAGCCGGCGGAAGAATACACCGAATAAAAACACGGCAGCAATGGGTGGGGCCAGGTATGATTGTACATTCTGGATATAATCATAGAGACTGGTCTTTGATACTTTTTGCATTAAAGGTATCCAGGCCATTCCCAGCAGAACGATAATGGCAGTAGCAATACGTCCTACCCGCACCAGTTGTTTTTCACTGGCCTGCGGATGTTGCTTTTTATAAATATCAATGGTGTACAAAGTAGAGCAGGCATTATAGACAGATGCCAGTGAGCTCATCAGCGCCGCCAGCAAACCGCCCGCCAGTAATCCTCTTAGCCCGAGGGGCATGACTTGCTTCACCATCTCGGGAAAGGCGGCATTGGTATCTTCCATATGCAGTTTCCCCTGTGCATGCAAGGCAAATGCGATCAAACCGGGAATCAAAAAGATGAAGAAGGGCATCAACTTCAGGAAAGCAGCGAAGATGGTACCTCTCCTGGCCTCTCTTTCATTCCTGGCGGCCAGGCATCGCTGTACAATATGCTGGTCAGTGCACCAGTACCAAACGCCCACAATTGGGGCAGCAAAGAGAATGCCTGCCCAGGGATAATCCGGGTCGCTCAAAGGCCGGAACATATTCAGTTTTTCAGCCGGCACGGCATGTATGAACGCATTCCAGCCGCCGATCTTATCCAAGCCAAAGAATAAAAGCACAAGGGAACCCAATAAAAGAACGATCGCCTGTATCGCTTCGGTATACATCACAGCATGCAGGCCTCCCAGTACAGTATACACGCCTGTGACGACCACCAGGATGATGGCACCCGTCCAGAAATCGACGCCAAGGAACTGGTTGAATACAAGTGCACCGGCAAATATGGTCACAGATGCCTTGGCAATGACATAGCTGAATAATTGAATGACCGATAATAAGCGCCTTGCCTGCGGATTGAATCTTTTTTCCAGGAACTCCGGCATGGTGTATACCGAACTGCGCAGGTAAAACGGAACGAATACCCAACCGAGGATGAGTACTATGTAAGAATGCAGTTCATAATGCCCCAGTACCAGGCCTGATTTGGCAGCGGAGCCGGCCAGTCCCACAATATGTTCACTGCCCACATTGGAAGCCAGGATGGAAGCACCGATCACCCACCATCCAAGGTTACGGTTAGCCAGGAAATAATCGGAAGTGGTATTCTTTTTTCTCCGGATACTCCAGATTGAAATGCCAGCGATGACAGCCAGGTAAATAACGATGAAGATCCAGTCGGCAGGGCCCAGAATTGTTTCCATGCTTGCGCTTAAACTTTATATAAAACGGTTGATGATATTCTCGAAATATTCCTGTTTGCCGCTCTGCATTCCGGGTTCTCCTTTTTCAAGGGCATGGTTACGCAGGTCTTCCAGTGTTAATTTTCCAGCTGTAAAATCCTTGCCCTTTCCCGACTGGTAAGAAGCATACCTTTCCGCCCGCAGTTTGCGGTAATCGGAATGTTGCAGTACCTGGTCAGCAATGAGCAGGCCACGGGCAAAATTATCCATCCCGCCGATATGCGCATGGAAAAGGTCCTGGTGATCGGTTGAATTGCGCCGCACTTTTGCGTCAAAGTTGATGCCGCCCCCGCGGAATCCTCCTGTTTCAAGAATGATCAGCATGGCTTCCGCCAGTTCATTGATATTGGTGGGAAACTGGTCCGTATCCCAGCCGTTCTGGTAATCCCCGCGGTTGGCATCCATGCTCCCCAGCATGCCTGCATCGGCGGCTACCTGTAATTCATGCGTAAAGGTATGCCCGGCCAGTGTGGCATGGTTAACCTCAACATTCAGTTTGAAATCGCTGAGCAGGTCATATTGCCTTAAGAAACCGATCACAGTCTCTGCATCATAATCATACTGGTGCTTGCTGGGCTCGCAGGGTTTTGGCTCTATAAAAAAGTTTCCTGTAAAACCATTTTTCCTTGCATAATCCCGTGCCATATGTAAAAACCTTGCCAGGTGTTCTTTTTCCGCTTTCATATCCGTGTTGAGCAGGCTCATATATCCTTCCCGCCCGCCCCAGAATACATAATTTTCACCCCCGAGTTTTATCGTGGCATCGATGGCAGCCTTTACCTGTGCACCGGCATGGGCCAGCACCAGGAAATCCGGATTGGTAGCGGCGCCATTCATATATCGCTTATTCGAAAAGAGGTTGGCTGTTCCCCAGAGAAGATTGATGCCGGCGGCCTGTTGTTTTTCCAGCAGGTAATCCGTGATAGCCGATAACCTTCTTTCATTTTCCCGGATATCATTTGTAAAATCCACAACGTCCATATCGTGGAAACAATAATAGGACAATCCCATCTTGGACATGAATTCAAAAGCCGCATCTGCCTTGTCCTTTGCCCTTTCAATTGGATCGGTCTTGCTGTTCCAGGGAAAATCATGCGTGGGTTCTCCGAAAGGATCGCCGCCCGTATTGCTGAAGCTATGCCAATACGCGCAGGCAAAACGAAGCCATTCCTTCATCGGCTTTCCCGCAACCGGGCGGGATTCGTCGTACCAGCGAAAGGCAAACGGGTTAGCAGATTCCCTGCCTTCATATTTGATTGCAGGGATGCCCTTGAAGAATTCCGTACGGCCCTCCGTCGATCTTTTTTCTTTTGCTTCAGTTAAGATTCCCATAGTTCTCGCTGTTTATTGATAGTGTTTAATAGTGTTTCTTTCCATGATTCATAGAGCGGGGCATAGATATTCATTTTTCCCGGTTCCACGGTCCTTACAGGCCGGATCGCTGAGAAAATATCACGGTGATCTTTATAAATACCGGCTCCGATCCCGGCTCCTCCTGCAGCACCCCGGCTGCCATCCGTATTATATAATTCGACCGGAAGCCCTGTGGCATTGGCAAAGGATTCTGCGAATACATCACTCAGGAAAAGATTGGCTTTACCCGCCCTTACAACAGAAGGGAATATATCATTTTCATGCATAATATCCATACCATAACGGAAAGCGAATGCAATCCCTTCCTGTACCGCCCGGAACAGGTGGGCAGCAGTATGAACATTATAATCAACCCTGAGAACATGGGCACCCACAGTCCGGTTATGCAGCATTCTTTCCGCACCATTGCCGAATGGGATGACCTGCATTCCGTTACAACCGGCTTCGACCATTGCGGCTGCTTCATTCATTTGCCTGTAACTGTAATGGGAACCAGTGAGATCCCTGGCCCATTTATTGGTGATCCCACAGCCGTTGATACAAAGTAATATTCCTGTCCTTGCATCTGTAGCGGAATGATTCACATGGGCAAAACTATTGATCCTGGACTGGCTGTCGGCGATCAGCTCTTCCGTTACGGCATAGATCACCCCCGAAGTGCCTGCCGTGGCAGCGACCTCACCCGGATGGTATACATTCAGAGAAATGGCGTTATTGAACTGGTCACCCGCTTTATAACTGACCGGGATACCCGGTTTCAGGGAAAGTCTTGTGGCAACCGTTTCTTTCAGTTGGCCATGCGGGCCGAATACATCTTTTACCGGGGGAAACAGGGAAGGGTCAAAGCCGAAATAGGAGAGAAGGGCCTTTGAGATTTCATGGGATGTAAAATCCCAGAAAATTCCCTCGGAAAGGGCAGATACGGTTGTGGTGATATCGCCGGTGAATTTCATGGCAATGAAATCACCCGGCAACATGATCTTATGGATCTTTTCATAAATCCCCGGCTCATGCTGCTTTACCCATGCCAGTTTGCTGGCAGTGAAATTACCGGGGGAATTGAGTAAATGGGAAAGACAATAACCTGCCCCGATCTCTTCAAAGGCCTTATTGCCGGTATCGACCGCCCGGCTGTCGCACCAGATGATCGCATTGCGGAGCACATGCTGTTCCTTGTCAACCAGGACCAGTCCGTGCATCTGGTAGGCGATCCCGATCGCAGCAATATCAGCCGGCCTGTATTTCCCCGAAGCATGACATTTAAGGATGGCCTGTTTCACATTCTCCCACCACTGGTCGGGGCTTTGTTCGGCCCAGCCCGGTTGCAGGGACAGGATGCCCGTCTCGGCCTCAGGAAATTGTGCGGATGCCAGGCATTGGCCGGAAGCCGCGTCTGTCACTGAAACCTTTACGGAAGATGTGCCAATATCGATTCCAAGCAAAAACATGGAAATTATTTCTGTTCACACAAATTTAAGTAAGGGCTGCTCATTCGCCCGACTCTTCAATTGCTTTTATAAGAACTGTCATCTGATAGGTCTGGAAAATAAACCAATTCATTTCAGATAAAATAATATTATGGCTCTACAAAAGTTGTCACACTATAAGGCAAAAGCGGATAAATAAAGCTATTAGCCGATACAGAAAGCAATGTTCCTGCTTCGGTATTGGAACTGTTCGATGTAGTATAGGGCATTACCTGTGAAACAGCCACGTCCTGAACAGAGATCTTTTGTTTTAAGGTCACTGCATTTGTATTGATGGCCACTATTACCAGTTTGTTATTGCTGTTTTTAAAGGCAGAAACCAGGAGATCGGACCGGGTATTATTCGTCGTGCTCAACCTGGTCGCACCGGGCTTGATGAATCTTGCGAATTGCGACATCATAAAACCTCTTTTGGTCACCAGCCCGTCCTGCCCGATCGGCCCGTAAAATCTTTTACCATACCACCAGAGATAAGCGCTGAAATTGGCCTTTGTCAGGCAATCATGGATCTCAACAGCTGTATTGAGATTGGCCGAATAAGTGGTACTGGTGTCCAGGTGTTCAGTCATCCATACTTCCTTTCCCCTGCTCCTGGCTGCCTGGTTTTCTGCGATGCCCCCTCCATAAATATGACCGGCAATGATACTTGTATGGGATGCTGCCGCATCATCTGCCAGCAGGGTATTCACAAAGACAGGGTTATTGTTATAGGATTCAGGCGCAAACAATTTTGTGCTGGTCACCAGTTGTCCGTAATTTTTTACAAAATCCCTGATATCATTGGCATTCCAGCTGCAACTTTCATAGCCGACATTCACATCCGGTTCATTTTGCACCGATATCCCATAAACAGGCGCCCCGCTGGCCGACATATAATTGGCAAAATCATTTAAATACTTTGCATAGGCTGCGCTGCTGTCGGGTATCAATGACCCGGCAATGATGTTGTTATTGTTTTTCATATTGGCGGGCGGGCTCCAGGGAGAGGCGATCACTTTTGCACCGCGCTGAATGGCGGCTTTTGCATTACCCAGTTCAACAGCGCGCCAACTACTGTCAGAAGCAAGCCTGATACGCAAAATATTCAACCCCACCTGGCCGTTGCCGCTGCCAAATAAACGGTCAAATTCATCAGAAGTAATAGGCGTAGTATTGGGAGGGCTAAAAGCCGTCGCACAACCAAACCCTTCAATCACCTGGTTCGTGCTGGCCGCAAGGACGGTGACCTCAGCATCAAAAGATGCCTGGTTATTTGTATTGTTATTTGCAGAACTTGTATTTTTCTTCGAGCAATAGGCTAGCAGGCAGGTTAATACAAGAAAAAACATGATCCGGTGATAACGGAAAGAATACTTTTTTTTATGGCGCCAGGGGGTAAACATGGCTGTTTGATTCACTTGTAAGAGAAAAAAATAGGGGTTGCTAATAAACAGGACAACCCCTTTATCTAAACTAATGGACGGTGATTCAAAATCAATAATAGCCCGGATTCTGCCAGCAGGGATTCCCGATACAGCTTCCTTCCGTTACCCTGTCGATCTGGTCCTGCGGGATGGGCCGCAATACATGGAAGGGTTTGATATTGGTACCTGCTTCAATGGGATTCCAGGCTGCCACTCTTGCCAGCAGGGAATTGGTACGCACCAGGTCCCACCACCTTTGCCATTCACCATAGAACTCCCGGGTGCGTTCATCCAGGATAAAATCAAGCGTTACCTGTGCAGGTGTAATGGTCATTGCCGTGACAGCAGCCGCATTCTGGGCAGGCGTATTGGTTGTTCTGTAAGCTGCTCTTTGCCTTACCACATTGATCATGGCAGCTGCGGTTGCATTATCGCCGGCTTTGAAAGCTGCTTCTGCTGCCAGCATATACACATCGGAAAACCTCCAGATCACTACCGGCCTTGAAGAAGGGTCGTTAAAGTTTGCCGGTGCACGGTTGGGGTCATCAAATTTTTTCACAGCCGGGAAATAAGTGTTGGACCATAAACTGGGAGGAATAATGATTCCTTTAAATGGTGTGACGCCGTTGAACTGCGGTGCGCCGACCACCTCATAATCGGGCATCCATACGGCCGTATCCACTCCTGCAACCATGCTATAGCCGATACCCCTTGAATTATTGGCGGCGCCGGCTGTATTACTGATGGTCGTATTATTATTGAGGCCTGGATTCGGCAGGTTCTCTATCCACACGGTCTGGAATGTTTTGTCATAACGGGAATCATTGATCCTGTCGGCAAAAGCCTGGTCGAGGATATAACTCTTTCCAATATTGGGACCAACCGTCTGTTTGGGAGAATTGGGCCTGATACGGATATAGGGGCGGCCATTGGTTACATCGCGAATCATCATTGATGTCCCTGAATTCACCAGGTTACCAGAGCCATTTTTGAATGAATTGATGCCGCTGTTGGAAGGATAATTCCAGCGGTTAAACCAGGGTGTAAGGTTTTGAGCCGCACCCCCCGAAGCAGCGCCTCCGAGTGTGTATTGTCCATATTTGGTATCACTGCTGTGGTCGCTCACAAAGATGGTTTCTTTGCCATAATCATTGGTGTTCACGCTGAAGGGACCCGGTTTAAATGCATCGGCATAATCAGCCCACAGGTCGAGGCCATAAGTAGCTTTATTGGCGATGATACTCTGGAAGGTTGTCAAAGCAGTAGTAAAATCACCGGTTACTGCAGCTCCTGACCAGCCGCGGGTAAGATAGGTTTTACCGAGCAGGTAAAGCGCCGCAGGCTTTGTGGCAGCTTTCCCGAGGAAGGGGGCTGTCGGCGTATTCGGCAGGTCAGCTGCTGCATCAGTAAGATCCTTGATGATCTGTGCATACACATCAGCGACCGCGGCACGTGAATCCGCAGAAGAGGGTACCGTGATGAATGTAGTATGCAGGGGAACACTTCCGAACGTGATCACCAGGTGATAATACCAGAATGCCCTCAGGAATTTGGCCTGGGCCAGGTATTGTGCCCGGGTAGCGGCAGGCAGATCGATCGTTTGCCCGTACTGCAATACTCCGTTCAGCGTATTAATATCCTGGTAAGCTGTATTCCACCAACTGCCATTAAAAGCACCCGTGGTAAGGTTATTATAAGTATAGAAAGGTGCTGTACTGTTACTGGCTCCCATCAGGGTTTCATCCACTCCGCCGCAGGCTTGCAGGCTAAAGCCCTCTGTACCCCAGGCGCTGCGCAGATCATTGTATACCCCTGCGATACCACCCAGCACACCCTGTGCGGAATTAAAGAAGGAAGGAACGATGCCCGATTCGGGGTGCTCCTCCAGTAATTTTTTACAGCCGTTGTTAAATGCCAGGATCGAGATCAGGCTGACAAAACTTATGAATTTATATCGTTTCATATACATGGGTTTTGATTGTTAGAATTTCAGGTTTAAACCAAGAATAAACTGGCGGACAGAGGGGTCGTTGGCATTCACACTGATCTGACGTCCCTGTGCAGCCACGCTTCCGCTGATGGCTGGTGTGCCTACAGCACCGCCATACCCGTTTCCTTCCGGATCAGGTCCGAGACCGGCTTTTTTAAAAGGAGAATAAATGATGAACGGGTTGGTTAGGTTCACATATATCCGAACCGACGAGAGCCCGGTCCTCCGCAGCAATTTAGACGGACACTGGTAACCCAGGTTCATACTCCTGCATTTGATAAATGAACCATCCTGGTAACCTAATGTTGATGCATAAATGAAACGGTCGGTTCCCGCATCGGGTGCGGGGAAATCGTTGGAGGGATTGGTGCGGGTCCAGTAATTCACCTTTAACTGGTTGTTCCGGCTTTGCATAAAGAAGGGAAATCCCTGTGCTCCGCCATCTGCCGTGATATAGGGCACCAGCACCATCATTTTCATCCGGGCAAATATCACAAAGGAAAAATCAAAATTCTTGTAGGAAACCCGGTTGGTCATGCCTCCTTCCCATTTGGGCTGGAAATTGCCGATGATCTGCCGGTCACTGGCATCAATTTTATTGTCACCGTTGAGATCCTGTACACGTATTTGACCGGGATATTGAACGGGGGCTGTTTGAGCTGCAATGGTTCCTTTTGCAGAATCATCCAATTGCCAGATACCTAACTTTTTCAGGTCATAGATGACCGTAAGCGGTTGCCCGACAAACCAGCCATTGGCGATATCCTGCATGATAGCCGGTGTCTGCAGTTGTATGATCTTTTCCCTGTTAAAATAAAAATTCAGATCCGTGGTCCAGGTCAACCCGCTCTTGGTATGTACATTAATACTGCTGAGATTGATCTCCAGGCCTGAGCCCTGTGTTTTCCCGAGATTTTTCCTGGTAGTGGCAGCGCCATTGCTTTGCGGCAGGTTAAAATCAAGCAGGATATCCTTGGTATGTTGACCGTAAATATCAATGCTTCCGGTAAGCCTGCTTTTCAGCACGGCAAAATCCATTCCCACATTCCATTGCGAGGTAGATTGCCATTTCAATGAATTATTGGCCAGGGTAGTGACCAGGTAACCTGCTTGCTGTCCCGCTGCGCCCTGTCCAAAATTATAAGTAGTTGCAGTAAGAAGCCCGAGCGTGGAATAAGGCGGTACGCCCTGGTTGGAGGTTTTGCCCCAACCTCCTCTTATCTTTAAATTATTGAGGAAATGTAAATTGTTCATAAACCTTTCATTGGTCGCGTTCCATCCCAGTGAAAAGGCGGGATAAGTAAAATACTGATGGCCGGGCGAAAGCGTAGAAGCTCCGTCGGTCCTGACCGTTGCAGTGAGAAGGTACCTGTTGTCATAAGCATAATTCAGTCTTCCCATATAGGAGATCAGCCCTCTCTCTGAAAAGAATGTATTATTCGGGTCAGTTATGATCGTGCCGCTGGCCAGGCCAAAGTTTGAATTCAGGATATAATCGGCGGGAACACCTGTTACAGTAAACCCGCTGCTCTGGGCATGATCTTTCTGGGCACTGAACAGACCGGTAAGATTGATCCTGTGTTTTACTTTAATGGTCTTATCGTAGGTCAGTATATTTTCCAGCGTGTAAGTCCGTGATTCAGCATTTATCACGGCCGCATTGGAGTTTGTCTGTGAAGTGTTATTGTTCGTCCAGGTGGTGGGGCCATTGTACCCGGAACCGTTGGCCTGGCTCATATCCAATCCCACATTCAACCTGTATTTTAAACCTTCGATAATTTTTACTTCAGCATAAATACTATTAAATGTCCTGAGTCTCCTGTTCCTGGCCAGGATGGCATCATGTCTTGATTTCAAAGTCAGGGGACTGACAACCGCAGCATCAATGGATCCTACCTGCGGAAAAAGATTGATCGAACCATCAGTATTATAAGGAGAGGCCAGGGGTGTTAACCTGACCAAACCACCTGCAATACCGCCTCCCCCTGGCGTATTGGAATAAGATAGGGTATTTAATGTGTTGAGACCAATTTTAAGCCTGTTGTTTATCTGGTGATCAATGGTCGCCCTGAGGGTGTATCTTTCATAACTCTGGTAAGGGATAATACCATTTTCCCTGTAATAACCCCCACTCAAACCGTATTGAGTAGCTTCGTTGCCCCCGGAAAGCCCTAGCTGGTGACTGGTTACAAATCCCTGCCTGTAAATAAGACCCTGCCAGTCGGTGGAAACGCCTGCAGCCAATGCATCTTTTTCTGGTTGCGTCAGGAGGTAAGAACTTGTTCCTTGCGATGAAGGCCATGCGGTCCTGTTATACAGGGCGGCATCGGTTTTAAACTGAGCATATTCCTGCCCGTTAAAAACTTTGAGTTTGGCCAACACATTTTCAGTTCCATAATAACCGTCATAGCTCATCACGGCTTTTCCCGAACGGCCGCCACGTTTTGTGGTGATAAGGATCACGCCACCTGCTCCCCGCGAACCATAGATCGCGGTGGCAGAGGCATCTTTAAGGATCTCTATATTGGAAATATCATCCGGGTTAAGGTCGTTGATACTTCCCCCATATGGAATACCGTCCAGCACGACCAGTGGTTGGTCAAGCCCGTCCGATTCAGAGGAAGATTTGGCCATGCTACGATTGCCGCGAATACGGATCGAACCGGCCGCGCCGGGGGTGGCACTATTGCTGACAATATCAACCCCGGCTGTTCTCCCTTTCAACTCGGCGATAAGGTTGGGAGCAGGAACTTCATGTAAGGTCTCTGCTTTGATCTTTACAACTGAACCGGTCACGTCCCTTGATCGTTGTGTTCCATAGCCGACCACGACCACTTCTCCCAGCTTCTTATCAGCAGCTATCAGGGTCACATTAATGGATGTCCGGTTATTCACGGGTACTTCCTGGGCGATAAAATCCACGCTGGAAATGACGAGCGTGCCCTGCGCGGGCGCTGAAATGGTGAAATCACCGGCCTCGTTGGTGGTGGTGCCCGACTTGGTACCTTTTACCTGTACAGTCGCACTTTGTGCAGGCTGTCCGTCATCTTTCGTCACCCGGCCTTTGACTGTAATGTTCTGTGCCTGGGTAATGAAGGGTAATGCAAGAAGGGTAAACAGAAAGCCCAGGAAGGCTTGTTTACGGGGGAGTAATTTTTTTCGTTTCATAATACTCATTTTGCGATTAAAGGATTGATTGAAAAAAGGGAGTTGTCTGAGCTACCCGGAGGAATGCAAGCCGGCTGCTGTATGACTGCATAGAAATGAAAGGAGCAGAAAAGGAAATAAAGCAAGTTGAAATGGGATAATAAGATCCTGCTTCTTTGTTTTTACCTATAAAATGGGAACCCGCGTGCAGGGGAGATGAAGCAGTAATTCTCACTTTCATATAGCAGCCGTTAGTGAATTTATTCTCCGAACCAGGGGTATAAAAACAAACTCAGGACGAATATAGGGGAATTTTTTATTTATGCAACCGATTGCATAAATTTTTTCTGAAATTTATCCACACACAGGTAAGCCCTGAAGCCAGGCCAGCGTGAGAATTTTTGTTATACTATATATATGGTATCGGAATGGACTATTCTCCTATGAAGAATGGAGCCGGGCATCAAACAAATCTTTTTGATAATTAAAGAGTTTCCCTAATTTTAGTCAGTTATTCCCCCAAAATAACTGCAACCGATTGCATCATGAAGCACAAAAAGGACGTTACCATCTACGATATTGCCCAAAAACTGGAACTGTCCAGTGCCACCATCAGCCGGGCCCTCCAGGACCACCCTGCCATTAACAAAAACACCCGCAAGAAGATCCAGGAAACAGCCAAGGCACTTGGTTACCGCCATAACAATTTTGCCAGCAGCCTGCGCAAACAAAAGACCAATACGATCGGCGTGCTGCTTCATGAGTTGAACAGTAACTTCATCACGTCTGTCCTTGCAGGCATTGAAAAAGTTACCACCGAAGCAGGCTATGACCTGATCATCGCCCACTCTTCTGAAAGTTTTAAAAAGGAAAAAGCAAACGTCTCCAACCTTTTTCATAAAAGAGTGGATGGACTGATCGCTTCCCTTTCTTTCAATACAACAGGACTGGAACATTTCCAGCCTTATTTTGACAAGAACATACCAGTGTTGTTCTTCGACCGGGTGGAAGAAAAAAGCGAGACCACCAAGGTGATCATCGACAACTATAAATGCGGTTACCTGGCTACGCAGCATCTCCTCGAACAGGGATGTAAGCGCATCATACTCCTGACCTCCAACCTGCAGCGGAACGTGTATGCCCAGCGCCACAAGGGTTACAGTGATGCGCTTTATGATGCAGGAATTCCATACAATAAAAACTATATATTGATCCAGGACCTCAGTGAGCAAACAGCTATTCAGGCTGCCAATGATATTTTAAAAATGAAGCCCCTGCCCGATGCGGTATTTGCCACCAACGATTTCAAAGCCGCAGTCTGCATGCAGGAACTCAAGCGCCACGGCATTCGTGTGCCGGAGGATATTGCTTTCGTAGGGTTTAATAATGACGCGATCAGCAAGATCGTTGAACCGCAGCTCACCACCATCGATTATCCCGGCATTGAAATGGGAGAGATCGTGGCCCGCAACCTGATCAACCACCTGACCGGAGTATCGAACCTGAAGAACACTAATACGATCATCATACGTTCTGAACTGATCATTCGCCAGTCCTCCCAGAAAAAACATGTGGTGAAATGAGAAAATTGCTCATCATTATTTTACTCTTCAAAAGCATATCTCTTTGTGCCGAGGATGGATATGATCTCTGGCTGCGGTATAAACCCGTTGAAAATAAAGCATTGCTGACCGCTTATCGTGCTTTGTTTAAAGAAATTTGGATCAGCGGAAATTCTTCAACAATTCAGGCTATAAAAGATGAATTGAACAGGGCTTCGCAAGGAATGCTGAATCAAACGCCTGTGTTTTCAAAAGACTTTAAAGCCGGGATTAAATTAGATTTCATGTTGATCGATATTAATTCTTTAAAGATCGGCGATGAGGGTTTTATGATCAATAAAGGAAAGGAAGGCCAAAGAATGGTTGAAGCTAAAACTGAGATCGGCCTTTTGTACGGCATGTTTCATTTACTCCGGCTCATGCAAACAGAACAACCTGTTACTTCATTTAACCAGATCGTTTCTGATCCCAAAGTGAAATTTCGTCTCCTCGACCATTGGGATAACCTGAACAGAACCATCGAGCGGGGATATGCCGGCATTGCGATCTGGAACTGGCATGAATTGCCTGATTATATTGATAAGCGTTATATCGATTATGCCCGCGCCAATGCTTCCATCGGGATCAACGGGGTCGTCCCCATCAGTGTGAATTCAAATGCCCTGATCTTAACTACACCTTATCTTCTTAAAGTAAAAGCCCTGGCCGATGTTTTCAGGCCCTATGGAATAAAAATTTATCTCACAGTCAAATTCAGCGCTCCGGTAGAGATCGGCGGATTGAAGACTGCTGATCCGCTGAATGCGGATGTAAAAAATTGGTGGAATCAAAAGGCGGATGAGATCTATCAATTGATACCCGATTTTGGAGGATTCCTTGTCAAAGCAAATTCAGAAGGACAACCCGGCCCGCAAACCTATGGTCGCTCTCATGCAGATGGGGCCAATATGCTGGCCGATGCGGTTGCTCCGCATAATGGCATCGTGATGTGGCGGGCATTTGTGTATGATACCAGGGTACAGAAAAGCACGGAGAATTTTGATTCGCTCCATGTGGATAAGAAGGAACAGGATATTGCTTCTCCCGATCGGTTTAAACAGGCATACAACGAATTCAAACCCTTCGACGGGAAGTTCAGGAAGAATGTGATGATCCAGGTGAAGAACGGCCCCATTGATTTTCAACCAAGGGAACCTTTCTCACCCTTATTCGGTGCGATGCCGCAAACACCGCTCATGATGGAATTCCAGGTCACGCAGGAATACCTGGGACAGGGCACCCACCTCGTTTATGAAGCGCCTTTATTCAAAGAAGCACTCGAAGCAGATACTTATGCAAACGGGAAAGGTTCCACTGTCGCAAATGTTCTGGATGGATCGGTCTATCATTATGAACTGACCGGGATGGCTGCCGTGTCCAATATCGGGAACGAAAGAAACTGGACCAACCATCCCTTCGGACAGGCTAACTGGTATGCTTATGGCAGACTTGCCTGGGACCATGAACTGTCCGCTGAACAAATTGCTGAAGAATGGATCCGGCAGACCTTTTCCAATGATCCCAAAGCCGTAACTATCATTAAAAGAATCATGCTTGAATCCCGAGAAGCTGTCGTTAATTATATGACTCCCCTGGGGCTCCATCATATTATGGCTACCAGTCATCATTACGGCCCGGGCCCCTGGGTCAGTAACCTGGGCCGGGCAGATTGGAATCCTGTGTATTATCACCGGGCTGATGCTGCAGGTATCGGATTCAACAGAACAGCAACAGGAAGTAATGCACTGGCTCAGTATGCCAGGCAAGTGCAGGAACAGTGGAAGGATTCCAACAGTTGTGATGATAAATACTTATTATGGTTTCATCATGTTTCCTGGACGCACAGAATGCGATCGGGTAAAACATTATGGGATGCACTTTGTTTAAAATACCAGGATGGCGTGGATACCGTACGTTCCATGCAGCAGGAGTGGAACAGTATTGCTGCTTACATTGATAAAGAAAGGTTTCAACAGGTGAAAATGTTTCTTGTGATCCAGGAAAAGGAAGCTGAGTGGTGGCGCAATGCCTGCCTGTTGTATTTCCAGAGTTTTTCAAAACTTCCTCTGCCAAAGGGAGTAGAATCAGCTGACCATACGCTTGACTATTATGAATCATTAAAATATCCCTATGCACCGGGAATCGGAGGGAATAACTGACCATGCCGGGTAAAAAGATCGCCATAGTGACAGGTGGAGGCAGCGGCCTGGGATTCGCCATTGCAAAAAAATTCACGGAAAGCGGGATCATCACTGTCATTGCCGGGAGAGATGAAAAGAAATTGCAGGAAGCGAAAACCGGCCTGGGGGAGAAATGCTTTGCAAAGATCTGCGACGTATCCGATCTTTCGTCCATCCCATTATTTGTAGAGGAGGTGATCCGGGAGCACGGTCAGGTCGATATCCTGGTCAACAATGCAGGCATCAACCAGAAAAAAGAATTTACCGAAGTGACCGATGAAGAATTCCAACGCGTTATCACCACCAACCTGACGGCTGTTTTTGTATTGAGTCGTGAAGTGGTGAAAGATATGCTGAAAAGAAAAAGCGGGTGTATCATTAATATCAGCAGCATGGCCGCACAGTATGGCCTGCCTAAAGTGATCGCATACAGCGCAAGCAAGACAGCCATAGATGGCATGACCAGGGCCATGGCTGTTGAATTGTCGCCAAAAGGTATAAGGGTGAATGCAATTGCACCGGGATTTATCTATAGTGAGATGACCGCAAAGGCATTGGACAGCGATCCCGAACGTAAAGCAAAGGTCTTTGGCAGGACACCGATGGGTGTTATGGGTCAGCCGGATGATATTGGTGCAGCTGCACTCTTCCTGGCCAGCGATGCTGCTAAATTCATTACCGGGGTTGTGCTGCCGGTGGATGGAGGAAATAGTATTGGATTCTAATACCTATTGAAGTTTCTGTGCATTTCCGTGAGAAATTCAATATGAAAAAAAAGATTCTTGCATTCATGACTTTCATTACCTGCTTTCTGCAGGGTAATGCACAATTGATATCAACTGACAAAACCGCCTTCAACCTTGCAACCGCTTCAATTTATGTGGATGATAATGATTTTACCGTTGTAAAAAAATCTGCTGCCCTGCTGCAACAGGACATAAAAGCTGTTACCGGGCATGAACTGCCGATCCTGAACAATTTATCTGCACCTGCAAAGAATATCATTATCATAGGATCGTTGAACCAATCATCCATGATAAAACAATGGGAGCGATTGAAAATTTTTTCCGCCGTTTCCGTTCGGGGTAAATGGGAAGCTTACCGGCTACAGGCGATCCCTCATCCTTTTAAAGGGGTTGATAATGCCCTGATCATTTGTGGTAGCGACAGAAGGGGCACAGCATACGGAGTATTGGAAATCTCAAAGCAGATCGGCGTTTCTCCCTGGTACTGGTGGGCCGATGTTCCGGTAAAAAAACAGGCAGCGGTTTATATAAAACCAGGGATCGTCATTACAGATTCACCTAAAGTAAAATACCGCGGCATCTTTATCAATGATGAAGCGCCCTGCCTGAGCAACTGGAGCAAGGAGAAATTCGGCGGCTTCAATCATGATTTTTATGCAAAGGTCTTCGAGCTCATCCTGCGTTTAAAAGGAAATTATCTCTGGCCCGCCATGTGGGGCAATGCATTTTATGATGATGACAGTTTGGATATCAAAACAGCGGATGAATATGGGGTCGTGATCGGCACCAGTCACCACGAACCCCTGATGCGGGCGCATGACGAATGGAGGAGATATGGCAAGGGACTGTGGGATTACGACAGCAATGAAGCCCGCCTGAAAGATTTCTGGACAAAAGGCATGCAGCGGGCCTGGAATGAAAAAGTTGTTTCCATTGGTATGCGGGGCGACGGCGACAAACCCATGAGTAATCAAACGGCGACCGCATTACTGGAAAGAATTGTAGCCGATCAGCGCAATATTATTACATCTGTGACCGGTAAGCCTGCTGACCAGACTCCCCAGCTCTGGGCATTGTATAAAGAAGTGCAGGATTATTATGATAAAGGCATGCGGGTGCCGGATGATGTAACGCTTTTACTATGTGATGATAACTGGGGCAATATCCGTAAGCTACCCAAATTAAATGAACCGCTGAGAAAAGGAGGTTATGGGATCTATTATCATTTTGATTATGTGGGTGGCCCCCGGAATTATAAATGGATCAATACAAATCCAATCCCAAGGGTATGGGAACAAATGCATCTCGCTTATTCCTATGGCGTAAAGCAGATCTGGATCGTCAACGTGGGTGATATCAAACCCATGGAATTTCCCATTAGTTTTTTCCTGGATTATGCCTGGAACCCCGACCGGATCGGCGCGGATGATATCAGACATTATACGGAACAATGGGCGGGAGCACAATTCGGGAATAAATATGCAAAAGATATCGCAGAGATCATTTCAACTTATTCCAAATATAACGGAAGGCGAAAACCTGAATTGCTGGATGAGAATACGTATAGCCTCAATAGCTACAATGAATCAAAAAGAGTTGCGGCAGAGTATAATGGGTTACTGCAAAAAGCTGAATTAATTAATCGTGATTTACCTGAAGACTACAAAGCATCCTATTTTCAATTGGTTCTGCATCCGGTAAAAGCTTGTGCCAATCTGCAGGAGCTTTATACAACTGTGGCGGTGAACAGGCGTGCGGCCCAGCACCATCAGCCTAATACAAATACATCAGCTGACCTTACCAGGGAACTTTATGCGAATGATTCCCTCATCACCCTGGAATACCATCGGCTCAACAACGGGAAATGGAACCATATGATGGAGCAAACCCATATTGGCTATACTTATTGGCAGCAGCCGCTTAAACAAAAAATGCCTGCTGTAAAATATATCGCTAAAGACTCTATTGCCGCACCTATCATCCTCATTGAAGAAGCCTCGAGAACAGCTGAAAATTTTATTCCTAAAAACAATAAAGGAAATCTCTTTTATGAACAAAATGGATATGTATCCATCGAAGCCGCCCATTTCACCGAAGCGATCAATGCTGGAGGCATTACCTGGAAGGTCCTGCCGGACCTGGGCAGGACAGGTGATGCCGTTTCTGCATTCCCCGTGACGGCAAAGGAGTTAAAGATTGGGACAAGTTCTCCCCGTCTTGAATATGAATTTTATACATATAGTAAGGATAGTTGTAAGGTGCTCTGTTATTTTTCACCGACTTTGAATTTTATGAACAGCGAGAAAGGACTTCAATATGCTATATCAGTGGATGACGAAGCCCCTCAGGTCATCAGCACCAACAGCGAGGATAAAAATACAGGTACAGGGATCTGGAACAAATGGGTGAGTGAAAATATTATTATAAAGGCATCATTACATTGGTTAGGAAAGCCGGGAAAACATGTGCTGAAATACTGGTTTGTGAGCCCGGCTGTCGTGTTACAAAAAATAGTTATTGATTTCGGCGGACTGAAACCAAGTTATTTGGGCCCTCCGGAAACGAAAGGAAAATAAATAAGAATGAAAAAAAAGATATTGTTTTTAATAATAGCATCAGGCATACTACTTGTTGGTTGCCTAAGTAGTAAAAGGAATTCAACAACCCAAACTCAGCTGACATTAAAAGAAGCTTATAAAAACGACTTTCTGATCGGTGCAGCATTGAATGAATCCCAATTCGAAGAAAAAGATGCCCGTGCGGCAGCGCTGATACCGCAACAATTCAATGCAGCCACGCCGGAGAATATCATGAAGGCTGAGATCATCCATCCTGCCTGGAATACTTACAATTTCGACCCAGCCGACAAGCTCGTGGCCTATGGGATAAAATATAATATCAAAGTGAACGGGCATAACCTGATCTGGCATAGCCAG
>CAZZDQ010000023.1:0-40951 GCA_964652845.1 uncultured Chitinophaga sp.
TACTTGCTATCCTGGGATTCGCAGTGGTCTTTAATGGCTGGGCGATCATTAATTACCGGAAGCGGAATTGATCAAAATAAATCTTTACCTGAAAGAAACTAACCTGCTTAGCTTGAGGATGTGTTCTATTTTTTCTTTGCGGTCACAGAGCCCGCTAATTTTAAAGCATTAAAAGCATTCACAATCCCCCCGCTCACACAGAGGGTACTGAAATCAACTTTTTCCTTAGAACCGGGTTTATATACCATTTTCCCTTTTAATGATGTGACAGATTTCATTAAAATATCTTTTACTTGTATAGCAGTCAGGCCGGGGTAATATTCAAGGATCAGTGCTGCCACCCCCGCCACAAGAGGCGTAGCCATACTGGTACCGCTTTCAAATGCATAGTTATTCCCCGGAATAGAAGAATAAATGGCTACACCTGGAGCAAAGAGATCGACTTCCTTTTGTCCGTAATTTGAAAAATTTGCAGTGAGGCTGAAGCCGGTGTCGCGGCTTGAAGCACCTACCGTTATCATGTTTCTTGCCTTTCCGGTGGACCCCAGGTAATTCGGATTGGGGAAAAAGGGAATGGAATCGATATTACGCCTGTTATTTCCGGCTGCGTGCACCAGCAAGACCCCTTTTTTTTCTGCATACCGGACCGCATCATCCACCCATTTTTTTTGCGGCGAGAAATCCTTCCCAAAACTCATGCTGATGATTTTAGCACCATTGTCCACAGCATAGCGTATGGCTAATGCAATATCCTTATCCATTTCATCTCCATAATCAAGGGTGTTCACTGCCCTGAGCGGCATGATCAGTGCATTATCCGCCACCCCATCAATCCCGATCCCATTATTCCGGTTCGCTGCAATGATCCCGGAACAATGTGTACCATGATTTGCAAACCTGTCTCCAACTATATTGTTGCCATAATTCCTGTCATGGATATTAAAAGGATCGTCGCCCACTATTTCTTTCCTCATTTCAAAGGGATCCTCTTTGACCTGGTCGAATAATAATAATTCCTCCTTATGTGCAGACAGGTAGGCTTTTCCAAATTTGAGTGTACTGTCCAAAGAAATTGATGTAAACCTGGAATTCGAGTCATCGTAAAAATCCAGCAAAAACGATTTTATGTCATTACCAATACTGTCATTTGGGTGAAATGATTCCACATCACTGTAGTAGACCAGCTGCTTTCGTGTCACGCTTTGCATGAAACTGTCAGCCCTGACCATTTGATTAAAATATTTCATCTGAGATGCATAACCATCCTCCTTTCTCCCGGATGAATCACTCCGGTGTGACTTTCTTACTTTGAGAAAATACCGGTATTCATTTTTATCTGTTGCTTCAGCGGAATCTTTTAAGGCCCCATATTTAGGCAATAACCGTGCATATTCCCTGTCTGCTTCACTGTTGGTTGTATAGATCATCCTGCCATTTTTCCCGCCCAGGAAATTCCATCCGTGAATATCATCGGGATAACCATTTTTATCATCATCCTGTCCGTTACCGGGTATCTCCTTTTTATTGGTCCAGACATGGCCCTGCAGATCCTCATGAGTGATATCCACGCCTTCATCGATGACGGCGACAATCACCGGGTGACTTTTTCTCCCTTTTAATAATTCATGATATGCCCTGTTAACAGATGCTCCAAATACCGTGTCCTGCTGATAATCGAGTAACTGCCAGGTTTGTTTTTTGGGGAGCGGGGTGCCTGGAATGTTGTTTTGTGTGAACACATGCAAGCTTAAAAAAGAGACAGACAAGAGCGTGGGGAAAAGCAGTTTTACGGTTTGCATGATCTTAGATTTTAAAGAGTATTTTGTTATAATTCCGAATTTATCATTTGTTTTTCAAATCCCGATTATTTATTTTCGGTATATAAATCGATTGCCATGCTGAAAATAGCCCATCTCAAATCCGGCGATATTATCCAGGTTAACGAGGACGGAGTGTTGCGTGAAGGAACGGTCGTCACCATCAGCCACGAAGAGAACCAGGCCCTGGTCAACAACGGCGTACAGGATTTCTGGTACAGTCCCGAAGATATGGATGCCCTTCCCCTGGATGAGAACCAGCTCCTGCAATTCGGCTTTACCAGGGAGGAATCAAATGGCTCGGTAAAATATAAAAAGGATTCCTTCCGCATCCTGACCCCTAAAAAAGGGGATTTCTCCAACCTGGAAATGTGGTGGCGGGAGGACAGGCGACATTTCAGTTTCCCCCTGGGCGTGCATGAACTCCAGAACCTCCACCTGGACATGACCAAGATCCCCCTGCAGCGGTGAGGATCAGGCCTTTGGACTGTGGATAACCCTATTCCTCAAGTCCCAAAAATCAATACGGATTTTTATTTTTTTCGCTATAAAGCCTTACCTTTGCCCGCCCGGAGCAGGGGGGTGGCCGTTTCATCATTAAATATGTCAAAACAATCTTTAATTAAACAGGACGGACAGATCACCGAAGCACTGTCAAACGCCATGTTTAAAGTAAAGTTGGAGAACGGACACGAGATACTGGCGACCATTTCTGGCAAGATGCGAATGAACTATATCCGCATCCTGCCTGGTGATAAGGTGGGCGTGGAAATGAGCCCCTATGATTTGACCAGGGGTAGGATCATTTTCAGGTATAAATAAAAGGTAAAAGACTCAAGGGACAAGGCACAAGTGAAAAGAATTAATAATAAACAGTGTTGAAAGCTAAAAGTCAGAAAAGATGAAAGTAAGGGCATCCATCAAGAAAAGAAGCGCTGATTGCAAGATCGTGCGACGCAAGGGAAAATTATACGTGATCAACAAAAAGAACCCCCGCTTCAAACAACGCCAGGGCTGAAATCCTAAATCGTAATTTGTAAATCATAAATCTTAAATCATTACATGGCTCGTATCGCAGGTGTTGACCTTCCCAAAAACAAAAGAGGAGAAATAGGACTGACCTATATCTATGGCATCGGTCCTTCCACCGCCAAATATATCCTGGACAAGAATAATATCGACCGCAGCAAGAAAGTGCAGGACTGGAATGACGATGAATTGACCGCTATACGCAATACGATCACTGAAGAACTGAAAGTGGAAGGCGCCCTGCGCAGTGAAGTGCAGATGAGCATCAAGCGCTTGCTCGATATCGCCTGTTATCGCGGGGTAAGGCACAGGAAGGGATTGCCAGTGAGGGGACAGCGTACCCGTACCAACAGCCGCACCCGTAAAGGGAAGAGAAAGACAGTGGCAGGTAAGAAAAAAGCACCTAAGAAATAAAAAATAAAGGTCAGGGATCAAGGCCAAGGCTCAAGATCATACACAAGCCTTGTTCCTTGAACCTTGCACCTTGAACCTTAAAAATCATGGCAAAAGCACAGGCACAGCAACAACAGCAGCAACCGGTAAGCGCAAAAGCCGCTGCCCGGAAGAGAGTGGTGAAAGTGGACAATTATGGGAATGCCCATATATCCGCCACTTTCAATAATATCATTATCAGCCTGACCAATAAATCGGGACAGGTGATCTCCTGGAGCAGCGCTGGCAAGATGGGGTTCAAAGGTTCCAAGAAGAATACCCCTTATGCAGCGCAAACCGCTGCCGCAGACGCCGCCAAGACCGCTTTTGATGCAGGATTGAAAAGAGTGGATGTGTTTGTGAAAGGTCCGGGATCTGGCCGCGAAAGCGCCATCCGTTCCCTGGCGCAGTCCGGCATTGAAGTGGCTATGATCAAGGATGTGACGCCCCTGCCGCATAACGGCTGCCGTCCGCCTAAAAAGAGAAGAGTTTAAAAGCTAAACGCTTTGACATATTGAATCGCCAAATTGATTCATTTATTTAAAGGGCGGCTGATTAATTTTTACCGCTTTCAACGATCAGCCCGCCGGTATTTAAAAAGCGGAAATGAATAACAACCATGGCAAGATACAATGGTCCCAAGACCAAGATCTCACGCATTTTCGGGGAGCCCATCCTGGGCAACGGCAAGTGGCTGACCAAGAACAGCAACCCGCCGGGCATGCACGGTGACAAAAGAAAACGTAAATCCCTTGGTGAATTTGCCCTGCAGCTGCGCGAAAAACAAAAAGCAAAATATACCTATGGGATCCTGGAACGTCAGTTCCGCAAAACCTTCGAAGAAGCTTCCCGGAGAAAGGGTGTGACAGGTGAAAACCTCATTAAACTATTGGAGGCAAGGCTGGATAACACTGTTTTCAGGATGGGGATCGCTCCAAGCCGTCCCGCAGCCCGCCAGTTGGTCAGCCATAAACATATTGAAGTGAATGGCACGGTGGTGAATGTGCCTTCCTTCCAGCTGAAACCCGGCGATGTGGTGACCATCAAGGACAACAGTAAAGGGAAAACTTCCCTTACGAGCGCCGTGAAGGCCAAGAATCCTAAATTCAGCTGGCTTGACTGGAGTGAAACGGACCTGAAAGGCACATTCATCGCTTATCCTGAAAGGGAAAGCGTGCCTGAGAATATAAAAGAGCAACTGATCGTGGAATTGTATAGTAAATAAGAGCCCCATCCCTGCCTACCGGCAGGCTATAAAGGAGTAGTATGAGCTTAACTAATGAATTGGAAAATCGTAAATCGTAATTCTTAAATCTTAAATCATATTATGGCTATTTTGAATTTTCAAAAACCCGACAAGATCATTTTACAGAAATCAGGTGATTTTGATGCACAATTTGAATTTCGCCCGCTGGAACCGGGTTATGCCGTGACCATCGGCAATGCCCTGCGCCGTGTATTATTGAGTTCCCTCGAAGGCTTTGCCATCGTGGGTGTAAAAATTGAAGGCGTGGAGCATGAATTTGCCACGGTCAAAGGGATCAGCGAGGACGTGGTGGAAATCATCCTGAACCTGAAGCAGGTTCGCTTCAAAAAGATAGTAGATCATGAAGTGAGCAATGAAAGAATCCTCCTGTCCATCCGCAACAAAACGGAATTTACCGCCGGGCTGATCGGTGAAGCTACGCAAACTTTCCAGGTCATGAACCCCGACCTGATCATCTGCACACTGGACAGCAGCGCCCGCATGGATATCGAGCTCACAATCGGGAAGGGCAGGGGTTATGTTTCCGCTGAGGATAACAAACCCAAGGAAGCAGTGCTGGGATTCATTCCCATGGACAGCATTTACACTCCCATCAAGAACGTGAAATATTCCATTGAGAATACCCGTGTGGAACAGCGCACCGATTTTGAAAAATTGCTGATGGAAGTATCCACTGACGGGACGATTCACCCCGAAGAAGCCGTCAAGCAGGCTTCCCGCATATTGATCCAGCACCTGATGATCATTACGGATGAGAATATCACTTTCGATAACAAGGAAGAAAAGAAAGAAGATATCGTGGACGAGCAAACCCTGCAACTCCGTAAGATATTAAAGACACCGCTGGAGGACCTGGATCTTTCTGTACGGGCATTCAATTGTTTAAAAGCAGCCAAGATCGATTCACTGAGTCAGCTGGTTCAGTACGAACAGGACGACCTGATGAAGTTCCGGAACTTTGGCCAAAAATCGCTGGCCGAGATCGAGCAGGTGCTTACGGAAAGGGGATTATCATTTGGAATGGATCTGCCCAAATTGGGAATCAATCCAAGCGAATTATAAACGACCATCCTCCCAACGCCTCCCTTTGTGAAGGAGTGGGATAATAAAAGAAAATTAAAAAATTGCTGCAATTCCTGACCGGTGCAGTGATATAAAACTTAAACGTCATGCGTCACGGAGATAAGATAAAAAACCTTAGCAGGACCAAATCCCACCGGGATGCCCTGCTGAAAAATATGGCCAGTTCCCTGATCAAACACAAGCGTATTGTTACGACCCTGGCAAAAGCAAGGGCTTTACGCGTGTATATTGAACCCCTGATCACGAAGAGCAAGACCAATACCACGCATCAGCGCCGGGTAGTGTTCAGTTACCTGCACGACAAGGATGCCATTAAGGAATTATTCAGTACAGTATCAGAAAAAGTGGGGGGTCGTCCCGGCGGCTATACCCGCATCATTAAATTGGGCACGCGTCCCGGTGATAATGCTGAGCAGGCCCTGATCGAACTCGTAGACTTCAACGAAGTTTATGGAAAAGGCAAGAGTGAGGTCAAAACCACTGCAAAAAAGACTCGACGTGCGGGCGGAAAGAAAAAGGCAGAAACGGCCGCTGCAGCTGAAGCTACAGAGACAACAGAACCGGCCGAAGCAGAAAAAGCAAAGAAATAACTACATATCTTTCTGAAAAGAAACCTCTGTCAGGCAGGGGTTTTTTAATGTGTGGTTCAATTGTCCAATCTTTTTTTTACTTCATTTACCATATAAGGGATCGAACTTTCCGGAAACGGAGATACACTACTGACATTTATTTCACAGAGGGAATATTTATTCGCTGTTGCTTCAGCATTTACTTTATTGATAAAAAAATCTGCATCCCAGATGACCGGCAGCATTTCAGTATCCACTCCGGCTGTCTCCCCAATACTTTTAATCCAGTTCTTTTCCATGATCTCTTTCAGGTCGCGGAATAATCCACATGCTTCGCTGAAGTAAAATCGTTTACCCGGAGGCTTATAAACGGGGCTTTCTGCCGTAATGGGGTACAGGGCATTGACCTCCTGGTATCCAAAACCAGCGACCTTTGTTCCACTGCAATAACAGCGTACCATTCCGTTAATAATATTCGGGTTCCATGCCTGGTCGATCAGCACGCTCCCGTTCCTGAAAAAAGGCTCAAAAGCTGAAAAGAATTCGTCAGTTGATACTGTTCTTTCCTCCTTTCCGTTTTTTGCATGGGTGATGCTAACCTGACCAGACCTTATATGTGAGCTGTCGATCTTAAATACCCCGTCCCCGCCATTCCCCCTGTATTGTTTTAAAATGCGCAAACTGTTTCCCTTTTCCGTGGTTAAAAACCTGTCCCTGAAATCCCCGAACGATTCATATCTTTTGACGTCTCCCACCAAACCTGTGTCTCGCAACTTATACAAAATGTCCTTCGTGCCCATTTTCAGGATCGTATCCGGGTGCGCGGAAACAAAGCATCCGCGGGAGGACAAGTTGTTCAATAATGCGTCAAGCCTGGTCCGGTCATTTCCCTGTTCAACGGGATTTACCCAAACAAGGATCGCAGGATACTGAAGAAGTTCAGTTTCCAGCCGGTCAGCAAACACATCATTATAGGTAACTGAATGAACCTTTAGCCCGTTTTCAATAAAGTTTGAGACAAGATCCCTGTATTTTACATCTTCTGCTGCATTCCGGCTGGTGCCGGGCAACCCGAATAATATCAGTGCAACTGAATGATCCTTCATCGACAGGTCATTTTGTGAGTGTAAGGGCTTCATCGAGTCGCATGGAAACATTGTCCCAGTTGATGATATTGAGCAATGCATCCACGAAATCGGTGCGTTTGTTCCTGTATTTCAGGTAATAAGCATGTTCCCAGACATCGATGACAAGCAGGGGGATGGCTCCCCATTGTGTCAGTTTTTCATGGTTTTCGCATTGTAAAATGGTCAGGCTATCACTATAAGGCTGATAGGCAAGAATGCCCCAGCCGTTCCCGTCCACATTTTTGGAAGTTTCTGCGATGAGTGACCGCAGTTTATCCACGCTCCCGAAATTTTTTTCAACTCTTTTCTTCAATTCTCCCGCAGGTTCTGTTTTTTTATTGACCAGGTTTGTCCAGAATATCGAATGCAGGATGTGGGAAGAGAAATGATAAGAAAGTTTTTTGGTCCAGAAATCCACAGTTTCAAGATTGTTCTCATCCAGGGCCGTTTTGATCATCTGCAGGTCCTTGTTTGCTCCTTTCACAGCTCCCCCGTGATGAAAGGTATAATGAAGGTGCATGGTTTCTGCATCCATATATGGTTCCAGGAATGCTTCCTGGTAGGGCAGGGGTTGCTGGATAAAATTTCCATTGGCATCCACCAGTTTATCGATCGGGTTATTCGCAAGATGTTGCGTAAAAGCATCGGTTGATATCAGGCTGGCAGCACCTGCCATCGCTCCGGACCTTAAAAAAACTTTCCTGTCCATTTTTTCTTTTAAAGGTACTTTAAAGCCGGTTTATTCAATTGTTCAATACGAAATTTATTAAAGTAGCCGGCGGAGGCTATGTTGAATGGCTAATTAACGAAAAAAGGCTACCGTTAAAGCAGCCTTTTTCAAAACTTTTATCAGGCGGAATTAAAATAATTTCTCCTGCGGCGGCCGGATCCCCTGCAGGCGGATATAGATCGTGGTCTGCCCCCGGTGGTGGGTCTGGTGCTCAAATGCTTTTAGCAACATGGCAAACCGCGTCACTTCCATACCAAACACTTTTATCTTTTCCCCCCATTTCCCCGTATCCAGATTATTTACGGCGCTGACGCAATAATCGTAACTGGTGGTCACATAATACATCACTGAATCCTTACCCTGGGCTGTTTCGCTTTGTTCGAGTTTCGATTTACTCCAGGCCGGTGGCGTTTGTCCCGTAGCTGTTGACATTAAAAAAAGATTGGCACTGGCCAGGTGCAGCATCTGCTGGGCAAAACTCCGGATACTGTCCACAGCTTTAAAGGAATATTTGTTGGAAGGCATGGTGTTCAGGTATTCCACGGTATAATCCTTGGCCCTTTGCCATTCTTTTGCCAGTTGTGATTTGATATCCTCCGAACTGAGGGCCTGTGCCCGGCCAGTTGAAGGGGATAACAGATAAACGGCTAAACAGCAGATGGCCGTTCTAATAAAATAAGTTCTCATAAAATTGTTTTAGGGATCAAATATAGGAACAATGACAAAACGGTCTTATTAATTTATGAACCGGTTGTAACCAGGTTCGTCAACAGGCCACCAAGCCGGCAGAAAGGAGAAAAATTTATCTCTGGTTTAAAATAATTCTACCTTGCATCCGGATTCTCACCCATCTTTCTTCCCCTTTGAAAAGTAATTACCGGCAAGGGCTCAAATAAGATCAGCGGTTTATTAAAGCTATTTTTATGAAACTGCTTTTATTGTCCCTGTTTTTCATGTCGTGCGACAATTCCAGGCAAACAGCTACAGGCAGCGATTCAATTATCAAGACAAGACTGAACCAGCCTTTTGAGATCCGGCTGGAAGCCGATTTCAGCGCTGGCTATTCCTGGTCCGTCGCAGATTCTTCTTATAAAACATATCTGTCTCTCGATACCGTCCTTTCTGTTAATAAAACAGATAAGGACGGAAGCCCATCTATACAGGTGATGCGATTTCATGGCCTGAAAACAGGGGAATACAGGCTTCATCTCATCTATACGCATCCCTGGATGGAATTCGCAAAACCCAAAAAAGAGGCGCATTATACCATCCGGATACAATGATCTTAAACCATTAAAACTTTAACTATGAAAAAAATGCTTCAAAGAATCCTGGCGATCTGCTTATCGCTTGTCATGACATCGGTGCTCCGGGCGCAACCGGTGCTGAAAGTATTGCCCGACCTGCCGAAATTTTATTTCGACCGGGAGACGAAGGCACCCACTGAAACAAAGATCAGGTTGCAGCAGCAGCGGGAATTTATCAAACAGAAACAACTGCATTTCAATATCGGATTTACCGGTGTCAGCACCCGCAGCCTTTCACAACTGGCGGGTGAAAAGGAAATGACAAAAAAAGAAGTGGATCGTTACAAAATTCTTTATGCCAATAAAGCGCTCAGCCCTGCTGCCCTCGATATTATCAGGATCCTGCTGACCATGTGTTTCTCCAATGGGAAATCCTATGATGCCCGCAATGCAGGGTATGTGACCTCCATAAAAAACCAGCAATGCGGTAACTGCTGGGCTTATTCTGCCGTGGGAACCTACGAAGCGAGTTATAAAAGGGTAAATGGTTCGGTGATCGACGCTTCCGAACAATATGCGGAAAATTGTTCGGGTGCCGGCAATTGCGGCGGCGGCCTGGCTTATCCCGTTTTTGAATGGATGGTGAATAATACCAGGAATCTTGATAAGGAATCCAGTGTGCCTGATGCCGGGCATGATGAAGCCTGTGCGGGAGGTACTCCTGTCACCAACTATTACGCCACTGATTGCGGTATCGTTGACCCTTCGGCAGACCTGAGCAAGATACCTACGGTGCAACAGATCAAGGATGCCATCTGTAAATACGGGCCCGTATCTGCCAGTATGAATGCCACTTACCTGTTCCAGCATTATACCAATGGGGTATTTTATGAGACGCCAAGCGATTATGCCAGTCCTTCTTCCAATCATGCCATTGTGATCGTTGGGTGGGATGATGACAAACATGCCTGGCTCGTGAAAAATTCATGGGACACAACCTGGGGAGAAAGCGGTTATGCCTGGGTGGACTATAACACCAATAATATCGGCAGGAGAGCTTCCTGGGTCATTGCTAAAAAAATAATGATACTCAAACCGATCAACCGCCCGATCAATAATGTCATTCACCAGTGAATTATCAAGGAAAAAGGTTATATAGTTTTATGCCTCCACGATGGTGGGGGCTTTTTATTGAACCTGAATCCTTAATTTTATCCATTAAACCAGCGATATCTTAATTTTTGTCTTCCGGAGCAGATGATCTGCAGTTTCGTATACCAAAATCAATTCAATTTCAACCATGATCCCGGCCATTCGGAAAGCATATAATGATTCTTTTACTGATAAACAGTACCAGGCTTTCCTGCAGGAACTAAACAGTTATCACCCGGGTGCCATCGAATTCAGGGTGGCGGAAACGCCCATCTTCGTACCACGGGATTTTACTGCTAAAATGCTGGATGCCTGTGAAATCATTAGCCGGGTGATCCTGGATAAGGATTTTAAGGAACGCACCAATAAGGCCATTCCAAAAAACATGCAGGTGCCGGGAGAAAATGATTATTCCCAATTCATCGCTTTTGATTTCGGTATCTGTGAAAATGAAAAAGGTGAATATGTGCCGATGCTGATCGAATTGCAGGGCTTTCCCACACTATTCGCCTATGAAATATTACTGGATGATATTTTCAGAAAATATTTCCCCGTTCCTGCCGGCTTCAGTTGTTATTTGAACAACTTTAACAGGCAAAGCTACCTGGCGCTTCTGAAACAAATCATATTGGGAAATGAAGACCCCGAACAGGTCATCCTCCTGGAAGTCTTCCCTCATGAACAAAAGACCCGGATCGATTTTTACTGCACGCAGGATTACCTGGGTATTCAACCGGTTTGCCTCACAGAACTGATCAGGGAAGGTAAAAAACTGTTTTATATGAATGGCGGAAAAAAGACACCGGTGAAACGGATCTACAACAGGGTCATCTTTGACGACCTGGCGCATCAGCCTCCGGAGGTACAGGAAAAAGGAAAGATCCTTTTTGAAGAACTGGATGCGGAATGGGTACCTCATCCGGGCTGGTTTTACAGGATCAGTAAGTTCACCATACCCCTGATCAAACATCCCTCTGTGCCCGAAACGGCCTACCTCAATGAACTCAATAAAATTCCGGATGACCTGGAAAACTATGTATTGAAACCCCTTTTCTCCTTTGCCGGCCAGGGTGTGGTGATCGATGTGAAGAAAGCGGATATTGAAAAGGTCAAAGACCCCGAAAACTGGATCCTGCAGCGTAAAGTGAAATATGCGGATGTCATTCAAACGCCGGACGTTCCCGCCAAGGCGGAGATCCGGTTGTTTTATTTTCTGGATGGACCTGGCAACAGGTATATCGCTGCCAATAACCTCGCCCGGCTCAGCAAGGGAAAGATGATCGGGGTACGTTACAATAAGGATAAAGAATGGGTAGGCGGCAGTTTTTGTTATTTTGAAGAATGACGGCAATGAGATCTTATCTACTCCCCCTGCTTGTTTTGTTGATGAACACGGTTTTGGGGCAGGATAATTATGAGATCCAGGTCTATTCTTCACCTACGACCACGCCCCATACCACAATGGCTGAACTGCACAGCAATTTTACATTCAACGGTGAAAAGAATATTACAGACGGTGTGAGACCTGCACAGCATGCACTGCACGAGACGCTGGAGATTACGCAGGGTGTTGTGAAGAATTTTGAGATCGGTTTTTATTTGTTCACCAATTATACCGCTCCCTATGGCTACCAGTTCGTCGGGATGCATATCCGACCCCGTATTTGTGTTCCGGAAAAATGGAATTGGAAACTGGGAGCCAGTCTTTCTGTTGAGTTCGGTTACCAGCGCAAAGAATACTCCGGAGAGGAATGGAGTCTCGAGATCCGCCCGATCCTGGACAAACAATTCCGACAAATCTATCTTTCAGTGAACCCGGTACTTGGCTTTGGATTAAAAACGACTGACCATACACATCCTGTTTCCTTTGAACCGAATATCAAAGCCTCTTATTGTTTTAAAAATTTCAATACCGGCATTGAATATTACGGCGACCTGGGCCCTTTTTCAGCATCTCTTTCTGCCAACAATCAGTCACATGCCATATTTTTTGTTGCTGACATCACTACATTCCCCAAATGGGAGATCAATTTTGGCCCTGGTCTCGGATTGACCAGTGCAACGGACCGATTTGTTTTTAAACTGATCATCGGGAGGCGACTGGGCAGGGCCGTTCATTCATAAAATCTTTCTTTCAGTTCTGCTGTGGGTACCATACAGCTGTCTCTTTTCCCAAACCAGCGGTACCGGTTACGGGCAATGATATTATAAAAGAAATCGCGGATAAAGCGAGGGAAGATCCAGAAGACCTGTGTCCATTTCCAATACCAGGGCAAGCGGCCCCAGATCTTCAGCGATGCGTTAGACTTTGAGAAGGTCTTTCCGTTTTGTAAAAGATAAAATGATTCAAAATGATCGGTTGGCAAATGGTGCTCTTTTAAGAATTGCTGACCGAAGTTCTTTTGCAAAGGGGCGAACCGGAATATTTTTTTTCTGTCCTGGCGAATGATGAAATTCACCATGCCATTACAGTAATTGCAGATACCGTCAAAAAAGATTATCGGGGCCTGTTCCAAGGGATCACTTAACCCATATTGTGAAAAACCTTCTGTACATCATCATCCTGCTCCAGCTTTTCGATCAGTTTGCTGACGTCTTCGGCTTGCGAATCATTCAGTGGGACGGTGGTGGTGGGGATCCATTCCACTTCGGCGCTGATCGGGGTGATGCCCTTATCTTCCAGGGCTTTTTGCATTTTGCCAAAATCAAGGAATGCACAACGCAACACCAATATACTTTCCCCGTTCTCCCCCATACCGTCCCCCATTTCTTCCAGCCCATGGTCAATGAGTTCAAGCTCCAGGTCATCAACATTCAGTCCTTCCGGCTTCAATTTGAACACACCCATTTTTTTGAACTGGAATGAAACGCTGCCGTTGTTTCCCAGGGTACCGTTGCCTTTATTGAAACAGGTTTTGATATTGGCCACGGTCCTGACATGGTTGTCAGTTGCCGTTTCAACCAATAGCGCCACACCATGCGGGGCATATCCTTCATAGAGGATCTCCTCATAGTTTTCCATTTCTTTGCCCATGGCTCTTTTAATCGCTGCTTCCACCCTGTCCTTGGGCATATTAACTGCTTTTGCATTCTGAAAACAGCGGCGTAAAGCCGGATTGGTGTTCGGATCAGGTCCGCCGGCCTTTACAGCAATGGCAATATCCTTGCCTACCCTTGTAAATTGTTTGGCCATCCTGTCCCAGCGGGCAAACATGGTGGCTTTGCGTACTTCGAATATTCTTCCCATTCTTAAATTTTTTTCTATAGACCGTCTATAGATAAACTGGTTTCTATCTGTAAACAGCCTTTCGGCCGGGTTGCAAAATTAAGACAATACAATAAAAGAAAACCACCCTTGAAAGGTGGTTTGATGAAATGAAATGATTTGTGATCAGGATCCTGGTTTTCTCAACCTGCTATGGAACCTGCTATAAGTAAAATAGATCACGAGTCCGATGACGAGCCAGCCAAACAGCCTTGCCCAGTTGGTCCATCCCAAACCAAATATCATGGCCCCACAGACAAGGATGCCCAACGTCGATACGACGGGAACCAGCGGAGCCTTGAAGGGCCTCTCTAATTCAGGATGTTTAACTCGCATGATCCATACGCCTGCACAAACGAGGATGAAGGCAAATAGGGTTCCGATACTGGTCATTTCTCCAACAACATCGGCAGGAATAAAGCCGGCAAATAAAGCAGACATAACAAAGAATATTAGATTGGCTTTATAAGGGGTCCTGAATTTGGGGTGAACCTGTGAAAATGCTTTAGGTACCAAACCATCCCGGCTCATGGAGAAGAAGACACGGGATTGCCCCAAGAGCATTACCAATATTACTGATGAGAAACCTGCAAGAATAGCAATTGTGATCAGGTTTGCCAGCCAGCCGTATTTTGCCACCCATACACCATTTGCAATATGACCATCAAGGTGTTCGATGGCATAGGTCACGGAAGCTTCCTTTCCATAGGTCCTGAAATCCTGTGTACTTGCAACACCTGTCAATACATAAGAGAATAATATATACAATATTGTACAAATGACCAGCGAACCCAGAATACCGATAGGCATATTCCTTTTTGGGTTTTTAGCTTCCTGTGCCGCTGTGGAAACCGCATCAAAACCGATATAGGCAAAGAATACAATGCCCGCTGCGCCCAATATACCCATGATCCCTCCGAATTTTGTTGTAATGCCTGTTTCAGGATTTGTATACGTAGTAGGATCAGGAATATAAGGATGATGGTTGGCCGGATTGATATATCTCCATGCAATGGCGACAAAGATCAAAATGATAGCAACCTTCACCATGACAATGATATTATTGACAATGGCGGATCCCTTTGTTCCCCGGATCAATAATAATGACAATAACAGGAGAATAAAGATGGCCGGTATATTGATAATGCCATGCACCCCGGCCGCGTTCACTTCAAAGGGTGAGTGGAACCATTGGTAGGGTATGGATATATGAAATATTCCCAGGAATCGATTGAAGTATTGGCTCCAATAACTGCTCACAGTTGCCGCACCAACTCCGTATTCCAGTATCAGATCCCAACCGATGATCCAGGCAATGAACTCACCCATGGTAGCATAGGAATAAGTATAAGCACTGCCAGCAATAGGTATCATGGAAGCGAATTCGGCATAACAGAGTCCAGCAAATGCACAGCCTACCCCAGCGATGATATAACCCAGCGTTACTGATGGTCCGGCATGTGAAGCTGCGGCTGCTGCAGTCCTGGCAAAAAGACCTGCCCCGATGATAGCGCCGATACCCAGTGCAATCAGTGCCCAGGAATTCAAAGTGCGCTTTAAACCTTTTTCTGAGTCTTCTGCGTCAGCAAAAAGTTGTGAAACAGGTTTTTTAATGAATAAACTCATAAACTGGTGTTATTGTTTAATAATTGGTTTTAAGTGTCGTAAAGTAAGGAATAATTCATTGCTCCCGGTAAATCTTTGCCAACAATTTATTTTGGAGTCAAAAAATTTTACAACTGGTTAATTTTCCCGATTTTCGGTCTTCATTCTAATGTTTTCCCATGTCAAAGACCAACAGGCTCACACTGTTCATCTTCCTGGCCATGCTGGCCGGTGTGGGTGCAGGCTATCTGGTGCATGAGAATTATTCAACTGTAAGTGCAAGATCATTTGCTGACAATATCAAACTACTCACTACCATTTTTCTCCGCCTGGTACAGATGATCATTGCCCCGCTGGTCTTTTCCACCCTTGTTATTGGCATTGCCAAACTGGGGGATATCAAAACGGTCGGAAGGGTGGGGGGCAAGGCCATGCTATGGTTCATTACCGCTTCCCTGCTCTCTTTGTTCCTGGGTATGATCCTGGTAAATATTTTTCAGCCAGGTGTAGGCGCTGATATTTCAAAAGTGGATACGGCCGCTGTCAATGATATCGTAGATAAATCAAAGGGCTTTTCCCTTCCGGCATTCATTGAACATGTTTTTCCCCGGAGTATTCTGGAAGCAATGGCCAACAATGAGGTCCTGCAGATCGTTGTCTTCTCGGTCTTTTTCGGTATCGCCATGGCTGCGATGGGTAAAAAAGCACAACCCATCCTGCATGCGCTCGACAGCCTGGCACATATCTGTTTAAAGATTATCGGTTACGTCATGTTGCTGGCGCCCTTCGGGGTATTCGGCGCGATGGCTTCTGCGATCGCTAAAAACGGGCTGGGCATACTAACCACCTTTGGAAAATATGTGGGTGAATTTTATATCGGCTTGCTTATTCTATGGCTGATCATGATCCTGGTTGGGTTTTTAATTCTGAAAAAAAGGTTACCACAATTATTGAAAGGGATACTCAGCCCCCTGGCCATTGCCTTCAATACTGCCAGCAGCGAAGCCGTATATCCCAAACTGATGGAAGAGCTGGAAAAATTCGGATGCAATAATAAGATTGTATCCTTTGTGCTGCCCCTGGGGTATTCGTTCAATCTTGACGGCAGCATGATGTATATGACCTTCGCGAGCCTTTTTATCGCCCAGGCTTTTGGCATCACTTCCCTTACGCACAATATCGGTGAGCAGATAATTATGCTGCTTGTGTTCCTGGTCACCAGCAAAGGAATTGCCGGCGTGCCCAGGGCGGCCCTCGTCGTGATCCTTGCCACCGGTGACATGTTTCACCTTCCCAAAGAAGGCGTGGCCCTGATCCTGGCCGTGGATGTATTTTGCGATATGGGCAGAACGATGACCAATGTGATCGGCAATGCGCTGGCCACCGCAGCCGTGAGCAAATGGGAAAAGCAACTGGCCCCGCAATTAAAAACCGAAGCGGAACTGAATGAAGAAATATAAACCCGTGCACCATGTTTTTGCTTGATGGATTTCACTGGCACCAGCTCCTGCAACCGCAATGGTATATCCAGACATTCGGTGTATGGGTCATTTTATTCCTGGTATTCGCAGAGACGGGATTGTTCTTCGGATTTTTTTTCCCGGGAGATTCTTTACTATTCGTGGCCGGTGTTTCCTGGAAATTGCTCGAAGAAGGGTTTTTTCATATCCCGTTCTTTATTATCATGGTCATGATCGCCTGCATGGCCATTGCCGGAAACCTGGTGGGCTATTGGTTCGGGAAAAAAGTGGGGATCTCGATGCATCACTGGAAGGACCGATGGTATTTCAAACAGCGTTATTTGCAGGATGCGCATGAGTTCTATGAGAAATACGGCGCCAAAGCGATCTTCCTGGCAAGATTCGTTCCCTTTGTCCGGCCCTTTGCACCGATCGTTGCGGGTATTGTTGAGATGGAGAGAAAAAAATTCACAGCTATCTCTGTCATCAGCGGTTTCGTATGGGTTTTTAGCATGATGCTGATCGGTCGATACCTGCGTCAATTCCTGCTGGCACAGTTCAAATATGATATCACGCATGACCTGGAATGGGTGGTGCTCGGCATTGTACTGATCACCACATTGCCCGTCATCATTAAGTTTTATACCATACGGCGATCCGGTAAAAGAAAATCTATTGCAGGAGGTAAGGACAACGAGACCCAAGGCACAGAAAATAAACCGGTATGAAGCAGTCTAAACAGGCATCCGTATTCAGTATTGCAGTTATAGTAGCGGCCCTGGGTTATTTTGTTGATATTTATGACCTGCTGCTTTTCCAGATCGTAAGACTGCCCAGCCTTGCTTCCCTCGGGCTCAATGAAGAAAGCAGTAACCGCAGCGGGGAGCTGATCATCAGCGTGCAGATGATCGGGCTGCTGATCGGTGGTATCATCTGGGGCATCATGGGAGATAAAAAGGGAAGGTTAAGTGTTTTGTTCGGATCCATTACGCTCTATTCTATTGCAAATGTATTTAACGGTTTTGTTCATACTGTCAATGAATATGCCTGGGTTCGTTTTTTTGCAGGGGTGGGACTGGCCGGCGAACTCGGGGCAGGCATCACCCTGGTATCCGAACTGGTCCGAAAAGAAAAACGGGGCATCAGTACTTCGCTGGTAGCGGGCCTGGGGCTTACAGGAGCTGTGGTGGCATACCTGATCTCAAGGCAATTCAATTGGCGTACCTGTTATTTTATCGGCGGCGGACTGGGTCTCTGCCTGCTCATTTTAAGGATCACTGTTTTCGAATCTGGATTGTTCAAACAGGTCAGGGAAATGAAAGTACAAAGGGGGAATATCTTCATGTTCTTCACCAACTGGAAAAGATTTAAAAAATATTTATGCAGTATCCTGATCGGCCTTCCTACCTGGTATGTGATCGGGATCCTGATCGCTTTTTCCAATAAGTTCGGGAAAGAATTCGGGCTCACCGAGAACATCAGTCCCGCCAAGGCCACCATGTTCTCCTATATCGGCAATTCCTTTTCGGGAGTATTGATCGGGTTCCTGAGCCAGTGGCTGAAGAGCAGGAAAAAAGCCCTGTTCATTTTTTACGGTATCCTGGTGGTGATGTTTGTACTGTATTTCACCCAACATCACACCAACAGCGCACAAATGTATTTTATCATCGGCGGGCTGGGCTTTGCCACCGGCTTCTGGGCAATATTTGTGACCATGGCGGCCGAACAGTTCGGTACCAACCTCAGGGCCACGGCGGCCACCACGGTACCCAATATGGTGAGAGGCTCTTTGCCACTGATCATCCTGCTGTTCAATTTCCTGCAAGGTTTTTATTCATATACCACCAGCGGCTGGATCACGGGAGCGGTGATCATCGGTATTGCCATCACGGCGGGGGCCCTGTCAAAAGAAACCTTTGGCAAGGACCTGAATTATGTGGAAGAATAATTGTTAACTCATAGCATCATCCTTGGCAAAATTTCTCATCATACGGTTCTCTTCCATTGGTGATATCGTACTTACTACGCCGGTGATCCGTTGCCTGAAACAACAGGTAAAAGATGCTGAGGTGCATTTTCTTGTAAAAGAGAATTTTTTACCGGTTGTGCAAAACAATCCTTATCTCGATAAGATCCATGTGCTGTCACACAGCTGGGAGCGCATGATCGAGGAGCTGAAGACGGAGAGCTTTGATAGGGTTATTGACCTGCACCATAACCTGCGTACGCTGCGTGTGAAATCTGCACTGAAGAAAAGATCCTTCTCCTTTTATAAACTCAACATTGAAAAATACATTTATACCAGTACCAAAATAAATTTATTGCCCAAAATACATATCGTTGACAGGTATATGAGAACTGTATCCGCCTTTGGCGTACAAAATGACGGCAAGGGGCTGGATTATTTTATCAGCAAAGAGGAAGAGGTACAGGTGAAGGATATACCGGTTTCACACCAGGCGGGATTTATCGGCTGCGTGATCGGGGGCGCCCATTTCACCAAAAAATTCCCCATTCATAAGTGGAAAGAGTTCTGCACAAAGCTTCAGCATCCCGTGATCTTACTCGGAGGGAAGGAGGATGCAGCGGATGGCAATGCCATCGCATCCGTTGATCCCGTGAAAATATACAATGCCTGCGGAAAATTTTCCCTGAATGAAAGCGCCGACCTAGTGCGTAAATCCAAACTCGTGATCACCAATGATACCGGGTTAATGCATATTGCTGCTGCTTATAAAAAACCCATACTATCAATTTGGGGAAATACCGTTCCTGAATTTGGAATGGAGCCATACTATGGGGATACTCAAATTCCGAATTCCAAATTCCAAATTCTAAAACTGCGCTGTCGTCCCTGTTCGAAGATCGGGTACGACAAATGCCCGAAAGGCCATTTCAAATGCATGGAAAACATCAGCGTGGATGCGCTGGTGCACACGGCGTCACAACTGATTTAATATGTATCTGACCGGGGCCCTTTTTACTCATAGAAAAACAGCGCCAGAAGCGCCAGCACGATAAAAAAGCCGGCGATGAACAGGCGGGCCTGTACTTCCTCGTTCTGTAACATGTACTTTATTTTCTTCATAACCTGATTTTACGTGGACAATGGGGTGAATCAGGTTTTTCCTGGAAATGGGTAATCGGATATTCAGCAGAGATTGGAGATGAGAAATGTGAATGCAAATTTAACCAGGACATCCTGCACCATCAAAAAACAGGTACTGGGAAAACTACGATGCGATGAATTAAAAGTGAAATTTTATTGTGTTTTTGATCCCTTCCAATACGATTTTATCTTTTCTGCTGCATTTTCCCTTATATCAAAATAAAATAAATTATAATCGCCCACATGGAGGTTTTTGAAATGACTGTATTTTTTCCCCGCTTTTTCAGGTAATTGAACCCAGAGTACCCTGTGAACCGAATCGATTTGTGCACTGATGCATTGCGTACAGTATTTAACGGAATCAAAGGCGTAGGCGCCCTTATGAAATTCTTTGGGAACAGGCGCATAGGAAGTGGACCAGGAAAGAGGGTTCACACAAACAGAATTTCCCTTTTCAAAATTCACCACAAAATCCGTTTCTCCCTGCTGGTAAGTACGCCACCCGACATAACAACCGGTGGCGCCAGGTGAATTGCACACCGGGACGGAAGTGAAATCATCTTTTTTGATCTGCCAGCCCACGATATAAGCGCAAACGAGCTGATGTTGCAGGGGTTTGCCGTCAAAGAATTCTTTTACCAGCCTGATGGCATGCATCGCGCCCTGGCTGTGTGAAGCAATGATGATGGGCCGCCCGTTATTCCAATGGTCAAGATAATATTGAAACGCAGTCTTCAGATCCTGGTAAGCCAGGTCGAAAGCTTTTTGGGAGGCCATGCTCTGCGGAGCGAAATACGCTTTCAGATGCGCCTGCCGGTAGCGGGGTGCAAAGATGCGGGCGCAATTATTGAATACCGATGCCTGCATAAGCATGATCAGGTCGGTCTGTTTGTTCACAACGGTATCCCGGAGATCTGCATTCAATGCAGCATTCCGGGCGTCCTTGATAAAAGAAGTCGGATGTAAGAAAAACACATCCACAGAACTGTCAAGGGTCTCTGTTTTACCGATATTTGGCTGCCAGTCGCTGTTATCTTTCTTCCACGGATGCGCAGCCCAGTAAAAAAGATCGTTATAATCCGGAGCTGTGCCGGCTGGGTCTTTATATTGGACCCTGTCTGCGAGCTTCTCTTTGATCTTTTCCCGGATGCTTTGAGTGAGGACTGGAATTGATGTAAAATGAAGGATAAAGAGTATTAATGGAAATCTTAATTTCATTGCCGAAATATTTGTATAAAGGTAAACAGAATGAAAAGCATTCTTGTCATCATCGGATTGATCACACCATTTTTTAACACCCACGGTCAGTTCAGCCCATCCCTTATCGATTCATTCCGGTTATATAGTGATGTCAAAGTGACGATTGACAGGCCAGCCGATCTTTCTTCCAATAAAAGGACCATCGTGGTATTTTTCGCACTGCCCAACGGGAATACCACGGAACAGACCATGGGAAAAAAAATGGCACCAGGTGATGACTGGCATTTTGATATCCAGCATATCACCGCCCAGACCCGATTCGTCCGGGGGGAACTGCCTCACAAGAATATCGTGGTCATTTACCTGGAAAATAATCTGAAAGCCTGGCCTGCCTGGAAACAAAACCACCCCGATTTCAAAACTGTGATTCCACATCTTATCGATTCATTATTCTCAATAATCCCCGGAAAACATAAAGCCATCTACCTTAACGGGCACAGCGGGGGAGGCAGTTTTATCTTCGGGTACCTGGCCGGAGTGGAACAGATCCCAATATCGGTCAAACGCATCAGTTTCCTCGACAGTGATTACGGCTACGACAGCAGTTATTATCTCAAATTCAAAAATTGGATCAATGCAGATAAAAAGAATGCCTTGAATGTTTTTGCCTATAATGACAGCATTGCTTTATATAATGGTAAGACCTTCGTCTCGGCAACCGGCGGCACCTGGTACCGGAGCCATTTATTCCTGCAGCACCTGCAAAAGGATTTTTCTTTCAGTGAAAGAGAAACAGATAGCCTGATTATTTATAAATCTGCGAATCAACGTATTCAATTTTATTTCAAAAAGAACTACAACAAAGGGATCTATCATACGCAGCAGGTTGAACTGAACGGCTTTATTCATTCCATCCTTTGCGGAACGAAATACGATTCAAAAAGATATGAGTATTACGGCAAACGCGCTTACCAGGACCTGATCCAATGATCATTACAAAAACTCATACCGGAGCCCGGTTGAAAAGGAATAGATCCTGTTGGGTGCTGTCCCCGCCGGGTAGCTGTCATAGAGATAATTCCATTTCAGGTTCATGGAGAAATGCGGGGTGGCTTTGACGATAAATGTCAATTGATTGAGAAAACGGAAATCGCTGAAATTTTTCGGCAGAGGCTGATAATAGGTCGTGCCGCTGAATTCAAGAAAACTTCTCGGGGTCCATACAAAAGAGATGTAATCGCTGTTCCGGATATCATCCGTCTGAATGACCGGCACCGTAATATCTTTTTCGTGTTCATACATGAAGATAATGCCGGTAAAGACATGGATCAGTTTTTGATTTACCAGTTTGAAACGCGGGCCTGTGCCTACCAGGTATCGTGCATCGATCTGGGTAATGACATTTCGCTGGTATTGCCCGAAGGCCTCCCAGATCAGCCAGGGATTGACATTATGATCATACCGGATATGCGCCATATCATTCGATATAAAACTGCTTTTATTGATCTTTAGTTCATCCACGTTGCCCAGTACGATCCACAGCCCTTTCTTTTTATCTTTTGTCTTCATCTGCAAATGCACATCCAGTCCGCCATCGAAGATCTTATCCGTGTTTTGGGTAAAAGATACATTGGCGCTGATCGTTCCCACCCATCCTACGGAATCGTAATGGATCCGGGAATTTTCGATATTGACGATCTGGGTTTTCCCGGTACAGGCCAGGAGTGCAAGCGATAGCAAAAGCAGGGTTCGCATCTTCATGTGCATGATGTATAAAAATAATGATTCATCGTAAATAAAAAAAGCGTCGCAGTTCATGCGACGCTTTGGCATTGTTCCGAAATATTATTTACCCATCAGGTCCTTTGTAGCTTCCATGATCGGGTGACGATCCAGGTACAGGCCGATATAATCTATTTTCCCTGCATTATTGAAATGATTGACGCTGTGCTGCCAGAAATTAAGCTGTTTGCCATTTTTATATTTGACATGCGTTGCTACCCAGTAGAGAACCCATTTACCTGTAGGGGCGTACTGGGGCTCCTGGCTTGTATTGACCTGAATTGGCAGGTAAATCGGGTTCATAAAACTGATGGAGTCGATCAGCTTCCACCTTCCGGTATAATAATCCTTTACGGCCTGTTTTCCCATCAGGCTGTCCCCGTTCGACCACTGATATTTCACGCTATCGGAAAGATCAGCGGTCATGCCGTCCAGGTCGCCCCGGGAAAATGCAGCAAATAGATTCCTGACGGGTGCGGCATTACTGGTGTCAAGAAGTTCGGTAGGTGGTTTTTTGTCATTGCCGGATGACATGGTGTTTTTTGTATCATCGGTTTTTTGGTCATTGCTTTTTTTGTTATTGCAGGCGATGACCAGGATGCAACTTGCTGCCAGAAAAAGAATTTTCCCCATAATAAATAGTTTTTAAATGATTAAATAATCAGGGAGGATCAATATAGTTTGGAGAGGGCGGGAGCTAAAGCTATATATTTTCGCCAGATCGTCCAAGTTATTTATTTCATCCCTGATACAGTTCGCTTAACTCCAGCCATCGTAATTCCTTTTCGTCGAGAAGCCGTGTGAGTTCCGACATACGGAATGAAAGTTGCTCCAATTCATCATAAGGGGTCTTCCCGCTGTTCAATTTGAGAGTAATTGATCGCTTTTCTTCTGTCAGCAAAGGGATCTCTTTTCCCAGTGATTCAAATTCCCTTTTTTCCTTAAAGGAAAGTTGTTTTTGAATTTTTTTGCCGGGGCCAGGGTCTTCGGGTTGTGATTTTCTGTTTCCTTTGTTTTTATCCGTCACCAGTGCAGGCCCAAAGGGGCCTGCCTCCAGCTTCCGTATCTCTTCCCTGTATTGTGAATAATTACCAGGAAAATCCCTGATCAGGCCTTCTCCTTCAAATACAAATAAATGATCCACCAGCCTGTCCATGAAATACCGGTCATGGGATACGATGATGATACAGCCTGGAAAATCATTCAGAAAATTTTCCAGCACGCCCAGGGTGGGGAGATCCAGGTCATTGGTTGGCTCATCCAGGATCAGGAAATTGGGATTGCGAAAAAGGATGGCCAGGAGGTGAAGCCTTCGTTTTTCACCACCGCTCAGTTTGCTGATATACGTGTATTGTTTTTCAGGGTCAAACAAAAACAACTCCAGGAATTGCGCTGCACTCAATGAACCTCCCCCTGCCAAAGGGAAACTTTCTGCAAGCGTCCTCACAAATTCGATCACGCGCATGTCTTCTTTGACAATAAGCCCCTGTTGTGAATAGTGACCAAAGATGACTGTATCACCAATATTAATCTTCCCGCTGTCTGCCTTTTCTGCCCCTCGCAGGATATTGATAAATGTTGTTTTGCCTACCCCGTTCTTTCCCGCAATTCCGATCCGTTCTCCTTTTTTAAAGGTGTAATCAAAACCTTTTAGAATTATTTTTTCACCATAATTCTTACAGACCTTTTTCAATTCAGCTACTTTTCCTCCAATACGGTTCATTTTCATGGGCAATTGTACCTGTTCATCCAACCGGTGTTTTTTTGCTTTATTTTCCACTTCATAAAAATGATCCTGCCGGCTTTTGCTTTTCGTGGTACGGGCCTTGGGCTGCTTGCGCATCCATTCCAGTTCCCGGCGGTAGAGATTCCTGGCTTTATCGATACTGGCCGCTTCACTTTCCATCCTGGCCGCTTTTCTCTCCAGGTAATTCTCATAATTGCCTTTATAGATGTGCAGGCCGCTGCCCTCCAGTTCCCATATCTCATTGCAAACACTATCCAGGAAATACCGGTCATGGGTAACCAGCAATAAACTCAGGTTCTCCCTGTTCAGGAAATTTTCCAGCCATTCCACCATGTCCACATCAAGGTGGTTGGTGGGTTCATCCATGATCAGTAAAACATATTTGTGGTGAAATCCAATATCGATAAGGGATTTTGCCAGGGCTACCCGTTTGCGTTCTCCCCCGCTTAAAGTGCTGATGGATTGCTGAAGGTTGTGAATATTCAGTTTGCTCAGCACCTGTTTGACCCGGGCATCAAAATCCCAGGCATGCAGTTCGTCCATTTTTATAATGGCATCATTCATTTTTGGTGTATCGGCAGTTTCAGCGGCTGCTTCATATACCTTAATGGCATTGATCACCGGGTGGTCATGGAAGAAAATATTATCCAGAATCGACCTGTCCTCTTCAAAGAAGGGTTCCTGTTCAAACATGACCACGTCCACTTCTTTGTTGATCCATAATTTTCCTGCATCTGAGGTCTCTTTACCTGCAAGGATCTTTAATAATGTGGATTTGCCGCTACCATTTCGGGCTACCAGGGCGATCTTGTCACCCTGTTCGATATGAAAGAAAATGTTGCTGAACAACGGCTTGATGCCATAGCTTTTGGCCAGCCCCTCGGCAGATACAAAGTGCATGCTGCAAAGATAAACAGGCTGGTACCTGTATTAACTGAGGCTTGGTTTATATTTAGGAAATAAGATTACCTTTAAATAAAATTCTTTGTTATGAAAATCAGAAGCATTCTCCCAACGGTGTGCCTGCTGGCCCTGGCTGCCTGCAATAATTCATCAGACAATAAAAAAAGCGGAACTGACACATCCAATATGATGAATGACACTTCGCATCACATGACAACAAATGTCAATATCCCTGATCTGCCCCCTATTCCCGATGGCGCCAAGATCATGTTCAAGAATTTAAAAGACGGGGACCAGGTAAAATCTCCTTTCAAAGTGCAGATGGGCACGGAAAATATCAAAGTGGATACGGCTGGACCAGTGGTAAACGGTTCAGGGCATCATCACCTGATCATTGACGGGCCTGATTCGCTGGCTGCCGGAACCATGGTGCCAAAAGATTCCACACATCTTCATTTTGGTAAGGGACAAACCGAGACCGAGCTGAAACTTAGCCCGGGGAAACATAAACTTACTATGCAGTTTGCAGATGGCCTTCACCGCTCCTATGGTGGCAGGCTGTCAGCTACTGTAACCGTGGATGTAAAACAATAATGAAAATTACTTTCGGTCATCAACCGCTGCTGATTTGCATCTCAGGCAGCGGTTTTTTGTAACAATAAAGGAAGCATGTTCATACATTTAACCAGCAACACAAGTCTATGCGTTATTATTTAATCACTCTCCCGCTTGCCTTACTGATAGCATGCAACAGTTCCAAAAAAATGACTGGCTCATCCTCGCCGGGACCAGGACTTGTCATTGAAGGGAAATTGTATGCCACCGCATATATGCAAAAAGCTGCCGAATACCGGGCCCTTTGCCTCCAGGCTTATAATATCGCCCGGCTGAGGTTAAATGAATTGGTGACGGTTCCTTCCGGCAAACCCAAGGCCATCATCACGGATATCGATGAGACCATCCTGAACAATAGCGCCGAGGAAGTACACCATGACCTGCAGGGGAAGGGTTTTGATCCTTCCGAATGGGCACAATGGACGGCCATGGCTGCTGCCGATACAATACCCGGCGGGATCTCCTTTCTGAAATATGCGTCTTCAAAAAATGTTGAGATCTTTTATATCACAAACCGGGATGAGAAAGACCGGGAAGGCACGCTAAAAAACCTCCAAAAGTTCAATTTCCCCAATGCCGACAATGCCCATCTGATCGTAAGAAAAAATACATCAAGCAAAGAAGACCGCCGGCAACAAGTAATGGCTGATCGTGATGTTATTTTATTGATGGGCGATAACCTGGGGGATTTTTCTTCACTGTGGGACAGGAAAACCCAGGATGAAAGGATCCAAAATGTGGACCACCAGGCAGCCCTGTTCGGCAGCCGCTTTATTGTATTACCCAACCCGGTCTATGGTGACTGGGAATCGGCATTGTACCAGTACAGGTCCCTTACCCCGGCACAGAAAGATTCCGTGATCCGGGCCGGTTTGAAGAATTATTGAATAATGGAACACTCCTTCGGGTCCACAAAATAAAAAAGCCGGAGAAAGACTCCGGCTCGGTTTTCTGGATATCTATTTCTAATGCGAAAGAGTGATTGTTCCTACGTCTGTTTCCCTGCCGCTTTGCACTGAGATATTATGGATCGTTGTATCGTGGTAACCGTTGATGCCCTGCACCCAAAGGCTGTAAGTACCGGGGTGTAATCCAACGATCTTGAATTCACCTTCATCTTCCGGCCAGGCAAATGCAGTGTCGGTTGCATTGAAGGCTTTGATATCATCGAATGAATGCACCGGCCTTACCATGCCCTCAATCTCTCCAAATGCATGATGACTGAATGGCTTTAATACCGGCTTTAGCCAATACATTCCATTGACGTACCGGATAGATCTTGCCAGGTCAAAATCAAGGTAGAGATTGAAATTAGTGGTGGAAAGAGCGTCCAAATGCTCCCGGTGAATATTCACATACACAAAGTGCTGACTATCGACCAGGTGAAGGGGATAAGTAACACTGTCCACTACTACACTGTTGTTGTTCCCAAGGATGAATTTGATCCTGAGGATTTTTCCATGCAGGATGAAACCGCTGGCCAATAGTGTATCCGTACCATTTCGCAGTTTCAAAAGGTCATAAACGCCCGGATTGACAGGAAGTGTATCCCAGATCTCACAATGGTTTTCGATGGAATCATGATCATCATCATCACCCTGCTCATCATGATCCTCATCCTCCTCACTGCGGCAGGTATCCACTTTGACCAGGATACCCTGGATATCGATCAAAACCTTTTGAAAATCGAGGGGGCCATCTGTAAGAAATACGGAAAATTTTGTTTTTGAGCTACCCCCAGGGGAAATCTCCTTTTGACAGGCCAAAAAAACGATCGTAACGCTCATTATCACCACAAAGGGCAATAATATCCTGTTTTGCATTTTCATACAATTGATTTTTGCATTTATAAAAGTGGAGGAGGCCTGAAGACTATTATCTGCTCAAATACTGTGCCACCAGTTAAAAATGTTCACAGTTTTATAAAGAGTTTTCAACTTTATTAGGCCGTCGTTTCGATGTAAGATTCAACCGGTTCACAGGTACATCCTTCGCCCAGCTCAGGATATCAACTAGTTTTCAGGCAGTCGTTTCCATGTATGACTCGACCGGTTCACACGTGCATATAAGATTCCGGTCGCCGTGTGTATTATTCACCCGGGCAACTGAGGGCCAGAATTTGTTTTGGGAAACATAATACAAGGGAAAAGCAGCTTCCTGACGGGAATAGGGGTGTTTCCATTCATTGGCGGTGACCATGGACTGGGTATGCGGTGCATTTTTAAGGGCATTGTCTTTTTTATCTGCCTTGCCCTCTTCGATCATTCTTATTTCCTCCCTGATGGAAAGCATGGCATCGCAGAACCTGTCGAGCTCAGCCTTGTCCTCACTTTCAGTGGGTTCGATCATGATGGTGCCCGGAACCGGGAAACTCATCGTAGGGGCGTGGAATCCATAGTCGATAAGCCTTTTAGCTACATCCTCTGCTTCAATATCGGCAGATTTCTTGAATGATCGCAGGTCAACGATGAATTCGTGGGCGCATTCACCATTGTGATTGGTATAAAGGATATCAAAGTCATGCTGTAGCCTTGCCCGCATGTAATTCGCATTGAGAATGGCATACTCTGACGCTGCCCTGACGCCTTCATGGCCCAGCATGCGGATATAGGCATAACTGATGAGTAATATTAACCCTGAGCCAAATGGGGCAGCACTAACAATGTTTACGGTTGCCGGTTGCCTGTTACCGGAAATCGGTAACTGGAAACTGGTAACAGTTTTCGGGAGAAAATCTTTTAAATGATTTTTCACACAGATCGGCCCCATACCCGGCCCTCCGCCGCCATGCGGGATGGCAAAGGTCTTATGCAGGTTCAGGTGACAGACATCTGCACCGATGAGACCGGGTGCCGTTAAGCCTACCTGGGCATTCATATTGGCGCCATCCATATATACCTGTCCCCCATGCTGATGCACGATCTCAGTAATTTCTTTAACGGTCTCCTCATAAATGCCGTAGGTGCTCGGATAGGTGATCATGATGCCGGCGAGATCCTTACTGTATTGCTCTGCTTTTTGTTTCAGGTCTTCGATATTAATATACCCGGTTTCAAGCGATTTGACCACCACCACTTTCATCCCGGCCATGACGGCTGAAGCCGGATTGGTGCCATGGGCAGAAATGGGAATGAGCATTACATTCCGGTTGGGTTCGTTGTTTGCTTCATGGAAAGAGCGAATGGCCAGGAGGCCGGTATATTCACCCTGTGCTCCGCTGTTGGGTTGCAATGAACAGGCATCGAGTTGGGTGATCTCGCAGAGATAATTGCTGAGTTCGTCAATCACAAACTGATAACCCTCTGTTTGCCCAGCCGGAGTGAACGGATGTATCCGGCTCCAGTGCGGATCGCTGAGCGGGATCATCTCGCTGGCAGCATTTAATTTCATGGTACAACTGCCGAGTGAGATCATAGAAGTGTTCAGGGAAAGGTCCTTGTTTTCCAGTTGCTTGATATACCGCATCATCTCGGTCTCGCTGTGATGGATATTGAATACCGGGTGCCGGAGAAAAGAGGAATGACGCTTCAGGTTTTCGGGGATATTCGAAAAGGATAATTCCTCCGGAATGGTAAAACTGACGGCGGAATGATCATCCTCAAAACAATTGATCAGGTCGTACAGTTCATTGACCGATGTTGTTTCATCGATGGAAATACAAATGGTTTTATCATCAATATAACGAAGGTTGATGCCCTGCCTTTCCGCTTTTTCTCTGACAGCAGCCAGGTTATCCGTTTTCACGCAGATCGTATCAAAATAATTTCCGGAATGAAGGGTCTGGCCTTTATCCTGCAGCGCATCAGCCACGGCCTGTGCCAGCTGGGAAACTCTTTCAGCGATATTCCTCAAACCACCAGGTCCGTGGTATACTGCATACATGGCGGCCATATTGGCCAGCAGGGCCTGGGCTGTACAGATATTGGAAGTAGCTTTTTCTCTTTTGATATGTTGCTCCCTTGTTTGCAGGGCCATGCGCAGGGCACGATTATTCTGTGCATCAATGCTTACTCCGATGATTCGCCCCGGAATATTTCTTTTGAATTCTTCACTAGCGGAAAAAAAAGCTGCGTGGGGGCCGCCATAACCGAGCGGAACACCGAAACGCTGGGCTGAGCCCACAGCACAATCCGCTCCCAGTTCACCGGGAGGGGTCAATAAGGTCAATGCAAGGAGGTCAGTGGCCATTACCACGAATACTCCTGACTGATGTGCTTTTGCAATGAATTCCCGGTGATCAGCTATCGAACCCTTGTCATCCGGGTATTGAACAATCGCTCCGAAATAATTTTCATCCAACTTGATGGCAGAGAAATTTCCTTCTACGATCTCAATGCCCAACGGCCGGGCACGGGTGTACAATACGGCTTTTGTTTGCGGAAAAATTTCTTTATCGGCAAAGAATTTTTTTCTTGCCGGCTTATCCTGCCTGTTGACATAATGGAAGAACATGCTCATCGCTTCGGCGGCAGCAGTAGCCTCATCCAGCAGGGAAGCATTGGCGATAGGAAGGGAGGTCAGGTCACTGACCATGGTCTGGAAATTAAGAAGGCTTTCCAGTCTTCCCTGGGAAATCTCGGCCTGGTAAGGCGTATACTGGGTATACCAGCCTGGGTTTTCAAAAATATTTCTGGTAATGACAGAGGGCGTGATCGTGTCATAATAACCCTGCCCGATATAATTCTTAAATACTTTATTCCTGGTGGCGATCCCGCTGATATGCTGAAGATATTCCGATTCGGAAATAGCGGCAGGGACCTGTAAATGCCCTTCCAGGCGAATAGAAGCCGGTACGGTCTTGTCGATCAGTTCATCGAGGGTCTTTACCCCGGTCTTGTAAAGCATCTCCTCCGTTTCCTGTTCGTTAGGCCCGATATGCCGTTTGATGAATTCCTTTGCCTGCTCGCTGAATAATTTCATTAATGCCTTGGATTTAGGTGCAAATTTACGTCGCAATGGCCAAATTAATGTAGCCAGATCAGGTTGTGGAACAGAGAAAGAAAAAAATTGACCTTGGTAAAGAAGCTAAAGTTTGTTTTGGCTTTCCATTTTACGCAATTCTGTGCTGGTATGCGTGCTGCCGTCATGACTCCAGCCGGGTGCCCCGAAGAGATAATGCAGGCGTTGTCCCAGGGTCAGCCCTTTTTTCCTGATATCGTGCCAGATATTCTTCCATTCATGGAAAACCAGGTTGAAGGGGTCTTCTTTTTGAAGCGGTTTGGTGATACCGTATTTCAGGGGCTGGTAGTTCTCTGCACCCAGTTCAGGCTGGAAAGTTCCGAAAAGCTTGTCCCAGATGATCAGGAACATACCCATATTCTTATCCAGGTATTTGGGATTGGAGGCATGATGAACCCGATGGTGGGAGGGAGTAACGAGTAAATATTCAAGGAACCCAAGTTTTTTTATTTTTTCTGTATGCACCAGGATACCCCAGGTTTGGGTGGCAGCATAAATAAACGCGATATCCACTGGTTGAAAACCGCAGAGAGCGATCGGAATGAAAAAAATAAACCGGTAAAGGGGTTCCAGAACTGAGGAACGAAACCCTACGGTAAGGTTAAAATGCTCTGAGGAATGATGCGTCACATGTGTGGCCCAGAAAAAGCGGCAATAATGTTCCACCCGGTGCATCCAGTAGAACATGAAATCCTCGAAAATGAGCAGCACGATCCAGTAAATCCATATATTATGGATCGGCTGGAAAAAACGGTAATTATAGAAAAAGGAAAGGATGATGCCGATGTAGATGGCCCGGAAAAGGAAATCGATACCCATATTCAGCAGCATGAAATAAATATTCTGCAAGCTATCCTTCCAGGTATAGGTTTTTTGTTTCCTGAAATTGGTCAAAAACACCTCCAGCCCGATGACGATCAGGTAGATCGGGGTGGTGATCAGGATCAACAGTTGTTCCCGGCCGGTATTCATGCTGTAAAATTAGTTCATTGAACGGATATGATTTTTAACTTGCAGCTAAAGCTTATAAGCCTGACTTAACTACAAAGACACCAGGATAAACCCTCATACAAAGTACACAAAGTGGTTACAAGAATAATTAGGAATACGCTGTGATCTTTGTGGTTAAGAAACTATTAACGAGAGACTACAAACATGCAATCCAAAAAGGACCCCGAAAGCTGGAAAGGAGAAGCAAAACGCAACCTGCCTACCGGACAGGCAGGCCAGAAAAAATATAAGCGGTTCCTTGAAAATGTTGACCGTAATAAAGCATTGAAGGAATTACCAGCCCTGCATGAAGCCGCTTTTGCAAAGCATGATTGCCTGCAATGCGCAGCTTGCTGTAAGAATTATTCACCCCGGTTCAAGACCCCGGATATCAAACGCATCAGTAAGGTCCTTGGGTTACGTGAATCAGCATTCATTGAAAAATACCTGCAGGTGGATGAGGAGGGTGATTTTGTATTACAAAAATTACCTTGTGCATTTCTTGATGACCAGAATTATTGTACCATTTATCAAGACAGGCCTTCAGATTGCCGGAGGTTCCCTTATACTGATGAGGATGTATTCCTGAAAAGAACTTCCCTTACACTAAAGAATATTAGTTTTTGCCCTATCAGCTTTGATGTGATAGAAAACCTGATGAAAAATGCAGGATTATAAACCCAGCACATCCTGCATGGTAAAGATTCCCTTTTGGCCTTTGATAAATTCAGCTGCAAGGATCGCACCCAGGGCAAAACCGCTTCGATTATGTGCAATATGCCTGATCTCAATATCGTCGGCAGCAGAACTATATTTTACAATATGCGTACCAGGTGTGGCGCCGATCCTTTTGCTGATGATGGACAATTCATCGGAGTTTGCCGATTCATGATTTACCCAGCTGCTTTTTCTTTTTATGTTTTCCATCACCTGTTGAGCCAGGGTTATGGCGGTACCGCTGGGTGCATCTTTTTTTTGGGTATGGTGGGTCTCTTCCAGTGAAGGATCATATTCAGTCTGCCCTGACATGAGGATTGCTAACTTTTTATTCAGTTCAAAGAAAATATTCACGCCGATGCTGAAATTGCTGGCATAGAGAAAAGCTCCATTCTTTTCCCTGCATAATTTATTTATTTCGCCCAGCCTGTCCAGCCAGCCGGTAGAACCACTGATGACCGGTACGTCCCATTCAATACATTTTTTAATGTTTTCATAAGCGGCCTGCGGCCCTGTGAATTCAATAGCTCCATCTGCTTTGGATAAATTATCCTGTGTAAACTCAGATACATTGCCCCTGTTGATCCTCAGGACAATTTCATGTCCCCGCCCGGGGGCCAGTTCTTCAATGGCTTTTCCCATTTTGCCGTAGCCGATCAGTGCAATTTTCATTTGAGCTGTTTTATTGCAAAGCTAAATTTATCTGGAATATTCCATATTCAATTATTGGACCTCATATTAATTCGGTTTCATTTCTTAAATCTGCAAATTATTTAACCACAACGTGCACGTGCATTTACAAAGTACACCAAGCTGCATCAAATGATCTTTGTGTGTTTTGTGAGGATTTTCTTTGGGGCCTTGTAAAAAAAATTACAGCTGGTATTTGACAAAGCAGCATAAAGACTAAATTCTTGTCTAAAGAAATATGAAACCAACCAACTCCAAACTACTGCAAGCCATCCTTGTGGGTTGGCTGATCGCAGGGGCGATCGATATCACATCGGCTATCTTCATTCTTTCCAAAGGACATGCAGCAGCTGTGCTCAGGTATATTGCTTCGGCTTTGATGGGCAAGGGTGCAAGGGAAGGCGGGACCGGGATTCAGCTGATCGGTTTGTCCATGCATTTTGGGATTGCCCTTGCCTGGACCCTTTTTTATTTTCTGCTTTATACAAGGACAAGGTTTCACAAGATCAATATTTTTATTGCAGCACCACTGTATGGTATCATTATTTATTCCTTTATGACCTATATGGTGCTGCCACTCACTGAACTACCACACCGTAAACCTTTCAGTACTTCCCAAATCCCAAACATCCTCAAAAATGTGGCGATACTTTCTGTGGCATTTGGGGTAACCTTGAAGATTGTGGCGCAGCGATTCAAACTGAGGTGAAGGCGATCAGGACCAATGTTAAGATTTAAGAAAAGATTCGATAGATTTAGTTTTTAAAAACAAATATTTTGAATTACAAAAAAATGCAGGCTCAGATTCATTATTAATTAAAATAACGTGCCAGCAAAAAGGATATTTGTCGTAAGCCCTGGTCATGCATTTTTTGCTTTGACAATGATCGGGCTGGGTATCATTGGACTGGTCAAGGCCGATTTTACGCCGATCTGGGGTGGTGTGTCAAGGGGATTCCCCGCCCATGTTGCGCTGGCTTATCTCTGCGCTGTTGTTTCACTCGTATCCGGCACATGCCTGATCTGGAAACCCACATCATTATTCGCTTCCCAACTGCTGCTCATTTATCTTTTGGCCTGGTTCCTGGCCTTCAGGTTACCCTATGTATTCATGAAACCTGCTGCTTTAGATACCTGGTGGTCCTGCGGTGATAATTTCCTTATGATTGCTTGCGCATGGGTGCTCTATGTTTGGTTCGCAGATGGGAAGGGGAGCAGACGTTTCAGTTTTGCCCGGGGCGACAAGGGTCTTCGTATTGCCAGGGTATTTTATGGATTGGCTCTGATTCCCTTTGGCATTGCTCATTTTATTTATATAAACAGAACAGCCAGCCTTGTGCCCGGATGGTTGCCTGGGCATATGGTATGGGCCTATATTACAGGCTGCACCTTTATTGCAGCCGGGTTGGCTGTATTAACGGATATCAATGCAAAACTTGCTGCCAGGCTTTCCTTCCTGCAGTTGGGCCTCTTCACAATCATTGTATGGATACCTATCATATTGGCAAAACCCACGGCATTCGACTGGATCGAGTTCATCGATTCCTGGGCCCTGACAGCTGCTGCCTGGGTGGTAGCGAATTCTTACCGGGTAAGACAACGTTCTCAGTAGTCTTTCTAATATTATACTAAATAGAATTGGGAAATAGTCCTGTGATTGCACCCCTTTCCCATAGTGTTCATTAAAATAAAACAATTAAAAGTTGTCCTGAGTTGGAAACTCAGGACCTGGAAACCTATTACAATTTATTTCAGAAAAGGGTTTTATTCAATGATATGAAGTAAGATAAGTGAAGATGAGTTTTTTCCCCTCCTCACTGATTTTTGCTCTTACCTGCATTTCATCAATACGTTTTTGCCATCCTTCAGCAGTGAACTCTCTGGGTACATGTAGGTAATGGCAGCTTCCGCAATGCGCGACATAGAGCTTTCTTCCCGAAAGAAGACCTTGTTGGATATTTGGATCCTTTGCAGCGGGCTTATACAACTGCGGACTGCAACCGATAATAATAGCGAGGATAAGAAGTATGATGATCGTTTTCATAAGCTGATTAAAAGCTGTAACCTGCAAGAAGCCTGACCTCAAATTTTTCAAAATCGTTATAGTCGTGATTGCCGGGTGCTGCAATGGATTTATGTAGATTTCCAAGCTGGGGCAGCGCTGAAACAAGAACAAAGCATTTGCCGATCGAAACGTGGAGTGATGGTCCTGCAAATATGACCGAATTTATCCATCCGTTTTCTTTTGTAATATCATTATTGTTCTTTGCTTCCAGGCCCAGACCGAACGATGGATTGAAAAGATGTTGGTAGCCGAAATAGAACTCGATAGGTGAATTGTGCGTCCAGCTTGCTTTACTGGTATTATTGAGCCTTGTTATTTCTCTTTCTGCCTCATATTTGCCCACAATATTGAAAGCAAACAGGTCATGAATGTATTTTTTGTCCAATAATATTTTCCCTTCTATTTCAACATTGTTTCCGCCTAATTCAAGCTCAGCATAAAGGCCACTGCCGATACTGTTCGCAACAGGGTCTGAGAGTTTCCATTTCCATTCATTGCTGAAACTTATTTTTAGTTCCTGGTTTATTTCAGAGGAAGATGTATCAGCCCAGCGAAAAAGCTCTGAATTGAAATAGAAAGCAGCCTGCACATTTCTCCCAAGGCCAAATTCCATTTCAAGACGCTGATCCAGGTGGCCGCCAAAAATATACGGACTGTATTTTCCCGTTTTCCCGGTTTTCAGGGTGTTATGGAACTCCAGGTCGAAATCACCCTTGCTCAATACATTGGTTTGATAGGTATATGCAAACATCCTATCCTGGCCAAATGAGCCTAAGGATAAACATAAAAGCAATATGGTTAGTACTGAATAATTCATAGCTGTTTATTGCAAACCTCAGATGTTATGAAATCTTCTGGTTTAGCAATAAGGAAAATTGTTTACGTGAAGCGGAATTCCTGCCTGTTCATTTAGATTATTTACATGATGCCCTTCGCATTGATTTACCCAAAGCCTTTCCACGCCCTGCCTACCGGCAGGCAGGCTGCGGCGTGAAAGCTTTTTTATTTGTTCGCTCATGCGAGCGAGCTCACATCGCTCCAAATAAAAAAGCCTCCCGGCTGCGCCGGAAGGCTTTGTAGCCCGTACGGGATTCGAACCCGTATCACCACCGTGAAAGGGTGATGTCCTAGCCCTTAGACGAACGGGCCAAACTATTTTTTAATAGCGCGCAAAGATACTCCACTCATCATTTTTAGCCAAAACATTTTAACCGTTCCCTGTCAAATAACTACCTTTGCGCTTCGATTTTATTTTCAATATAATCAAGTAATAAATAATCAGTCATCATGAGCAATGTCAAAGTAGCGATCAATGGTTTTGGACGCATCGGCCGGCTCGTGTACCGGCAGATCTATCAAATGGACGGCATCGATGTGGTAGCCGTCAACGACCTTACCAGCCCTAAAGTGCTGGCCCATTTACTGAAATATGATACCGCCCAGGGACGTTTCAACGCAGAAGTAAAAGCAACAGAAAACTCCATACTTGTGAACGGAGATGAAATAAAGATCTATGCGCAAAAAGACCCGGCCCAGATTCCCTGGAAAGACCATGATGTAGACGTAGTGCTGGAATGCACCGGTTTTTTTGCTGACAAATCAAAAGCTGAAGCACATATTAAAGCCGGCGCTAAAAAAGTGGTGATCTCTGCACCGGCAACCGGAGAATTAAAGACCATTGTCTTCAATGTCAACCACAAGATACTCGACGGGAAAGAGACGGTCATTAGTTGTGCCAGTTGCACCACCAATTGCCTGGCACCAATGGCACAGGTGCTGGAAGAGAAATTCGGGATATTGAATGGACTGATGACCACCGTGCATGCCTATACCAATGACCAGAACACCCAGGATTCACCCCATCCGAAAAATGACCTGCGAAGGGCCCGGGCAGCTGCCCAGAATATCGTGCCCAATACCACCGGCGCTGCAAAAGCGATCGGGCTGGTATTACCCAGCCTGAAAGGGAAACTGGACGGCACAGCACAAAGGGTTCCTACTCTCACCGGATCCCTTACCGAACTGACCTGCCTTTTAGGAAAAAAGGTCTCTGTTGAAGAGATCAATGCTGCCATGAAGGCCGCCGCCAATGAGTCTTATGGCTATACCGAAGATGAGATCGTGAGCAGCGATGTGATCGGTATGCATTATGGCTCCCTTTTCGATGCGACCCAGACCAAAGTGCAGACCGTGGGAGACACGCAACTGGTCAGAACAGTGAGCTGGTATGATAATGAAATGAGTTATGTAAGCCAGCTGGTGCGCACCCTGCATTATTTTGCCAGGCTGATCGGCTAATTGCCTGGGCACCCTTCAAAAATTCAGATCATTCATCACCTTCCTGATGACGGGGGTCAGAAACTTATCGTTGTTACTCAGCCAGATGATCGTGATCTTTTTTTCAGGATACAGGATCAGGTGAGCTTTGAATCCTCCCTGGTCGCCCGAATGTTCAATGGCAGGTGTATTGAATTGTTTATCATCATATACAAACCATGCCAGTGAATGGCGGCATGGTGTTTTCTCTTTCCAGTTTTCCGGACTCCATTTTGATTCCGAAAGTTTTATTGTAGCACAATCAGTGAACTTGCAGGTATTAATCGCATCCACATATTTCCGCAGTTCATCTATCGAACTCCAAATACCTCCGTTACCGGCAGCATCAAAAGTGGGATATTCTCCATAATCATATTCCTTCCATTTCCCTTCACTCATAATATATCCATGAGCCACACCGGTCTCGGGATAACTTCCGTCGGTTATTTTGCTATTGACCATCCCGGATGGCTTGAAAATATTATTGATGATATAATCCTGCCATCTTTTACCAGTGATTTTCTCAATGATCAGGGCCAGCCCGTTATAGGCGGGATTGGAATATTTCCAGCTGGTGCCGGGTTCAAAATCCATCGTATCGGTAAGGGTGAGGGGTCTGAAATTCTCATCATCTTTAGCCGTAAGGTAAAACATACTATCCTTATCCACATTCCGGCAGTCGGGAAGACCCGAAGTATGGGTAAGCAGGTGCTTGATCTTTACTTTACGGGCAATTTCCTTGTTTTTGAACTCAGGGAAATATTTGATGATATTGTCTTCAACGGAAAGTTTGCCTTGTTTTTGCAGCATCAGGATCCCGTACGCTACAAATGTTTTGGAAATGGAACCCAGGTTGGAAACAGTCTTTGAACTAAAGGGTTCTTTTGTTTTGATATCAGCTAAACCGAATGATTTTTGATACAGGACCTTATTGTCTTGCTGGATAAAAATACTTCCGCCGGGTTCATCCGTTTTAAATATACCTGCAAAAGCAGAATCCAGTTTGACAGACAGGGCTTTGTTCTTATCCTGCTGGCTGAAACTGAATACTTGAAATAATGAAACAAAACAGGAAACCAGGATTGACCGAAGCATAGTTATATTGCTGAACGGAAACTATGCTAAATGTAAACCTAAGAAGGATACTTTCAAAATGATCAGGGTTGCAGATTTTTTGAAGCCTGCTTGTCCCATAGATAGGGTTGGCAACCCTTATTAATTCACTTTAAAATTGAACTGTACGGTGAGCATGGATTCATGATCAGCTTTATCAAAGCGGATATTTTCCAGGTAACGCATGATTGCATCTTTATAAGCGCCGCCACTATAAGTGGAACCCTTGGCAATGCTGACAAAACTGCCAACACCTTCGGGAGAAACATTCACATTGGCATAGATGACAGCTTTTTCCAGGTCGCCGTCAAATGCATAATATCTTACAATACGCCTGTCGCCGCGGGTGATCTTAGGACCATTTCCTGATCCGGACCCGGTTCCGTTCCCGCCACCCGTACCATTACCTTTGCCACCGCCACTGCCATTCCCATTACCCACCCCGAAACCGTTTCCTTTGCCGCCATTTTGCGTATAATCATCTGTTGAATTGTTCCCGCCATTGCTACTTCCATAAGTGGTATGGCCCAAAACGGCCTTGGGAATCCTGGGCGCCGGAACTTCTTCGATTGGTTTGGGCTGTGGTTTGGGCACCGAGGTTACGACAATCTTTTTTGCGTCCGTTTTTGTTACAATGGGTTTGGTAACTGTAACTGCTTCCTTATCAGTATTCTCGTCAATGGATTTCGAAGGTTCCGGTTTCCCTTCCGGAGGAGGGGAATATTTTGCGATACCGGCCGGCCCGGCTGCATGCACGGGATTGCCACCACCGCCACCGCCATCGGCCAGGGCCTGGGGCGGGTCAGGAGGAAGGTTCAGTTCCACTTCCACCGCTGAATCCGAAACCGGTAAAATGATATCGGGCAATTTCCATACGATGATGAACATGAGCAGGGTAAAACAAGCGGCAAAGACCGCCGTGACCAGCATTGCCCGGCTCTTGTACTTCTTTTCTTCCATGGGGATGGCCATCGTATAATAATTCAGCATACAAATATATTTTGGGGTAAGGAACGGGTAAAACCAATGTTTTTCACAACTGTTCATAACGTTTCAAACTCCGTGCAACTTGTATGGGAGAAGGTTTAGGAAATGTTAAGATTTTACCCGGGAGGTAATTACCCGAATCTTTTATAGAGCCACCAGGGTGCCCAGCGCATGGCCTTGGCAACCACCCACCAGCGACGGGTGACATAGGCTTTCCTTTTTTTCTTTTCAATGGCATGCAGAATCTGCCTCACGGCTTTATCCGCTGCAGCGACCCAGAACATTTTTTCACCTCCATGCGCCATTTTCGTATTCACAAACCCGGGCTCGATACAGGTGATGACAATATCTTTTTTCATACGACGGGCTTTGATGGACAGCCCTTCAAAATAGGTACTTTGAAACGCTTTTGATGCGGCATAGGAAGGAGAGTAGCTGCTGCCCCGGTTCGCAGCAACCGAGGAAATGTTAACCAGGTGTCCTTTTTCCTGCTTCACAAAAAAATTGAATGCCCAGTTGGCGATCTCAATAAATCCTTTCACATTAGTGTCTGTGATGATCTTATCGAGTGACCATTTCAACTCCGCCGATGGTTCACCGATGCCTGCACAGATGATAAGCAGGTCGAGACCGCCGAGTTTTACAACTAGTTTTTCAAGATGAGGGATATTTTCGTTACCTGTTACATCGAAACACTCATATTCGGCATGTTCAGGGAAGAGTTGTTTGATCTCTTCCAATAGTTTCTGCCTTCTGCCCGTAACGCCGATCCTGCACCCCTTGCTTAAATAGATCTCTGCCAGTTTTCTGCCCATCCCGGAACTGGCGCCCACAATGATTATCTTATTGTTCACTGGGAAAGATTTTTTGGAATCAATAGGGTAAGTATTGTAAATTTATGCAAAGCGCTGCTATGGGAAAGCCATCATTTCTCTTCGCCGTGCTCGCTTTATTCCTGCTCGTACCCGCATCAAT
>CAZZDQ010000024.1:0-40299 GCA_964652845.1 uncultured Chitinophaga sp.
GATGTAAATGAAAAAGGGGCTTTTGTCATGAATATCCGGTAACGTACATTTGCCCTTCCTGATTGCCTGCCCAATTCCCGTTCAACATGAAAAAAATACACGCTGCCCTCATTTCCGTTTTTTATAAAGACGGGCTGGAACCCATTGTCAAAAGCTTACATGAACTTGGTGTGAAGATCTATTCCACCGGCGGCACCCAGGAATTCATTGAAAAACTGGGAATAAAAGTCATACCCGTTGAGTCATTGACGGGCTATCCTTCCATTCTCGGCGGCCGCGTAAAAACCTTGCACCCGGCTGTTTTCGGGGGTATCCTCGGGAAAAGGGATGATGCAAAGCATGTTGCTGAAATGGCCGAATACAAAATCCCGGAAATTGACCTTGTAATTGTAGACCTTTATCCTTTTGAGGAAGCAGTCGCAGCCTCCCCGTTACCCTCTCACAAAGAAGGAGAATATCCGGCTTCGATCATCGAAAAAATAGATATCGGCGGGCCTTCCATGATCAGGGGCGCAGCAAAGAATCATAAGGACGTGATGGTGGTAGCCAACAAAAAAGATTATGCTTTGCTGGAAACGGTTCTCAGAGAGCAAAATGGAGAAACTTCACTGGAACAGCGCAGGGTATTTGCCATCAAAGCGTTTGATGTATGCGCTGCCTATGATAATGCCATCTCCAATTATTTTCACCAGTTGGATTTTATAACACCCTTCAACAAGGAAGAAAAAAACTTGCGGTATGGTGAAAACCCTCACCAAAAAGCAACTTTCTTCGGAAACATTGATGAATTGTTTGAACAACTGAATGGTAAAGCGCTCTCCTATAATAACCTCGTGGATGTGGATGCCGCGGTACAACTGATCAGTGAATTCCCCCCGCTGGGGGAATTTAGGGGGGCAATATTCGCCATCATCAAACATACCAATGTATGCGGCATCTCCCTGCGTGAAACAGTTAAGAAAGCATGGGATGCAGCGCATGCCGGTGATCCTGAATCAGCATTCGGAGGGGTACTGGTTTGCAATGGCACCATTGACAGGTCCACTGCCGAAGCCATTAATGAAATATTTTTTGAAGTGCTGATCGCACCTGGTTTTGATGAGGATGCCTTACAGGTCTTACGATCAAAGAAGAACAGGATTTTGTTAAGACACAAGACACAAGGCTCAGGGCACAAAAATGATATGCAGCGATCAATATTAAATGGCGTGTTACTGCAAAATATTGATGAGGGTAATTATGCAGCATGGAAAGAGGCGGGCGGAAGGGAAACGACTGACGAAGAAAGATCTGATCTGGTATTTGCCAACCTGGTTTGCAAACATTTGAAATCAAACGCCATCGCCCTTGTGAAAAATAAACAACTCATCGGCAAGGGATGCGGGCAGACCAGCCGGGTTGATGCCCTTCGGCAGGCTTTGGAAAAAGCCAGGCAATTCAATTTTGACCTGCAAGGCGCTGTGCTGGCCAGCGATGCTTTCTTCCCCTTTGATGATTGTGTGAAAATAGCGCACCAGGCGGGGATCACCGCATTCATCCAGCCCGGCGGCTCCGTACGTGATAAGGATTCGATCAATTATTGCGTGGAAAAAAAACTGGCAATGGTCATGACAGACATGCGGCATTTCAGACATTAGCATAGTGACGCATCAACAACTATTCACTATTATCTTTTAGTTATTATTTATCCGGTTCTATGTTCCGCATTGATCTCAATAAAGCGCTTTCCCAGACCGGCGATACGCTGAAGCAACTTTCGGTTTTCAACCCGCTTACGATCCATAAAAAGGGAACAAAGGCCAAAGCGATCTTCGCCCTGGCCCTTGTCTGTTTTTTCTGGGGTACCACCTGGGTGGCTTCCAAGGAAGGAGTAAGCCATATGCCGGCTCTTCAGATGACCAGCATCCGTCAGATCATTGCCGGTACACTTTATGTCAGTTTTTTTTTATTGAGAGGCAGCAAACTTCCGAAAGGAAAGGAATGGAGACCCATATTAATTCTCAGCTTCCTGAATTTTATGCTGAGCAATGCACTCAGCACCTGGAGTGTGAAATTTATTTCGGCAGGACTGGGTTCCATCATGGGCGCCACTTTTCCCTTGTGGCTAGTGGTGATTGGGCTATTTTCTTCCAAAACAAAGATCCCGGTCAAAGCCCTCATAGGTTTATTGCTTGGGTTTGGAGGGGTCTGCATCATTTTTTATGAACACCTGCATGATTTCCTGAACCCGGGTTTCCGGTTCGGTATCATCTTATCCCTGGTAGCCACCTGGACCTGGTCATTTGCCACTTTATATACGAAAAGCCAGGCACAGTATTTCAATCCTTATTTCAGCCTCGGGCTGCAAATGCTGATCTCAGGGATCATATTATATACGATGACGGGCATGCTCGGCGTCCGTCACGGATCGAATGGTGAAACAATACAGTTTGCGATCCCCCTCTCACAGATACCCTGGCAATCCTGGGGAGCCATCGCATACCTGGTCGTGTTTGGCTCGCTGATCGCATTCATTTGCTATTTATATGCACTGCAGAACCTGCCTACCGAGCAGGCATCCATCTATGCATATATCAACCCCATGGTGGCCGTGATCATTGGCTCATTTTACTTTCAGGAAAAGCTCACCATCTATATCACGATCGGCGGGTTGGTGACCCTGCTGGGAGTTTGGCTGGTGAACAGGGCATTTAAAGCGGTAGTGGCACCGGAACAACCGGAAACGGAGGGTATATGAACTGTCCACCGTCATTTACCCGGAAATATATTTCAGGAATTCAAGGTACACCTCTTTCCACCCCCTGTACTTCCGGGCAGTACCGAGGAAACTGTTATGCCAGATGGTGATCATATTACCGCCATAGTTTTTCAGGACAGCATAAAAACCCTTCAGCTCATCCAGCGCCTGCTGCGGACTATTCTTTTGCTCATAAAAAGAGTTGGCTTCCATATAGCAAAAAGGGAAAAGTTTCAGCGAAGTGGCTTCCTCTTTTTCAAGATCATACCAATAAAAGGAAGATGCGGTGGAAGCCCGGAACCCATTAATGCTTCCGTACCCCATACTGTGATCTTCAGTTATGCCGTTTGCGATCAGTTCACGATAGGTCTCCGGTAAATTGAAACGGATAAAATGTTGCCTGGATACAGTGATTTTTTTCCCTGTGATCTTTTGAATTGTTCCGATCTCACTTTTCAACAGCGCTTTATTATCCCCGCTTTGCCAGGAGGGATGAATACCCACTTTGTATTTTTCAGCATGGGAGCGGATCAATTGCCGCATGAATTTGTTCGCTGGGGGGATATTCCTGTCGTACCCTTTATTTTTATCTGCCACCAGGAAAAAATACAGGGGGGATAATTTATATTCTTTATTGATGGCATCCATCTCCGCAAAGGAATCATAGGGATCCTTTTTCATCCGCAGGATCACCTGCATTCTCTCGATGATACTGCGAAACTCTCCCCGAACCAGGTTTTTCAGCTTGGCACCAACGAGCCGGAATAAACTTTTATGGCGGTAGGCAAAGGCCTCATCTATATCGTAGGTAGGAATGAAATTGGATTTGGGAAATTGGATTTGGGAATTTGGGAATTTATTTAATAATTCTTTGCTGAAATCACCGAGCCATATATTGATCAGCGGCAGGTGCAGTAAATTTTCCCTGTAGGCCAATGAATTCTCATGTGCATATCTCCCATACAGGTCTTTTTCATGAGGTAAATATTCTTCATAACGGGTGAGTAAATAAAAGCTTGCAGAAAAAATATCAAATGGATAACCGGTGGCCGATCTGAAAAAAGCCTTGTGGCCATTCCAGTCAAAGCATTCAATGCTTTGTGATACAAGGGTGTGTTGGGATAACAGGCCGGCGGGTATGACCTGCAATTCATCTTCACAAATTTTTTCAGCGCTGTAATTTATTTTGATGCCGCTGCTATGTAGGAACTCATTTTTGTTGTCCGTAACCAGTAGGGGGTGTTCCGATACATGCCCTGAAATAAAGGCAGCAATATATTTTAATCTTTCGGTGATGTGTGGTGTGTAAACAATCACTGGGATGATCAGCGCTTTTTATTTTTTTCTTTCCACAACTGGTTAAATGACCGGCGGGGGAATTCCAGCTTGCCTCTTTGTTTTTGCCAGGACCTCAGGAAGCTGTTGATCATAAAGTCCTTGATCCCCGCTCCCGTATTCATCAGCCGGCGGTGCAGCATGACCCGTTTCCATATCTTCCAGCCGGTTTTTTCTTTCAGGGTATTATGTCCGTCTTCCGCGGCTTTGTGCCGGTTATCCAACAGGAGTTCATGGAGATTGATCTTGACGGCGCAAACCTCTGTACAATTCCCGCAGAGGGAGGATGCATAACTCAGGTGTTTCCAGTCGTCGAATTTTTTCATGTTCGGCGTGATCACTGAACCGATCGGGCCGCTGTATGCCGTGGCATAGGCATGTCCCCCGATGGTTTTATAAACGGGGCAGGCATTCAGGCAGGCCCCGCAGCGGATACAATAGAGGCTTTCCCTTTGTTTTTCATCGGCCAGGATATTCGTCCGCCCGTTATCCAGGAGGATCACATACATTTCATCGGGGCCATCTGTTTCATTCGGCTGCCGGGGACCCGTAAGAATGGAATTATAGACCGTCAATTGCTGACCGGTGCCGAAGGTTGCCAGCAGGGGCCAGAACAACTGCAGGTCAAGGACAGATGGGATCAGTTTTTCGATGCCGGCGATCACGATATGTGTGCGGGGGAAACCACAACTCAAGCGCGCATTTCCTTCGTTCTCCGTTATTGCGATGGCCCCGATATCAGCAATGATAAAATTGGCGCCTGTGATACCGATCTCTGCCTGCACATATTTTTCACGCAGGATCTTCCTGGCTGCCATGGTCAGCTCTTCCGGCGTGGCTTTTGAATCGGTGCCGAAATGCGCGGCAAATAACCTGGCCACGTCTTCCTTGCTCTTATGCATCGCCGGCGTAACGATATGGTAAGGTGGCTCATGATCCAGCTGCTGGATGAATTCACCCAGGTCCGTTTCAATGCTTTCAACATTCAATTCCTTTAAGAATTCATTCAGGCCGATCTCTTCAGAGACCATGCTCTTGCTTTTCACCACAGAACGGCAGTTTTTTTCCTTGCAGATCTTTTCAATGGCGTGCAGGGCCTGTTGCGCATCCTCGGCCCAGATGACCCTGACGCCCCGTTGTGAGATCTGTGATTCAAAATTCTCCAGTTGCTTATCCAGCTGCTCGATCGCCTTCCATTTCAGGTTCTTTGCCTTTTCTCGGGCGAAATCCAGGTCCTTAAACTGCATTTTGCCCTGCACCACCGCATTGTTGTACTTGGAGATATTGAAATGTATCTTCCGGCGATGTTCTTTATCACCTGATTTCACTATGCTCTTCGCCATGAATCCGGACAGGTTGTCTTTCATGCTGCTGTTGATTTTTTACCGGTGCGCCTGTTCTTCCTTTTTATCGCTTCATCCAGGACTTCATAGAAAGCGGCCCCGTATTTTCTGATGATGGCTTCTTTCAGAAACCGGTGCAGGGGAACCTGCAATTTCTTACCAAGCATACAAGCAGCACTGCAATACTGTTGGCGGGGTTCGTAATTCATCTTGTCATATCCGTTCACCCTGCCTTTTTCAATGATGGCCGGAAACAGGTGACAACTGATAGGTTTTTTCCAATCGATGATACCATCCCTGAATGCCTGCTCAAAAGCACATTGGATGACACCCTGTGCATCCCTTTTGCCATAAGCGCAGATCTCATTGTCATAGGGAAGGGTAGGGGTCACCCAGCCGAAATCCGGATGAAAAACAGAAGTGCCCTTTCTTTCTATATGTGCGATGGCCTCACTGCTTAAATAGGATTTTATTTTTTCATAATAATGAGCCACCAGCCCACGCTCATTTTCCTCAAGGGGAGCGCCGGCATCCCCGTCCTCGCAGCAGGCGCCTTTGCATTTTTCCAGGTGGCAGACAAATTGCTTTTCTGCTATTTCATCAGATATTAAAACATTCTCAATGACGAACATAGCGCAAATGTAGTCAGAAATGGGTTTAACAAAGTTCTAACAGCACCGCCTGTGGATAGTGAAAAAAAGCCTCATCTCTTCTGGATCAAAGCCACTGTATGTACAATTCAAGGATCGCCACTTTAAAACGTTCTGCAAAGGTCTTTTCACAAATGCTTTTCTGGATACCGGTTGCCGCTTGCAGCCTGCTCCTGGTCTATAACACGCTTCCTTATTTTTCCTTTGCCAAAAGTTTCCCTTTTATCCAGGAAAGGAGTTTCCTGTTTCAAAATGGTTTTTATACAGCATGTTTCTACCTGCACATTGCGGCAGGATCGATCTGCATTGCGGGTGCCCTGATCCTTTTTTCCCGTTATATCATGAAGAAATCGAAACCCATTCACCGCATCACGGGGAAGATATATGTTTCAGTGGTATTGTTCCTGGGTGCACCTACCGGACTGTATATGGCTTTTTTTGCCAAAGGCACTTACTGGGAAAGGGTCTTGTTCATGTTCATGGCTGTCTGGTGGTTCATCACCACCTACCAGGGCCTGATGAAGATCCATAAACGGAATGTACTGGCCCATAAGATCTGGATGATCCGCAGCTATTCCATGGCTATGACGGCCGTTACGTTCCGTGTCTATCACATTCTTTTTTTCCTGGTCGGCTGGGGCCACCTGGAGAATTATGAAATATCACTCTGGATCAGCGTAATCGGAAATATGCTGATCGCCGAATGGATCATATTCAGGCAAAGCAAACATTATCTCCGGGCTGTCCAGGCATTCTTCAGAAAGAAACCCGTATTGCAAAATTCTTTGAACATATAAACATTTAACCCCATTCATTAACCACTAAAACATTTTTTATGAAAACAATCTGGCTGGCTGGTGCAACCCTGATGATCGGAGCCAGTGTCTATGGCATCATCAATTATGAAAAGACGAGCAACAAAAAGGAATTCAAGAACATGTACACGGACAAACCTATGGCAGTTCCTTCCGGGAATAATACCACTTCTACTGTGCCCGGTCCAAACAAGAACACAATGATCCCGGTAGCAGAAAAAAAGAAAACCGGTAATAAGATCAGCAAGCTTGTGAAAACGGACAAAATCATTGAAGTGAAGACGGATAAACCTGTCACACAAAGCACCGACAAACCGGTCGTAACGAAGCGGAAATTCAGCACCCGTTTATTCAGCCGGGCACCCCTGGACGAGAGGTATATCAGTCCTGAAAAGCCGTCAGATTCAACAAAGAAAACGGACACTCATCAATAGTTAGGATTACAGTGGCAACATCCCCCGCTATGGCGGGGGATTCTTTTATGATAGGGTTGCCAACCTTTCAAAGGCAGCCAACCCTTATCTCCACTGAAAAGTATTGATCAGGTGGAAAAGGTCCTGCCGGATGAAATCATTTACGATTCCTATGGAATCTTCATTGGGAGTGGCTTCGAAATACAAAGCGCCGCGCAGGAAATGATGAGTGGAATCCGTTAAAAGGAACTGGTTGGCTGTGGCAGTGTTCCCGTGCAGTGAAAAATAGATCCCTTCCACTCCCAGCGGGGTCCTCATCACGCTGTCGTCGATCCCTGTTGAAATATTCTCATGCTGGGTATAGGCCATTTTATAGCCGTCCTGCACCAGGGAATCAAAATTCCTCCTCCCCAGTATGGGTTTATAACTGACATGTATCCTTCCGCCGAACCGGGGCAGATCGATATTGATCCAGTAATCACCGGCTTTTTCATTGAAGAAAGCTGTATCCTTTATCACCGTGGCATAAACAGGATATTCAAATGTATAGGGATAATCCTCCCATCGGAAAGACTGGTATTTTTTTTCGGGGAAAATGATTTTAAAATAACCCTTTTTTTTGCCTGCAGTATAATTGCTGTTGCAGCTCATCAGGAAGGTCATCCAGCCCGTAACGAATGATAATATAGGAACGAATCTTTTCATGAATGATCAGTTGTTTTGCGGCCTGACGGTGATCTTCACCTGCTGGATACGGTTATCCTTTTCCTGCAAAACGGTAAAATCAAATTGAGCAGGGGCGGAACCGGATATAGTACAGGCAATGATCTCATTGATGGCCGGAAATTTTCCAGCCAGTTCGAGCACCAGTCCTGCCACCGATTCACTTTCACCTTTCACCGCGTCAAAAGTATCGATCGGCAGGTTCATTCGTTCACACATTTCGTGGATCATCATTTTTCCTTCAAAAATATAATTGAATTCGTCCAGCTGCCGGCTGCCGCTTTCTTCCTCATCAAATTCATCTTTGATCTCACCGATGATCTCCTCTACCACATCTTCCATGGTCACGATGCCGCTGGTGCCTCCAAACTCATCCACCACGATCGCAAAATGGATCCTTTTTTGCTGAAAGTCCTTGAGCAGGTCCTCGATCAGCTTTGTTTCAGGGATAAAATATGGCTGCCGCATGAGCGGGTGCCAGTCAAAATCCTCACCCTGTTCCAGCCAGGGCAGCAGGTCTTTGGTGTTCATAACGCCGACAATCTCATCTAAATTGTTCCGGTATACCGGCAGGCGGGAATAATGTAATTCTTCCGTTTTTTTTATCACTTCCCGAAATGTGTAGCCATACTCCAGCCCGCTGACCTCCAGGCGCTCTTTCATGACCTGTTTGACATGGATATTTCCGAATTTGATGACCCCCTTCAGTATATTTTTTTCTTCAGGAGAGATCTCTTCATCCGGTTTTATGTCAATGGCCTGGTTCAGTTCCGCAATACTGCTGCCTTTCTTTGGATCACGACTGCCTGTCCTGCTGATCCTTCCGGCGAGCGATACAATCCGTTTGCTGATGCCGCCGAGCAGAAGGTGAAGCCATTCTGCCATGAAGGAAATGCTGTAGGCAAAACGCAGGTTGCTTTGGGCAGCCCATACTTTGGGCAGGAGCTTCCCGAACAATAAAAGGATACCTGAAATGACGATCACTTTCAGCGCGATCTCAAGCCAGCCGGGCATTGCGGCAAAAGAGATGAAACGGCCGGCGAGTAAATTGAAAAGCAGGATCAGGCATATATTGACAAATATTTCTGCCAGCACGAGGGAAGTATAGACTTCTTTTGGTTCACTGAGCAGGGAAATGATGCGTTTGGCAGGAGGATGGGTCTTTGTTTTGAGCAGGTTGATATCATCTTTGTTCAGGGAAAAAAGGGCCACTTCTGCCCCGGCAATGATAAAAGTGAGAAATAATAAAAGGAAAAGGATCACGACGAGGAAAGTATTTCCCTGCTGGCTGGTGAACAGGAAAGTAAAGGGGAGATGCAGGGAATGTATAATGGATAAAAGGGATCCCAATACGGAATATTTTTAATAATGATGAAGGCAGGGTCGTTGGAACCTGCCTTTATTGCAAATGTAAGAATAGTAAGGGTCAGTCACAGAGGTTCGGGGGTGTCACTGATGGGTGATTCCCGGTTAGCGGATGATTCATCCGAATGACCGCTATCAGCAGCGGCCGGGGGTGCATCCGATCTTTTATCCAGCATGATGAGATTATCACCCACCACTTCAGTAGCGAATTTGCGCACACCGTCCTTGTCTTCCCAGCTGCGGGTCCTTAGCCGCCCTTCAATATATACCAGGCTGCTCTTATGCAGGTATTTCTGTGCCAGTTCAGCGAGTCCCCGCCATAGTACAACGGTATGCCATTCTGTTTGAGAAACCAGTTTGCCGTTCCTGTCCTTGAATGTTTCGGTGGTGGCGAGCGGAAATTTGGCAACGGCTATATTTCCTTCCAGGAATTGGACATCGGGGTCCTTGCCCAGGTTGCCGATCAGCATGACTTTATTTACCCCTCTCATAGATGTAGGTTTAAGACTATTTAAAGTTATAGACTTTGGGGCACATCATAAAAGTTTAATTTACCGCGGTTCACTTACACTTTTATATAGATCTTCTTTTTATCCATCCACCAGCAAATAAACCACATGAAGATGAGGAAGCTGATGGCAAAGGCCAGCGACCCGATCCGCGGATCGCCAGGGATCTTCGAACATACTTTCAGATAAAACCAGTGCCAGGGATCGGTGTATACAGGTTTCCCGTCTTTCATACCGTTCGGGACCTGGATCAGCCAGAGTATTTTGGGAAGAAAAGCGCTGAGTGCAAAGACAAACAGGGCATTCTTCCCGAATACATCAAAGAAACGACTGAGCCAACCCCTGATATGCTTCACTTCGATCAGGTAGATCATCGTGCCGATGGTCACAATGGCAAGACCGGTCGTGTACACCACGTAAGAACTGGTCCATATTTTTTTATTGATGGGGAAAACCATATCCCAGCAGAAACCTGTCAGCAGAAGCGCCACACCCGCCACGAACAAACCGCTGAGCATTTCAAAATATTTCGGCGCTGCACCGGGATCTGCCTTTGACCTGTTTTGAATATAATCGCCAACCATGTAGCCAAAGATCACCTGCACAATGGCAGGTAAGGTGCTCATGATACCTTCGGGATCAAAGGGCATGCCCTCGCCTTTATACATGTGCGGGATATGCAATACAGTTCTATCCACATCATTCCCGAAATAACCCGTCATGCTGAAAGGATCACTATGGTTTCCCAATAAATAACAGAGCAACCAGTAAGCCAAAAGGATCACCAGGCCGGCATAAAATGCGCCCCTTGGTTTCATGTAATAAATGATGATTGAAGCAAAAAAATAGCAGAGCGCTATCCGGGCCAGCACACCCAGGATCCGGACACCGGCCTGCATTTCGGGATGTTGGGGATCAAGTGGCTCCACCCAGTGTTTAAAGACAACATGATCGCCGCTGCGCTGAAAGAACGGCCACCAGGTCAGGAATAAACCGATGATATAAATAAGCAAACTCCGTTTAATGACTTTCTTCCAGAAAACCGCATCACCTCCCTGCCATAAACGGGGCATGACAAAGGATAAAGCATTACCGACCGCAAATAAAAAGAAAGGGAAAACCAGGTCGGTAGGTGTCAGCCCATGCCAGGGAGCGTGATCCAGCGGCTGGAAAATATGCAACCAGCTGCCCGGGTTATTCACTAAGATCATTAAAGCCACCGTAGCCCCTCGGAATACATCCAGGGAATAAAATCTTTGTTTCACCTTGAACGGAAATTATTTAATTAAATGTATGAAATAGAAAATAGATGATAAAACCACCTGTTCAGGGCTTAATAAAAATTTTCATATCTGCAACGTAATTTTCCCTGATTATTTAGCATTCCAGGTGGATAAATTGCTCTAAATCTGCGCATTTTATTCAGCTTCCAGTCACATATTCGCTTATATTTGCACAGCCTGTTTTTAAAAAACAGAGCCCTCTTTTTGTTTTGTCATAAACAAAAACCAATCTCCTGAAAAAAATTTTTTATGGGATTGAGAAGGCGAAGCTTTCAATATATTTTCCGTGAATAAAAAATGGCTGGCCGTTTATACCAGGCCCCGGTGGGAAAAAAAAGTGAACAAGGTCCTGCAGGAAAAGGGGATCGAAAGCTATTGCCCGTTGAATAAAGTACGAAGGAAATGGAGCGACCGGATCAAGGTGGTCGAAGAACCTTTATTCAAATCCTATGTGTTTGTAAAGATCCAGGATGACGATAAGACAACAGTGCGTATGACAAGAGGTGCCATCAATTTTGTTTACTGGAACGGGAAGCCCGCCGTGATCCGCGAAAAGGAGATCACCGCAATAAAAAGATTCCTGGACGAATATGAACACGTGGAAGCAGTGCCTATGGAATTCAAAGTGAACCAGCGGGTACGCATCACGCAGGGAAGCTTCATGGATTATGAAGGAAAGCTCCTGGGCATTCGTCAAAAGACAGCCAAAGTGGCGATCGACAGCCTTGGGTATATCTTGATCGCATATATTGACAGAACTAAATTAACTTCGGCGCAAAACCGCTAACCTAAAGCATCATCCCTGATGATCACTGCCGTGATATTCCGCACTTTCATGAATAAAATAGTGTACCTGCTCCTGGTACCCGGGTGTTTATGTTTCCTTTCCTGCCATACACAAAAACAGATACCTTATTACCTGAACAATGTGGTGGATACCAGCGGGAAACTGACCGTGAGTGTACCCGAGCTGAAATTCCAGAAAAATGATATCATCACTATCCAGGTATACAGTTTAAGTACGCAACCCGGAAAGTCAGACAGCCTGTATAATATGCCCGGCGGATACCTGATCAATGGCTCAGGCGATATCGATTATCCCAGGTTGGGGACGATCCATGCAGAAGGAATGACCCGTCATCAATTGGCTGCTGAAATCAGGAAAAGGCTCACGCAGCCAGTAGAGTTGCTGAAAGAGCCGACTGTGATCATCCGGTTGACAAATTTTAAAGTCACTGTGCTGGGTGAAGTCAACCATCCGGGTCAGATTCCTGTGAGCGGTGAACAGATCAATATCCTGGAAGCCATCGGCATTACCGGGGATGCGACTGCCTATGCACGCAGGGATGCAGTAAAAGTGGTGCGGGAAATGAATGGCGTGCGGGAGATCGGCGTGGTTGACCTGACCTCACCTAAATTATTCGAATCATCCTATTATTATCTCTTACAGAATGATGTGGTCATTGTAAACCCGACAGACAGGAAATTGAAACAGACGGATGCGCAGCAGGTGCAGAGCAGGATCAGTTTTGCCCTGAGTATCGCTTCCACTGCGGCGCTGATCTACAGCATCATCAGGAGATAGTGACACCGGAAAATTTTCAAACGGAATTTTAATGCAGGAAACCATCCAACAAAAAAACCGGAGTGAATTATGGAACCTGAGCCTCCGGGACCTGTTCTACAAATACGTCCGTTTTCTTCCCTTATTTGTCTTGTCCGTAGCGATTGCGTTATTCGGCGCTTATGTCTATTTAAGGTATGCTGTTCCGATCTATCGTGTGGGCGGGTCCCTGATCATCAAAAGCGACCAGAACGGAAGCAATCGCTCCGATAAATTCGAGGATGTCTTTATCAATGACAAGACGGAGAATATCCAGAATGAGATCGAGATCCTGCGGTCCAAACCGCTGATGCAAAGGGTAGTGGACAGCCTGCACCTCCAGTTCACTTACTATGCCAGGGGAAAGATCAAAACGGTGAATGTATATACAAGTTGTCCCTTCAGGATAAAAGTGATCTCCATGACCGATTCCTCCCGCGGGTTCACCCTGAAAATAAAATTTCTCAACCCTAATGAATTCCGTCTCAATAACAGCGACCAGAAATATGCTTTCGGTCAGCCATTCAAAAATGCTTCCGGCACCTTTAGCCTGGTCAAGGACCCGTTTGGCGACGTAAGCGGTGAATACAGCCTGGTTTGGACGCCAACGGTTTCCATTGCTTCCGTCTATGCCGGTTCCCTGATCGTGAATCCCAAAACACCTGGCACGGGGATCATTACGATCAATATGCTGACGACCCACCCTCAGATGGGGGCCGATATCATCAACAAACTGATGCAGGAATATTCCCTGTATACCATTGAGCAAAAACAAGAAGCCTCTGATAAGATCCTGGCCTTTATTGATGACCGCCTGGATGTGACCAAGAAAAAACTGGACAGTGTCAAGAATAACCTGGTGGAATTTGAGAACAGGAACCACATCATTGACGTGGAAAAACAAACCGGTAATTATTTTGAGAGCATCAGCGAGTCCGATAAATTCATCAACGAACAAAATCTTGAGCTGAGCAAGGCAGAAAGTGTCAGTGACTATCTCCGGGATAAGCGGAACGAATATTCCAAAGTTCCCGCCACCCTGATGCTGACCGACCCAACTTTTGTGAACCTGGTGGGAGAATATAATAAGAATCAGAATGACAGGGAGCAATTGCTGGCCTCCAATATCCCGTCTGAAAACCCATCTGTCAAGGAAGTGGTCTCCCAGATCGATAACCTGCGTCAGCGGCTGCTTGAAGGACTGAAGAATATCATCGGTTCCATGTCATCATCCATTGATGCCGTCAGGAAGAAAAGCCAACTGAGCCAGGCGGAACTGCAACTGATCCCTTCAAAGCAAAAAGAATTGCTGGCACTGAAACAGGATGTGGAATCCATCCAGGGCATTTTCAAATACCTGCAGGATAAAAGGGAGGAGACGGCCATCACCCGCGCTTCCACCATTTCCAATTCCAATATCGTCGACAAATCCTATCCCTCTTCTGACCCGGTAAAACCCAACAAGCGGGCCATCCAGATCCTGGCGGTGCTGCTGGGATTAGGCATTCCCGCCTTTTATATTTTCATCAAAGAGATCCTGAATGACAAGGTCGGTACCCGGTTCGATATTGAAAAGCTCACTACCACGCCCATACTCGGGGAAGTAGGCCATTCTTATTCAGAGAATGTGTTGGTGGTAAGGCAAACCACCCGCAGCATGGTGGCGGAACAATTCAGGATCATCCGCTCCAACCTGCAATACATCCTGAACAATACAGAAAAACCCATCATCCTGGTCACTTCCTCTTTCAGCGGTGAAGGAAAATCCTATGTGGCCACCAATATGGGTGCGGTGATGTCATTGGCAGGGAAGAAAACCATCATCCTGGAATTTGATATCCGGAAGCCGAAAATCCTCAGCGGGCTGGAGATACACAAAGGCCCGGGCATCACCAATTTCCTGGTAGGCAAATCAAGCCTGAATGAACTGATCCGTAAAGTACCGGATTATGAGAGCCTCTATATTCTCGGTTGCGGCCCGATTCCTCCCAACCCAGCCGAATTATTACTGACAGATAAAGTAGCTGAACTTTTTGAGCAGCTCAGACAAAATTTTGATGTGATCGTTATAGATACTGCCCCAATTGGCATGGTGAGTGATGCCATGACCCTCAGCCGCTTTGCCGATTGTACGCTATACCTGGTGCGGCAAGCCCATACCTTCAAAAAGCAAGTAGCCCTGATCGATGAATTTTATGTGGGCAATAAGCTGCCGAAGATATCCATCATCATCAATGATGTCAAGATCAAACCGGGGTATGGCTATTATGGTTATGGCCGTTATGGATATGGATATGGTTACGGCCAGGGCTATGGGGCTTATTATGAAGAAGAGAAACCCTCCAAGGGGTTTTTTGAAAGGCTATTTGGCTTTTTAACCGGGAAAAGATCAACTCCCCCTCCTCATAAATAACAGTAAACTTTCCATGCGGATATTGGTTACCGGCGGTGCCGGCTTCATTGGTTCCAATCTTGTTGAAAAATTATTGCAGGACAAACGGGTCCGCCTCGTAAGGGTGCTGGATAACCTTGCTACCGGCTCCCTGCAAAACATTGAAACCTTCAGGGATCATCCTGCTTTTGAATTCATGGAAGGGGATATCAGGAATGGCAACACTTGTATGCAGGCCTGTCAGGGTATTGACCTGGTTTCTCACCAGGCGGCCCTGGGATCGGTCCCCCGTTCGATCGATGACCCGCTGACGACAAATGAAGTGAATATCACCGGCACCCTGAATATATTCAACGCTGCACGGGAGAACAGGATCAGCAGGGTGATCTATGCTTCCAGCTCTTCCGTCTATGGCGATCATCCCGACTTACCCAAGAAGGAGGCGGTCACCGGCAACCCGCTTTCTCCCTATGCCGTAACCAAATGCGTGAATGAATTATATGCGGACGTTTATGGCAAGTGCTATGATATGGAATTCATCGGGCTTCGCTATTTTAATATTTTCGGCCCACGACAAAATCCCAACGGACCCTATGCCGCCGTCATCCCCTTATTTATCGGGGCATTGTTGAAGCATTCACAACCGGTCATCAACGGCGACGGCACACATAGCCGTGATTTCACATACGTGGAGAATGCCGTCAATGCCAATATCCTGGCCTTGTTCACCGGCAACAGTCATGCACTGAATGATGTGTATAATATTGCCTGCGGGGTGCAGACATCCCTGCAGGAACTTTACCATATTTTGCAGCAACAGTCGGAAAGTCGCCAGCCGCCGCTGTTTGGCCCCGAACGCAAAGGGGACGTTAAGCACAGCCTGGCCGATATTTCAAAAGCGGAAAAACAGCTGGGATATTCCGTTGAAGTTTCAATGCAGGAAGGATTACAGCGGACTTTCAGCTGGTATAAAAAAATGCACGGTTGAAAAGAACGGTCATCATAACAGGGGGGGCCGGATTCATCGGCTCGCATGTGGTGCGGTTATTCGTAAAAAAATACCCGGACTATACCGTCATCAATGCCGATGCACTTACCTATGCCGGTAACCTTGAAAATATCCGGGACATTGAAAACGAACCGAATTATATTTTTTCCAGAACCAATATTCTCAACCCGGAGGAGCTGGATGAACTTTTTGCCCAGCACAAACCCGACAGCATTATCCATCTTGCCGCTGAAAGCCATGTTGACCGATCCATTCTTTCGCCGCTGGATTTTGTTTATACCAATGTGATCGGAACGGTTAATTTATTGAACGCAGCAAAAAAAAGCTGGCATCAAGCCTCCAACCTCCAACCTCCAACCTCCAACATTTTTTATCATATATCTACTGACGAAGTCTACGGCGCACTTGGATCAACGGGTCTTTTCACCGAGGAAACAAAATATGATCCGCACTCTCCTTACAGTGCATCCAAAGCTTCGAGCGATCATTTTGTGAGAGCTTATAATGATACATTTGGCCTACCCGTGATCATCAGCAATTGTTCCAATAATTACGGGCCCAATCAATTCCCTGAAAAGATCATACCGCTCTTTATCCATAATATCCTTCACAAAAAACCTTTACCTGTTTACGGGGATGGCCTTTATACCAGGGACTGGCTCTATGTAAAAGACCACGCCGCGGCAATCGACCTGGTATTCCACAAAGGGAAGACCGGGGAAACGTATAATATCGGTGGATTCAATGAATGGAAGAATATCGATCTGGTGAAATTATTATGCAGGCTGATGGATACGAAACTGGGCAACCCACCCGGTACGAGCGAAAAACTGATCACTTATGTAAAGGATCGCCCCGGACATGACCGGCGCTATGCCATCGATGCAGCAAAGATCAGTAAGGCACTCGGATGGAAACCATCGGTTAATTTTGAACAGGGGTTGGATCTTACCATCGACTGGTACCTGCAAAACCAGGAATGGCTGGAGCATGTGACCAGTGGAGAATACCAGCAGTATTACAACAAACAATATCAATCATGAAAGGGATCATACTGGCCGGCGGTTCGGGTACACGCCTTTATCCTATCACAAAGGCTATCTCAAAACAACTGATGCCCATTTACGACAAACCGATGATCTATTACCCGCTTTCGGTACTCATGATGGCAGGCATACGGGAAATACTGATCATCACAACGCCTGAAGACAATCCACAATTCAAGCGCCTCCTCGGCGATGGCAGCCAGGTGGGATGCAGTTTCTCTTATACCGTGCAGGGAATACCCAATGGTCTCGCGCAGGCCTTTGTCATCGGGGCCTCATTCATCGGGAAAGAGAAAGTAGCCCTGATCCTCGGCGATAATATTTTTTACGGCACCGGGCTGGAGCAACAATTGCAACAACTCAAAAATGTTGACGGCGGTTATGTATTCGCTTACCAGGTTTCAGATCCGGAGCGATATGGCGTGGTGGAATTTGATTCACACATGCATGCAATAAGTATTGAGGAAAAACCGGCAAGACCCAAATCCAATTATGCCGTGCCGGGCCTGTATTTTTATGATAATACCGTGGTCCAGATTGCCAAAAGCCTGCAACCATCGTCCCGTGGTGAATACGAGATCACTGATGTGAATAAAGCTTACCTGAAACAGGGTAAGTTAAAAGTAGCCGTACTTGACCGTGCTACCGCCTGGCTGGATACGGGAACCTTTGATTCGCTCAGTGATGCCGGCGAATTTGTGAGGGTGATCGAAAAAAGACAGGGCACCAAGATCGGTTGCATTGAAGAAATTGCCTATAAACAGGGATTTATCGACAAAGAACAGTTGATAAAACTTTCTGACGACCTGGATAAGAGCGGTTACGGAGATTATTTAAGGAAGCAATTAATTTGAAAATAAAGCTTCACGCCGCAGAAGCCATTGCATCCGGGCCAAGGATATCCAGTATTGACATCTGCAGGGCAATTGCGATACTGGCAGTTGTCATTTATCATTTTAAACTGATCTTGCCTTTCGGCTACCTGGGGGTTGATCTTTTCTTTGTAATATCCGGGTTCCTGGTGGGAGGCATACTGATTAAACAGGTAAAGCAGGGAAATAAGATTAATCTGCCGCGTTTCCTGCTTTTACGCGGATTCAAAATATGGCCTTCCTATTTTTGGTTCTTGCTGGCGGGAAACGTTATAGCTGCTGGGGTATTCCGGCATGACAATCCCTTTTATATTATCAGCGGCATAAGGGATTATTCTCGGTTTATATTTTTTTATTACAATTACACCGGTCCTCCATTCCCGTCACATCCCTCTTTTGATCATATCTGGTCACTTTGCATCGAAGAGCATTTTTATATATTGCTCCCGCTATCCTTGGTCATCATGCCGTTTATTTTAAAGAATAATCTTACTATGTTGATTACTGTCGCCGGCGGAATGATCCTGACAGGGATCGTATTCAAATTTTTCAGCTTCTATTATACGCCCGGTATTCCGACCTACACCACCACACATAACCGGTTGGATGCATTAGGGTGGGGAGTATTATTGAGTATACTGGTCACCTATTTTGGTGAACATTTGAAAAAGATTAAATGGCTGCCCTGGCTGCTGGTCGTTGGACTGTTGCTGATGATAGGAGCCATCATTGCAGTTGGCAGATCACAGTCCCGTTTTTTTGAATCCACTGTCTTTTATTCCCTTGTACCCTTTTGTTTTTTCCTGATGGTATTGGGAATCTACTTTTTTGATTTTCATAAGTGGAAGTTCCTCCGGATCATTGCTTATTACAGTTATAACTGGTATTTATGGCATCCCCTGATCCTGTTGGTTGTCCTTAAATATGTTAAAAGTGATTTGATTGCCCTTCCTGTTTTTATGCTGGCCTCTTTCGGGATAGCAGTATTGTTCACCATCCTCATTGAAGAAAGATTTTTACGAATACGAGGCCGTCTGTTTCAGAAACTTTATCCGGTCGCGTGAGCATCTTGAAAAGAAAAGTTTTTAGTTTTGTTATTTTCCTGTTAAGCGTATCTCCTCTCCATTCACCCGCGCAAGGCACGATCCATCTCTACGCTGATATAGGCGGGAATGATACCCTGAAACAGCTCATCACCCAGTTTTGCGCACAGCTCAATAAATCGGGGCATTATACATTTTCCACCGAACCGGCCATGCAATACAGGAGTGAGGGAATCTATTTCGCCAACACACAGACCACGCAACAGCCTGTTTCACCTTCTGCCAGGTTACTGGCCTCTGGCACAGAAGCATTTTCAATTACTGCCAATGGCAAGTCGGTTCAGCTGCTGGGCAATTCAAATATGGCGATAGGGCACGCTTTGTTCACCTATCTCGAATCACTTGGTTTCCGGTTTTATTTTGCTGATCCTGCATGGCATATTGTGCCGGATAAAATAGATCTCTATAAGAAACAAACCTTGCTTTCAAAACCCTCATTCGATTTCCGCAGGATCTGGTATGGTTATGGAACGGGCTCGAAGAAAGCGGATGAAAACTATAATTTTTGGGTGCTGGCCAATAAACTTGGGGGCGCTTTCTATACTTATTACGGGCATGCTTATGAAGATATTGCTTTCAGGAATCTCGACACATTTGCCCGACATCCTGAATGGTCCTACCCGCCGGCCAAAAAAGGGGTATTGCCTTACGACATCAAATTTGATATGACACATGAGGACCTCATCCAGTTCATAACGCGGGATATTGAAAGACGGATCGATGCGTCATTTAAAAATAAAACACAGGATTATAAGATGTTTTCCCTCGGGCCATCGGATGGTTTGGGCACCTGCAATACACCCGCCTGCCAGCAATTGGGTACGATCACGGACAGGGTCTATTACCTGGTCAACCGGGTGGCCAGAAACATCCGGGCAAAATATCCTTCCACCTATATCGGCTGCCTTGCTTACGGGGAATATATCTCACCACCGACTAAGAATGTGGAGCCGAATGTTTTTGTTGGCATCACGACGGCATTCAATACTTCCCGGTTTTCCACCGAGCAATTGGTGGATGAATGGCGGAAAAAAGGCGCTGTCGTAGGCATCTACGATTATTTCAGCTGGTATGCCTGGGATTTTGATGTACCCGGTCAAAGCCTTGCCTCCCGGGCCAATGAACTGATTAAACATTTAAAGACGTATTATAATAAAGGCGTTAAAGCGTATGAAGGTGAATCATCCATTGGATGGATCAGCAAGGGGCTGGGATATTACCTGGCGGCAAAATATATGTGGGATATCAATGCCGACAGCACAGCCATAAAAAATGAGTTTTTCCGGAATTGTTTTGGTAAAGCGGCTTTAATGATGAAACAATTGTGGAATGATTGGGAGAATTACCCCTTTGCCTCTATCAGGGATAATGACCTGGCAAAATGGATTGGATACGTGGAAGGGGCCGAAAAGCTTGAGTTATCTGATGCAGTCAGGAAAAGATTTTACCAGATCAGGTCCTACCTGCATTTTCTTTTTTTATACCATCAATACCAGGATGACAAATCTGAAAGCAACCTGCTGGCCCTGCTGAATTATGGATACCGTAAGCTGGATGATGGCTCCGTGTCAGGTTACCCCGCTTTTTGGGAACTGGGTAACCGGTCAGGGATAAAAGATATGGGCTACGTGGACAATGCCAAATGGAAATTCAATAACACGCCTGTCACCGAAACAGAACTGAATAATCTCGTCGCAGCCGATAAAGGTCATCTGAAGTTATTGAACCCGGTTACTGAGCTTCCGGCCGCACAAAAATTCACCACGATCCCGGACATTAAAAACTATTCACAACTTTATGCTGACAGTACTGGGAGCGACAACGCTTTCTGGATGACCAACGAATGGGTGTTTGAGATTACGAACCCGGGAGCCGTTAATTATTTTGATTTTACCGGCGATTATATCGGTGATGTGACGAACAAAAGGATCTATAAACTGAGTGTATACCCTTATTCGCCCGATGGCAATGTGGCTGATAAGAAACCGGTATTGTATGTGGAATATAATAAAACAAAAGTTAAAGAGACCATCAGCCTGGCTGATCTCCCTAAAGGATATTATACTATGATCATCGAAGATCCGGTAAAGATCTACAGGATCAAATTCAGCCCGCCGATGCATTACAGCGCCGTGATGAGACCCCGGCTGCCCCTCACTACACCAGCCTTGTATTATTCCTTCCTCTATGTGCCGGAAGGAACGAAGTATTTTAACATCAGCCGGGACGGTGGTTTGCAGCTGATAACCCCCACAGGAAGAATGATAAAGTATGACGGCACGAAGAATGAGATCGTGCAAGTACAGGTGCAAAAAGGTGAAACGGGCCTGTGGAGAATAAAATTGGCTACCGGTAAACTTTTCATTGAAGGAATTCCCCCATTTATCGGCACATCAGCTACACAAATGCTGATACCGGTTCAGGGTAAATGATCATGCGAATGAGCAATTATTTTTCTCATCCCACAGCAGTTATTGATGAGGGATGCACTATCGGCGAAGGCACCAGCATCTGGCATTTCAGTCACTTAATGACGGGATGCCATATAGGGAAGAATTGCCATATCGGGCAAAATGTGTTTGTTGCTTCCAGGGTGATGATCGGTGATAATGTAAAGATCCAGAATAATGTTTCACTCTATGAAGGGGTTATCTGCGGGGACGACGTCTTCCTGGGGCCATCTGTCGTATTCACTAATGTCATTAATCCCCGCAGCGCCATAAGCAGAAAAAATGAATATAAAAGAACAGAAGTGAAAAAAGGAGCCACCATCGGCGCCAATGCCACCATCCTTTGTGGGATCGAGATCGGGGAATATGCTTTTATCGGTGCGGGAGCTGTCGTGACCCGTTCCGTTCTTTCCTTTGCATTGGTCATAGGAAATCCTGCCCGTCAAACCGGCTGGATGAGCGAGGCCGGTCATAAACTTTCATTTGATAAGAACGGCAAAGCCATCTGTCCTCAAACAAAGGAAGCATACCACCTGGCCCAGGGAAGGGTATCTAAACTGAATACCTGATGTCAAAGAATTTTGTTTTGATCGGTGCGGGCGGATATGTAGCACCCCGTCATCTCGAAGCTATCAGGAAAACCGGCAATAACCTGCTGGCAGCCTTAGATAAGCATGATTCGGTGGGGATCCTTGATACTTATTTTCCGGAGGCTGATTTTTTCACTGAGTTCGAACGATTCGACCGTCACTGTGAAAAATTGCGTCGTTCTGGTACCCCAATACATTATGTCAGCGTTTGCAGTCCTAATTACCTGCATGATGCGCATTGCCGGTTCGGTTTGCGCATCGGGGCCGATGTGATCTGCGAGAAGCCCGTTGTACTGAATCCCTGGAATGTGGATGCGCTGATCGAAATGGAGGCTGAGACCGGGAAAAATATATATAGCGTATTACAGTTGCGGTACCATCCTTCTGTCATTGCCCTGAAAGAAAGAATAGAGAAGGACCGGACCGGGCACCTGTACCGGGTGGAGCTGCAATTCATTACACCGCGCGGCAAATGGTATCATTATAGCTGGAAAGGGGATACCGATAAAAGCGGTGGACTCGTATCGAACATCGGCGTGCATTTTTTTGACATGCTGCTTTGGATATTTGGCGATGTAAAAGAAAGTATAGTTCTCAGGCAGGACCCGGTACATGCGGAGGGGAAGCTCCTGCTCGAAAGGGCGGAAGTGAAGTGGATGCTAAGTATTGATGGAAAAAGCCTGCCGCCGGGGGACAATAAACCTTTCCGTTCATTGAAGATCGATGAAGAATTACTTGATCTAAGCAGTGACGGACTGGATCTCCACAGAATGGTCTATGAAGAGATCATTGGCGGGAGAGGTATCCGGCTGAACCAATCTAAGGATCTGATCGGGCTATTGACTGAACTGAGAAAGGGTCAAACAAAATAAATAACCAAGGTTCGGCAGGGTCAAATCCCGCTACCAGCTGCCTTAATCGATTACTTTGAAACTCCATAAGCAGTTAATCATATATTTCGGTGTTACTGCAATCAATGCCATTCTTTCCTTTGCCATTACCTCCCTGCTGACCCACCAGATCAAACCCGAAGATTATGGCAGGATCTATTTATACAGTTCATTCCTCAATTTCCTGACACCTTTTATTACAATGGGTATCCTGTACCCGCTCTCCGTAGAATATTTTAAGTGCTCCCACGATTCCTACAGTTTTTATTTTACCAATGCTCAGGTCATTCCCCTGATCAGCCTTGCTTTTTTTACGGTGTTATGCCTGGTCCTGCAACATCCGTTGTCGGGCTTACTGCATGTCCCCGTTTACTGGATATGGGTCATGCCGGTTACAGTATGGTGGGTCATGATCAATGAAACATCCACCATGATCACGCGGAACAACAACAAACCGTACCAGTTCGCTTTTTTCTCTATCGGCAAAACAGTCACCGAACTGCTGGGAACCCTGTTATTTGTGCTCCTGCTCCAGATATCCTGGCAGGGCCGGTTATTATCCGCTGCAGCAGCACCCATGCTCCTCGGCATTTTATCGCTTTTTCTTTTCACGAGATGGAAACTGATCGAACGAAAGATCGATCGTCAGCTGGTAAAAAAGATCTTTATCCTCAGCTTTCCCTTCATTTTTGAACGACTCAGTGTTTTCATCATGAATTCTTCCGGCCAGTATTTTATCGATAATATGGTGACGCACGGTACGGCGGAAGTGGGTCTTTACAGCCTGGGAAATACGATTGCCCAGATCCTTTTCCTGGTGGTACTGTCGATGAATTATGCCTACCAGCCACACTTGTTCCGGAAATTGTCCGAAGGCCTGAAGAGAAAATTTCACAAAACCACCAGTTGGTATATCCTGGCCTGTGCGCTGACGGTCCTGGCCCTCTTCATTTTCATCCCACTTATCTTTCGTTATTTTTTTGCACCCGCCTATATCGGTGCAAAAAAATACGCTTATATGCTCGTGGTCGGTTGTTTTATGTGGGGGGTCTATAATGCCTTCCAGGTTTACCTGATCTATATTCATAAAAAAGGCCTGATCCTGTACATTGCCCTGCTGGGCATGATCCTTAGCCTTTCCCTTAATTTCTATATGGTACCCCATTATGGGGCAATGGGCGCTGCGATCAGCAGTATCATCACCTATTCTGTGATGGCCCTGGCCTGTTTTTTATTTGTACGAAGATTTTACCTGTTGCAACGTGCCTGAACCTTTTTTAAAGAGATCCTTTTATCGTTTCCTTGACCTGGTGACGCTCAAAAAGGGGATTGCCCGACAGATCAATTACAGCCATGTCCGTTTCCCTGCCCGCTGGTATCGTTATTATCCTGCTGATTATGAAAAAGAGAACTATGAATTCCTGCGGCAAAACCTGAAACCCGGTTCACAGGTGCTTGATATCGGTGCCCATATTGGCCTGTTCAGCGTTGTTTGTTCACAGCTTACAGGGCTGGAGGGAAAGGTTATTTGTTTTGAACCCACGCCTGGCACTTTCAGGATACTGCAACAAACGCTTCGGATCAATCATTGCCGTAACGTCATTCCGGTACAGGCGGCTGTAAGCGGGGTGGAAGGGCATGCAACCTTTTATGTCAGCAGTGAGCATGAAGGAAATAACAGTAACAGCCTCGTCGCCGGCCAACAGCAAATGAAAAGCTTTGATGTCAGGCTGGAAACCATCGATGGTATTGTAAAAAAATATTCATTGGACCCGGCCCTTATTAAGATCGATGTGGAAGGCGTTGAACTGGATACATTGAAAGGAGGATTGAAAACCTTTGCCGCAAAGAAGCCAATGCTGGTGCTGGGGCTGCACCCTGCCGCTATTCAGCAAAAGGGGGATTCTTTAATACAGATCTGGGACCTGCTGAAAACTGTTCCTTACAAAATATACCTGGACGGTAAAGAAATGGACAGAGATGAATTTTGCCGGCGCGAGATCCTGTTCGATGTGAACTGTATCGTTGCCTGAGCATGCCAATATGCCGAAGAAAGTTTTACTTTTTTACCCGCCCAACAAACGCTCTGTTGTTATTGAAACACTCTGCAAGGCGGTTCATGAAGCTGACTATGAATTGATGGTGCTTACCCTTTCTGAAAGAGGGTCCTTTCATGAAGTGATCGAGGAGGCAGGAATGCAGGCGTTCAGCCATACGGTGGACCGCAAACCATCCTGGAAATTTTTCACGAACCATATCCGTTTCCTGGTAAGATTTTGCAGGGAACATAAGATCAATTTTGTATGGAGTCATTTGCAGGAAGCCAACCTGATCGCGCTTTTTGCCAAGCCTTTCATGAAAGCTAAAGTTATCGCCTTCCGCCATCATGCAGAGTCTGAATTTTATGCGGAAATGGGAGCCCACTTTAATATGAGCCGTAATAAAAACGAAGTGAGGATGGACAAACTGATCAACCGGCTGGCCAGAAAGATCGTTATTCCTTCTTCCGGGGTATGGCGCAGTATGGAACAATATGAAGGCTGCTCTATGAAGAAAGTAAAGCTCATACCATATATATATGACTTCTCCATGTATAAGAAGCCGGATGCGGAGTTGGTGCGTTCCATCCGGAAACAATACGATTGCCCGCTCCTGCTGATCATGGTAAGCCGCATGGTGCCCACCAAGCAGCATCTTCCCGTTTTTGAAACAGTACAAAAACTGGTAGCTGAAGGATTGTCCATAAAAATGATCGTGATGGATGAGGGACAGTTAAGACCTTCACTGGAAGAATTTGCCAGGCAACACCATATGGAGGATCATTTCATATTTACCGGCTTCCGGGAGGATTTTGTCAATTATATGGCGGCTTCAGACCTGCTGATACATCCCTCCCTTACAGAAGCCAGCAACCACGTGGTAAAAGAACTGGGCTTGCAGGAAAAGGCAGTTGCAGTCTGCAAAGGAGTGGGAGATTTTGACGATTATATTGAAGAAGGACGAAACGGCTATTTCCTCGACCCCGCAACCTTGCATGCATCACTGGAAAATGTGATCCGGGATGCCTATGTTCATCCTGAAAAACTTTCAGCATTGGGCAAAGAACTCAAAAAAGATGTACTGCGATATTTCGGCGATTCCCCGCAGAACCGCAAACACTTCCTGGAATTGTTGCAATAAAACATCCGGTTCGTAGGTTTACGAATCACTGATCGGAAATATTATCATAAAAGACCCGTACAATTCCCTTTTTTCATTGATTAACAATTCATTCACCTATAAAAGCGCAGAACAGTTTTATAGTTTTATGGCATTGATCCAATATCCGGAGGTCAGGAAACACAACCATCTCCGGCCAATAAAGACTGTAAAAACTGTTTCCCATGCCGGAAAAACCAGGCCTCGTGTCCGTTATCATACCTGCTTACAATGCTGCCGCTTTTATCAGGGAAACCATTGGATCCGTGCTTAAACAAACCTATACAAACTGGGAATTGCTGGTTGTCGATGACGGCTCAACCGATAATACAGCTGCTATCTGCGGAGAATATTCCGATAGCAGGATCCGGTTCATCTGCCAGGAAAATACTGGTGTATCCATGGCACGTAATAACGGTTTAGCAAAGTGTGCGGGCCAATATGTGGTCTTCCTGGATGCTGATGATATCCTTACCCCCGAATTCCTGTCTGTGCGCCTGGAAGTTCTGCAAAATGAACCTGCCGTAGGTTTTGTTGGGGGATTGATCGAATTCTTTCCGGTGAAGGCAGATACCAAATCAGCGGCTACGGATCCCGTCAACCAGATCTTGTTTTTCAACGCAAGCATGGGTACCATTCCCTCCGCGTATATGTTCAGGAAATCTGTACTGACCCGTCATCATATTTTATTTAACCCGGAACTGCAAAGTACTGCTGACCGCTTCTTTATCCTTGAAGTGGCCAGGTACAGCCGCGGTCATCTTATCGACAACGGCCGGGGCAAACTGCTATATCGTATCTCCGGCCAAAGCATGTCTAACCTGGTGTCGCCCAAACTGATCATCGACAACGAAAAATTCTATTACGAACTCAAAAAGAAGAACCTCCTGCCGGAAAAAAGACTGAACCTTTTCAGGAGCCTCTATTTTCTATCCCTGGCGAAAGGTTTCGGTATGGTTCACTACTGGAAACAGGCGGTCAAATATTCCGGCAAATCTTTTATCAACCACCCATTCTTTTTCCTGGAAAATATCGGCAAAACATTGTTCAGGCGCGGATCTGCAGCTTTCTTCCCCCAAGCCTGAACGCTGAGTCATTTATTTTTCCCGGCTCCCGATACAAATCATGTCATCCGAAAGACAACCCGTTGAATCCTCCGGCCGATGGTGGGGTGAGCATATTCAGCGTTATAAAGAGGCCCTGAAACTCATTGAGGGATCAGACCGTGTTCTTGATATTGCCTGCGGTACGGGCTTTGGCACGGATATGATCGCCCGCACAACCCGGGGCGCCGTCATTGGCGGAGATATTGCCCCCGAGGCCATTGATGAATGCAACCGCCGCTGGCACTTGGACAACCTCTCTTTCCAGGTTCTCGATGGAACAAAACTGGCTTTTCCGGATAATTATTTTGATAAGATCATATCCTTTGAGACCATTGAGCATACGGGTAAATACAGGGAAATGGCTTCGGAATTTGCGAGGGTCCTCAGACCGGGCGGCCTGCTGATATTATCAACACCAAACCGGGAAGTATCCAGCCCTGATGGGATCATTGTGAATCCCTTCCATATCCAGGAGTTCACCTGCGAAGAGCTCCGCGAGATCTTGTCCCGGAATTTTTCAAATGTGGAGCTCAACGGCCAACGCTATTGCAGGTACGATAAACGCTCATTCGGGAAAACTACAGGCAAATTCTTCGAGCGGTTGTTCTTAAGTTTTGGCATCCGCAAACTGCCCTATCGCTGGCGCAGCGGGTTCATGAAGACCTTTTTCGGATATCCCCTCTACCCGCGGGAAAATGATTTTATCCTGGAAAAAGACCTGGCCAGGGTAAAGAAAGAATGCCCGGTACAATTTGCCATTTGCAGAAAATAGATTATGTCCTTGCCACTGGTTTCCGTCATCATTCCCGTGTATAATGCAGAAAAGTATATCAGACAAACGGTGCGATCTGTCCTTGACCAGACCCTTCATGAATTCGAGCTCATCATTCTGAATGACGGAAGCAGGGATTCATCCGGAGAGATCTTACAGCAAATGGAAAAGGAAGATCAGCGCATCCATGTCATACAAAAGGCCAATACGGGCGTATCCGATACACGGAATACAGGGATCAGCCAGGCAAGGGGCAAATACCTCGCATTCCTGGATGCTGATGACCTGTGGAAGGCTGAAAACCTGCAAAAAAAGATCAACTGCCTGCAGACCACACAAAAAAAATGGGTATTCAGCAATGTGGAAATGATCGATGAGAACAATCACCTGTTACCACAACCTGTAACTGAACTTACCACCCGGGATATCCTGAATAAGCTCCTCTTATGGGAATCAGGGGACGTGATCCCCGGCCCCTGCAGTAATATCGTCGTGGAAAAGGAACTGTTCCGGAACGGGCTGCAATTCGATATACATTTATCTTCACCGGCTGACCGGGATATCTGCATTCAGCTGGCCGCCAAAGCAGAACCGGCCTTTTTGAATGAGGTATTATGGCAATACAGACTTCATGAGCAAAGTATGACCAGTACCAACCGGAAAGTAGCCGGCGAAGTCGTGTATTATATCAATAAGCTGAAACATTCCGGCCTGTACCGGGATCAGAAAGTGAAGCGCCGCTCCATTTCCAATCTTTACCTCATGCTTTCCGGCATCTGCTTCAAATTTCTCAGGCAACGGATGAAAGGGATCAACTACCTGGCCCATTCATTCGCCTGGTCCCCGGCCAATGTATGGAACAAAAAGATCAAATCAATTTTCAGATCCAAATAATACGCTTCAACCAATGAAAATCTTAATTACGGGAGGTGCAGGGTTCATCGGTTCCTCCCTCGCTGACGCCCTGCTGAATAACGACCAGAATGAGCTCGTACTGGTGGACAATTTCCTGACCGGGCAGATGGAGAATATTCCCCGTAACCATCGCTCGAAGTTCATTAAATGCGATGTAAATAATTATAATGATATAGCGCCGGTTTTCCTGGCATCCAGGTTTGACTATGTGTTTCATTATGCGGCTGTGGTAGGGGTGAAGCGGACACTTGAAAACCCGGTGATGGTGCTGAATGACCTGCAGGGCATACGCAATGTCCTCGACCTTTCCAAGAACACCGGCGTGCAGCGGGTATTTTTTTCCTCTTCTTCAGAAGTGTATGGAGAACCCGTTCACCTGCCCCAGCATGAGCATCATACGCCGCTCAATTCGAGATTGCCTTATGCAGTAGTAAAGAATGTGGGAGAATCATTTTGCCGTTCCTACCAGCAGGAATACGGGCTGAATTATACCCTGTTCCGTTTCTTCAATACATACGGTCCCAAGCAGAGCCCTGATTTTGTGATTTCCAAATTCCTGGATGCGGCAAAAGCCGGGAAAGACATTACTGTGTTTGGTGACGGCTTGCAGACAAGGACTTTTTGTTATATCACGGACAATACCAGTGCCTGTATCAATGCCATGGAAAAGAATTTATTTGTGAATGATGTGGTCAATATCGGGAATGACGCCACTTGCACAATCCTGGACCTGGCCAAACTGATCATCAAACTGACAGGTGCTTCCTCACGCATCATTCATCTCCCTCCCCTGGCGGAAGGAGACATGACCCGCAGGCAACCTGATATAAACAACATGAAAAAATTGCTGAACAGGGATTTCATTACACTGGAAGAAGGATTAAAAAAGATCATTCAGGAAAAAAAGAAATAAGTCCCTCTTCAGCATAGATCACCAATGGTTCAGCTCATCAATCCATTCAACGGAAGTCCGCTGGTTGCCGGCCAGGATAAATTACTGGATGAAGGCGGTCATTCATTCCCTGTCATCGGGCACGTTCCACGATTCGTTCCCGCGGATAATTATACCAGCAACTTCGGATTTCAGTGGAACAAATTCCAGAAAACGCAGATCGACAGGGAAAAAAAGAATTTCACACTTTCGAAGGACCGGTTCTTCTCTGCGACCAACTGGCCGGAGAATGGCCTCGAAGGCATGAATATCCTCGAAGCAGGAAGCGGGGCGGGGCGGTTTACACAAGTGGTGCTTGCCTATACAAAGGCCTCACTGTACAGCATCGACTATTCAGATGCCGTGTCAGCCAATTTCAGGAATAACGGTAATTACGGGAATCGCCTGCAGCTTTTCCAGGCCAGCATTTATGAAATGCCGTTTCCCGACAATTCATTCGATAAAGTATTTTGCTTCGGTGTGCTCCAGCATACACCCGATTTCAGGAGATCCATTCAATGCCTGGTGGATAAAACAAAACCGGGCGGAGAGATCGTGGTGGATTTCTACCCGATCAAGGGATGGTATACCAGGATAAGCGCCAAATACATGCTGCGCCCCTTCACCAAAAAAATGTCACATGAGAAACTACTGCGCCAGATCGAAAAAAATGCAAACAGGCTTATCAGGATCTATAAGATCATTGACCGCCTCAGACTGGGCATGGTATTGCATCGTTTTTTACCGATCTGTGACATCAACAGGACATTGCCGGCAAACTTATCCAAAACTGACCTGCGGGAATGGGTGATCCTGGATACTTTTGATATGTTTTCCCCCGCCTATGACAACCCCCAAAGGATCCTGACAGTAAAAAAATGGATGGAACAAAGCGGCGCGGATGTAACTTTTGCGGATTTTGTGACCTATGCGAATAACCTGAAAGTGGCCGTGGTGAGGGCTGTAAAAAAGAAATAACACCTGTATGAGTAAGACAATATTAGTGACCGGCGGATGCGGGTATATCGGGGCACATACCATCGCAGATCTCCTGCAGCATGGTTACGAAGTAGTGAATATTGACAATAACGCACGATCCACGGACCGGTTGCTGAGCGGCATTGAGCAGATAACTGGCAAGAAATTTATTACTTATCATACCGATCTCTGTGACCTTGAGGGAACAAGAAAAGTATTCAGGCAGCATGCGGTGACCGGTATTATTCATTTTGCCGCTTTCAAATCAGTAGACGAGTCCGTGACAAAGCCGCTTGAATATTACCGGAACAACCTGCTGTCACAGATCAATATGCTTAGCTGTACGGAGGAATTCGAAATACCTTATTTTGTTTTTTCCTCCTCCTGCAGCGTCTATGGTAATGCCCGGGAGATCCCCGTGACGGAAGAGACAACCCTGGGTACTGCTGAATCACCCTATGGCAGGACCAAGCAGATCGGGGAAGATATGATCCGGGACCTGTCGAAAGTGTCTGCTGCAAAATTCATTTTGCTGCGTTATTTTAACCCGGTCGGCGCCCATCCGTCTGCTGCCATCGGTGAGATACCTTTCGGTAAACCGGCCAATCTTGTACCCGCGATCACACAATTTGCAATCGGCAAGACCCGGGAACTGAAAGTATATGGAACCGATTATGCTACCCGGGATGGTTCCTGCATCCGCGATTTTATTCATGTCTGTGATATTGCTCATGCACATACCCTGGCGATGGATCACCTGCTCGGTGATACAAGCAGCAGCAACTGCGAAGTGTATAACCTGGGTACAGGCGATGGCGTCACGGTGCTGGAAGCGATCCAGGCATTTGAAAAAGCGACCGGTAAAAAACTGGACTATACAAGGGCAGCAAGAAGGCCCGGTGATGTGGTGGCGGTCTATGCCAATAATAATAAGGCCAAAAGCTCACTGAAATGGAATCCGGTATTCAATCTTGAAGACATGATGCGCACAGCCTGGCAATGGGAAAAAGTCATGCAAAAAGATCAGTAAAAACAGCTTGCGTAGAATTACGGGACGATCGGGAGATCTACGAACTCCTTCCTTGTAAAACTCCTGATATCTGAAAGTTTGTTAATGCCGGACTTCCGGAAAAAATAATTAGAAGCGAATTTAGCGGGAGGTTTCCATTATTCTGTAAAATACCAATATGAGACGGGTGCTTTTTCTGGCGCAGTATGTTTTCCTTGGATTGTGCGGCCTTTCCTTTGTTGTGTTTGGGTTGAGATTGCTGAAAGGCAATAACCCGCTTACGGCATTTGACAACAAGCCTTCTGTCTACAATCAAAAAGAGGATTTTGACCCTTCATTGCTGCGTATCAATACACTGAATAAAATGGATGAATATTGCGACAGCCTTTATGGAGCGCTCTATGCAGACAATAATATTGACCAGTTCGAACAGAATTTCACAAACCTGGTGTCCAATGTCGTACGTAACCGGTTCTACCATGGTTATTCCTATTACGGGTTCAATAACAATTACCTGGCTGCTATCTTTTCAAAGCTGACGCAAAACGGTTATGCTGCTACGGTGATCCCGGATGATATCCTCAGTTACCCTTATGCTGCCTGTAGCCAGCAATCCATCATTATGATGGAAGTGCTGAAGGCAAAAGGTCTGACCACGCGTAAAGTTGGGTTCCTGGGCCAAAAATGGGGCGGACATTTTTGTTTTGAAGTGTATTATAAAGGGGACTGGCATTTTTATGACCCTAACCTGGAGCCCGATCCTGCTTTGCTGAATGCATGGAATCACCCCGGGATCGCATACCTGGTGGCACATCAGGACCTCCTGTTAAATGCTTACCGTAAATATCCACGGGAAGAGATCCTGGACATCTTTCCTACTTACAGCTATGGCCAAGCCAATCAATTCCCCGCACAACATGCACTGACCTTTCAAAAGATCACCAAATCGCTTTCCAATACCATCTTCATTTATTTTTTACTTTCTTTTTTTATCATCCGCGCCATTTATAGGCGGGTAGCTGTAAAAAAACATGTGCGGAATAACTGGATTCATCTCCAGCCACTACAGGGAGGAGCACCTTCATCGTATTACCCGGGCGTTACGCCATCGCGGGCCTGATGCGGAAGGATACTTCACCAGCAAATCAGACAATCTTTATCTTGGCCATCGCCGCTTAAGCATCATTGACTTAAGTGAAGCAGCTAACCAGCCATTCTATTCGCATGACCGCAGGTTTGTGATGGTGTATAATGGCGAGATCTATAATTATAAGGAAGTTGCTGCCAAATACCACATTCAGCAACGCACCGCTTCTGACTCAGAGGTCCTGATTGAAGCATTTGCCAAAACAGGGACCGGCTGTTTTAATGACCTCAACGGCATGTTTGCACTGGCCATCTGGGATACGCAGGAGAAAAAATTATTCCTCGCCAGGGACAGGTTCGGAGTGAAACCCCTCGTTTGTTATCAGAAAAATGGGGACTTCATCTTTGCTTCAGAATTAAAAGCGATCCTTCACTTACCCGTTGAAAAGAAAATAAACCCTGTTGCACTACAGGACTATCTCTTCCTGGAATATATTCCCCAGGCAAATTGTATACTTGAAGATTTTTATAAGCTGCCCAAGGGCCATTATTTGATCTGGGAAAACGGGAAGACCCAGGTGCATCAGTATTATAACTTCCTGGATAAGATCGACCCTCACCCGGCACCTGTTAAGACAGAAGGACAGGCAATGGATGAGTTTGAAGAACTCATGGCTTCCTCGGTCAAATACAGGCAGATCAGCGATGTACCCATCGGGGCCTTTCTCAGCGGGGGCACGGATTCATCCCTGATCTGTTCATTGTTTCAGAAACAGAACATAAATCCCGTGAATACTTTTACGATCGGGTTTGATGTTAAAGGCTATGATGAATCAGGATATGCTTCAAGCGTAGCAGCTATTTTAAAGACCCGGCACAGCGAGACCCGTCTTTCTGACAAAACTTCGATCGGGATAGCAGACCATATCATGGATTATTATGATGAACCTTTTGCCGCTCCGTCCACCATACCCAGTTACCTGGTATGCAAAGTGGCGAGAACAAAAGCAACCGTTGCTATGAGCGGGGATGGGGGCGATGAGCTTTTTATGGGTTACGGGTATTATGCACTCTACCGGAAAGTGAAACGGATCTTCCGGCTTGATGCAGGCCTGGGCAGGAAGATGATCAAATCAATATTCAACAAAATGGGCAGCAGGTATGCAAGGGCCTCCCGTTTATTCGCCCTGCCCTCAAAAGACCTCTTCCCCCACCTGTGGGGCGAACAACAATACATGTTCTCTGAGAAAGAGATCGGGGAACTGCTGGCCATCCGGGAAACAAGTTTGACGATCAAAGATGCATGGCGTCAAATTGATAGCATGAAACTGAGTGATTACGAAAAAATATCATTGTTTGACATTGAGCAATACCTGGCCTACAACCTTTTATATAAAATGGATATTGCTTCGATGGCCAACAGCCTGGAGGTAAGGAACCCCTTTTTGGATTACCGGGTCATGGAATATTCATTCAATTTACCTGAACAGTTTAAAATATACAGGGGAACGGCTAAGTACCTGATGAAAAAATTGCTGGAACGCTACTTGCCGCATGAGCTTGTCTACCGGCGTAAATGGGGCTTTCCAGCTCCTGTGGGAGACTGGTTGCTGAAAGAACTTTCCTGCCTGGTTGACAGGTGGCTGAACAGTTCTTATATACAGCAGCAGGGAATATTTACTGATCAATATGTTCAGAGATTGGTCTATGAATTCCGGAACGGGAAAAAATATCACGATAAGCGGATCTGGTCACTGATATGCTTCAATATGTGGTATTCAAAATATATTGACGGAAATGGTGATTAAGAATTTTTTATTTCACAGGGTTAGCCCCGAAGACGACCCGCTATGGCCGCCCATGAAACCTGAGTTGTTCACCAAAATTATCCGTCACCTGACCCTCCGTTATGATGTAGTGCCCCTCGAGGCTTACCTGGAAAGCCCTAAATTATTTCCCGCGAAAAAGACAAAGGCAACGGTCTTATTTGATGACGGATATAAGGATAATATCGAATATGCCGCTCCACTGCTGAAAATGTTTAATTGCCCCGCTTCCTTTTATATCGTAACGGATTGCATTGACAGGAACATTCCCACATGGACCTTTATCCTTGATCACATCTTATCCATGACTCAAAAGAAAGAACTCAGTCTGGAGGATAAATATGTTCCATTACAGCTCAGATCCGTGCCCCTGCAGGCAAAGGGCTCGGGGAACGGGGAGTTAAAAGAAATAAAACCCTGGTTAAAAACACTATCCAACAAGAACCGGCTTGCCATCCTGCAGACCATCCAGGAGCAATGCAATGATGTAGCCATTCCCCGGGACAAAATGATGAGCTGGAATGATGTGAAAAGCCTGCACGCAGACGGATTCATCATCGGGTCGCATTCACATACGCATCCCCTGCTGGCATCCCTGCAAAATGAAGATGAGATCACCGCGGAATTAAGCATTTCGGCAGAACGGATCCGGTCAGAACTGGGCATTTCCCCCCGAACGATATCATACCCTATTGGCAGTTTTGACAGAAGGGTCATTGACGCTGCCCGGAAAACGGGATATTCTTTCGGGCTTGCGGTAAAACAAAGATTTTTCAATACAGTAAGTGATGACCGGATGGAAATTCCGCGGGTAGAACTCTACCAGGAGTCGTGGTGGAAAACGGGCATGCGGTTGAGCGGTGTGTACAGCAGTGTAAAATCATGGAAGGGAAGAAACTGAATATTGTTATCTGGTGCGGCGGGGCTCCCAACCAAAAAGCCCTTGCAAATAAGATCGCGGGGGAATTCCGGGTCGCTGGTATCGTGATAGATGAACATAAAAGCTCCATTGTTAAAAATAAACCCGTGAGCAGGCTGGAAAAAATAATTGACCGTATCCGGTTCCGGAAAATTTACAGCGCCTGGAAAAACCTGATGCATTATTATGATAAAAAATACCCGGATTTCCCGGATGTGGCTATTCTGAGAGTGGAGAATATCAATACAGAAGAGACTGAGAAATTTACAATGCAGCTGCATCCCGATGTAGTGGCTGTATCCGGAACTGGGTTGATCAGGGAACCACTGGTAAATATTCAGCCCGCGACGGGGATTCTGAATTTACATACAGGACTCTCTCCCTATGTAAAGGGCGGCCCCAACTGTACCAACTGGTGTATCGCCAACAATCAGTTTGATCTCATTGGGAACACGATTATGTGGCTGAATGCCGGTATTGATAGCGGGAATATTATTACGACAGAAACCGTTGATATTCTCAGGGCGAAGGACCTGGATACGGCCCATCTGATGGTCATGGAGCATGCCCATGATCTTTATGTAAGAACCCTGCGATACATCGAATTACAAACAGCTCCGTATCATTCAGTACCTCAAAGCGAGATCGGCCTGGGCCAGCTCTACCTGACAAAAATGTGGACGGCGGAAAAAAGGAAACAGTTGTTAAAGAACTGGAGGAACAAAAAAACATTTACCAGCTCTGAAACGCCCCGAACAATTGCACTTAGTACCTGATGGATATTTCTGCGAAGAACATTCTTTACATTTCTTATGATGGTATGACGGACCCCCTGGGCCAATCACAGGTGATCCCCTACTTGCAGGGATTATCAAAGGAAGGCTACAGGATATCCCTTCTGAGTTTTGAAAAGAAGGACAGGTACCAGGATTCCGGCGGGATGACCAGGTCACTACTGGAAAGCGCAGGGATACACTGGTATCCCCAAAGATTTTCAACACGCCCTCCTTTTCTGGCCAAACTTTACGACGCCCGGAAAATGAAAAGAGTAGCCATAGGGCTTTTTCGCAAAGAAAAATACAGCCTGGTCCATTGCCGCAGCTACCTGGCAGCGGATGCTGGCAGGGTACTAAAAAAAAAATTCAGGGTACCTTTCTTATTTGATATGCGCGGTTTCTGGGTGGATGAAAGGGTGGATAACGGGCAATGGAACCTGAAAAACCCAATATTCAACTATGTATATAAATACTATAAGAAGAAAGAGAAAGAATATTTCCTTCATGCCGCTCATATTGTCTCTCTGACGAAAAGAGGAAAACAGGAACTGATAAATCATTACAATGTAAGCGGGGATAAGATCACGGTGATTCCCTGTTGTGTGGACCTGGGACTCTTTGATTACAGGCATATTTCATCTGGGGATAAGACTGCCATCCACCGGCGCTTACATATCGGGGAAAATGATTTTGTGATCAGTTATCTCGGTTCTTTGGGGGGATGGTACCTGGAAAAGGAAATGCTGGATTTTTTTTCAGTGCTGGTTGCAAAGAACCCTTCAGCAAAATTTTTGTTCATTACCCCCGACCCGCCTGCCAGGATACACACCGCCTGTAAAGAGGCGGGCATTAACAAGGAAAAAGTGTTCATTCAGTATGCGCCCCGCACTGAAGTGCCGCTTTTCTTGAGCCTTAGTGCAATCAATATCTTTTTTATCAAGGATGCTTATTCCAAAAAAGCATCTTCGCCTACCAAGCAGGGGGAGGTGATGGCAATGGGCATACCACTCATCTGCAATGATATTGGCGATACCGGTATGATCGTTGAAAGATCGGGTTCAGGGATAGTCGTAAAAGGTTTCGGGAAAGAGGAATATGAAAAGGCTGTTGAAAAGATACCTGCCTTGCTCCAGTTATCCAAAGAAAAGATCAGGGATGCTGCCATGGAATATTATGATCTCTCCGCAGGTCTTGATAAATACAAACAGATATATAGCCGCTTGTTTGCATGAGAATACTCTTCCTTGCACCATATCCTCCTTTCGAATCACCCTCACAGCGTTACCGTTTTGAACAATATTTTACCTTATTGAAGGAAGAAAATATCCGCTATGATTACCGTGCTTTTCTCGGGACCAGGACCTGGAAACTGATCTTTCGTCAGGGAAAGATATTCGGGAAGCTCGCCGGTGTCCTGAAAGGATTTTTCAAGCGATGGATTTTACTTTTTGGATTAAAAAAATATGATTTTGTTTTCATTCACCGGGAAGCAGCGCCAGTTGGCCCACCGGTATTTGAATGGATCATTGCCAGGGTTTTAAGAAAAAAGATCATCTATGACTTTGATGATGCGATCTGGATACCTTCGGCCTCTTCGTCAAATAAATTTTCACGTTACATAAAATGGTTCGGGAAAATCAAATGGATCTGTAAATGGTCCTATAAAATTACGGCCGGGAATCCTTATTTGGCTGCGTATGCACAACGGTATAACCCCAATGTGGTTGTGATCCCGACCGTGGTTGATACGATCAACACCCATAACCGGCTGCAAAATCAGCAGACAGAAAGACCGGTAGTGGGCTGGACCGGTACGTTTACCACTTTGAAATATCTTGATATAGTGCTGCCTGCCGTCCGGCATTTACAGGATAAAAAAGACTTTTCCTTCCTGGTAATTGCCAATAAGAACCCGGATCTTTCATTCAAAAATTTTCAGTTTGTCAAATGGCAAAAAGAAACAGAGGCAGAAGACCTGCTTCGCATGCATATTGGCGTGATGCCTTTGTATGATGATGAGATCTCAAAAGGCAAATGTGGTTTCAAGGCCATTCAGTATATGTCCATGGGAATCCCGGCGTTGGTTTCACCGGTGGGCGTAAATTCCGAAATTGTAAACGATGGAATCAATGGATTTTTCTGCAGGGAAGAAAAGGAATGGGAAAAAAGAATGGAGGAATTATTGGGTGACCCCGGCCTGCGGGAAAGAATGGGCATCGCAGCAAGAAAAAAAATTGAACAGCACTATTCTGTAAAAAGTTCATGGCCCGCCTTCCGGGCTTTATTTGAATGATATGCTCTTAGCACTCCGGTTTTTTACGGTGAATGATTTTGTCTTTGCCCCCATTTGCCTGATCATTCTCTATGCCATCCTGCGAAACCGGGCTGAAAGGAATACGGACCCGGAGGTCAAGATAATTTATTACAGGGGATTTTATTTCAAGATCGTTTGTGTGCTCGCCTATACGGCGGTGACCTAATTACTATTCAAAGGGGGAGTTCCGGGCCTTTATTACCAATGCATCCAGGACCTGCGGCATGCCCTGAACGATGATTATAACAATATGGCATTGATCGCGAAAACACAACATTTGTCCATGGACAATCCGCTCACTCCTTATTTTTATTATGATGGTTATGCAGACGACTTTACCTATGGCTACATGACTACGGCCAGTAATTTCTTTATTCCGCGGCTGGGTTTGTTACCTGCCATTGTTTTTTTCAACAATTATCTTAGCCTCAATTTTATTTTTGGATTCTTTGCCCTCGGGGGTGCTATTCGCTTGTTCAAGTTCTTTTATTATTATTATCCCCAATACAAAAACGAACTGGCGATCGCCGCGATCTTCCTTCCCAGTGTTGGTTTCTGGAGTGCGGGCCTGTTAAAAGACCCCATCTGTTTTGGCAGCATTGGATATATCCTGTACGCAGTGCAGAATCTTTTCGTCAAAAAAAAGGAGATCAAGGCCTCCGTGGTCTGGATACTTGTGTGCGGATATCTTTTATTCTTTATAAAGGTCTACATCCTGCTGGTACTCATCATGAGCACACTGATCTGGCTTTTCGCGGAAACGAACCGACTCATTGCCGATAAGACCCTCCGTAATATTTTTTCTTTCCTCACATTGGTGGCAGGGATCGGCGTCGCCCTCCTGTTGCTGAACTATTTTACTTCACAGGAGGTTGCCAAGGACTATAAACTGGATACCTTACTGAATAAAGCGGAATACCAGCGGCAGGTGATCAGTGACCTTGGGCAGACAGCCGGTTTCGGATCGAATTTCAAAATGACTACGACCAACCCATTCCTGCTGGTCCCCAATAGCCTGGCTGCCACATTTTTTCGACCCTTTCCATGGGAGATCACTTCCCCTGTCGTTTTCTTTTCAGCGCTTGAATCAACGCTCCTGCTTATTTTCACACTTAATTTTTTCTTCAAAAGAGGTATCGGAAAATTTTTCCGATTTTCCTTCGCAGAACCACGAATGCTGATGTGTTTTGTGTTTGCCATGGTATTTGCTGTATCGGTCGGGGCCTCTACCACCAATTTCGGAGCGCTTTCAAGGTACAAGATCCCCTGTATGCCCTTTTATTTTGTATTGCTCCTGTTATTATACAGGAAAGCTGACCTGGGGTACCCCGGTTGGTTCAA
>CAZZDQ010000025.1:0-4844 GCA_964652845.1 uncultured Chitinophaga sp.
TCAGCATAATAAACAGCGCTGTCGGCCCCGTTATTCTCCAGGTGCAATAAGGCCAGCTTATTGCAGATATAGGCTTTGTCCCTGTCAATGGCAAGTGCCGCATAAGCATTTGTAAAAGCAGCATCCATGGGGCCATTCATTCCGTTTGCCCCGTAATCCCCCTGTGATCGCAGAAAATACATGCGGCTCACCAGGGATTTGGCAAAATCCTCATCTATTTCCTTCACCATTTCAATTGCTTTTTCCAGGCGGATCGAAGCTGCATGGTTCTCTCTTTTTTCCGCGACCGTATTCTCATCGGCACAATCCAGGTAACGGTTCACTCTTTGCTGTGCATCATTGATGAATTCAGCTGCCAGGGTGGATTTGGCATCCAGGGTATAGGGACTGGCGGCAGATTTTTTTTGCATTTGCCCGAAAAAATATTCTGCCGAGTTTTTCCCTGTCAGCTTATTGTCCGAGATCGCCTGGTTGAATAAATTATAGGATTCCAGCAGCGATGTATCGGCAAATTCATGAACAGGGAAAAAATTCGGGTCGCCGGTGAAAGAATTGCCCGGACCGTTGTGCAATGGCCTGTTTCTTTTTAACCATTTATTCAGGTAGGCTGTGTCCACAACACCGATGATCTTCCCGCTGTTCTCATTGCAGCAGAAATATGGATCCTGTTTCCTTTTAAAAAGTTGTTCTGCAGCCGCCGGCACATTGGCGTCCACATAAGAACGGATCTCGGAGAAAGAAATCTTATTGTCCGGGTTGGTCTTTGAATCAGCCATCCCGGTCAGCCCGTCCACCAGGTACCATGTAAAGAGACCGTGCCCCGTGCCGATGGATCTGTCTTCCAATGATTCTTCACCCGCCGATGCGGCGAGCATCATGATCTCTCCCGCTTTTTTCTGCGTAATCGCTTCATTCAGGAAATTCTGTCCCGCAGTTCCGCCGGGCAGCTCATTGCTCCGGCAGGCATCCATGATGAAGATGACTTCCACGCCTTTAGCGGTTTCATCAGCGATCTTTTTCTTGAGGTTGAAAAGCTGGATAGCTCCGCCCACCAGGTAATTATTCTTATCTCCCCCGGGATTGCAATCATAACCCAGGAAAAAATACTGGTCCTCGTCGATGGCATCACCGTGACCGGCCAGGTAGATGAAAAGTTTATCGCCGCTTCGCAGTTTTTTTTCTTTCAGCCACTGAAATCCTTTCACAAAGAAATTGGCATTGACCGCTCTATTATTCAGCAGTAAAAAAATATTTTCATCTTTCAGTCGCCCCCCCGCCGGTGACCGCAGGTAGTCACGGAACAATTCCGCATCCTTGTCGGCATAATTCAGGGGGTGGATATATTTATATTTGGAGATGCCCATGATCATGGCAAAAGACTGGGGCTGAAAATTAACGGTATCCCTGGGAGTGAGCGGAAGCTGACCAGCCAATTTATTCGTGAAAAACACGGGTAAAAAGAGCAGTCGGTAGATTATTTTCATAGTGATAAATTATTCAATGATCGTATCAGCCCCGGTCAAATTCATTTTTCCATCCTTCCTTTTTGAGTTTTTCAACCTTGTCATTCACCTCACTCATCATTTTCTTTTTATAGGACTTTATCTTTTCTGAGATTTTATCGTTGGTTACGCCAATGATCTCCGCTGCCAGGATACCTGCATTTTTAGCAGCATTCAGGGCTACAGTGGCTACGGGTACGCCGTTCGGCATTTGAAGTATGGAAAGCACAGAATCCCAGCCGTCAATACTGTTGGAGGATTTGATCGGCACTCCGATCACGGGTAAAGTTGTTACGGAGGCTACCATCCCGGGCAAATGAGCGGCCCCGCCGGCACCGGCGATGATCACCTGCAAGCCTCTTTTCCTTGCCGATTTTGCATAATCAAACATTCTTTTGGGAGTACGGTGTGCAGAAACAATGGTTACCTCATGAGAGATGCCGAAATGTTTCAGCATATCAGCGGCTGCCTGCATGATATGCAGGTCACTGTCGCTGCCCATGATAATGCCCACAGCCGGCTGTTTGATCTTGGCCACAAATGAATATTTAATGATACGGAATATCCATCACAAAACTAAAGCATTTTAGAGAGGGAAAAAATAACCCTTATTTCACAAGCTGCCCTTTTAAACGAAGTAATTCCGTTTCGGCCAGCTTGGTGTTATAGCGTGCGGCAATGAGGCTGTTATAGGCGTCTTCCAGGCTTTTCTGTGCTTCCCGGAGCTGGATATAAGTGGTGGAAGCCAGTTTATATACCTCGAAAATAATATCCTGGTTCTCCTGTGCCAGCAGGATATTCTCCTCCTCGAGTTTCAGCACTTTTAATTGTTCCTTGTAATTCTCATAGGCTGTCAGCACATCCTGGTCGACGAGCGATTTTTGGTTTTCATAAAGCAATTTCTGCTGTTCAATGCTGAGCTGAGCATGTTTGATCTGTACACGGTTGAAAAAATTATTGAGGATCGGTACGGAAAGGCTGAAGCCGAAGTTGTACCCATTTACCTGGTTCTGCAGGAGGGAAAAGGAATTGATGGCGGTCTGGTTACGGGTGAAATTGTAGTTATAGGCCGAATTGAAACTGAGGGTAGGGCGGCCCAGTGCTTTGGTCTCTTTCAGGACCAGCCTGGCCACATCGATATTCTTTTTAGCGATTAGCAGGGAAAGGTTGGATTCTTCTATCCCGTTCTGAATATCAGAAAGTGTCAGGTTCTTGTTGATAGGAATGGAATCACTTACATCGTACATATTGTCCAGCGAAGGATTTTTCATCAGGTTGCGGGGATCGATGACCTGGTTCAATTGCACTTTCAGTTGTTTGATCAGGTTCTTCTCTCCCAGTTCGGCGGATCTTTGCGCATTCAGGTCCACCTTGCTCTGCAATACGTCCGGCTTGGCCCCAACACCGATGTCGAGTTTATACTGGGCCAGTTTCACTCTTTCTTCGCTCAGCGCCATTTGCTCCGTGATCACTTTCAGTTGTTGTTTCTGCCGGACAATATTATAATAAGTGTTGATGACTGTCGCTACCGTATTGATAACATTGTTCTTGATCCCCAGGACGCCGAGCTGAACAAACTGTTCTAACTTATCGCGGGTGGCAAACATTTTCAATCCGTCGAACAGGGTCCAGGTCAGGGCCAGTTGTGCCGTCGTGTTATTCGATTTTAACCCCGATTTATCCTTTTTGCTGCCATCGGCAAGGGTCTGTTTCTGGGCATTATTGGTCCAGAGTGTGGTGGCCGTCCCATTTAATTTGGGTAAGAATGCTGCATTGCGATAGGAATAGTCAAGCGCATAAGCTTCCGAATCAGTTTTGGCCAGTAAAATATTATAATTGTTCTTTAAGGCAGCGGCAATGGCGTCATCCAGGGAAAGATAGGCCTTCTGGCTTTGGGCCGCCATTGTGAACATTACCGGTATCAATACGCTAATCCGTTTCATGTTGCACCACTTTCTTTTTGGATGATAGAAATGAATACATGGAGGGGATCACATACAGGGTAAGAATAAGGGCAAATAGCATGCCCCCGATGATCACGATACCCAGCGGGATGCGGCTATGGCCGCCAGACCCGATATTCAATGCGATCGGTAAGGCGCCCAGCGTAGTGGCCAGTGTTGTCATCAGGATGGGACGTAAACGGGCAACCGCCGCATCAATGGCGGCAGGGATCTTCTTTTCGCCCCTCCTTCGTTTCTGGTTGGCGAATTCAACAATGAGGATCCCGTTCTTGGTCACCAGCCCGATCAGCATGATGATACCGATCTCGGAAAATATATTCAGCGTCTGGTTGAATAATTTCAAAGTCAGCACAGCCCCAGCGAGGGCGAGGGGAACGGTGAACATGATGATGAGCGGATCGACAAAGCTTTCAAACTGCGCTGCCAGTACGAGAAAGATCAGGACCAGGGCCAGGAAGAAAGCAAAAGATGTATTGGAAGCACTTTCTGCATAATCCCTCGAAGGACCGCTCAGCCCCGTGGAAAATGTTTCGTCCAGAACCTTTTTTGCGATGCGGTTCATCTCTTCAATACCGTCCCCGATGGTCTTCCCAGGGGCAAGACCTGCCGAAACAGTAGCGCTTTTAAACCGGTTGAAATGAAAGATGGTCGGTGGCTCGGCGGTTTCATACATGTCGACTACATTGTCCAGTTGAACCAATCCGCCGGTATTATTCTTTACATAAAATGAAGTGAGCTCGAGCGGGGCATCCCGGTTGCTCCTGTCCACCTGTGCGATCACCTGGTACTGTTTCCCGTTCATGATAAAATAACCAAAGCGGCGGCCGCTGAGCGCCAGCTGTAAAGTATTACTGATATCCAACACGGAAATACCGAGCTGGTTGGCTTTTAAGCGGTTGATCGTGATCTGTAATTCGGGTTGGTTGAATTTCAGGTTCACATCAAAACCCTGGAATATCCTGCTCTTTGCCACTTCATCCATAAACTTCGGCACTTTTTCCTTGAGTTTATCGAAGTTGAGATTTTCCAGCACGAACTGAACGGGGAATGCACCCCTTCCCCCAAGCCCAACGGAAATGGTTTGCTCCTGTACCGCAAATGCCCTCACGTTTGTCAGCCGCCTGTACATCTTCGACATTTGCTGTGCGATCTGGTCCTGGGTCCTTTTTCGCTGGCTGGCATCCACCAGTCCCATACTGATAAAAGATGCATTGGAACCGCCTCCTCCGAACCCCGGGGCAAATGAAAGCACAACATATTTTTCTGGAACGGAATCCAGTAATTGTTGTGTGATGGTATAATTGGTTTTGTCCGTGTAATCGAAATCGGTTCCTTCCGGACCGGTAATGGTGGTGCGTACCCGGTTACGGTCTTCCAT
>CAZZDQ010000025.1:4944-24620 GCA_964652845.1 uncultured Chitinophaga sp.
AACCAGGAGTGTTTATGTATATTCTTTTTGGTCAGGTAAATATTCAGGACCGGTGTCAGTGACAGTGATACGAATGCAGAGATCAATACGGCTCCAGCCAGCACGATACCGAATTCACGGAATAACCGGCCCACGAATCCCTGCAGGAAAATGATCGGCAGGAAAACAATGGCCAGTGTGAGTGAAGTCGCGATGACGGCGAAGTAGATCTCCTTGGACCCTTCGAGGGCAGCTTTGTTCTTATCCATTCCCCGTTCCATTTTCTTGAAAATATTTTCTGTCACAACGATCCCGTCATCCACCACCAGTCCTGTGGCCAGCACAATGGCAAGCAGGGTAAGCACATTGATGGAGAATCCCGCCACATACATGATAAAGAAGGCTCCGATCAGTGAAACAGGGATATCGATCAATGGCCGAAGGGCAATGCTCCATTCCCTGAAGAACAGGAAGATGATGAGCACGACCAACCCGATGGCGATCATGAGGGTTTGCTTGACCTCCTTGATGGCTTTGCGGACAAAAATGGTCCGGTCATATCCAACTTCAAGCGTAATATCTGAAGGCATTTCCTTCTTGATCTCCGCGATCCGCTTGTAAGCTTCATCAGAAATATCGATCTGGTTGGATCCCGGTTGCGCAATGATGCCAAGGTTCACGGCGGGGATATTATTTTTTCTGGAAGCGATCTCTTCATTGTCGGGTCCTAGTTCTGCAAAGCCGAGATCTTTGAAGCGGACAACGCCATTGGCATTGTCCCGCACAATTAGATTATTGAAATCATCTTCCGTCGTCAATTTGCCATAGGTATTGACGATCAGTTGTGTGGTGTTACCCCTGATCTTGCCGCCGGGCAATTCGACATTCTCCTTATCCAACGCCGTTTTGATATCATTGATCGTGAGTTTATACGCAGCGAGTTTGGCGGGATCGATCCAGAGACGCATGGAATACCGTTTTCCGAAAACAGTAATGGAACTGACGCCCTGGATGGTCTGCAGTCTTTCCTGTACTACATTCTCGGCAAAATCGGTGAGTTCCAGCAATCCTTTTTTCATGCTTTGCAATTGCAAAAAAAGGATCGGGTCAGAATCAGCATCGGCTTTTGTCACAATGGGTGGTGCATCAATATCCTGGGGCAGGTTGCCGATCGCCTGAGAGACCTTGTCGCGTACGTCGTTGGCGGCCTTTTCCAGGTCCACTTTTAATTCAAACTCGACGGTGATGCTGCTGGCTCCCTGCGAGCTGTTGGAAGTGATATTTTTTACGCCCTGTACACCATTGATGGCTTTTTCCAGCGGTTCGGTGATCTGCTGTTCGATGATATTGGCATTCGCTCCAACATAAGAGGTCCTGACATTGATCACGGCGGGGTCAATGGCGGGATATTCACGGACTCCCAGGAATTTATACCCGATGCCACCAAAAATGATGATCACAATGGAGCAAACCATTGCCAGCACGGGGCGTCTCAGACTTAGTTCCGATAAATTCATTGCAGATATTCAGCTTTTGGGGCCTATGTTTTATTGCGTGTTTACTTTTGTCAGTTTAACATCACTTCCATCCTTCAGAAACAACAGGCCTGATGTGATCACTGTATCTCCTTTACTTAGCCCGGTCATCACCTGGATATTCACAGAATCCCGCACGCCGGTGGTGATCGGTGTAGAGACAGCCTTATTCTTCCTGAATACATAAATGATCTTATTCCTGCCCAGGGGGACAATGCAATTATTGGGGATCATCAAGGCATCTTCAGTGGACCCCAGGCCGATCTTTACTTTGGCAAAGGCGCCGGGAATGAGTGCGGGGTCAGTAGAACTGATGACAGCCCGGATGGCCAGGCTACGGGTGTCCTGCTCAACCGTTGCTTCCGTGGCGATCACTTTCGCTGAAAAGTCTTTATTGCTTCCGTCAATGGAAAAATCAACGGTCTGTCCTTTCTTCATCGAGGAGCCGTATTTCTCCGGCACATTGAACTGGATCTTCATCTCATTCACCTGGCTGATGGTCGTTAATAAAGTAGCCGGCGTAACAAATGCGCCCGGGCTTATTTTCTTTAACCCTAATTTACCTGTATAGGGTGCATAAATATTCAACTTGGTAAGATTTGCCCGCACTGTTTCCATATCGGCTTTCGTGATGGCGATATCCGCATTAATATTATTGACCTGGAGAGAAGTCAGGTCATAATCCTGCTGGCTGATGCCCTGGATCTTCAATAATTGCGCTGAACGTTTCTCAGTTTCTTCTGCAATTTTCAATTGTATCTCTGATTTTTTTACCTGTTCTGAAAGTTTATTCAACTGTGCCTGCAGGTCGCCGTCATATATCTTGGCCAACAATGTGCCGCGGCTGACGATGGCGCCTTCATTGACGTTCAGATAGACCAGCCGCCCGGATACTTCAGGATGGATCTCTGTGCTTTCATATGCCATGATCGTCCCGGCTGATTCAATATTTGAATTCAATTGCCTGGTGGAGGCAATGATGGCATCCACCGGCAGGGCAGGGGGCTTTTGAGCGGCCGCCTGCTTGGGGGCTGGGTTTTGCTTATCCTTACTGTTGCAGGAAACCAGGATAATGTTTAAACAACAAAACAGGGAGAAAAGAATTATGCGCATATCGTCCGTAAATAGTAAAGATACTCTTTCATCCCTTTGACGTAAAATCATTTACAAACTTTTATTTTACCGGCAAAGACAGGGGGATGAGCGTTTGTTTTATCTTTTTTGCCTGTTGAATAAGTGCGGATCTATGATCCCCTAAGATGGTAACATGCCCCATTTTTCTTCCTGGCCTGGTCTCCTTTTTTCCATAGAGGTGAACATAGGTCCTGTCATTCCCGAGCACTTCTTCCAGGCCGCTGTAATGAACTTCTCCGGCATAACCCTCGGGTCCCACGATATTCACCATCACAGAAGTCAGTACTTGATCCGTATTTCCAGGCGGGTAATTCAGCATGATGCGCCAGAGCATATCAAACTGGGAACAGGAATTTGCTTCAATGGTGTGATGACCACTGTTATGTACACGCGGAGCGGTTTCATTCACCAGCACATTATTATTCTTATCGATGAACATTTCAACAGCAAATAACCCGGGTGACCTGAAACATTCCGCGACCCGCAGGGCAATTGCTTTTGCTTTTGCAGCTGATTCTTTGTCCAGTTCTGCCGGAGAGACCTGGTAATCCAGTAAATTCAGAACGGGATCTACGACCATTTCAACAGGCGGGTAGATAGCCGTCTTTCCATCCTTTAATACGGCAACGATCACGGAAATCTCTTTTTCAATGGCTACTTTTTTTTCCAGTATCGCGGGTTGATCAAATGCCCGGGCAAGATCATTTTTGGATAAGATCACCTGCACGCCCCTTCCGTCATATCCTCCTTCGCTAAGTTTCTGCACCGCAGGAAAAAAAGTTTCATGGTTCATTAATTCCTTTGCAGTATGGGTGATGGTAAAATCTGCAGCAGGTATGTTGTTTTCCCGGTAGAATAATTTTTGTGATATTTTATTCCGGATGGTTTTGATTACCGCTGGTTTTGGGTAGATCTTCACACCTTCTGCTTCCAGTTTTTCCAATGCATCAGTATTCACGTTCTCGATCTCAATCGTAAGGCCGTCAAGCCCCTTGCCGAATTGGTACACATGATCTGCATTCCTGATATCACCTGTGGAAAAATGATGGCAGAGACTGGCAGCCGGGCAGGCCGGGTCATTTTCCATAACAAATGTTTCAACGGGGTAATTGACAGCCGCCTGCAGCAGCATTCTTCCCAATTGCCCGCCGCCAAGGATTCCGATACGGGGTGAAGCAGAGGCTTTTCGCATGGGGCAAAGATAGGTTTGGGGAAACTACCCGCTGACCAGGCCCTCAGGCTCTGCAACAAATTTTTTACCTTTGTACCATGCGTCCCGATTATCCCCAAAAGATATTCAACGACCATCGCCTTTGCTTTTGCATGCTGATGGAATCGTTGGCAATGGACGACCAATAAATTTTGGGAAAACAGAAGCCCTGAGGCCAATTACCTTACATTCCAAAATTTCCGATCATGGACACCGTATCAGCAAAAGATGTAAAACAAGCAATGCAACCTGATTTCCTGCCGCTGGAAGGAACGGATCATATTGAATTCTATGTGGGCAATGCCAAACAGGCGGCACATTATTATATGAGCGCTTTCGGTTTCCGAGCGCTGGCCTATGCAGGCCCGGAGACCGGTGAAAAGGGCAAGGTCAGTTATGTTTTGCGACAAAACAAGATAACGTTTGTCCTGACCACACCTTTGCGTCCCGAAAATGATATTGCCCGTCATATTCACCAGCACGGCGACGGTGTAAAATCCATTTCATTACTGGTGAATGATGCCACCAGGGCCTGGGAAGAAACGACCCGGCGGGGAGGAAAAAGCTGCCTCAAACCTGTGCAAATGAAGGATGACAACGGGGAGATCATGATGAGCGGCATCTACACATTCGGAGAAACAGTACACCTTTTCATCGAAAGAAAAAATTATAAGGGTGTGTTCATGCCCGGGTTTGTAAAATGGGAGAGCCCATATTTTCAACCGGAGGAAACAGGTTTGTTGCATGTGGACCATTGCGTGGGCAATGTGGGGTGGAACCAGATGAACCCACGGGTAAAATTTTATGAGAATGTAATGGGATTCAAAAATATTTTATCATTTGATGATAAGGATATTTCAACGGAATACTCGGCCCTTATGAGTAAGGTGATGAGCAACGGGAACGGCTTTGTCAAATTTCCCATCAATGAACCGGCCGAAGGCAAGAAGAAAAGCCAGGTGGAGGAATACCTGGAATTCTATAACGGGGAGGGCGTACAGCATGTGGCCATGGCCACGAATGATATCATACAAACAGTGACCAGCCTCCGCAACCGCGGTGTGGAGTTTTTACGGGTGCCCGCTTCCTATTACGACGAGTTGTTCAAACGTGTCGGTAAGATCGACGAAGATGCCGGCTCATTGAAAGAATTGGGAGTGCTGGTTGACAGGGATGATGAGGGATATTTGCTGCAAATGTTCACAAAGCCGGTAGAGGACCGTCCCACTTTATTTTACGAGATCATCCAGCGAAAAGGAGCCAGGAGTTTCGGAAAGGGTAATTTCAAAGCGCTGTTTGAGGCGCTCGAAAGAGAGCAGGAAGCAAGGGGGAATTTATAAAGCAAATGGGTTAAATCGGCCATGTTTTTTCACGGGATGACGTCAGGACGCTAAGTAATACCAAGAAAACATTGGATAAGATCCTTTGCGAACCTTAATGTCATTGCGTCCCTGCCTGCCGGTTTACCTGCCGAAGGCAGGCAGAAGGTTAGCGGTTAAACCTTATTTTTCCCAATGCTTTCATTAATTTTACATCCGGTTTTAACATCCGGTCAAAATAAAGATCCGCACCCCGTCGTTAAAAACCTAATGCGCAGGCGAATGAAGAATCTTCTCATTTCCATTTTTATCATCTGCACCATTCAACAGGCTGCAGCTCAACCATCGGAGAACCCTGGTGGGGTCAATTCATTTTCCTTCATCAATTACCAGAAATCATTTACCCGACCGGGTGAAGCCCTGTTGCATAAGCAGGATACCCTGCAGAAACAGTTTGAGCAAAAGAAACTGAAATGGCCGCCCAAATTCCTGTATATCCGCTCTTTCAAATATGACAGTTACCTGGAAGTATGGGTAAAGGATAAGAGTGCAGAACCTTTCCAGCTCTTCAAGACCTATAAGATCTGCGCCCTGGCGGGTACCCTCGGCCCCAAAAGGATGGAAGGTGATTTCCAGGTGCCTGAAGGATTTTATTATATCAATCAGTTCAACCCTAACAGCAGTTATTATCTTTCGCTCGGCCTGAATTATCCGAACATGTCGGATAAAATACTCAGCGATTCCTTAAAGCCCGGCGGCGATATTTTTATCCACGGCAGCTGTGTGACGGTGGGCTGCATACCCATTACAGACGAACAGATCGATGAATTATATATCCTGGCAGCCTATGCCAAGGATGCAGGCCAGGATTTCATACCCGTTCATATTTTCCCCATCCGCTATGACAAGGAAAGAAGCATCAAATACCTGGAAACGCTGACCAGGGATGACGTGCAGCTTAAGAAGTTTGCCGAGCGGCTGGAAGACGCTTACAATTATTTTGAAATTCATAAACAACTTCCGGTCATCATGGTCAATCCCGACGGGGAATATATGGTATATAATGCTCCTGATAAAAAGGCCAAGTTCAAGGCAGAGGAAAAAGTGATTGCGAAAAGAGCTCCTGTGCAACACCGGACCAGGAACGTGGGTGTGCTCGTGCAGGCCGTGGCCCAATGGCCCCAATTTCCCGGGGGCAATGAAGCATTCGCCGCTTATCTGGATCGTATTGGAAAAGAAATGGCGCCCTTCCTGCCAAAGGAAACAAAAAAAGCCTATGTGCAGGTGGAATTCATCGTTGACAAGGACGGTGTGCCGGTTAATTTTAAAGTATTAAGAGGCGTGAACAGTGATGATTTCAATGATGAATTGATCGAACGCCTAGAAAAGATGGGAACCTGGCAGCCAGCCCTCCTGAATGACCAACCTGTCGCAAAAAAGATAATTCAGACAATTACCGTGGAAGCCAGGTAGCTCACTGCATCAGCACCTGGACAGTATCTTCTGTCTGCTGGCGGAGTATGATTTTTTTGCCCGCGGTCATTTTTTCAAAAAGGGCTGTTGTATAATGACGGATAGTAAGCAGGGAAAGTTCCATCTGAACATTCACATCCAGGAATTCAGCGGCGGCAGCAGCCAGTTTGCCGACCTTCTCCTGCAAGTTATCCATAACAGTCAATATACTGATGGCGCCGTTCTGTGTCAGGTTTGGCTTGATATGCAGGTCTTCAAAGAGGTGGAAGAGCCGGCCGATATGATGTTCGCCCACAAATGAAAAATCCCTTGCGCTCATTTTCATCATCACCTGGTTTTCTTTGAGCACAATGACCGGGGGAAGCCCGTGAACAGGATGCTCATCAATCAGCGTACCGGGCAGGGAAGGGTCCAGGAAACATTTCACATACAGCGGGATTTTTTTATTCTGCATGGGTTTGATGGTATTGGGATGGATCACCTGGGCGCCGTAATAGGCCATCTCGATCACTTCTTCATAACTGAGCCGTGGTATGGGAATGGCATCAGGAAATTTTTTAGGATCAGCATTCATCACAGATTCCACATCCTTCCAGATGGTAAGGCTTTCCGCGTCCAGGATATGGGTGAAGACCGCTGCGGAATAATCGCTGCCCTCCCGTCCCAGGGTGGTGCTCTCATTTTCATCAGTAGCACCGATAAATCCCTGTGTAAGGACAATTTCCCTGTCTTTGAATAAGGGTACAACACCAGATAAAACCCGGGACCTGGTTTCATCCCATTCGATCGCCGCATTACGGAAATCATCATCCGTCCGGAAAATATCCCTTACATCCACCCATGTATTCTTTATTCCTTCCTGGTTAAGGTAATGGCTGATGATCGCAGTGGAGAAAAGCTCCCCGGTGCAAACAACCTGGTCATAATAATATGCGTATTCCCGTTGCGGACGGTCATGTAGTAACCATTCCGCTTCTGTAAAAAAATCATGCAGTTGCTTTTCACAGGCCAGGTAATTTTCGATCAGCAGGTATTTGGCTATGGAAAGGTGCTGCTGTTTCACAAGATTGAATAACTGCAGGGCTTCCTCTTTCTTCCCGGCATAAAATGCTTCCGTAACTTTTTCAAGGGCATTGGTCGTTTTGCCCATAGCAGAGATCACTACCAGTATCTTCTCACCCGCATACTGGCTGAGTATCTCTCCGAGCTTCCTGATCCTGTCCACGCTGTTGACGGAGGCGCCTCCGAATTTAAAAACTTTCATTCCGATTGTTTAACTGAAATTCTATATGAAAGATGGTTTGCAAAAATCGTGATTGCATTTCAATTGTTGAACTTAAAACCTACTTTTGCCATGTAAGAAAATTCATGTATGCAGGTAAACCGAAAGGTCCAGACCCTGGATGAATTCACCATTCAGCAGATCCGGGATATACCCAATGCAACAGGCGAACTGGCGCACCTGCTCCGTAATATTGGGCTGGCCGCCAAAAGGATCCATGCGGAGGTCAACAAGGCGGGCCTGGTGGATATTCTCGGTGACGCAGGTACGGTGAATGTACAGGGCGAAGAAGTGAAAAAACTGGATGTATTCGCTAATGACCAGATGATGGGGGTTTTACAACACGGCATTGCCTGTTCGGGCATTGCCAGCGAAGAAATGGATGATTTTACCGCATTCGGCGATGATAAAAGCGTTCGGTCAAAATATGTCTGCCTTTTCGACCCCCTTGACGGCAGCAGTAATATTGATGTGAACGTTTCTATCGGAACTATTTTTTCCATTTATCGACGGCTTTCACCCATGGGATCCAGGGTAAATAAGAATGATTTTTTACAACCGGGACGGGAACAGGTAGCAGCCGGTTATATTGTCTATGGTTCTTCCACGATGATGGTCTATGCCACCCGGCGGGGAGTGAATGGGTTCACACTGGACCCTACGATCGGTGAATTCACACTCAGTCATCCCAATATCAGGTGCCCGGAAGACGGGAAGATCTATTCGGTAAATCACGGAAACTTTTTCCAGTACAGTCTTCCCGTCAGGAATTATATTGACCGCTGCCAGAAAAAGACAAAGACAAACGGGGGGCCTTACACGCAACGTTATATCGGCAGCATGGTCAGTGATGTGCACCGTAACCTGATCAAGGGGGGCATCTTTATGTATCCCGGCACCACGGACAAGCCGAACGGCAAACTGCGGTTACTTTATGAATCCAACCCCTTTGCTTTTATCGTCATGATCGCAGGCGGTAAAGCCACCAATGGAGAAAAGGATATCCTTGATATCGTACCTGGTGAACTTCACCAGCGTACCCCCTTATTCATCGGGAGTAAGAAAATGATGGAAGAACTTGAAACCTGTTTACAATCATAATTTTCCGGCATGAACAATACAATTATTTCCGTCAAAAACCTTGTCAAGAACTACGGCGATTTCCAGGCAGTGAAAGGGATCTCATTTGATGTATATGAAGGGGAGATCTTCGGGTTGCTGGGTCCGAACGGGGCCGGCAAGTCCACTACGCTGGAGATCATCGAAACCCTTCGCACCAAGACTGCCGGGGAAGTAATGGTGAACGGTTTTGACCTGGACAAGCAGCCCAATGAGATAAAAAAGATCATCGGGGTGCAGTTGCAGACCAGCGGATATTATCCCGGGCTTAACCTGGTGCAACTCATCGACCTGTTCAACGGTTTGTATAATCAGCATGAGCACGCCATGGAGTTACTGGAATCGGTCAACCTGAAAGATAAGGCCCGTTCCAAAGTGAAGGCCCTCAGCGGGGGACAGAAACAACGTTTTTCGGTGGCCACTACACTGATCAATAAGCCCAGGATCATTTTTTTGGATGAACCCACCACCGGCCTCGACCCGCAGGCCAGGCGCAGCCTGTGGGAACTTGTGAAAAAGATCAGGGAAAGGGGCACCACGGTCATCATTACCACGCATTATATGGAAGAAGCGGAATATCTCTGTGACCGGGTAGCCATCATTGATTCAGGGAAGATCATTGCCCTGGACACACCGGATAAACTGATTGATGACCTGATCGCCACCGGTTTTGAACGTTCAAAGGAAATAAAACTGGCCAACCTGGAAGATGTCTTCATCAAACTGACCGGGCATGCCCTGCGGGAAGAATGATGAAGCATTCTTTTATTAATCTCAGCGTATGAAAAAAACAATTCTTCCTGATCTGCGTTATCCGATCGGGAAATATGATCCGAAACCTTTTTCCATCCCCCAAAAAGTGGAATGGCTGGCCGATCTTAAATTCCTGCCGGAACAACTCGAACATGCCATTCTGAACCTGGATGAAGCCCAGTTGCAGACCCCTTACCGCGAAGGAGGATGGACCGTTCACCAGCTGGTACACCACGTAGCCGACAGCCATATGAATGCCTATTGCCGTTTCAAGGTCACACTGACGGAAAGCAATCCCACCTTGAAGACCTATGAGGAAAAACGATGGGCTGAGATGAATGACGTACAAAAATTGCCGGTAAACGTCTCGCTTACGCTGCTGCACGCCCTCCATGCACGCTGGTTTGAAGCGCTGAAAACAGTGAATGATGAGGACTGGAACAATAAAACAGCTTATCACCCTGGTTTGCAGAAAACGGTCAGGCTATGGTATCTGCTCGGCCTGTATGCCTGGCATGGCAAACACCATACGGCACATATCACTTCCCTCCGGGCAAGGATGAGATGGTGAGATCCTAATCGAGCAGGGATGCCAGAAGGTTCAATTCATTTTTCCGGTAGATATCTTTTTCCTCATTGAAACATTTCCCCAGTTCGATCAGAAGGGTGGCGATCACCTGTTTGTTTTTCTGCGGCCTGAAATAAGCTCCGACAGGGGGAACGGCGATCTGTTTGAAATAAGCCTCTATATCCTGGGTGGTATGAACAGATCCGCTCAGCGGGTCGATATAGAATTCGATCTTATGGACCGGGTTCGGCAGTTCTTCAGCCGAGTAACCCGGTTTGAAATAGGCCAGCAGGAACTGGCGGGGGACATTGATCGCTTTGACAGGTACGTCGAGCAGTTCACAAAGGGCCAGGTACAGTACCGCATTCCCAAGCTGGTTACCCCGTTTCGTCTCCAGTGTCTTATTCAGGAGGAATTCATTGGGCTCTTTATAATTCATGTCGCATCCCTTCAGGCCGAAATAATTATAAAGAATACTGGCGATCACGTGTACCTGTTCCAGCGGGGTCAGGTAGTTATTCAGCTCCAGCCAGATATTCCGTTTTATCTTTTCCATTTCCTGCACCAGGGAAGCAGAAGTGAGTTCATGAAAAAAATACCTGGCGGTGAGCAGGGCGCCGAGCATCAGGTCATGATGACCAGCAATGGCCCATTGCCTGAAATCCTCGTAGAGATCATTGAAATGCAGGCGATGGATCAGTTGTTCAATGCGTGACTGCACCTGTTCATTGGGGGTTGTTTCCCACAGGTGTTCAAGGTTGGGGATAACATTCTTGCCATAGTCAACGATCTTGGTTGAAACAGCACCGAATACTTCTTCATCGGGGTCGTCAATAAGGGTGAAGAGGGCCGATAATTCCCGGGTGGTTTCCATGGTAACGATTCGTTACACAAGATCAATACTGATCGTGGAATAAAATAGTTAAATTTTTCCACAGATGGGGATAGGAAGAAAGTTGAAGGTTTAAAGTTTAATGTTTTAAGTTTGGATATGAATAAGATCTTTTTCATGGTAGTGTTCTTTTCTTCTGCTATTGCCATGGGCCAGGCCAGTGATCTGTATACGGTGAATAAGGATAGTTCCGGATTTACACTGACAACCAAAGGGGCTTCTTTTCTCGTCTCCCTGCCGCTGAAATGCATCACTCGTGAATTCCCGAATAAAACAAACCATACATCCATTCACGACAGTGACCATGTTTTATTGCCGCATGAACTTCATCCCGCGTTTTACGGGTGTTTTGACTGGCATTCCTCCGTGCATGGCCATTGGATGCTGATCAAATTACTGAAATTATTTCCCCGCCTGCCCGAAGCGGCCCTGATCAGGGCATCGATCAACCATACGATCAGCCGGGATAATATCCTGCAGGAAGTGAAGTATTTCGATATTCCCCTCACCAGCAGCTGGGAGCGCACATATGGCTGGGCCTGGTTGCTGAAACTCGATGAAGAGCTCTATACCTGGAACGATGAGGATGCAAGGAACTGGCACCTGGCCTTGCAGCCACTTATGGAAAAAGTGGTTGGGCTCTGGACCAAATTCTTGCCCAAACAAACCTATCCCAACCGCACCGGTGTCCATCCGAATACGGCTTTCGGCCTTGTGTTCGCACTGGATTATGCCCGCACAGAAAACAAACCTGAATTCGAAAAAGCGCTTATCGCCTCGGCGAAGAATATTTTTGGGAATGATAAACATGCACCTGCTTCCTGGGAGCCTGACGGATCGGATTTCCTGTCGCCCAGCCTCGAGGAATGCGACCTGATGAGGAGGGTATTGCCTAAGAATGAATTCATCGCCTGGTTCAATAAATATTATTCCGCCGGATCCCTGCAGCATCTTACCGTATTGCCGGTGGTTTCCGACAGGAGCGACCTGCAGATCGTGCACCTGGACGGTCTTTCTTTCAGCAGGAGCTGGTGTATGCATGGTATTGCATCTGCATTGCCTGTCCACGATCCGCGGAGAGAATTATTGATGCGATCCGCCATCCGGCATCTTGCGGCCGCATTGCCCAATGTGGTAAGCGGAAATTACAGCGGGGAACACTGGTTGGCCAGTTTTGCCGTCTATGCCCTGTCCAACTGAATCATAATTTTTTTGCCACCAGCATCCAGTCCCAGGGCCTGGGCTCTTTCAGCCAGCGGGGCGGCGCATGGAATTCCGTTTTCCAGTCATATTCGAGTTTTGAGATCTTTTCGACTGAAAATTTTTCCTTTGATAACATGAATTGTAACTCTTCACGGAGAAAATGTTTATGGGGTATATGATCGATCTCCACATTCCCTTTTATAAGAGCATGCCATTTTTTTGCTGCGACCTTGTTATTCTTTATCGCAGGAAAAAGTTTTGCATCGATCTTATATTGCTGCTGAAGCATTCCTGTCAGCAGCCAGGATTCCAGGGATGGGACGGTCATCACAAGCCTGCCACCCTTCCCGATACAACGGGCTATATTTTTCAGAAAGATATTTCTATCATTTTCCGAAGGTGTCAGTAAGGCATTGATGCAGATGCCGAAACCGGCTTTCGGCAAAGCGAGCCCTTTTTTCGACATATTCGCCCGGAGATAGACAATATTCTTCAGCAACGGGTATTGCTGTTGTGCAATGGACAAGTTCTTTTGCGAAATATCCAGGGCAAACACCTTTTTAAAAGCAGGGGAGAGCAGGGGCAGCCATTTGCCGATCGCGCAACCGATGTCAATGACCGTTCCATTTTTGGAGGAGTATTTCCGGATCACCGAAGTGATCAGTCTCTTTTTGTCATTGGCCAGCACATCAAATATCTCTTCATTATAAGCGGGGGCGATATGTTCCCAGTAGGAACGACGCATGGATTATTTTTTCCTCTTTATTGTTTTTCTTTTGACCGAAGCATTCTTTTTGACCTGGGGCTTTCCGGGAGGAGTTTTTTGTGCAGCCGTCTTTCTTTTTTTTGCAAAACTTCCGGGCAGTTCCGCTTCAATGATCCTTTTAACATCCTCGAGTGTCAATGCCTTTGCATCCTCCGTGCTGCTGCGCCTGCCTTCCTCGTTCTTCGGCAAGCCGATGATCTTCTTCCTGTATTTGATCACCGGTCCCCAGCGGGCATTTTCCACCGAGATCTTTTCTTCCGGCCACTGGTGAATGTAACGGTTTGCTTCTTTTTTTAATTTGGCATCGATGAGTTCATCCATTTCCGGTTGCGTCAGTTTATCAAAATTGTAGCGCCGGGGAACATTGACGAATATTCCATTCCATTTAATGAAGGGCCCGAACCGGCCCTTACCCTTGATAATGGGTTTGCCATCATATTCGCCGACGGGGGCATCTGCAATTTGTTTTTGCCGGATATAACCGATGGCTTTTTGCAGGTCCACCGTAGCCAGGTCTGTTCCGCGGGGAATGGAAATAAAATCATCCCCCCATTTTACATAGGGACCGAACCGGCCCACACTCACCGTGATATCTTTTTCTTCATACTGACCCAGCACACCTTCGGTGGCAAATAATTTCATGGCGTCTTCAAAACTGATGGTTTCAATGCTCATCCCGGTGGGGATCTTGGCGAACCGGGGCTTCTCTTCTTCATCGGCATTCCCGATCTGGATCATCGGGCCATACCGGCCCATACGTGCCACTACCTGCTTTCCTGTTTCCGGATCAACACCCAGTTCCCTTTCACCCGTTGCCCGTTCCGCTTTTTCAAGGGTCTTGTCCACATCTTTTTTGAAGGGGTTGTAAAAATCCTTCAGCATCGTGTTCCATTTCATCTTCCCTTCCGCTACCTCATCGAACTCTTCTTCAATACGGGCGGTGAATCCATAATCCATGATATCATCGAAATATTTATTCAGAAAATCGGTCACCACCAGTCCCAGGTCCGTAGGGAATAGTTTTGATTTCTCAGCGCCGGTCATCTCGCTGTCCAGTTTTTTGGAGACATGATCCTTTAAGAGGGTATAAACGGTATAAAACCGCTGCACGCCTTCTTTTTCCCTTTTTTCCACATAACCTCTTTTCAAAATGGTGGAAATGGTAGGAGCATACGTAGAAGGCCTTCCGATACCCAGTTCTTCCAGCTTTTTTACAAGGGAGGCTTCCGTGTAACGGGCCGGGGGCCGGCTGAAGCGCTCCGTTGCCTTCATCTCCCTGAATGGCAGGCGCTGCCCGGTCGTTAACGGTGGCAACATCCCTTCCTCATTTTGTATATTGTCTTCCTCATCATCATCCTCGCGGTAGACCTTCAGAAAACCTTCAAACCTTATCACTTCACCGGTAGCTTTCAGCTTTTCTTCATTGGTGGATATAATAATATCTGCGACCGTTTTTTCCAGCTCCGCATCCGCCATCTGGCAGGCCATGGTCCTTTTCCAGATCAGTTCATATAACCTGGCCAGGTCCGCTTCAGGCACACTTGTATTGTTCATATAAGTAGGACGGATCGCTTCATGCGCTTCCTGGGCGGATGCATTCTTTGTTTTGTATGAACGGAACTGATGATATTTCTCTCCATACATATGCTGAATGGTACGGGTGATATCACCCAGCGCTGTCTTGCTCAGGTTAACGCTGTCGGTCCGCATATAAGTGATGTAGCCGCTTTCATACAGGCGTTGTGCCAGCAGCATGGTCTTTGAAACGCCATAACCCAATTTACGGGAGGCTTCCTGCTGCAATGTGGAGGTAGTGAAAGGAGGTGCAGGAGATCGTTTCCCGGGTTTTACCTGGATATCAGAAACTGTATACACAGCATGTACACAGGAGCGTAAAAATGCTTCTGCATTTTCGGAAGAGTTTATTTTTTCCCCTTCGGCCTTAAAACTGACCTCTTTTCCGAATTGATCCTTTGCATTGAACCAGGCCTCTATTTTAAAATTACTGTCGGGTACAAAGGCGTTGATTTCCCTTTCACGTTCAGCGATCAGCCGGACGGCTACGCTTTGAACACGTCCGGCACTTAAGTTATTCCGGACACTGATCTTTCTCCAGAGGATAGGGCTCAGCTCAAAACCAACGATCCGGTCAAGCACTCGGCGTGCCTGCTGGGCAAGTACCAGGTTCATATCCACCCGCCGCGGATTATGAATGGCATCCTCAATTGCGGGCTTTGTTATTTCATGAAAAACGATCCGCTTGGTTGTTTTGGGATTCAGTCCCAGCACTTCACATAAATGCCAGCTGATCGCTTCCCCTTCCCGGTCCTCATCCGTAGCCAGCCAAACCTCATCACTGCTTTTGGAAAGTTTCTTCAAATCATTCACCACTTTTTCTTTTTCGGGCGGAATGATATAAACGGGTTCAAAATTCTTTTCAACCTTGATCCCCATATCGGCTTTGGCAAGGTCACGGATATGCCCAAAACAACTTTTAACCTGGAAATTCTTTCCCAGGATCTTTTCGATGGTCTTTGCTTTTGCAGGACTTTCTACGATCAGTAAGTTTTTCGCCATGGGATCATTTGCTGCTTAATAAACGTTGAATTTGCGGCGCAAGATAGTCAAGGATTGCATAATTTTTGATAAAACTTGTTTTTCGGTTTATTTTAAACGTAAAAAATCAGCGCATGTTAATGAAAAATTAAGCATGGTGTATGATTATTTTCCCTTCGTAACTTGCATAAAATATGATATGAACATCATTCTCCTTGGTTCGGGAAATGTGGCGGCTGTCCTGGGAAGAAAATTCTTCAAAGCAGGACATCATATCCTGCAGGTTGCCGGCCGCAATTCAAAAGATGCCAGTGCACTGGCCTATGAATGGAAGACCGATTCGACCAATTACAGCGGGCCCATCAAGAAGAGTGCGGATGTCTATATTATTGCTGTTTCCGACCAGGCGATTATGGAAGTGACGGAAGGCCTGCGTTTTCCGGGGAAAGTGGTGGCCCATACCGCCGCATCCGTCTCCAAAGATGTTTTGAAAAACGTGAGCGAACATTACGGTGTTTTTTATCCCCTGCAATCCTTACGTAAAGACGCAAAAACCATACCCGATATCCCATTTTTTATTGACGGCAATGATACTGTGACCGTTTCCTCGCTGGAGAACCTGGCACATAGTATTTCAAAACAGCCTGTCCATATCACCGGTGACAAGGACCTGGCGAAACTGCACCTTGCTGCGGTCTTTGCCAATAATTTCACCAACCACCTGCTGGCCCTCACCCAGGATTACTGTGAAAAAGAAGGGATCGTCTTCGATGAGTTGAGACCGCTCATGCAGGAAACGATCAAAAGGCTGGAATTGACGGACCCCAAAAAGATGCAGACAGGCCCGGCCTTGCGGCATGATGATACCGTCATTGCCAAACACCTTGCGATGCTTGAAAAATATCCGCAACTTAAAGAGATCTATACAGTACTCACAAAGAGCATTCAACAGCTGAAATAATGGTTTTCCCAATTCAGTAAATTCATTTTTTCTCCCTCAGTTAAATTTGCGTTGAATAGGATCCAATGTATAAAGTGACTTTTCATTTTGAGCAAAAGGATCTGCAGCCTGTCGTGCTGGAGAATGTGAAGGAGGGACAGACCCTGCTGGAGATCGCATTGATCAACGATATTGAGCTGCACCACAATTGCGGGGGCGTCTGTGCCTGTACCACCTGCCATTGTTATATTGAAAAAGGCATGGAACACCTCGAAGAGATCTCCGACCGGGAAGAAGATTTCATCGACCGGGCTATGAACCCAAAACTGAATTCAAGGCTGGGATGCCAGTCCTTATTACTGGATGGGGACGGAGAGATCGAAGTAAAGATCCCTGACCAGACACAATTCTTAGGCGAGTAAAAATTTAAGCAACAACTACAAACCAGCAACAAGCATATGAATCATTTTGAACCCCCCATCCACTGGAATGACCATGAAGACATTGCCCAGAAATTATACGAACGTTTCGGGAACGAATTCAATGAAGGGAAGATCTACCGCATCCGGTTCACCGACCTGCTGGAATGGGTCCTACAGATACCGGGTTTTGCCGGCAAAAGAGAGGAATGCAATGAAGGCCACCTGGAAATGATCCAGAGTGCATGGGTCTATGAATGGAGGGATAATCAGTAGTGATTGGTTAATTAAGGGATTGAGTTAATTAAGTAAATTAGGGGCGTCGTCGATCAGCAGACGTTTTATTTTATTCGATATTTTCTTTTTAAAACTTATTAAAATTGAAACGGCTTTTAAGCACTAATTATGCCATATCACGGGGGATAAGGGTATGAACATTCTCGGACTATTTAAGCCTATTACCACTTTTATTTTTGATGTGGACGGCGTGCTGACAGATGGCACCGTACTGATATTGGATAATGGTTTGCAGGCAAGAAAAATGAATATAAAGGACGGTTTGGCGCTTCAGATGGCCATCAGGAACGGCTACAGGGTTGCCATTATTTCCGGCAGCAACTCTTTCCAGGTACAGCAAAGGCTGGAAGGTCTTGGTATAAAGGAAATTTTTATGTCTGTGCCAGACAAGAAAGGATTCATAGAACAATATAAAAAAGATCATGCACTTCGGGGTGAGCAAATATTATTCATGGGGGATGACCTGCCCGATCTGCCAGCCTTCTCATCTGTTGGTCTGCCTGCCTGTCCTGCGGATGCCGTGCAAGAGATCAAAGCGGCAGTAAAATATATTTCCAACTTCCCGGGGGGGCATTGCTGCGTCCGGGATGTCATCGAAAAGGTTTTGAAGCTAAATGACCATTGGCTATTGCAAAATGGGATTGTTTCTAAATGAAGTTTGATATTTAGAAATAATCAATATTATTATACTTCAAAACCTGGCCTTGTACTTTGAGCCTTGCGCCTTAAACATCCAACTTCTTAGTATCTTTCCCCAAAAACTGAAATGAGATTGACAGCTGCATTCATCCGACTGGTGCGATTGCCCAATCTCATTTTTATCATAGCAGCCCAGTGCCTTTTCCAGTTTTGCATATATCGGCCTTTGTACAAAGGCAGTATCCCGCCAGAAGACGGACAGCGTTTTATCTTCCTGGTCCTGGCTTCCGTTATGATCGCCGCGGCTGGTTATATCATCAACGATTATTTTGACATCAATATTGATGAGATCAACAAGCCCCGGAGAATGGTGGTAGACAAGATCATTCACCGCCGATGGGCTATTGCCTGGCATTTTATTTTCAATATCCTGGGCATGCTATTCACCTTTTTTGCGTTTCCTCTTTTCAGTAAGTGGTACCTGATCCTGGCCAATGTCATTTGCATCAACCTGCTTTGGTTCTATTCCACCAATTTCAAGAAACAATTGCTGGTTGGCAACCTGGTCATTTCATTACTGACCGCCTGGACAATCCTCGTAGTGTTCTTTTCAAAACTGGAACTGGAAAATGCCCTGAATCCGGGGCATGCGAGCCAGTATAAATTTTTCCGGATGGCAGTATTGTATGCGGGTTTCGCTTTTATGATATCGATGATCAGGGAATCAGTCAAAGACCTGGAAGACCTTCCCGGTGATGAGAAATATAATTGCCGGACCATGCCGGTCGTATGGGGCGTGAATGCAACGAAGATATTTGCAGCGGTCTGGACGGTGGTACTGACCGGCTCACTGATTGTCATCATTTTTTACTCCCTGCAACTCAACTGGTGGGCACTGTCCCTCTATTGTGTCCTGATGATCGTGTGCCCGCTTCTGTTTTTAATGGTCAGGTTAAGAAAAGCAACAGCGGTGAAGGAATTTCATTTTCTTAGTTCCCTGGCAAAGTTCATCATGTTCACCGGTATCTTATCGATACTGTTTTTTTATTATTATTTATGAGTACAATCATACTTGCCTCCGCTTCTCCCCGGCGTAAACAATTACTTGAATGGGCTGAGGTCGATTTCCAGGCCATGATCGCGGAAGTGGATGAGGATTTCCCGCCCGGGCTGAAACCGGAAGAAATCGCTGTTTACATAGCAAGAAAAAAAGCTGACGCTGTCAGGAAAAAAGCAGGGGATGATGTGGTTATCCTTGCTGCGGATACGATCGTCGTACTGAATGATCATATCCTTGGAAAACCCGTTCACAGGGAGGATGCGGTCAGCATGCTGATGGCGCTGAGTGGGGAAAAACATGAAGTGGTTACAGGCGTTGTCATTTTGAAAGGAGAAAAGGAGATCTCCTTTGCAGATAATACAAGCGTATATTTTCATGAACTGACGGTGAACCAGATCGAGTTTTATGTCGATAAATACAAACCCTACGACAAGGCCGGCGCCTATGCCATACAGGAATGGATCGGGGTCGTGGGCATTAAAGCCATCCAGGGGGATTTTTATAATGTGATGGGGCTCCCGGTAAGCCGGGT
>CAZZDQ010000025.1:24720-37726 GCA_964652845.1 uncultured Chitinophaga sp.
GGCAGGTGAGTAATGAGAAATCAGAAAATGGGGAATCACTTTCTCATTTCAAATGTTGTGTTTCTTATGACTTATTTTTTTGCACCTGCAAATAATTACAGAAAAAAAGATTCTGAACTCAGAAAAAAACATTTAAAAATGCACTTTCTCATTTCTGGTTTAATATTCCTTGTTTCTAATTTTCCGCATGACCGAACGCCTGCTTCATTTTTTATGGCAATTCCAGTATTTCAATCAAGGAGACCTTCAAACGGTGGCAGGAGAAAGTTTGCAGGTCCAGTTTCCCGGTAAGTATAATTCTAACCAGGGGCCGGATTTTTCAGATGCAAGGATCAGGATCGATGGCACTGTACTGGCCGGTACAGTGGAACTGCACATCCATGCTTCAGACTGGGAAAAGCACCGGCATGGGGAAGACAAAAACTATCAGAACGTGATCCTGCATGTGGTCTGGGAAAATGATCATTTGCAAAACGGCCTGCCCGTCCTGGAATTAAAGACCCGTGTCTCCGGAATTCTATTGCAGCGCTACCATGAACTAATGGCAACAAAAGGATCCATCCCCTGCAAAAAAAATATCAGTTCAGTAAGATACGTTGAATGGAATGCCTGGAAGGACAGGCTGCTGGCTGAAAGGCTTTCGCGGAAAACGATCCTGGTGGAAGAATACCTGAATGAAAATCATTTTCACTGGGAAGAGACCTGCTGGTGGTTGCTGGCAAGGAATTTCGGGATTAAAATAAATGCCGATGCATTTGAAACCATGGCCAGGTCGATCCCGGTAAGTGTTTTGGCAAAATATAAGGAGCAGGTCATTCAGCTGGAGGCCTTGTTGATGGGTCAGGCGGGTCTATTATCCGCGAAGTTCAATGATGACTATGCATGCATGCTCCGAAAAGAGTACCGGTTCATGGCCAGGAAATATGGATTGAAACCCATCCGGTTTCCCGTTCATTTTTTAAGAATGCGCCCCGGTAATTTCCCGACGATCAGGCTGGCCCAGCTGTCTGCTTTGATTCAAAGATCATCCCATTTATTTTCAAAGGTTCTTGAAACAAGGAAGCTGGATGAATTGGAACAGTGTTTCGACGTCAGCGCCAATGATTACTGGCATGAGCATTACCGGTTTGACGAGCTTTCACCTTACAAGCAAAAGAAACTGGGAACACCCATGATAGAAAACATAGTCATCAACACCGTCATTCCCCTTCTGTTTGCATACGGGCAATACCAGGGCGAGCAGCAGTACAAAGACCGGGCCTTACAATGGCTGGAGCAGGTAGACGCAGAGGTCAATTCCATTACAAAAGAATTTGTATCAGCCGGTATACATTGCAGGTCTGCTTTCGACAGCCAGGCCCTTCTTGAGCTAAAAAATACATACTGCACACGGAAAAGATGCCTGGAGTGTGCTGTGGGAAATGCGATATTGAAAATGAATTGATCATAGTAGCCTATAAAGGATCAAGCAACCAGTGACTTGAATATTGATAAATTGATTATTGATTATTGAATATTCAATAATCATGGATTAATTCCAGGCTCCCCAATCCATCTTCACTTCAATATCCGCATGAATACTCAGCTGAACGGGGCAGGTGAGGGCAGCCCTTTTCAGGATCAGGCGTGTCTTTTCATCCACCGTTCTCAGATCTTCTGGAATATGAACGGTGAGCTCAATGCCGCCCACCCTGCGCGGGTCGGCTTTCATGATCTTTAACACATCCATCTTCATATTGGTGAGATCAAAACCCAACGAACGGGCTTTTATTCCCATCACTGTCAGCATACAGGTTGCCAGGCTGGTGGCCATCAGATCGGTGGGGGAGAAGCGTTCCCCTTTCCCGTTATTGTCAACCGGTGCATCCGTTTCGATGACAGATCCGCTCCTGAGATGTGTGCAGGTGGTTCGCAAGCCACCATTATAAACAACCGAAGAAGTCATGTTATTTTTTTACCTAAATTTACGCTAGTAAATCAAATAAATGAACCCCTTGAAGATTTTTAATCCCTGGTTCCTGTTCATTTTCCTAACCGGGGGCCTGACTGCACAAAACCCTGCCTATAACAAAACGAGCACCAAAAAGCAGCAAAAAAGGCAGAAGTATAATAATATCATTCGCCAGGAAGAAGAAGGTATCCTGGTCTACAAAAAACATATCATGTTTGGCGCCCAGTTCCGAAGCAACGGGTATGGGGGCTTTTTTGAATACGGATCGAGAAGCACAACCCGGAATACCCTTGTCTTTCGCCTGGATATCAACGAGACCAAGGATCAGAAAGAGGAAAAACAACCGAATGGCGGATTCTTATTCGGCACGCCCTATATTTTCGGAAAGCAAAACTATTTTTATCCTGCTACCATCGGTGTGGGACAACAGCATGTGCTGGGCATAAAAGGCAATAAGAACGGCGTCTCCGTTTCAGCTGTTTATTATGGTGGCCTTGCGCTGGGACTCCTTCGGCCATATTACCTCGAAGTAAGGGATTCTGCGGGAGGAAATAACCGTGTTATAAAATATTCAAAGGCCGACAGCGCCTCCTTCCTTGGCAGCGGAATTGTGGGCGGCGGCGGATTCGGCAAGGGTTGGAATGAAATAAAGATCACACCCGGTTTCTTCGTCAAAGCGGGACTACGATTTGATTACGGGCGGTTCAATGAAGTGGTTTCGGCGCTCGAAGTGGGTATCAGCGCCGAATTCTATTCTTCCAAAATACCCATCATGCTTCAGCAAAAAGACAAACAATTTTTCTTCCAGGGTTATATCGCCCTCGATGTTGGTAAGCGCAAATAAGCAGCTTATCTTTGCATCATGACGGAACTTCCTGTAGCACAAACCGATCAAAAACAAAGAATAAAAAAGCCCGACTGGCTGCGGGTGAAACTTCCTATTGGTGAAAATTACAGGCATGTCCGTAACCTTGTCGATACACACCAATTGCACACCATTTGTGAAAGCGGTAATTGTCCCAATATGGGCGAATGCTGGGGAGCTGGTACAGCCACCTTTATGATACTGGGAAATATTTGCACCCGCAGTTGCGGTTTCTGTGCAGTAGCAACCGGTAGGCCCGAAGCACCGGATTGGGATGAACCACAAAGAGTGGCTGAAGCCATTCATTTAATGAAGGTGAAGCATGCTGTCATTACTTCCGTTGACAGGGATGAATTGCCTGACGGAGGTTCCGCGATCTGGTATAATACCATCAAAGCTGTGAAAGCCTTGAATCCTGGTACCACGTTGGAAACATTGATACCGGATTTCAAGGGTGAAAAGAAGGACATTGACCGCATCATCGTTGCTGCCCCTGAAGTGGTCAGTCATAATATTGAAACAGTCGAACGCCTCACAAAACAAGTGCGCATCCAGGCCAAGTACTGGCGCAGCATGGAAGTGATCCGTTACCTCAAACAAAATAATATACGCACCAAGAGCGGTATCATGCTGGGATTGGGTGAAAGGCCGGAAGAGGTGAGACAAACCATGCTGGATCTCAGGGATAATGGCTGCGATGTCGTCACCATCGGGCAATACCTTCAACCTTCGCCAAAACATTTGCCGGTCTTTCGTTTTGTTCATCCCGATGAATTTGCCGAATTCCGGGAATATGGGTACAGCATCGGGCTGGATTATGTGGAGAGCGGCCCGCTGGTGCGATCTTCTTATCACAGTGAAAGGCATATAGGAAGGTCATAGCACTCAAATCAGTCATACAGGTCAGGAATTCTTTTTGAAATATTTATCATGAGAAGACCTTTCATAATAAATCCATTATTCTTTGCTTTCTTTGTCTTATACTCCACATTTTCCCATGCCCAGGTTTTGAAGGCGGAAGCGGATACAGCTTTTTATGAGGTCAGGCAATTAACAGATAAATGGTATAAAGCAATCCGTGAAAGGGATTCTGTGACGCTTGAACAGATCCTGGCTGATAATTACACGGTCGACGGCACCTGGCCCCGGTCAAAATGGATGGACAATATCATGCATCATTTTAAAATGGACTCATTCGAGGTTGTGAAGGAACCTACAATGGATTATTTCGGGGATGCTGTTGTCAGCAAAGGAATTTTATTCTGGAAAGGCACCCGCGATGGCAAACCTTTCATGAATGCTGAGTTTGCGGTCACGGATATCTGGGTGAAAAAAACCGACAAATGGCAGGTTTACCTTAGGCTGCTGAAATTCCTGAAGCCAAGGAATTAACTTAATAAACCAATATAAATAATTCAATTTGCTATGAATAATGGCCTCATCCTTACGGTTTTACATTCGATAATTTTCATTTTACATTCTTCATTTTCCTCCGCTCAGTTACATTGGCAGAATGTAGATTCTTTTTACCAGCCCCTGCCTGCATCTGTGCACGTTTATTTTACAAACGAACAAATGGATACAGGTGTATTCCGGGCTTATTATTTAATTGCTGACCTGAAGGATAACAAACTGGATTTTACAGCAGATACAACCAGGGACAGGCGCATTACACCGCAACAGTTTTATGAACGTGATGGTAATCCATTGGTTGTAGTTAACTGTACTTTTTTTTCTTATGAAACCAACAGGAGTGTAAATGTTGTAGTGAAAGACGGCAATTTAGTAGCGTATAATAATCACTCCATTCCAGGCAAAGGAAAAGATACGCTGACATATAAGCACACTTTGGCAAGTGCTTTTGGAATTTCTTCCAAAAGAGAACCTAATATTAAATGGACATATACAGATTCACTTACTCATTCCGTATATGCCACCCATCATCATTTCATAATCATAGAGGATTCTGCTACTTCATTCAATCTGGATGAAGCGTACGAGTTAGTACCTGGGCCAGATACGCTGACAAGAGGGGATGTTATATTTGGCATCTGGAAAGAACAAACTGTTATCGGGGGTGGCCCGGTTGTTTTGCAAAATGGAGAAATTGATATTACTAATAACCAGGAACTAAAGTTTGCAGGCAAAGCCATCAACGACAAACATCCCCGTACCGCCATGGGTTATACCAAAGATGGAAAACTGATCATTTTAATGATCGAGGGCAGGAATAAAGTGGCACATGGCGCCACACTTGGTCAGGAGGCACAAATTTTTAAGGACCTCGGCTGCTGGGAAGCACTGAACCTCGACGGAGGCGGAAGCAGTTGCCTGCTGATCAACGGCAAAGAAACGATAAAACCCTCGGATGCAATAGGAGAGCGGCCGGTTCCGGCAGTATTCATTATTAAAAAGAATTAAGTTTGTTAAAATACTAATTTTAACAAGCTTTCGTTAAATAGATTGCGTATATCCAATCATGAAAAACACCGGTGTCATACTGATGCTCGTTTACCTGAGTGGTATTTTTATTCTTGCCAAAACAAAAAAATCCGAAAAGCTTGTATCAGAACAGAAAACCGAAGCTTTTCATGCATCTTCTCCTATTGTCCTGGAACTTTTTACCTCTGAAGGTTGTTCCAGTTGCCCGCCTGCCGATAAATTATTGCAAGAATTAGCCGCAAACGATTCAAATCTAATTCCCCTTTCTTTCCATGTGGATTATTGGAACCGCCTTGGATGGACTGATCCTTTCAGCAGCAACGCATATTCCAAAAGACAGGAAGAATATGGTCACCATTTCAAACTAGATGGCATTTATACCCCGCAATTGATCGTGAACGGACAGTCTGAGATGGTGGGCAGCAGCAAAGCATCGATTGAAAAAGCCATTCGAAATGCGTCAGGAACCACGAATACAATTTCAGTTAAGGATCTGAAATCAGGAGACGGTAAAATTAAATTCGCCGTCAGTCTGAATGGTAATACAAAGGATCTTGATCTGCATGCGGCCCTTGTTCAGCGAAAAGCAACGGTAAAAATATCGGCGGGGGAAAATGATGGCACCACTTTATCTCATATCAATATTGTCAGAGACTTTATTACGCAAAAATCAACAGGAAGCAATGAGTTTATTTTATCAACTCCCAAAGACTACAAACCCGCTGATTACAGGCTGATCATCTACCTGCAGCATGAAAATGATTTTAAGATTGCAGGTGCCTCCGTCTATAATTTTTAGGCTGCCACGAACCTGCCTGCCTTCGGTAGGTAAACCGGTAGGCAAGTGCATAAATTGTTATATTAAATTGCAAAAAAGAGAATTGTATAAGATTTATTCGTGAATTCGTGGCGACTAATTGTCCCACACCAATGCACTGGCACCAAGGATCGCTGCATCGGCTTCCTTTAGCTCACTGAACATCAGCTTCACTTTATTTTTAAATACCTGTATCAGGTTCGCTTCCATGGCCTTCCTGGTGGGGTTCATGATCAGGTCCCCGGCCTTGGCCAGTCCGCCGAAAAGGATGATCGCTTCCGGCGAAGAGAACATCACAAAATTGGCAAGGGCCTCCCCGAGTACCTGGCCCGTGAACTCGAAAACATCATTTGCGATCTTGTCGCCCTTTGTGGCACATTCAAAAACGGTCTGGCTCGTGATCAGGTCGTTGATGGTATAATCACGCAACAGGCTTTCCTCCCGGGGATTTTCAGTCAGGAATTCCAATGCGGTTTCCCTTACACCGGTGGCGGATGTGTAGGATTCGAGCGTACCCCTGATGCCTGTACCCTTGTGCATCCTTCCTCCCGGACGAATGATGGTATGCCCCAGTTCGCCCGCAAAACCATCATGACCCAGCACGATCTTCCCGTCGATCACAATTCCGCTCCCGACGCCTGTACCGAGCGTAATGACGATAAAATGTTTCATGTCCCGGGCGCAGCCGTACATCATTTCACCCATAGCGGCGGCATTGGCATCATTGGTCAGTTTCACTTTCAAATTAAATTTTTCTGATACCATTTTGGAGAAAGGTATGATGCCCCGCCATTTCAGGTTGGCAGCATATTCAATATTGCCGGTATAAAAATTCCCGTTGGGAGCACCTACGCCGATCCCCGCGAAATTTTTTACACCCCCATTTGCCTCTATCATTGGCAGCAGTTTTTCATGCAGCGCTTCAATGAAGCCCTCGACTGAGTCCTTTTCATTGGTCAGCAAACGGTCCTGGAGCAGGATCTCTCCCTCCCGGTTCACGACCCCGAACTTGGTATTGGTGCCGCCGATGTCGATGCCGATGGCAAATTCAGGCATATCTTTTCAGTTTGTACGACTAAAACGAAAATACAATTAAAGGATAAAGTATTGCAGTAATCATCAACAAAAATACTTTCTCCCAATTAGAAATTCTTCATTAAGTTCGGGAAAATATTTTTAGTTATGGATACATCCAGTACAATTCCTGTACCCAGGAGGAATTTTGTATTCCCGCTGATCATTATCGGTACATTGTTTTTCATATTTGGCTTTGTTACTTGGGCCAACAGCCAACTTATACCATATTTAAGGATCGCCTGCGAACTTTCATTTACTCAATCGTTTTTGGTAGCCACTGCTTTTTTTGCTGCCTATTTTGTTATGGCATTGCCATCATCTTATATTTTGGAGAGAACAGGGTTTCAAAAAGGAATGTCGTTGGGATTGCTGGTCATGGCCGCCGGCGCATTGCTATTTATCCCTGCCGCCCATTCGAGAAGTTATCCTTTATTTCTGGCCGCCCTTTTTATCATCGGTACAGGCCTTGCCTTATTACAAACTGCGTCCAATCCTTATGTAACTGTACTGGGGCCGCTGGAAAGCGCCGCCCAAAGGATCAGTATCATGGGTATATGCAATAAACTGGCCGGGATCATTGCCGTTTTCATTCTAAGCAGTATTGTGCTGAAAGATGTAGATGCACTCAAAGCGAGATTGCTCGTATTGTCACCCACCGAAAAAATTGCAGAACTAAACAGTCTGGCATCACGGGTAGTCAACCCTTATATCATCATAGCTATTGTACTGACCGTATTGGCCATTGCCATTTATTTTATAAGCCTTCCGAATATCCAGGAAGAAAAGGAAGGTGCAGAATTAACGCATTCAAGTGAAAAGACAAGTATATTCCAGTTTCCACATCTCATACTTGGTGCCATAGCTATCTTCTTTTATGTAGGAGCTGAAGTGATCAGCTATGATAGTTTTTCCGGTTTTGGGGAATCACTGGGCTTTTCGTTGGAAAAAGCTTCCAAATTCGCTTCGTTTACAGGATATGGCTTGTTGGGGGGATACATATTGGGTATTATCTGTATCCCCAAATATTTCTCACAGCAAAAAGCACTTGTAGCGAATACGGTCTTAAGTATGATCCTCGTGCTCGCCGCAATTTTTACACATGGAATGGCGGCCGTGGTATGTTTTGCTTTGCTTGGATTTTCAAATGCGATCATGTGGCCGGCCATCTGGCCCCTTGCCATTGAAGGCTTGGGTAAGTTCACCAAGACAGGCGCCGCACTTTTAATTATGGGAATCGTTGGCGGTTCGGTACTGCCACTATTATACGGAGAACTGTCAAAAGCTTTGGGTTCACGTCAATTGGGTTATTTTCTTCTGATACCCTGTTATCTGTATATTTTTTATTATGCGGTAAAAGGTCATCTGGCCGGCAAAAAATAATATATGGAGATCATTCATGTTGCGGCTGAATGTTACCCGGTCGCCAAAGCCGGCGGCCTGGGTGATGTGGTGGGCGCCCTTCCCAAATACCAGGCGCAGTTGGGTCATTATGCCAAGGTCGTGATGCCCATGTACCGTACCAAATTTCTTTACGATAACCAATGGGAACTGGTTCATGAAGGAGGGCAATTCCTGGGCAGCCAGTTTTTCCATTACAGCATCATAAAAGAAAAATCCAACAAACTGGGATTTGACCTCTACCTGGTGGATATCAATAACCTCCTCGACAGGGAAAGGATCTATGGATATGACGACGATACCGAACGATTCACTTCATTCCAGATCGCGGTATGCGACTGGCTGAACCACTGGCAGCATCAACCGGATATCCTTCATTGCCACGATCATCATACCGGGCTGATCCCTTTTATGATCAAATACTGTGTCCAGTTCAGGGAAAAATTATCAGGGATACCCACTGTATTCACTGTACATAATGCACAATACCAGGGATGGATGGGATGGGATAAATATTATTATCTCCCCGCCTTTGATTCCTGGAAATGGGGATTGCTGGACTGGAACAATACCATCAACCCGATGGCGGCAGCAATCAAATGCGCCTGGCTGGTAACTACGGTCAGCAATAGTTACCTGAGTGAGCTTCATTATGCGGCCAATGGTTTACAGAATCTTTTTGAATATGAAAGAGGAAAAAGCTACGGCATCATCAACGGGATCGATACCCATGTCTGGAATCCTGAAACGGATTCACTGATCTTCAGGAATTATGATAAGGAACTGGTGGAAAAAGGAAAGTATAAGAATAAAAAAGAGCTGGCTGCGCAATTCGGATTGGATGCTGAAAAGCCATTGATCGCTTTTGTAGGGCGGCTGGTAGGGGAGAAGGCAGCCGATCTTCTTCCTGACGCCATCAGCCAGAGTATTTACCATCATCATGGGAAGGCGAATTTCCTCGTTTTGGGTTCAGGCGATCCTAAAGTGGAGAACAGCCTGGATGCCCTGCGGCATCATTTCAATGGTTATTTCAATTCTTATATCGGGTACAGTGAGCCTTTGAGCCATTTGATCTATGCCGGCGCTGACTTCCTGCTTATGCCCAGTCGCGTGGAGCCCTGCGGACTCAACCAGCTGTATGCCCTGCGTTATGGCACCATACCCATGGTACGCAGTACCGGGGGACTGATCGATACGGTCACTGATTTCGGGGATCAGAATGGATTCGGTATCCGTTTCGACCATGCTTCCATACAGGATATTACATACTCTGTAGGAAGGGCTATTGACCTTTACAATAATAAACATGAACTTTACAACAGTATCCGTCAAAAGATGATGACAATTGATCATTCCTGGGACAAGGCGGCGCAGCAGTATATTGAATTATATCAGTCACTTAAATAAATTCTAAATTCGAAATCCATAAATCGTAAATCGGGATTCGTAAATCGTCATGGCTATCCGGACCATCACAAATTCCAAAGAAATACTCTCCGTCATCCTTGGCGGCGGGGCCGGTTCACGGCTTTATCCGCTGACCGCCAACCGGTCAAAGCCTGCTGTTCCGATTTCCGGGAAATACCGCCTGGTGGATATTCCCATTTCCAATTGTTTGAACAACGGGATCGGAAGAATGTTTGTATTGACGCAATACAATTCCGCGTCCCTGAACAGGCATATCAAGAACACTTACCATTTCAGCGCCTTTAGTAAGGCTTTCGTGGATATCCTGGCGGCAGAGCAAACCCCTGATAATCCTACCTGGTACCAGGGTACGGCGGATGCAGTGAGACAAGGATTGCGTCATATTGAACCCTTTGAAAGTGATTATGTGCTGATCCTTTCAGGCGACCAGCTGTACCAGATGAATTTCGCCGATATGCTGGAGAGTCATAAGCAAACCGGGGCGGATATTTCCATCGCCACGATCCCGGTGGGTGAGCGGGAAGCCTCGGATTTCGGGATCCTGAAATCCGACAAGGGCATGATCACTTCGTTTATAGAAAAACCAAAAAAAGAATTATTGCCTCAATGGACCAGCGAAACCAGTGAAGCGATGAAGAGCAGGGGAAGAAATTATCTTGCCTCAATGGGCATTTACCTGTTCAACCGTCAATTGCTGTTCGATCTCCTGCAGAAAGAATTCACTAATGCCACCGATTTCGGCAAGGAGATCATCCCCCAATCGATCGATAAATACAAAGTAGCCAGTTACCAGTATGAAGGATATTGGACCGATATCGGTAATATCTATTCATTCTTTGAAGCCAACCTGGGTTTGACACAGGACCTCCCCGATTTCAACCTTTTTGATAATGATTATCCCATTTATACCCGTCCCCGCATGCTGCCTCCGGCCAAGATCAGCGGCACCACGCTGGAAAAGACCCTGGTGGCAGAAGGTTCTATCATCAATGCTTCAAGAATAGAGAATTCGGTCATCGGCATCCGGTCCCGAATCGGGCATGGCACTACGCTGGTGAGCACCTATATGATGGGCAGTGATTATTATGAGACCCTCTCCGAACTGACTTCCATTGTTGCGTCGGGACTTCCCCTGCTGGGCATTGGTGACCGGTGCCATATCAAAAATGCGATCCTCGATAAGAATGTCCGCATTGGAAATGATGTACGGATCAACGGGGGTCATCAGCTGGAGAATTCCGATCATCCCCTTTACACTGTAAAGGACGGCATCGTAGTGGTAAAAAAAGGAGCCATCCTTCCGGAAGGATTTGTTATCTGATCGCCTGCTTATCTTGTCATTGCATTTTCCTAATTTTATCCGTTAATCATTTTCATGTCATCAGCTCAGCTCGGCGTTAAACCACAGTTGCGATTCTGGCAGATCGTCAACATGAGCGTTGGTTTTTTCGGAATCCAGTTTGCTTTCGGGTTACAGAATGCCAATGTCAGCCGGATTTTTCAATCCTTGGGAGCAAGGATTGAAGATATACCGATCCTCTGGATCGCAGCGCCCCTTACCGGCCTGATCATGCAGCCCATAATAGGATACCTGAGTGATCATACCTGGCTGGGTAAATGGGGCAGGAGAAGGCCTTATTTCATGATCGGGGCCATCCTAGCTTCCCTGGCATTGTTTGTTTTTCCAAACGTATGGGCCCTGTGGATGGCGTCCGTTTTATTGTGGCTTTTGGATGCCTCCATCAATGTTTCTATGGAACCTTTCCGGGCTTTTGTGGGGGATATGCTGCCCGATAACCAGCGAACCACCGGCTTTGCTGCACAAAGTTTTTTTATCGGGACCGGAGCGGTCATATCTTCCATTTTGCCCTACGTGCTGGAGAAATTCAATATATCCTCTGATGCATTGCCCGGACATATCCCGGATAATGTCAGGATCTCTTTTTATGCAGGTGCCATCATTTACCTGCTGGCTATTGCCTATACTGTACTGACCACGCGTGAATATTCACCGGAAGAAATGAGATCTTTCGGAAGCAGCGCTGAAATAATAAATGAATCTAAGATCATTAAGACTTCTATAATTAGGTTCAGCCGGAATGGACTGCTTTGGTTCCTGACCGGTCTTAGTCTTTCAGCCGGCCTATATTTTTATAATATCAACTCAACCACACCGTTGGAAAAAGAGTTATATGTATTGAGCGGTGGAATTGCGGTATATGGCTTATTGCAGTTGTTGGCCGGACTATTGCATAAAAAAAATAAGGATAATGGGTTTGTTGAGATTATGGATGACTTGGGACATTTGCCCCCCACTATGAAAAAGCTGGCAATTGTTCAGTTTTTTTCGTGGTTTGCACTTTTTTCTATGTGGATTTATACTACACCGGCTCTGGCACAACATATTTATCTGACAACCGATACCTCCTCAAGAAATTATAATCATATTGCCAACTGGGTGGACGTATTGTTCGCATCCTATAACGGCTTTGCAGCATTATTTGCATTCTTGTTACCGGTTTTAGCCAAAAGATTTTCAAGGCCGGTCACCCACTTGATCGCTCTTATTTGTGGAGGACTGGGATTGATCTCCTATTTGTTCCTTAGAAACGAGAATTATCTGATCATCAGTATGGCCGGCATCGGTTTCGCCTGGAGCAGTATCCTTGCCATGCCTTATTCCATGCTTACACAGACATTACCCGCCAATAAAATGGGTGTATACATGGGGATCTTCAATTTTTTTATCGTCATACCCCAGATACTGGCGGCCACTTTACTGGGTATTTTTACAAGACATTTATTTAACGGGCAGGCCATTTATGCATTGGTGCTCGGAGGTTGTTCAATGATCCTGGCAGGAGTTTTAACTTTAAGAATAAAAGACAAATAATACCCTTCATGAAAAAATACTTTCTCATTCTTTATCTCTTATTCCTTATTTCCTGCGCTATCCAGGCTCAGGATAAAATTGATGTCTATCCTTCCCACTGGTGGGTGGGTATGAAATGGAATAAAGTGCAGCTGC
>CAZZDQ010000026.1:0-16228 GCA_964652845.1 uncultured Chitinophaga sp.
CGGAAATAGCGGTGAAAGACCTTATCGATATACTGGGGAGCAATCCCCTGTCCGGTATCTGTTACTGAAAATTTTATTTTACCGTCTTCCCGGGAAACAGATATACTGATGATGGAATTCTCATACGAATAACGAATAGCATTCGATATCAGGTTGATCATCACCCAGGCCGTTTTATCTTTATCCGCCATAACTTTCCCCGGTTCACCGGTGTAATGTGCTTCCAACTTTATATTCTTTTCCTCTGCAAGGGTCCTGTTGGTATTCATCGCCAATTCAACTATTTCCCGGGGTGAAACCGGGAATACGGATAACTGGATCGTTCCGGTCTCCACCTGGGTCATATTCAGTAGTTCACTGGTGATCTTCAATAAGCGTCCGGTATCCTCACTGATGCTTTCCACCAGGGATTGCTGGTCCTCCGTCAGTGGGCCGGTTTGCCTGTTTTCCAGCAGTTGCAGGCTCATCTTGATTGAAGAAATTGGTGTCTTCAGTTCATGGGATACCGTAGCAATAAAATTCGTCTTGGCAAAATCAAGTTCTTTATAGGGAGTTACATTCTGCAGCAGGATCACATTGCCGATCAGTTTCTCTTCCTTTTCCCCTGTTGGAACGATCTTGATCGGGATGATCTCCTTTTCAAAATAACTCTCTTTATTATCAGCGTAGATTTTCATGGGGGTCCTTTTATCTGTTCCCGTACCCGCCTCGTCAAAAAGCTCTTTCACCAAGGACCGGATCAGGTCATTTTTAACTGCAATATCCTGCACGGGTTTCCCGGCAACTTCAGCGGCCCTAAGAGAAGCGATCTTCAGTGCAACATCATTCATGAACAGGATTCGTTTCTCCTCATCCAGCCCTATGACGGGGTCATTCATATTATTAATAAGGGTTTCAATGCGTCTTTTTTCGATCATCAATTTTTGCAGGTTGCCCGCCTGGTATTCTTCCAGTTTTTCAGCCATCGTATTGAAGGAAGATGCCAGTTCACTGAATTCATCATGCCCGGGGAAATGGACTCGTTCTGAATAATTATGGGCTGCTATCTGCTTGATACTTTGGGTGAGCTCCTTAATGGGATTGGCTATATTTCCGGGCAGGTTAATGAATAAGATCAACGCGATCAGGAAACAGATGGTCCCGATGACGGTGACCCAGAAAATGGCTTTGTCAGCGGTAGATTGTGCGACCTTGCTTTTTCGCTGTATCGCAAGCATATTCAGGAGCATGATGTCAGAAATGTCTTTCCGTACCCGCCGGAGCGATCCGGTGTCATTGTTGTTGGCTTTCAAGGTGCCAAAATGGGATGCAAGGCTATCCGTCAGCTCTTTCTCGCCGATCTCGGTAATATTTTTCTCCTGAAGGGAAAGATTATCTGCAAAGAGTTTCGCGTTTTCAAGATTCGAAAGGCCACGGTCAAGGGCAATATTCATATTCCGGGAATAGTCCAGTGTATTATAATTGGCTACGAGAATGTTTTTAGTATCCCCGGAAAGTTTATGGATAAACAGGGAACTCAGGGCCATGAGCAAAATGACCATGGCGAATAAAAGCCCGACACCGAGGAATAATTTCAGTTTGATCTTCATCAGCTTAAAATTACAAGGTCAATATTGGCCGCCGACAGCTTTTTTAGTAATTCATTGAATATATTGGTGGCTAAGATGATCTTCATCAGGCTGATATGCGGCTTACCAATGCAAATGGTGGTAATATGCCTTTCTTCCGCTTGTTCCACGATCGCTTTAGCGATCTGTTTGTTCTCCACTTTGATGATCTCTGCACCCAGCTCAGTGGCCAGCTTAAAATTATTGATCAGGTGGCGCTGTTTATCGAGCGGGATCTTATCAGGACTTTCTGCCGGCGTCTGCACAAACAGCAAATACCACTTGCTGTTGTAATAATTTGCCAGCCGGGCTGATTTCCGGATGACCGTTTTTGCCGTTTGCTCATTGGAGCTGATGCAAGCCAGGAACCGTTCGTGTTTCATGGCATAGGCCTGGGTCACCTCCGTTTCCACTTTCCTTTCTACCTGCGAAGCCACTTCTTTCAGCGCCAGTTCCCTCAGTTGGAGGATATGCTCGCTCTTAAAGAAATTTTTCAGGGCCGTTTCGATCTTTGCTGCTTCATATATTTTCCCTTCTTTGAGACGGCTGATCAGTTCATCCGCGGTCAGGTCAATATTCACCACTTCATCTGCCTGGGCCACTATGCTGTCGGGTATTCGTTCCTTCACTTCCACACCCGTGATATTCTTTATTTCTTCATTGAGGCTCTCAATATGCTGGATGTTCACTGCACTGATGACATTGATACCCGCTTCCAGAATCTCCACCACATCCTGCCATCTTTTTTCATTCTTGCTTCCTTCGATATTGGTATGCGCCAGTTCATCAATGATCACGATCTCAGGTCGCAGGTTGATCACCGCCTGCACATCCAGCTCTTCGAGTTCTTTCCCCTTGTAAAATAACTTTCTGCGCGGGATCAGTGGCAGACCTTCCAACAGGTCCTGTGTTTCTTTCCGGTTATGTGTCTCTATATACCCGATCTTCACATCAATTCCGTTGCCCTGCAAAGCCCGGGCCTCCTGCAGCATTCGGTAGGTTTTGCCCACACCGGCGCTCATCCCGACATAGATCTTGAACTTACCACGTCTCGACTTTTTGATCAGGTCAAGAAAATGCTGGGCCGTATGGTTTTTATCTGCCATTAAAATGCTATTGAAAGGGATGTTGACACAAAACTGTCCGTACGGGTCGCAACACCCTCCTTCTCAAATGTTTTATCCTTTCCGGAAAATACCCTTCCTTCCATGCGCCATAACAGATTATTCCGAATGGCTATGTCAAAGTTCAGGGAATATCCCCAGGTCCTAAATCCATTTGGTGTTCCGGTAGGAATAATGACTCCATTTTTATCGCTATAATATTCAAGCCTTGCGGCCAGGCTGGTTTTCCCGGATACATTTATTTTAGCGATGATCACAGGTGAATACCAACAATTGAATGTACGGCTTCCTTTTGCTTTTTGCTCTGCTCCTATATCAAAACCGGCTGTCATTCCCAGTTTATCTGTCAGTTGTATGATCGCATAGAAATTATGAAAATAGCGCATTTGTCTCACCGAATCCGGCTTATCATTCCCGATGAAAGAGCTGCTGTTGAGGGTTATTTTGCTATTGGGTTTGTAAGTGACCTGGTGCCCGAAAGCAGGTGTATTGTTTCCCGCCGGCCGCCCGATGTGCTGCCACCCGTTCAGGAGATGTCCGCAGAGGAACCATTTCCCGTCCTTTGAAATATAGGAAAGCTTTATGCCTGTTTCATAATAAGGAGTGTTATCCGCAAGAATACTTCGTGTAAGGTTCCAGCAATCTTTTCCAACCGCACTTTCAAATCCGATATGTGAGGCAAAAATACCGGCGTCGATCCAAAGCTCTTTGGTCTTTGATATTTTAATACCTGCATTAGCCTCGTATACATTCTTAAATCCACTTGGTTCAGCAGCAAGATTTGCATTCATATAGGTACCCGCAGCAAAGGCCAGGTTAACATGAACATTCTTGTTTTGATATGCGGCTTTGAGGTAGCCAAGATTAAGGGTTATCTCGTTATGCCTGTTAAAAGAATATATGAACGAGGGCATAAGATGGCTCGCAGGCCGATTAAAATTATAGAGGTAAAATATTTCTGCATACCCACTAAAGCTCAAATGCGAAGAACTGCTATCATATTGCCCCTTTGCGCAGCATGAAACCAGTATCCCTGACAAAACAATTATTTTTTTCATCTTTTATCTTAAGTTATCCAGGGCAATGTTTAACCTGAGTACGTTAATTTTTACCGGGCCCAAAAAGCCTGCAAGCGGCTTTTCTGTATTGTTCAAGATCAGTTGCTGAAGGTTTGCTTCGGCAATACCCCTGAGCTTCGCGATCCTTTTTACCTGCACCTTCGCTGCCTGCACAGAAATATCCGGGTCGAGGCCGCTCCCGCTGGCAGTAACCAGGTCAACTGGGATCTCCGCTTTTGAAATTCCCGGGTTATGCGTTAAGAAAGTATCGATCCTTGCATGCACCTGCGCCAGGAGGTCAGGGTTGGTAGGTCCTTTGTTGCTGGCTCCTGCTCCGGCAGCATTATAATCAACAGCAGAAGGACGGCTCCAGAAATATTTGTCATCCGTAAATTTCTGCCCGATCAGTTTATAGTATTTTTTACCATTGCTTGAAATGGTCTCGCCTTCTCCTTTTCCTTTTGCCAGTGGTGCAAAAGCCAGGACAACCAGGGGGTAGATGCCTGAAAAGAAAACCAGGCAGATCACCGTAAGTCTTATGGCAGGAAGAATATGCTCTTTCATAACATAGCATTTAATAGAATAATGAAACCAGCAGGTCGATCAATTTGATACCAATGAATGGAACGATGACACCGCCCAGCCCGTAAATAAACAGGTTCCTGCGCAGCAAGGCGCTTGCGCCGATTGGTTTATAGGCAACCCCGCGTAAAGCCAGGGGGATCAGTAAGGGTATGATGATCGCATTGAAAATCACAGCAGAAAGGATGGCGCTTTCGGGGCTATGGAGTCGCATGATATTCAGGCTTTGCAAAGCAGGAATAGAAGTAATGAATAAAGCCGGTACGATCGCAAAATATTTTGCCACATCATTTGCAATGGAAAATGTGGTCAGTGTGCCCCTGGTCATCAGTAATTGCTTGCCGATCTCCACCACTTCGATCAGTTTGGTAGGATCATTATCCAGGTCAACCATATTCCCGGCTTCCTTGGCTGCCTGTGTACCGCTGTTCATGGCCACGCCCACATCGGCCTGTGCCAGGGCGGGAGCATCATTGGTACCGTCACCCATCATGGCCACTAATCTTCCACCCGATTGTTCGTTGCGGATATAGATCATTTTATCTTCTGGTTTAGCTTCTGCAATGAAATCATCCACCCCTGCCTTATCAGCGATATATTTTGCCGTAAGCGGGTTATCTCCCGTGACCATCACAGTTTTGATCCCCATTTTGCGCAACCGTTCAAATCTTTCCTGGATCGCAGGTTTAATGATATCCTGCAATTCTATTACGCCGATAACTTTCTCATTTTCGCTAACAACCAGCGGTGTTCCGCCATTACTTGAAATGCCCTTTACGATCTTGATCGTTTCTTCCGGAAAAGGATGACCGTATTTTTCACAGAGCTGGCGGATCGCATCAGCGGCACCCTTCCTGATCCTGGTATCGCCGAAATCAATGCCTGAACTCCTGGTTTCAGCAGTGAATTTGATAAACCGCGGATTGTTTGGCTGAAAATTCTTTACATCAATGCCTGCCAGTTCAATGATCGATTTTCCCTCAGGCGTATCATCCGCCAGCGAGCTCAGCACCACGGACCGTATGAAATGATCTTCATCCACCCCGTTGGCCGGGTAAAAATTCGTAGCCTTCCTGTTCCCAATAGTGATCGTTCCCGTTTTATCCAATAAAAGTACATCTACATCGCCGGCTGTTTCCACCGCCTTACCGCTTTTCGTGATCACATTGGCCCGCAGGGCCCGGTCCATCCCCGCGATACCGATAGCCGATAACAAACCTCCAATCGTAGTCGGGATCAGACAAACGAACAAGGAAATAAAGGCGGCAATGGTGATCGGGGTCTTTGCATAATCGCCAAAAGGTTTCAGGGTAACTGTCACGATAATGAAAACCAGCGTAAAGCCGGACAGCAAGATGGTCAGGGCGATCTCACTGGGTGTTTTTTGACGGGTGGCCCCTTCCACCAGTGCGATCATTTTATCCAGGAAACTTTCCCCAGCCTCCGTGGTCACTTTCACTTTGATCCTGTCTGACAAAACTTTGGTGCCACCGGTAACGCTGCTCTTATCTCCGCCCGCTTCGCGGATCACCGGCGCGCTTTCACCGGTGATAGCGCTTTCATCGATCGTGGCCAGACCCTCGATGATTTCCCCGTCTGAAGGAATGATATCTCCGGCTTCGCATAAAAACACATCCCCCTTTTTCAACTGTGAAGAAGGAATGATCTTTAATTCATCTACATACATTTCACCTACCGGCTGTATCCATTTGGCTGGTGTTTCTTCCCTTGTTTTCCTGAGACTGTTCGCCTGGGCCTTCCCTCTTGCTTCTGCGATCGCTTCGGCAAAATTGGCAAACAGAAGTGTAACAAAAAGGACAGCTGTAATAATCAGGTTATAGACAAGGCTACCCTGTGCTTTTTCCCCGGTCCCGATCCATATGCATACACCCCCCATCACCAGTGTGCCCACCCAGACAGTGAACATTATCGGGTTGTGGAACATTTTTGCAGGGCTCAGTTTCAAAAAAGAGTCCTTCAGCGCTTCCATTACAAGCTCTTTTTGAAATAATTTATTAGACGATCTTCTTTTCATCGGCTATGTTTAATGCATGGAAAAATATTCGGAAATAGGCCCCAGCGCAAGCCCGGGGAAAAATGATAAAGCAGCTACGATAGCAATCACTGCAAAGACCATCAACCCGAATGTGGCGGTATCCGTTTTCAGGGTACCGGCACTTTCAGGAATATATTTTTTATTTGCCAGCAGTCCGGCAATGGCAACCGGGCCGATGATCGGCAGGTATCTTGCCAGCATCATAATAATGCCATCCGATATATTCCAGAAAGGTGTATTGGCATTCAGGCCGGCAAATTCGCTTCCGTTATTCGCTGAAGCGGAAGAATATTCATAGAGCATTTCACTGAAGCCGTGGTAGCCGGGGCTGCTCAGCCAACCGGCATACACCGCCGGGTGTCGGGCATAAGTATAGCTTGCAAGCGCAGTGCCCGCCAGGATCAGGAGCGGATGCAACAGGGCAATGATCATCGCGATTTTCATTTCCCTTGTTTCAATCTTTTTCCCAAGGAATTCTGGTGTCCTGCCAACCATGAGCCCGCTGATGAATACGGCCAGGATCATGAATATGTAGAAATTGAGAAAGCCTACGCCCACCCCGCCGAAAAATGAATTTATCATCATTCCCAACATACATAACATTCCTGTCAACGGCATCATGCTGTCGTGCATCGCATTTACGGAACCATTACTGGTCACGGTCGTATTAATCGCCCAGTAAGCAGAAGCCGCAGACCCGAACCGGAGCTCCTTGCCTTCCATATTTCCTGCATGTTGCTGAATGCCCATCTTTGTGAAGGCAGGGTTGCCTTTCATCTCCGTGATCACTGCGGGGATCATCAACAATAGAAACCCGATAAGCATGACCCCAAAAATCGTCCAGGCCAGCCTCCTCCTTTTCAGGATATAGCCCAATGCAAAAACCATTGCCATCGGGATGAGTATGATGGAAACATTCTCTACGATATTCGTGAAGTAGTTAGGATTTTCGAACGGATGAGCGGAGTTAGGGCCAAAAAAACCTCCCCCGTTGGTCCCGATCTGTTTGATGGCGATCATAGCAGCAACGGGTCCGCGGCTTACCTGTACCGTATCTCCCTGCAAGGAAATCAGGTTGTCCTTTCCTTTGAAGGTCATGGGCATCCCATTGAATAAAAGCAGTAAGGCCACTACCAGAGCGATGGGTAACAGGATCCGGGTGCAGGAGCGAACAAAGAGGAAATAAAAATTACCCAATTTCTGGCTGGTCTTTTCCCTCATCGCAAAAAACACAACTGCGCAGATTGCGATCCCGCATCCTGCGCTGATAAACTGGAATAGCATCAGGACCAACTGCCCGAGGTAAGACATGGAGGTTTCCCCTGAATAATGCTGAATATTCGTATTACTGATGAAACTGACCGTCGTATTAAATGCCAGGTCGGCGCTCATGGAAGGATTTTTATCTGGATTGAGGGGCAGCCAGCTCATATTCGTCAGAACAAACATGGAAAGCAGGAACCAGGAAAGATTGATGATGAGAAAGGCCATCAGGTGTTGTTTCCAGGTCATCTCCTTTTTACTATCAATGCCGCCGACCTTATAAAATATTTTATCCAGCGGGTTAAGCAGCCAGTCGGGCCAGGTTTTTTCTCCGCTGAACACCTTGCCAATGTATTTTCCCAATGGGATGGCCAGGATAACCAAAAGGGCAAATATGAATACAACGCCTGTGATCTCAGTGTTCATGGTTCAAAATTTTTCAGGTTTCAGCAATACATAACACATATAAAGAAAAACCGCCAGTGCGATGATGAATAATAAGAGCATGGTTTATATATTTTCGAAATAATTAATGGCCCTGAAGAAAAAAATAAATAAAAGCAGTGCTGCAAGTATCAGAATGAGGAGTGTCATGGCTGCATTGGTTTACTAGGGGTATCCAACAAGCGGGCCACCGAAAATGTCGTTACGTGAATTCCTTTACCACTAAGGATTTCAGGTGTGCTGATCAGGTCATGATTATAAAAAAACCCTTTCAAAATGAAAGGGCTGCCCTGCCGATTTGAAAGGGTCAATCCATTTTGTATTCATCCAGCTTCCGGTATAAAGTGGTCAGCCCGATATTCAGCAAACGGGCCGCTTCCGTTTTATTTCCCCCGGTATAGTTCAGCACTTTTTGAATATGTATCTTTTCAGCGCTGGCCAGGTCAAAGGCAGAAAGTTGTTTGACGGGAGAATGGTTCAGGGCCCGGTTGTGGAATTCAGGCGGCAATGTATCGGTATCGATCCTCTCACGATCCGAAAGGATGACACTTCGTTCGATCACATTTTTCAATTCCCGTATATTCCCTTTCCAGTCATGAACCTGCATGGCTTCCAGGTATTTTTCTGAAAAGCCGGAGATCCTTTTATTGGTCTTGGCCGAGAATTGCCTGACGAAATGAACGGCAAGTTCTTCAATATCAGCCACTCTTTCCCGAAGCGGGGGCAATGCGATATGAAATACCGATATCCTGTAATAAAGATCTTCCCTGAATTGCCCGTCCTCAATTTCTTTCCGAAGGTCCCTGTTGGTGGCTGCAATGATCCGCACATTCACCCTGGTCATTTTACTGTTGCCCACTTTCAGGAATTCGCCTGTTTCCAGTACACGAAGAAGTTTGGCCTGCATGTCAAGTGTCATTTCACCGATCTCATCCAAAAAAACGGTCCCTCCGTTCGCTTCTTCAAAGATTCCCTTGCTGTCATGATCCGCCCCGGTAAAAGCACCCGCTTTATGGCCGAACAATTCATTTTCCAGGAGCTCTTTACTGAATGCTGAGCAATTGATGGCAATAAAATCTTTATTTGCTCTCTGGCTGCCGGCATGGATGGCTTTTGCAAATACTTCTTTCCCCGTTCCCGTTTCCCCGGTAAGTAAAACAGTAGCGTCAGTGCCTGCTACTTTTTCGGCGGCATCTTTGGCTGCTTGAATGGCCTTTGATCTTCCGATGACCTGGTTGATCGAATATTTATCCCCCAGTTGTCTCTCCAGCTGACGGATCCTCTTTGTCAAGGAGGCCTTTTCCATTGCTTTATACAGAAGAGGAATGATCTTGTTATTATCGTCACCTTTGGTGATATAGTCAAATGCACCTCCTTTGATCGCCTGAACACTGTCAGGAATATTGCCAAACGCTGTCAGCAATATGATCTCTGTGTCCGGGTGTTTTTCCCTAATGATCTTCACCAGCTCCACCCCGTTACCATCAGGCAATTTCACATCGCAGACCACAACATTAGCTTCCCGCATATCCAGTTTCCTGAGTCCGGATCTGCAGTCACCCGCTTCTATTACTTCAAATCCTTCCAGCCTGATGATCTTGGCAAGCAGGCTGCGTAATTTTTCTTCATCGTCTATTACCAATACCGTTTCCATGCTGTAAAGTTAGTTACCGGAAAGGATTGCTGTTTTGATATAAAAAAAGCCGCCCCGCTGAGCGGGACGGCTTGTATCTTAAAGATTCAACCGATCAATGGTACATCACGAACTTCTTCGTGCCGATAACCTTACCGGAAGCATTGATCACCTGACAGAGATAGGTGCCTTCTGACATCCATCCCATACTGATGTCGATCCTGGAGTAAGTGATACCCGTGGTGGTCACTGCTTTTGTGAGCACCTGGGCTCCCTTGGCATCAAAGATGTTGATATTGACAGCTTGATTGGCCTGGTTGTAGAACCTTACCTGGAAGTCACCGCGGTTCGGGTTCGGGTATACATACAGTTTATCCGAAGCCTGGCCGGTAATATCTATATCGGCTGTTTGCGTACATCCGTTGGGATCCGTGTAAACAAGCCTGTAGTGCCCGATATCATCTACCGTTAATCCTGTCAGGGAAGGATTGGTGGCTCCCGGAATGGCTACTCCATTCTTTAACCACTGATAAACTCCTCCCACAGGGTTCACTGCAGAATTAAGATCTACGATCTGTCCGGGCAACAAGGCCGTGCTCCTGCTCGGCAGTATGTTCACAATCGGCAGGGCATTCACATACAGGGTACCGTAAGCGGAGAAGATCGTCGTGCACAATCCGGTTAAACGAACCCGGTAGCTATTGGTATTCTGCGACAGGGCCAGGTTTGACAAGGTCAGGGTGTTTGTAGTAGCTCCTGTTACGTTCACCCAGGCGCTGCCGTTCCAAACCTGCCATTGATAAGCGATCGGGCCTCCAGCATTCGGGCTTGTATGAGCAGTTACACTGAAGGAGGAACTACCACCTACGCAACCGAATTGGTTACTTGGCTGCACATCTATTACAGGCAATTGTCCGTCAGCTACTGTTACGGTAAAGAAACATGAATTGGTATTGCCTGCCAAATCCTGTGTTGTCCAGGTAACAGTGGTTACACCTATATTAAATGCTTTACCTGCTAAAGTAGCTGTACCTGACCCGGTTGTAACCCCGGTCAAGTTATACGTTTTCACTATGGAGCCCGCAGGTGTACAGTTATCCGTTGAAGTCACATCAAACTCTGTACCATTGGCAACATAAACGCAAGATCCAACCGGTGTCGTTTTATTTGCATTAACCGGGCAAATGGCCGAAGGAGGCTGCGTGTCGTTTACAGTAACAGTGAATGAACAAGTTGAAGTGTTGCCAGCCGCATCGGCAGAGGTCCACGTTACGGTCGTTACACCCTGGTTGAATACACGGCCTGCCAATGTTGTGGAGCCGCTTCCTGTAGTGGCGCCTGTTAAAGTATAGGTCTTTACAATGGAGCCGCTGGGTGTACAATTATCCGTAGCTGTTGAATTAAACTCAGTTCCAACTGCCGTATAAGTACAAACATTCGGATTGGTTGATCTAGTTGCATTGCCAGGACAGGTTGTGACAGGCGGTTCCGCGTCATTAACTGTCACTGTAAAGTTGCATGTGGCCCCTGATTGTGACGATGCCGTAACAGGTGTGGTTCCCACAGGGAAGAAGCTCCCTGAAGCGGGGTTGCTCGTAAAGTTTCCGCAGGCACCACTGCCCGTTATAGTGAAGTTCACATTTGCCCCGCACTGACCTGGTGCATTATTCGTTACAATATTGGCCGGGCAGTTAATGATACAAGGTGGTGGAGCACCGCAACAAGTATAGGTTGTTGACGTAATCGTTACATCATCCACATACATATTTGTTACATCTCCGAAACCATCCTGGTGGACCAGGAATTTAACCCCTACGTTTTGTCCTGCATAAGCACTTAGATTGAAAGTGACCTGAGAGTAGGGAGTTGCTGCAGTACCCGTACATACGTGCATGATCGTAGACAATATGGCAGTACCGGCAGCATTGGTAATATATGCATCCTGCCAGTCAAAGACAATGGCATCTGTTGTAAATGGTTTATACCAGAAGCTAAGGATACCGCCACTGGCAGGGACCGTTATTGGTTGGAAGAAAGAACAATCTCCATTTGGTTCTGGGGCTGCAAGGCTACCTAAAAATGCTGCAAAGGTTCCGGTATGAGGAGCCGTTGCATTTACAACCGGCGCAGGATTGACTGCCTGAACCACCCACGGTGGCAAACTTCCGGTTTCAAATCCACCATTAGGTAAAACCGTGGTCGTAACATTGGCTACCCCTAAAGTAAATGAATATGTAACGGTGCCAAGATTGGTTGCTCCATCCTGTAATTGCAAAGTTACAGTGATGGTCCCGCCGCAAATGCCGCTGTTAGTGAATGTGAAATTCCTGCAAATAGCAGGGCCGCCCGCAGCTACTACACCATAATTCTGTGATACTGTGATAGGATTTACACCGCCGGATGCCTGCATAGTGGCTACCAGGTTGGTTGTATTTAAATTTCCTGTATTCTGCAAGCAGAAGCTTACGGTTACGTTCTCAGTAGGATCTATTACGCCATTTGCCGGCGCACATCCCTCAGCCACAATGCTTGAACCTGCACTCACGATTATCGGTGCAGGAGAACAGCCACCCGTTATAGTATAATTAGTAATACGGGTCAGTTGATTAGCATATTGTGATGTGCTCCAGAAGTTTTGATTAAAAGGTGAACCTGGTGCGTTATAATCCTGAACAGTTGCATTATAATCACCCCACCGGAAGCCACCGAAGTTTACTGCCGCGTTAATTATTGTTTGTTCTCCCAATGGCATCGTATTAACTGGATCAAATTGGTTGCGACCGGTATATTTTACTGAAGGATTTGCCGTGCTACCGGATACATCGTACATCAGCGCAATATTTCCACAACCATCCATTGAAATGGCGGGCATAAACCGGCTGTTACCATCTGAACCTGTAATATCCCCCTGTTGATAGACCGTCCAGACCCCTGCGACTCGCCTGAATTCATACCACCGTACAGCGGCCAGGCCGCCATTTGCGATCGTGTGGGTGCAGACAATGGATTCATTGGTTCCATTAATACGATAATTGTTTTTAAACATCATACGGGGAGAAAGCGTTTGTATGGTGCCCCCGCCCTGTTGCGGAACGGATCCGGGACCTACACCCCAGGTATTAACTGTTAAAGGAATTAATGGCCCGACCGTAATTGAAGGACCACCAAAATTAGGTGTCACTTCAAAAATACTTATCGTGGTAGCTGTTGAGGGTACTACATAAAGGCCATTCAGTGAGGAAGTAGTCATGCCTTCCAATCCAACCGTTCCCATTGCAACTCCGTTACTGAGGCTGAGTCGTTGCCTGACCATCGTTGCAGTAGCTGCACCAGCCAACATCGCTGTACGGTCAAATGCCCAAACGGAGGAACCCAAATAAGAAGTTCCGGCGGAATTAAAGTCATTCGTATAGGCATAATAAGCGTTATTCCAAACAGAAAATTTAGGATAATCAGGGAAAAATGAAGCATCCGTATAGGAATATACTTTCCATGACCCGGTCGGATTGTTTGTCACAGAAACTGCGATGATCAGTTCACTACAGCAAGGGGATGGTCCGAATTCTGTTAACATCCACCTGTCAGCGAGCTGGTCATAAAGAACGTTAGGATCTCCGAATCCTGCGATACCCGTAATACTTGCCAGGACAGTTGCGGGCTGAACGATAACTCCTGATTTGTTCCAGATGGTGAATTGAGACCCGGAAGTATTGTTTACGATCTGGATAATATGGTTAGGACCAGCCGCCATGTTATTATCTGTCGGCTGAAGGCCCGGTGAGGTTTGGGCATCGAAACTACGAATGATTGAAGTACCGGGGACGCTAGGCGTAATGGAAGGACGGTTTAGTAACGGATTCTCTGTCCCGGGTTTTTGCTGGCTGTTATGGATGGCATCTTTATATTCCTTGTTTATTTTTTCTTCCATTTGTTCTTCCAGTGCTTCTTCAGTCTTATCCACATTTTTTCCAATCCCAATAACGCCATCCATATCCCGTGTTATAACAAGTGGCTTACCATACATGGTAGTTCTGTCAATATCGGCAAGTTTTGGAGTAATTCTTACCAAATGACCTGTAACAGAAACAGGTGCTCCAACTTTTTGTATGGTTTCAGGTTTCTGCTGTGCATTGGTGTTTAAACTAAAAGAGAAAGTCACCAATAACCCAGTCAAAGAGAATAGATGAGTAAAAAAATTTCTCATAAAAAGTTTAGTTTTAAAAATGATAAAAATCACCCCCACGAAATCACTCCTGCACACTACTAGCGCAAGTTATAGAATTTTCAAAAAAAAACAAATCTTTTTTGCAACATTTCCCCCCACTAAATTAGAGCAAATCAGAGAAATGTTTGGGCCAGTTAAATTAGGAATCTAAGTAGAAACAGTAAGAAAGAATCCGGGTGAAATACCCATCCCGATCCTTTAGGAAAGTATGCGTGAACTACGATGACCTACCCATCGAAAGGTTATTTATTCCCTTCGCAGTAAACGTAGGTTGGAAAAACAAATATATTGAAAAGCTTGCGATATAAGTATCAATTTTTTATCTGTCAAAAAACCGGAAAATCTACTTATTTCTCATGCGGAGGCTTCCATCCCTCCCTGAGGTCCACGGTTTTATTGAAAATGGGTTTTTGAGGGCTGGAATCCCGGTCCGGTGTGAAATATCCTTTACGGAGGAACTGGTAACGCCCGCCAGGACCAGTATCCAGGATAGACGGCTCAGCATATGCTTCTGAAATGACCTCTAAAGAATGCGGGTTGATATATGATTTGAAATCGCCTTCCTCATTGGTGGGGTCCTCCACCATAAAAAGCCTGTCGTAAAGCCTCACTTCCACGGTCTGTGCATGCCGCACACTTACCCAATGCAGGGTTCCTTTTACGTGAATTCCGCTGGTATCATGGCCGCTCCTGCTTTCAGGAATATAGCTGCAATTGAGTGCGATGATCTTCCCGGATGCATCCTTGACTGCCTCATCACATCTAATGATATAGGCACTTTTCAGCCTGACCATCTGTCCCGGAGATAACCTGAAATATTTTTTAGGCGGGTTTTCCATAAAATCATCTCTTTCAATGAAAAGTTCCCCACTAAAAGGGATCTCCCTGCTTCCGGCTTCAGGATCTTCAGGATTATTTTCACTGCCCAGATACTCCTCATTCCCCTTATAATTCGTTATGATGACCTTGAGCGGATCAAAGACCACCATCCTTCTCAATGAGATCTTATTCAGGTGTTCGCGGGCGCAAAATTCCAGTAAGCCAACATCCACGATATTCTCTCTTTTGGCAATACCTACCCTGCCACAGAAATCGCGGATACTTTCAGGCGTATAACCCCTTCTGCGCAAACCACTGATCGTAGGCATGCGGGGGTCGTCCCAGCCTGTGACGTAACCCTCCTGGACCAGTTGCAGCAGACGGCGTTTACTGGTAACAGTGAAATTGATGTTCCTTCTTGCAAATTCATATTGATGAGATGGAAAAATCTCCAATTTTTCGATGAGCCAGTCATATAATTCCCGGTGAGGAAGGAATTCAAGCGTACAGATGGAATGGGTGATATTTTCGATCGAATCACTTTGCCCGTGTGCCATGTCATACATAGGGTAAATACACCAGGCAGCGCCGGTACGGTGATGGTCGGCATGCTTGATGCGGTACAATACCGGGTCACGCATGAGCATGTTGATATGGCCCATATTGATCTTGGCTCTCAGTGTTTTTGATCCGTCAGGGAATTCTCCTGCTTTCATCCGCTGAAACAGGTCCAGGTTTTCTTCCACAGTTCTGTTCCTAAAAGGGCTGTTCGTCCCCGGAGTAGTAGGTGTACCTTTTTGGGCGGCCATTTCCTCGCTGGTACTGTCATCCACATATGCCAGACCTTTTCGGATCAGCTTTATCGCGAATTGATATAACTCTTCAAAATAATCCGATGCATAGCGTTCATTTTTCCAGTTGAAACCCAGCCAGCGGATATCTTCCTTGATGCTATCGACATATTCGGTTTCTTCTGTGACGGGATTGGTATCATCAAACCGGAGGTTGGTAGAACCTGGAAATGTTTGCGTGAGACCGAAATTCAGGCAAATGCTCGAAGCATGGCCGATATGCAGGTACCCATTGGGCTCAGGCGGGAAACGGGTGATAATCTCATTGTAACGGCCATTATGAAGGTCATTTTCAATGATCTCTTCAATAAAATTCAGGTGATGCTCTTCTTTTTTCAATTCTCCGGACATAGTATGCAAATATAATCCTAAGGGGCTGTTTTTCTATCTCATGCTTTGCACTGACTTATATCATATTCTGGCTCTCTTCCCGGTAATATTTTTGCTCCAAATCACGGGATATGAAAGAACATATTTATCATGTCAACATCAGTTGGAGCCATGACCGGAAAGGAGTGTTGTGTTCACCCGAATTGAGCGCCCTTTCCATAAACAATGCCGGCTGC